>DHYP01000013.1:22909-30134 GCA_002414145.1 Methylophilaceae bacterium UBA5127 | reverse complement strand
GTTACCTACTGTTGCGCGTTCGATATTGCTGTAGTTTTTGAGTTTTTCCTGCAAAGCAGCGATTTCGCGCGCGTTGGCTTTGCTATCCTTATTAATCCATGCTCCTGCGATCACAGTCATGTTGCGCTTTGCCGCCAATGCTGTGACCTCAGCATTATCGATAGAAGAATAGACCCTGATGCGATTTGAATGCTTTTTAAGCAAATCCAAATCCTGTACCAACTCAGCCGTACTAGGGTACTCCCCTTGAAATGGGCTTTGATCTGTCCTAAAAGCACTATAAGCAAAGCCGTGCACAGCAGGCTTCACATTAATTAATGGTAGCGCACGATTAGCAAGCGACCACACTCCAAAATGAGTGCCAGCAAATACCAATGCGAATAACAGGGGAAAAAAAAGTCGTTTGAATAACTGCATATATTTCTATTTAAATTAATTTTGATTGGTACGCGACTGCGCAAACCAAACCGAATAAGTAGCAAGCCCAACTACAAACAGCCATAAGTATGCTGTTTCAGTTTGTGGCTCATTCCTTACGCACAACACAGCCAAAATTAAAGCAATGACTGATAGGATGCGTAGTATCCATTTTGAAAAACCTTGTAAGTGATTTTTTGCCTCAATCCAATGCGGCCCACCCATCGTGATCACCAGCATAGGCAACGCAAACAATATGATTGGATAGTTACGATAGCGCCCGTCTTTGAGTAAGAACCATCCCGTGGCGATGGCAGCCAGCAATAAACCAAATAGCGCCAAACGTGATATTGATAACCATTTTTTTTGCTGAAATGTAATCTGGTAAGGCTCAGCCAACACGATAAGCCAACCAAAAAATGCGACTATCCCAAGCGTAAACCACTCCGACATATCTCTGCATGAAGTCACTAAATACTCTATCTGTAAATACACACTCAACACAAAGATAGCCCCTAGCACGCTTAAGCCAGTTATCTCAGATGCAGATCGCTGCCTTTTAACCAAGCCAACTCCGCTAAAAACAATGACACCTAACAACGCCAACATCCATGGCAATACACCATCATTACGTTCACTGACAGCCCCCGTAAGCGAAAATTTTGGGACTAAATCGGCGCTCAATATGCCCCAATACCCACCCACCGTCCCTTCCGACTGACGCTTCCAAGGCTGATCAACGGCTTCAATCACATTGTATTGCCACTTCTGCTCATGTGCTTTTTGTAAAAATTCCCGTATATAACGCGCCTGATTCACTATACTAGGCTCTGAATGATTCCGTGCACGTCCTGCCGATGGCCAGCCAGTCTCCCCGATTAAAATAGGCCGATGAAATGTCTTTTGCAGTCTTACCATAATATCAGCAGTATGCTTAACGCCCACCTCAACTGCGACAGGATCGTTTTCCCAATAAGGTAAAATATGTACCGTCACAAAATCCACTTCTTGTTCTAGTGCGTGATGACTTAACCAAAACTCCCAAACATCCGCGTAAGTAATCGGCTTATGTGTTTGACGTTTGGCCAATTGTAAATAAGCACGCATTTTTTGTTCTGTCTGCTCACCTCTTAATAACACTTCATTACCAATGATGACAGCGCTCACTGTATCAGGATAATCATTGGCTTTTTGCGTAGCCAATAGAATCTCTTTTTGATTATCTGATTCTGTCCAACCAATCCAAGCGCCTACCAGCACTTTCAAACCCAACTTTGCAGCTGCTTCTGGCACATAATCTAAACCTTGCCCCACAGAATAAGTACGCACACAGTTAGTCAAAGCCGATAGTTTTTTTAAATCGGAATCAATTTGTGTTGGAGAAATATGCATGCCATCTACAAATGGGGATTGCCCCTTACCATAATAGGGCGCATAAGAGATGCATTGTAGTTTTTGCGTGTCTCCTAGCTGTGGGCTGACGATATCAACTGGCTGATTTTTTTGATAAAACCAAAAAGCAAATAAAGCAAGCACTACACTATAAAACACCGCATAACGTTTCCATGAATTTAACAGCAACTGACACCCCTAAAAAATATTAAATCTTTTACCTTGTAACGATGCGAAAATGATAATATTCGCGTGCTAGATTATATTGAGTATCGTCAATGAATGCGTATCCTAATCAAAAATAAATTACGATAATTTATAATTAAGCCCAAATGAACATTTTGACCACATCACAACGAACAACATAGTAATCCATATGAAAAAACTACTGCTTTGCCTACTATTCACTGCGTTTTATGTAAGCCCTACCTTACATGCTGAAACCACTTTAAGCGAAGAAAACAAGCCAAAATTCACTGGACAAAACTATAGTGGCGAATACCTTTGTAACCGTAAAAACCTGACCGTTGGCGATTATGAAGTGATTGTACAACTTAGGTTAAACAAATTTAATAGTTATAATAAATTTGGTGTGTACGACTTTATCACCGAAACTGAAAACAACATGGTTTATCTCGGCCAAGCTGTTGCAGATGGCAATCGACTTGCACTTACTTTTAACTTAAAAGAAGCAAAAATTGCTGAATTCAACACTGGTATCGGTGAATTCAAAAAAATAGGGAATCGTCGTTGGGCATTTCAAAATAGATATTATGAACCCGATGACACTGGTGGTAACTATGGTTATGAAAACTGCACGATGAAAACTGCTTTTTTGCCTGCCACAAAAAATAAATCAACAATAAAGAAATAAACAAATCAAACACTTAAAAATCACCCTCATCAAAGCCACAACAAAATCCAAAGTCAGTAACTGATATTAGCAGGCACCGCATTCTATACCCCTCCAATTGACTTTTTTCGCTATTAGTTCACACGCGAAACCCTTACAACACATGGTTTAATGATAAAATTCTGACTAATTCGTTAAAGATACTTAAGGGTATGCATGAGCAATTTAGTAGNNTAGTAGAAGTTTTAGTGCCAGACATTGGTAATTTTGATTCTGTCGATGTCATTGAAGTCCATATCAAAGCAGGCGACACCATCGCCAAAGAAGACTCTCTTATCACCGTTGAGTCCGACAAAGCATCAATGGACATACCATCCTCACACGCGGGTCTGGTAAAAGAAGTCAAAGTCAATGTGGGTGATAAAGTCGCCAAAGGCTCGTTGATTTTATTAGTGCAAGCTGAGGCAAACACTACAGCATCCACAAAAACTGCTGCCAGCCCAGCACCGTCTGCACCTACGCCTTCGGTTGCACCTACTCCAGCAGCTGCAACAAGCGGTAATGACTTGTCTACACAAGTCGTTGTCTTAGGCTCAGGCCCAGGTGGCTATACCGCGGCGTTCCGTGCGGCAGATTTGGGACTAAAAGTCGTACTGATTGAGCGCTATTCAACGCTAGGTGGTGTGTGCTTAAACGTAGGTTGCATCCCTTCAAAAGCATTGCTGCACACGGCCAAGGTTATTACTGAGGCTGAAGAAACCGCACATCACGGCGTAACATTTAATAAACCGAGCGTTGACCTTGAGCAGCTCCGCAACTGGAAAGCCAACGATGTTGTTGGCAAGCTCACTGGCGGTTTAGCCGCAATGGCAAAACAACGCGGCGTGACAGTAGTGCAAGGTGTCGGCAAATTTACCAGTCCTAATCAAATCGCAGTGACGGCTGCTGATGGCAAAGTCACCACAGTAGGCTTTGAAAATGCCATTATTGCAGCAGGTTCACAAGCGACTAAATTCCCCAATGCGCCAGAAGATGAACGGATTATGGATTCCACAGGTGCATTAGCCTTGGCGGATATCCCTAAACGCATGTTGGTGATTGGTGGCGGCATTATCGGTCTTGAAATGGGCACCGTATATGACGCACTTGGCACCAAAGTCAGCATCGTAGAGTTTATGGATGGTCTCATCACAGGTTGCGACCGCGACTTGGTGCGCCCACTGCAAAAGCGTATGGAAAAACGTTTTGAAAGCATCATGCTTTCAACTAAAGTATCTAAAATTGAAGCGAAAAAAGACGGCATCTATGTTTCTTTTGAGGGCGAGAATGCCCCCAAAGAAACCCAAGTGTATGACCGAGTATTAGTGTCTATTGGTCGCCGTCCCAATGGTAAAAATATTGGCGCAGAAAACGCAGGTGTAGCGGTAGATGAGCGCGGTTTTATCGCAGTAGACAAGCAAATGCGCACGAATGTGCCGCATATTTTTGCGATTGGGGATATTGTTGGTCAACCCATGCTTGCCCACAAAGCGACGCATGAGGCCAAAGTAGCGGCAGAAGTCATCGCTGGTCACAAAGTTGAGTTTGTGGCTTCTGTAATCCCAAGTGTTGCTTACACTGATCCAGAAGTCGCTTGGGTTGGCATGACAGAAACAGAGGCAAAAGCCAAAGGCATTGAGATTGAAAAAGCTTCTTTCCCATGGGCGGCCAGCGGGCGAGCACTTTCGATTGCACGTACTGAAGGCTCAACAAAACTGATTTTCGATAAAGAAACACACCGCATCATTGGCGCAGGTATCGTGGGTGTCAATGCTGGCGAGCTGCTTGCAGAAGCCGTGCTAGCCATTGAAATGGGTGCCGATGCACATGACTTAGGTCTGACGATACACGCCCATCCAACGCTTTCGGAAACCATTTGCTTTGCCGCAGAAGTGAAAGAAGGTACGATTACCGATATGCTACCGCCTAAAAAACGCTAGCTTCCAGTAAACTCAACCATGACCAATGATAACTTTTTAGCAAGTTTACAAAAGTTACTACCTCAAGACAGAGTTTTTACCGACCCTGTTGATTGTTACGCTTACGCATACGATAATTCCCGCAATTACCACAGCCCGATGGCTGTGGTTTTTCCGCTTAGCACAGAAGAAGTCTCAAGCATCATCAAACTTTGCAATACACACAAAATCCCTGTAATTCCGCGAGGACGTGGCACAGGCACCGCAGGCGGTAGCGTAGCAGAAGTGGGTGGGGTGGTCATGTCGCTAGAACGTATGACCAACATTATTAGCGTAGATGGTGACAATCGCATGGCCATTGTTGAACCTGGCGTACTCAACCAAACATTGCAAGATGCAGTTAAATCAGCAGGTTTTTTCTGGCCACCAGACCCCTCCAGTGCAAGTTATTGCAGCATTGGCGGTAACTTAGCCACTTGCGCTGCTGGTCCGCATGCTGTGAAATATGGAGTTGCACGCGATCACATCCTTGGTTTAAAAGCAGTCATTGGTAATGGCGATGTCATTAAAACGGGCTGTTATACCAGCAAAGGTGTCGTTGGTTACGATCTCACGCGCTTGATTGTTGGCTCTGAGGGCACACTCGCTGTGATTACAGAGGCCACGCTTAAACTCACCCCGCTCCCCAAACATACAGGAGGCTTCACGGCAGAATTTGTAGACACCTACAGTTGCGCCAAAGCCATTGCTGCGATTATGGCGCAACCTTACACCCCCAGTGCGCTTGAGTTTTTAGATAATGGCGCGCTCAATCTGATCCGTAGTAAGCATAAAAACTTACTTCCAGAAAGCGCCAAAGCCTACTTGATGATTGAAGTGGATGGTAGCCAGCAAGAAATCGTGGAAGCAACCGAGGCAATTCTTCAGGCTTGCCAAGTAGAGGGTTTGATTGAAGCCAAGCCAGCGCACGATACCAAAGCACTTTGGGCTGCACGCAAAGCGTTATCGCCCCTACTCAAAGATATTGCGCCTAAAAAAATCAATGAAGACATTGCCGTGCCTGTTTCTCACTTACCTGAACTGCTAACAGGTTTAGAAAAGCTGAGTGCGCAATATCAAATTAGCAATGTCAATTTTGGGCATGCAGGAAATGGCAATATTCATGTGAATTTATTGGTGAATCCCGATAATGCAGAAGAAATGCAACGCGCTTATGCATGCTTAGATGAAGTGTTCAGCTTGGTGTTGTCATTACAAGGAACGCTTTCTGGCGAGCATGGCGTTGGAATGGCTAAACGTCCGTTTGTACCGCGTGAAATAGATGCCACCACAATTGCACTGATGAAGCAGGTCAAACTGACGTTCGACCCAAATAATATCCTTAATCCAGGAAAGTTATTCCCTAGCTAACAGGACAAGCAACCTCTTTAATATCGGTTAAAGGGAAATCTGGTTGGTTCTTTTTGAGTTGTTGTAGCAATGTTGCGGTCACTCCCTCCAGCACCAAAAATGCACTTTCACCCCCTTGATTTCTGGCCTCCACCACCACCTCACGCACGCCTTTATGACGCAAGTCATCCGCCAGTTTATTGGCAAGCCGCTCATCTTTAAAGATACCGAATGAAATGGCATGTCGCATTTTAGGTTCTAATACCACAAAGAAATCCTCTATTCCTAACGCTCTAAGCTCTGCCACTTTCGCTCTGGTAGCCTCTGCATTTGGCAATGGAGGCTTGTACACCCAATAACGTACAGATTGCTGGTTCCCCTCTTGCACCACTTTATTCTTAACATTGAGCGCTGCCAAAATATTCTGAACTTCAGTGAGCTTATCTGAGGTAAAACTACCCCACTCATAACAGGATGCTGGTTCATTAGAAACAGGAAGCGAACTATCAGAAGCAAGTGCAGTATTTCGTTTAGGCATTGCTGTCAGCGCTTCTTGTGTGAGCAATTGTATTTTTTCTGGGTTTAAATCAGGCTTTGCTTTTGTTGCTGGGGAAGGCGCAATAAGGTTCAAATTGAAATAAGCTAGTACCCCTACATTCAATATCAACAACAACCAAAACACAAATCTCATGCTGAATCTCTTTCTAATCGTTCTAATCGCATTAAACCACGTAATACAAGATTATCCACAATATTCACGTAGCTTAACAAATCACCTGATAAATTTTTTACCAACAAATCTGCATCGCCACCACTTAATAGTAATGCTGGCGGCGTTTGAGCAACATTCTTCAAGCGTTGCCATTGCAATTGTATCGCCCCAATTACCGAATTTATACATCCAGAAAAAATGGCATCTTGCGTATTTTTAGGAAATTTTTGCAAATCCCCCTGTGTAAAACCCCCGTGTGTAAAACTAAGATCCGCCGTATGATGACTTAATGCGTCTTGCATCATCCTCATGCCAGGCATAATGGTACCGCCAATAAATGACGCGCGTGCATTATTATCCTTAATTAAAGCATCCATTGTGATGGCTGTGCCCATACTCACCACCAAACAATGCGTTTGGGCAATCTGATTTGCTGCAATCAGTGCCAGCCATCTATCGACCCCCAAGCGCTGCGGCGCTTCATAACTGTTATGCACCCCATCT
>DHYP01000013.1:22277-22866 GCA_002414145.1 Methylophilaceae bacterium UBA5127 | reverse complement strand
ATGCACAGATGCTCTTGTTGCAACTAACGCGTCTAGCATCTTCTGCAATGCCGCCTCACCAGCCACGTTAGAGATGAATATTTTTTGGGCGCACTTTGCTTGCTCAAGCAACTGCAAAATCACGTCATCACGATTAAAATAAACGCTCACTTCAGGCAAACTGTCACCATCATTCACCAAAACCCATTTGGTTCGCGTGTTGCCAATATCAATTAATAGATTCAACTGACACCTCTCAAGCTAATCTCACCCGCTGAAAAACGCTGCAACCCCAAGGGGGTTTCAATCATCAGGATACCATCATCTGCCACACTTTTCACCACGCCGTGCGTCTCCACACGATTAGGCATCAGCATACGCACGGTTTGCTGTTGATAGGCATGATAACTTAACCATTCATCGCGCACCCCAACAAAACCCTGCACTTCAAAATCTCTAAGCACAACGGACAAATGTTTTAACAAAGTGCCCAACAACACACTTTGCGATATTGGCTGCGCGGTGATACTTGCTAAATCAATCGCAGGTTGATCGATACTTTTTAGCACGTCGGCAGGTAAATTCAGGTTCAAACCAATGCCAATGACTG
>DHYP01000013.1:21664-22257 GCA_002414145.1 Methylophilaceae bacterium UBA5127 | reverse complement strand
CGCTGGAGCCTTCCATATCCCCTTGCAACTCAATCAGAATTCCTGCTAGCTTCTTGCCTTTTACCAGCACATCATTTGGCCATTTAAGCTGAACATCTGACACGCCTAAACTATGCATGGCACGTATTGGAGCCACACCCACCGCCAGACTCAAACCAGAAAGCGCAGCAGCACCGCACTCAAAACGCCACAGCAAAGAAAACGTCAAACTTGCGCCAAGCTGCGAAACCCAAGCGCGACCTCGCCTGCCCTTGCCCTGCGTCTGTATGTGTGCTGCCACACAAGTCACATGTGATGCACCTTTGGCGGCTTGTTGCATTAAATAAGTATTGGTCGAGCCGACTTCATCTAGGATTTCCAGCTTAAACCATGTACGTTCTTCACCAATGGCTTGTAGCACTTCTGTCTCATTGAGCAGATTAATTGCATGTGGCAACTTATAACCACGTCCACGCACAGAAAAAATCTCCACGCCTAAACTTTTTGCATGCGCCAAAGCATTAAACACAGTAGCGCGCGTCACCTTAAAATGGCGTGCCAAATCCTCACCAGAATGGAACGTACCATCGGCCAAACGCTGTAAAATTGGACCA
>DHYP01000013.1:21409-21648 GCA_002414145.1 Methylophilaceae bacterium UBA5127 | reverse complement strand
CCATATTTTAAGTGTTAAAGTTTAGCATAGGCATCGCAAAAGCCTGTAAAACTTAAGCTGGCAGCTTAAGCTAGTGTAAAATAATCATACTTTAATTGGATTTGCATTATGTCAGCAGAAAAAGAACCTATCGCCCCAGCCTCAAATTTTATTCGCGGCATTATCGACCGCGATTTAGCAGAAAACAAATATGTCACAAAAAAATGGGCAGGCAGCCCTGGCGATGCGACGCATCAAGA
>DHYP01000013.1:20995-21316 GCA_002414145.1 Methylophilaceae bacterium UBA5127 | reverse complement strand
AAACTTTGGTTTGGCGCGCGATTACGACGGCATTTGCCACCTACGCTTTGATGACACCAACCCAGAAAAAGAAAGCCAAGAGTATGTAGACAGCATCACCGAAATGGTGAATTGGCTCGGTTTTGGCTGGGATAAAAATGGCAAAAATGGCGAAAGTCATTTGTACTTTGCCTCGGACTACTTTGATTTTATGTATCAAGCTGCGGAAGCGCTAATTACGCATGGTCACGCCTATGTCGATGCGCAAACTGCTGACGAGATGCGCATTAACCGCGGCACGCTCACGGAGACTGGCAAAGATTCACCTTATCGCAATCGCAA
>DHYP01000013.1:16729-20802 GCA_002414145.1 Methylophilaceae bacterium UBA5127 | reverse complement strand
ATCTACCCGATGTACACCTTTGCGCACCCGATTGAAGACGCGTTGGAAACCATCACCCACTCGATTTGCACGCTAGAGTTTGAAGACCAACGCCCATTTTATGATTGGCTCATGGAGCACCTTGCCGAAGCTGGCTTAATTGCACAACCTGTGCCCAAACAATATGAATTTGCACGCCTAAATCTCACCTACGTGGTGCTTTCTAAACGCAAACTGATTCAACTGGTAGAAGAAAAGCACGTCTCGGGTTGGGATGACCCACGCTTGCCTACGCTGGCAGGCGCGCGCCGCCGTGGCTACACCGCCGCAGGATTTAAACTGTTTACTGACCGCATTGGTGTCAGCAAGGCCGACTCATGGATTGAATACACCATTCTGGAAGACTGCATGCGCGAAGTGCTTAACCTTGAAGCAGAGCGCCGCATCGCCGTACTCGACCCCATTAAACTGGTGATTGATAACTACCCTGAAGATTCGAGCGAAGATTGCTTTGCGCCTAACCACCCGCTCAAACCAGAGCTAGGCAAACGCGTAGTGCAACTCTCCAAAGAGCTATGGATAGAGCGCGAAGACTTTATGGAAGTGCCCAGCAAAGGCTACTTTAGATTATTCCCAGATAATATGGTGCGCCTGCGTTATGGTTACGTGGTGAAATGCACAGGCTGTGAAAAAGATGCGCAAGGCAACGTCACTGTGGTGCATTGCGAATATCTGCCAGATACCAAATCTGGCACACCCGGCTCAGACAGCGTTAAAGTCAAAGGCAACATCCACTGGGTAAGCGCCAACCATGCGTATGAAGCGGAAATCAGAATGTACGATAGATTGTTTAAAGACCCGCACCCAGGCTCAGGCGACCGTGACTTTTTAAAAGACATCAACCCCAACTCAGTTACCACTATTAAAGCGCAGCTTGAGTTAAGTTTGAAAGAAGCAAAACCTGCCGAGAGCTTTCAATTTGAACGCCACGGCTACTTTGTGGCCGATAGAAAAGACAGCGTGGCAGGCAAGCCAGTGTTTAATAGAACGGTGACGCTAAGGGATGCTTGGCAAAAATAATTTGCATACCACACTTTAATGTTATAACATTGTTGAAACATTTTGTTGGGTAATTTCATGAAAACTACAATTAGAAAAATTGGTAATTCGAAAGGCTTGCTTATCCCTGCCTCACTCATTGCGGCTTGTGCTATTCAAGACGAAGTGATCATGCACGTCGAGAACAATCGCATCATTATCGAAGCAGTTAACCCAGAGCCACGCAAAAACTGGTTTAATGGCTACGATGCACATNNTGCATGGAGCGAGCTTGTTGAAACCCAAGCAGAACAGGTTGACTGGGAATGGTAAAACGCGGTGATGTGTATTGGGTTAACCTAGACCCGACGATAGGCACAGAAATCCGCAAAACCCGCCCTGCACTTGTGATCTCGCCAGACGACATGAATGCTGTCCTGCCACGCATTATCGTCGCCCCGCTGACCAGTAAAGGCCAACCTCTAGGTTGCAGACCAGAAGTTGAATTCAACGGCAAGCCCTCCCGTGTACTGCTTGACCAAATCCGTTGCATAGATAAACAAAGGCTAGGTGACAAAATGGGCGAAATTTCACTAGATAAGTGGCACACTGTTTTACTGGAAATGTTTGCATGATCAATAAAATAGTAAGCAAGACTCTGTTTAATCGGACAGTGACATTGCGGGATACTTGGCAGAAGTAAGTTTTTAACAAAGGGGGATAAATGAACATTGCATCATGGTTTTCAGAAAATCAGCAATGGTTTTTTAGTGGGGCAGGAGTTACTTTATTGCTTGGCGTTGGCTGGATTGTAAAAAGATTTTTTATAAAAGATAGTTCAATAAATCAAAAGCAAAGTAGCGGTAAAAACTCAATAAATATTCAATCAAGTGGTAACATTAACTTTACAAGCTCTTCCATAAAAAATGATACAGAAAAATGATTTCTGCCTCTAAACAAGAACAAATCTCAGGAGATAACTCCAATAACATCCAGGCCACTACTGTCAATATAAATGGAGTGACCTATGAACAAGCGCGCCAAATTGCACTTGACGTCTATAAAAGTAATGCTCTTGAACTAGCTGGAATAGCAAAAGATATTGCAACATCGCGCGTAGAGCAATTCACAGAGCGACTACTCAAAAATTTAGCCGAGAAAGCTCCCCATGCACTGAAGTCGGCTTCAGATCCTGACTTTCAGCACTCTATCTTTGAAGCTCAAAAGGCGTTTGCTAGATCCGGGGATAAAAACCTTGAAGACATTTTAGTAAGCTTGCTAGAAGACAGAGCCTGTGAATATGAACGCAATTTGAAACAAGTAGTTTTAAATGAAGCTATTACAGTTTCATCAAAGCTTACAAACTCTCAAATCAACACCATCACGCTACTCTTTAGTTTGAGGCATACCGTTCATAATGGTCTGCAAACAATTCAACAACTAGCTCAATTAATAACAAATGAAATTCTTCCATTTTACAATGACATGCCCGATGGAGATATGGGCTACCGATATCTAAGCTATACTGGTATTGCTACTGTTGATATTACCAAAGCTAGTTTCATTACAATAATCCGTAAAGTATATCAAGGGCTTTGCAATAAAGGTATTGATGAAGCTAGTATTAGAGAATTGATCGCTGAGGAACCTAGAGTAACGAATCTTTTTATAAGGCAACCAAATAGCGAAACTAATAGTTTTAATTCTATTATCTCGACTGGCACACAACTCCAAATTCATTTAAAAGAAATTGGAATTACGTCTGATGTATTTATTTTAAAAGTTATAAATCTATTATCTGCAAACCCTATGACAGATGAGGAAATTAAAACTCAATTAGTAACTGTTAATCCACAAATCAAATCGTTAATAGATAAATGGGATAACTCATCTGCAAAAAATACAATCCTTACACCTGTTGGAATAGCAATTGGTCACGCTAATGCAAAAAAGCATGGTTTACTACATAACTATCCATTAGGCATATGGATATACTAAAGAATTTGATCAATAAGCAAGTCTACCGCCTTCTCAACCACGGCCCCACCACGCTGATTACTTCTGCGCACACTGGCCAACGCAATATTATGGCGGCGGCGTGGAATATGCCATTGGATTTTGACCCACCCAAAATTTGCGTAGTGATTGATAAAAAAACCTATACACGTGAGTTAATTGAGGCGTCTGGTACGTTTGCCATTAATGTGCCTTGTGTAGCACAGATTGATTTGGTAAAAAAGTTGGGCTCTTATTCTGGACGTGATCTAGTCAATACCGATAAATTTGCAGAAAACCAGCTAGAAACCTTTGCCGCCAAACACATTGCCGCGCCTTTGCTCACAGGCTGTGTGGCGTGGCTGGAGTGCAAAATTATCCCCGAGCCACATAACCAAAACACGTATGATTTATTTATTGCCGAAGTGGTTGCTGCCTATGCCGATGAGCGCGTATTTAAAGATGGCAAATGGAATTTTGAAGGGAATGACCAAGAAACGCTAGATAAATTGCGCACCATCCACCATGTAGCTGGCGGTGCCTTTTTTGCCATAGGCAAGAGCTTACAAGCATCTACTTAAATCTTACCTTTACCAATCTTTACGCCTTCTTAACCCATCTTTACCGCTTGGTTTCTTATAATGCTTCTCACATTAAGTAATTAGGAGAAGCCAAATGCGGATTAAAAATTTAAGTGTCATCTTGTTAGGTACTGCGTTAACGTTACCTAGCTTAAGCTTTGCTGCGAGTTTTCCATGTGACCAAAGTCAAGCCTGCTTAACACAAGCGCCCAATCGACTGGAACAGAAACAGGCCGTGCCATTACAAAGATCTAAGGGTCTTAGCGATTTGATTCAAAACCTGAAGCTATCAGAAGAGCAAAGTATGATGCTTTATCATGTGGTGCAGAAACAAATGCCAGAAGTCTCACAAACAGTCAGAAATCTTGAACAAGCGCAAGCCACACTGCGCAATATGGCGGTAAACAAGCAATATGATGAAACTGTGGTGAACTTGTTAGCGCAGACCATTGCTGAAAATACGGCTAACTTAGCCATTTT
>DHYP01000013.1:15815-16722 GCA_002414145.1 Methylophilaceae bacterium UBA5127 | reverse complement strand
TTTACAGGTACAGCGTGAGTACGAAGTGTTGAGCATGCTCACACCAGAGCAGGCTAAACGCTACCAGCAGCTGGCCGCGCAAAACGCTTTATAGAATTAATTCCCCGTTGGTTGGTTGGCCGCCTTCGGGCGGCCTTTTTTATGTGTCGTCAGTAACAGGTATTGCTCTAAAAAGTAGAGTGTTATTTGATGTACATTAAAAATTCATCCACTAAGGCAACAAGTTAACGTAAAAAGTATCATAATAGTCTCTTGAATCAATCACGTTAGTAAACGCACTTACAAAAACAATTATGCGACGCATCATCATCATTTTAATGATTACAGCTGGCTTGGGTACTGCTTTTTGGTGGTTTAACCGCCCCAAACCTATCAGTGTTTCATTAATCTCTGTAGAGGTTGGCAAGGTAGAAGCCAGCGTCTCCAACACGCGCGCAGGTAGTGTGGAAGCGTGCTTACGCACTCGGCTATCGCCCATCAGCGGTGGACGCATTGCCTATTTAGGCGTAAAAAAAGGAGACAGCGTTAAAAAAGGTCAAGTATTACTGCGCTTGTGGAATAACGATCAGCAAGCGCAAAGCCGGCTAGCGCAAACGCAGGTTAACAGTAGCCAAAAGCGCATTGCTGAAGTGTGTGCCATTGCAGACAATGCACAACGCGAGGCAGAGCGCATGGCTAAACTGCGCGCCAAGAACTTTATCTCTCAAGGCGGTGAAGAAAAAGCACGTTATGAGGCTACCTCTCGCCAAGCTGCATGTGACGCGGCACGTGCCGATGTCACACAAGCGCAAGCGCGTGTACAAGCCACTAAAGTAGAGCAAGACCGAACGATACTCGTTGCCCCGTTTGACGGCATTGTGGCAGATATTGTTGGCGAGTTAGGCGAATATACCACCCCCTCCCCGCC
>DHYP01000013.1:12259-15793 GCA_002414145.1 Methylophilaceae bacterium UBA5127 | reverse complement strand
TTGACCCCACCCGCCATTGATTTGATTGATAACTCCTGTATGTATATTGAAGCGCCTATGGATGAAGTAGACACGCCTAAGATTCATGCGGGACAAGTTGCACGTGTAAGCTTGGATGCGTTGCCTAACCAAGTCTTGGCTGGTCATGTCAAACGGGTAGCGCCGTATGTGGTGGCGGTAGAAAAACAAGCTCGCACCGTGGATATAGAAGTGTCGCTAGATAATGCTGAAGACATTAAAAAACTATTGGTAGGCTACAGCGCGGATGTAGAAGTTGTGCTTGAGAGCCACAGTAATGTATTGCGTGTACCCACATCCTCGGTGCTGGAAGGCAATAAAGTAATGCTGTATCAACCTGCCACTCAAAAACTGGAAGAGCGTGCAATTCAGGTAGGCATTACTAATTGGGAGTTCACAGAGATTATAGAAGGCCTGAAACAAGGTGACCAAATTGTGGCATCGCTAGAACGTGAAGGTGTGAAAGCTGGTGCAGTTGTGACAGCAGAATCCAACAATGAAAAACCTAGCAAGGCGATTGGAAAGTAATCTCGCATGGTGAATGAAAGCCTCATTTCACTAGAAAACATAGCACGCACCTTTTACCTTGGAGATAGTCAGGTACATGCACTGAACAATATCAACCTGCAAATCAAAAAAGGTGAGTATATTGCAGTCATGGGTCCATCTGGTTCTGGTAAATCGACGCTATTGAATATGATAGGCTTGCTGGATCAACCGGATACTGGCATCTACATGCTAGAAGGCCGAGATGTCACCACGCTTAACCCCGATGAGCTAGCCAGTGTACGTAGTGAACGCATGGGTTTTATCTTTCAAAGTTTTCATCTGGTGCCGCGTTTAACAGCTGCTGCCAATATTGAGCTACCCCTAGTATTGGCAGGCATGCCAGTAAAAGAACGTACGCAACGGGTGACTCAGGCATTGAAAGAGTATGGATTGGTGGATCGCGCGCATCATCGTCCCAATGAGCTATCTGGCGGTCAACGTCAACGGGTAGCCATTGCACGCGCCACCATTTTACGCCCAGCAGTATTGTTGGCGGATGAGCCTACGGGTAATTTGGATCGTGCGACAGGCGATGAAGTAGTACGCTTGCTTGAGGCGCTCAATACACAAGGCATGACGCTGGTTGTGGTGACGCATGATCAAGCACTTGGTAATCGTGCGCACCGCCAAATCAGGATGGAAGACGGCAATATCGTGAGCGATGTGATCGCTACTGAATCAGTGACGCATGCACAAGAAGTTAACCCTACCGAACCTGTCAAATCTACCTAAAGAGTATCAAATTGAAAATCTCTGACACTTTTCGATTTGCTGCTAAAGCCGCCACGGCTACACCGCTACGTACAAGCTTGCTCGTTTTGGCCATGTCGATTGGCGTGGCATCTGTGGTTATTCTCACCGCATTAGGTGACGGTGCACGCCGCTACGTAGTAGATGAATTTTCTGCCATTGGTACAAATCTAGTGATTGTATTACCTGGGCGATCTGAAACACGCGGCTTCAATCCAGCCAACTTAGTGGGTAGCACGCCGCGCGATCTCACAATAGACGATGCTGAATCTTTATTAAAGCTCTCTGGCGTTGCGCGTGTTGCGCCTTTGGTCGTTGCTACTAGCGAAATCAATGCCAAAGGCAAACTGCGCGAAACGATGCTGGTCGGTACGAACTCTGAGTACATCAACATATGTCAATTAAAAATGGGGCTAGGACGCTTTCTTTCTAAAACAGAAGCAGGCGCTGGCTCGACAGAAGTGGTGATAGGAGCCGTGATTCGAAAAGAAATTTTTGGCGCCGAAAATCCTTTGGGTAAAACTGTACGTATTGGCGATAGACGTTTGCGCATCGTGGGCGTTTTAGCACAAGGTGGGCGCGGCATGGGCATGACAACTGACGAACTGATGATTGTATCAACCGCAACTGCACAGTCCATGCTGAATACCAATACCTTGTTTCGCATCATGATTGAAGCACGTAGCCGCGAGCAAATTGAAGAAGTTAAGTCGCGTGTTCTAAAAGCAATTACGCAACGACATGATGGCGAGGAGGATATTACCGTCATTACGCAGGACGCCATTTTGCAAACTTTCGATAAAATTTTAAATGTGCTCACAATGGGGGTAGCAGGCATTGCTGGCATCAGTTTGGCTGTGGCAGGCATTCTGGTGATGAACGTGATGCTGGTTTCAGTCACGCAACGCACATCAGAAATCGGGCTAATGAAAGCAATAGGCGCTACATCTGCCGCCATACGTCAGCTATTTCTGGTAGAAGCCGTCTTGTTATCACTTTCTGGTGCAGTAGTTGGCATTGGCTTAGGTTATTTGGGCGCAGGCGTTTTGCGTCAACTCTATCCGACTTTTCCCGCATATCCGCCTGCTTGGGCAGTGATTGCGGGGTTTGGCACTGCGCTGATTTCTGGCATTGTGTTTGGCGTGATGCCAGCGCGCCGCGCCGCGCAATTGGATCCTATACAAGCACTCTCTAAACGCTAATCATGCTAATTGCTGACTCTGCTAAATTTGCAATACAGGCGATTACTTCGCACCGTTTACGCAGTTTTCTTACCTTACTGGGTATTGCAGTAGGCATTGCATCCGTCATCTTACTCACCTCAATTGGCGAAGGCGTACATCGCTACGTATTAGGTGAGTTCACGCAATTTGGTACCAACGTCATTGATATTGTACCAGGTAAAACCAAAACGGGTGGGCAACCACCTTCTGGTATCCCAACGACCGCACGCTTACTGACTATGGAAGATGCGGCCGCGTTAAAACAACTGCCGAATGTTAAAGCTTCTACACCCACAGTCTGGGGAAACTCTGAAGTAGAAGGCAATGGCAGACTAAGACGCACTGTTGTGTATGGCGTGGATACAGACTTTCTGCAAGTATTCAGCGCCACGATTAGCATAGGCAGTCCATTACCTAAAGCAGGTGCTGGCAGTTCACGTGCTTTGGTTGTGCTTGGTAGCAAAGTACGTAAGGAACTGTTTGGCACCCAAAATCCTTTAGGTGCCAGAGTACGTATTGGTGGACTGCATTTTAGGGTAGTTGGTGTCATGACACCCAAAGGCCAGTTTCTTGGAATCGATTTGGATGATGCTGTTTATATCCCTGCAGAACGTGCATTGGAGCTTTATAATCGGGATGGATTAATGGAAATTCATGTGGTTTATCAAGAAGGCGTAGCGTCAGCCAAAGTGGCTGATGCTATCAAGCAACGCTTAATCCTACGCCATGGCCGTGAAGATTTTACCATTACGACACAAGAAGACATGTTAGGAACGCTCTCTAATATTTTGGACATACTCACCATGGCAGTCGGGGCATTGGGTGGAATCTCATTATTGGTCGGTGGCGTGGGTATTGTCACTATCATGACCATTGCAGTCACTGAACGCACTAATGAGATTGGTTTACTGGTTGCCCTAGGCGCAAGCCGCCACACCATTTTAGGCTTATTTTTAGGAGAGTCTGTCATTTTGGCGACGCTAGGAGGTTTGTT
>DHYP01000013.1:8754-12250 GCA_002414145.1 Methylophilaceae bacterium UBA5127 | reverse complement strand
CTAGGCGTCGGTTTGTCGCAACTTTTACACTTGGGCTTACCTACCCTGCCTGTGCACACATCCTGGCGTTTTGCGTTTGGTGCGCTTATTATCTCCGCCATAATTGGTTTGCTGGCAGGCGTATTGCCTGCAAGAAGCGCCTCTCGGCTGAATCCGATTGAGGCTTTGCGGGCGGAATGATGATTAAAGTCAAACCTAAACCCAGTGACTGGTATTACAATATCCTGAGTTAAAAAAACGGTTCACGCTTCAATGAAAAAACACCGAAAATTACTACGCACTAAACGCTTAAAATCAGACCCTCATGCAGGTAATACTTTAGTGTACGTGGGTGACACTGATCCGACGCCCACCAAAAAACCTATTATCAAAAAAATTGCTTACTCCGCTGATGACTTTACTGAGTGTGAACTTTCCATAGAAGACTTGGCGGCTTACAAAGCAGACCCCAACAAAAAACTCTGGCTGAATGTACATGGCGTGCATGATGCTGATTTAATTAATAAAATTGGTGTGATATTCAAGCTGCACCCGCTCGTCATTGAGGATATTCTCAACACAGAACAGCGCCCAAAAATAGATGAGTTTGATGACTATCTTTTTTTAGAAACACGCCTCTTTTACTACCACAAAGAAAGTATGTCGGTAAGTAGCGAACAAATCAGCATGGTGCTTGGACACGACTTTTTGCTTACGTTTCAAGAGCGCTCTACTGGCGCATTTGAGCCAGTACGCGAACGCCTGCGCGCAAGCAAAGCGCAAATCCGCACGTTGGACGTGGATTATTTATCTTATGCCTTGTTAGATAGTGTGGTGGATAGATACTTTAATGTGCTCAACGATGTGGGAGAAGCCAGCGAAGAACTGGAAGAAGTGCTACTCACAAAACCCAGTAACTCTGAGCTACACAGCATTCATCAGCTCAAACACGTCAGTATAGAGTTGCGGCGTGCAGTCTGGCCATTACGTGAAGTAATTAATAGCCTTTCGCATAATGAAAAAGGCTTTTTTAAGCCGACTACGATGCCATACTTACGCGACGTCTATGACCATACCGTGAGCTTTATTGAGTCGCTTGAATCTATTCGCGATAGTTTAAGCGGCATGATGGATATTTACATGGCTAGCGTAAGCAACCGGGTGAATTTAGAGCTCCGCGCCTTAACTGTAGTAGCCATGCTGTTTATGCCAGCCACTTTAATTGCGAGTATTTTCGGGATGAATTTTGAGTATATGCCTTGGCTTAAACATCCCGATGGCTTTTGGTGGGCCCTTGGTTTAATGATAGGGATTGCGGCGATTATGGGACTCATTTTCTGGCGCAGGCAATGGTTAAGCAGCAGGGCTTAACCATACCTTAGACCAGTATCGTTAAATTAATTGATTGATTTAACTAAAATTGATTTATTTAACTAAGTGTGCATACTTAGCGCGTATTTTTGCGGCTTTAGGCGCAGCCACCGCTAAGCAATAGGGCTGGCTTGGGTTCTTAGCAAAATAATATTGGTGGTAATCTTCCGCAGCATAAAACTGCGTCGCCGCGCTAAGCTCCGTCACGATGGGTGAGTCATATACTTGTGCATCTTCGAACGCTTGTATCATATGCCTAGCCGCCTCAAGTTGTGCTGCGTTCTGATAAAAAATCGCAGAGCGATATTGCGTACCTACGTCATTGCCCTGACGATTAAGTGTAGTAGGATCATGCGCCACCAAAAACACTTCCACCAAAGTATCAAAACTCAACACGCTGGCATCAAACGTAATTTTAATGGCTTCTGCATGACCTGTATCACCATTGCAGATGTCTTTATAAGTAGGATTCAGCGTATGCCCGCCAATATAACCAGACACCACACTACTCACGCCTTTAAGCTGGCTGAACACTGGCTCTGTGCACCAAAAACAACCCCCTGCAAAAATTGCTGTTTGTTCGTTTGTCATATTTTCCACCTTAAATTTTTAATCACTGACCACACAACGTTAGTCTACGCAACTTTCAAAACATTACATGTTTTTACTGTATTTTGAGTGGTATGTTATGAATTGTTATTAGATAATACCAGTGTCGTTCAGTCAAAAATCCTCAGAAAGTATTACATGAAATTGTTCCGTTGCGCGCTGTTGCTTATCTCTCATTGCATACTACTGAACCCTATAGCTCACGCGGCACCTACAGCTGCTGACGCGGAACAACAAACGGCACTACCAGCACCGTCATCACGTGCACAAACACTGTATATGGCAGCGCGTGATGATTTACTCCAAATTAGAGTGTTACTTAAGAATGGCCGCACCCAATCATCCGTAGGCTCTGGATTTTTAATTGGTACAAGTAATTTAGTGATTACCAACTACCACGTGGTATCACAGATTGTGATGTTTCCAGAAAGCTATGTAGGCGAATTTATGGACACTCACGGCACACGCGGCAATATCAAACTACTTGCTGTCGACGCCCTGCATGACTTGGCTGTAGTCAGCGTCACGCGTAATGGTACAGGCTACTTTAAAGTGCCCGATGCGCTACCTTCACTCACGCAAGGTCAATATTTATACTCGTTAGGCAACCCTTTGGATCTAGGATTTGCCATTTCGGAAGGCTCATATAATGGTGTAATTCGACGTGGTTTTTATGAGCAGCTGATGTTCACAGGCCCCATTAACGCAGGCATGAGCGGTGGCCCTAATATTACACAAGATGGTCATGTGGCAGGCGTCAACGTTTCCAAACGCTTGGATGGCGAGCTAGTGAGCTTTTTAGTTCCCGTTGAGTATGTGCGCAACTTGCTTAAAGGGGTAAAACAGACAAGTCCTGTTGCATTTAAGAAAATCGTGGGTCAACAACTGCTCACTCACCAGAATGCGATGATTGATAACATGCTGGCACAGCCGTTTTCGGTCAAAGCGCTTGGTAGTTATAAAGTCCCTGTAAGAGAGTCGGATCAGATGCGCTGCTGGGGAAGCTCTAATAATAATCAAAATAGCCCTTACAATTTTAACAGTGTCAATTGTGCAATGGAATCAGCCATTTATGTATCTGAACAATTACAAGCGGGACAAATTGCTATCCGACATGAATATATCAAAGCCACTGATTTAGATAGCTTAAGATTTTCTGCGCTACAGAGTAATTCGTTCAAAAATGAGCAGTTTGGCAACGACAAAGATGCTAGCCGCACCGCACCCACTTGCAATGAGCAGTTTGTTGCCAACGCAAGCTTGTCTATGCGCGCTGTCCTATGCGTGCGCGCCTACCGTGAGTTTGAAGGTCTGTATGATTTCTCGCTACTCACTGCTGCCACAGATGAAAGCTTAATCAGTTTACAAAGTCGGCTGGATGCCAATGGTGTAAGTTACGATAATGGTTTACGTATCGCCCGTATCTTTTTAAATAGCATTGAACGTACCGCCTCGCCAGACACTATCAAAAGAAAGTCTGCTCGCTATGACTAAACTAGACAAACCACCTTATTTTATTGAGCTATTAACACGTGAC
>DHYP01000013.1:8350-8709 GCA_002414145.1 Methylophilaceae bacterium UBA5127 | reverse complement strand
ACCGATTCGCATCGGCAGAGGCTATGATAATGATCTGATTTTGGATGACCCCTATGTAGCAGCCAACCACGCCATCATTGAAACAAGCGAGACAGGTGATCTTTATCTACGTGATCTTCATAGTAAAAATGGACTGATTCATCAAGGAAAACGTCAATCAAGTATTGCACTCAATGATGATGTGATTCGCTTGGGTCACACCAACATACGAGTTCGGGATGCTGCGTTTAGTGTACAAAATGAGCTAGTAGACACCGCATCACACGGCTGGGAAGGCTGGCCGCCAGCATTGGCTGGGATTGCAATGATTACGATTTCTGCATGTATTTCCACTTGGCTAAGCCTATTTGAAAAGTCGT
>DHYP01000013.1:7822-8317 GCA_002414145.1 Methylophilaceae bacterium UBA5127 | reverse complement strand
CATCGCGATCACTTTTAGCATCATACTGATTTGGTGTGGTTGCTGGGCGTTTGCTAATCGCGTGATTGGCTTGGGTGGGCAGGCTAGGTTTGGCCGTCATCTTTTTATTGTGGCCTGCGCCATCATCATATATGACTTATGGAATATATTCAGCATGACCGTTGCATATGCATTTTCATTAGCGTTTTTAACGCGCTATGGCAACCATATGGCTATGGCAATTTGTGCTGGTATGATCTTTTTTCACCTCTGTACCATGAATAATCAACATACTAAACGTTTTATGATTGCCTGCATCATGCTTTCTGCAATAGGCTCTGGGCTGATTCTAATCAGCAACTATCAGCGCAGCGGTCAACTAGCTGACGAGCTATACATGACGCATTTATTGCCTCCAACGTTGCGTCAAAGTGCTAACCAACCAGTTGATTTGTTTATAGAACAAGCAAGAACGATGAAAGAAAAGCTGGACAAGGCACGCTTAAAGCCAGCCAA
>DHYP01000013.1:4807-7800 GCA_002414145.1 Methylophilaceae bacterium UBA5127 | reverse complement strand
GAATCAGCCGATTAATCTCAAGCGCAAATGACTTTAAATGCACTTTATGTCGATTTTAACTCCTACTTTGCCTCAGTAGAGCAACAGTTTCGTCCAGAGCTTAGAGGCAAGCCCATTGGCGTGCTCCCGGTCATGGCAGAAACCACATGTTGCATTGCGGCTAGCTATGAAGCAAAAGCCTGTGGTGTTAAAACGGGCACAGGTGTACGTGATGCCCGCAAGTTATGCAAAGAGATTATTTTTATAGAGGCGCGCCCGCCTCTTTACGTAGAAACGCATCATCAACTGATTAACATTGTGGAAAGCTGCACGCATGTGGAAAAAGTACTTTCGATTGATGAGATGGTCTGTTTTCTCACAGGGAGCCAACGGATTAAAGACAATTCGCTTCAGCTCGCTATCAATATTAAACGTGCTATTCACAAACAGTACGAATTTATCCGCTGCTCAATTGGCATTGCACCCAACACCTTTCTCGCTAAAACTGCCTCAAATATGCAAAAACTAGATGGCTGTGTCGTCATTGAAAGCACGGACATTCCTCAAAAGCTATACAGCCTCAAGCTACGCGATTTAAACGGCATTGGTAAGCAAATGGAAACGCGTCTTAATCGCCACAACATCAAAACTGTTGAACAACTCTATGCACTGAATCGAGATCAGCTACGTAGCGCATGGGGAAGCATTGAAGGTGAGCGCTATTACGACAAACTGCGTGGACTAGAACCGTACTATGTTAAAAATTCGCGCAGTAGCTTGGGACACTCTCACGTACTTCCGCCAGAGCAACGCACAAGCGAGGGTGGCAAAGCCGTATTGCACCGCTTATTACAAAAAGCGGCCATGCGCATGCGTAGCTATGCACTACTCACCACACATATCAGCATCAAGATTAAATTTCAAAATCAACCCAGTTTTTACAATGAAAGCGCAATCTCCGCCACGGACAACACGCTATCTCTGACCGAGGCTTTAGAAAAATTATTTGAAACTTATCCAAAATTTCACAACGAACCTGTGGCTGTGGGCGTTAACTTTAGTGGCCTCATCTCCGCTGATGAAGTTGCTTATGATTTGTTTGCACAAAAGCCCTCCGCCAGCGAACAGAAACTAAATCAGGCTTTAGATTTGCTTAATTTAAAATATGGCAAAAATACCATCTACTTTGCTGGCGCGCACAATGCGCTAAAAGATGCGCCTATGCGCATTGCATTTAATCATATACCATACTTAACAATAGAAAATTAAATGTTTGAAACCGACCTATGACGCGTATCGCAATATTTAATCAAAAGGGAGGGGTTGGAAAGACCACAACCGCGCTCAACCTCGCTGCAGCGATGAGCAGACGTCAGCTCACTCCATTGATGATCGATATGGATCCGCAAGCGCATCTCACCCAAATCTACAACGCATCTCAAGACATTGGCAATCACCACTTATTTTCTTTTTACAAAGAAAGTTTGCCGCTTAACCAGCTCATACTGCCATGGGAGGGATTAGGCAAAATTATCCCATCACACAAAGAACTCATTAAAGTGGACTCGGTATTCGGCAAAGGACCCAGCATCCTGAACCGTTTAAAATATGGATTAGATGCATTAGATAGTCTTTCCCCTAACTTGAATAGCGTCATGGACTGCTGCCCCTATCTGGGTGTACTTTCTCTGAATGCTATTTTTGCCGCCGACCTCATCATCATTCCGATTGCTTCTGATTTTTTGTCCCTGAAGGGTGCAAAAAAAGTAGATCAAACATTGCGCGCACTAGAGCCTGTGCTCAAAAGACGCTTGCCAAGACGTTACCTCATCACACGCTATGACAGACGCAGAAGTATGACATTCAGTGTGGAAAAAGAAGCCTTTGAATGTTTTGGAGAGGATTTATGTAAAACCGTCATTTCAGAAAATGTGACTATCGCGGAAAGCCCGCAATATCATCAAGACATTTTTAGTTTTAGTATGAACAGCACGGGGGCACAAGACTATCGTGCGTTATTGGATGAGCTTTTAAAAGATGGTTCGATTCAGCAGAGTTAACCATTGCTCACGATTAAGTCTAATACATCTTCATAGCTTGAGTTTGCTGGGCGATCTAAACTGAGCGCGCCAGAGGTAATGACTTCGCAATTATGATACATCTGATATAGCTTCGTTCTGGCATCTTCTTCTGTGCGGCCGTAAATTTGCAAACCATCGACAACAGCACCGTTGCGACTGCGGATTTTATAACAATACTTGGTCATGGTAGGCGTTCTCACAATTGCCCCTTACGTATCAATAATCACTAATTACAACGACTCAATGGCTCATCCTGCTTACCGCGACTGAGGTCATCACGCGTTCTCGCTGTTAATAAATCTTCTGACGGCTGACTGCGTGTGAGACGATCATCTTTTTTGGACAAGATTAAATCGTCAGTACGATAATCACGCGCTAAATCATCACGCGTTCGCTTTGCTGATAATGGTGCTGTTTCCTTACCTCTGGTAAGTGTATCCTGCTTACCACTTTTAGATAATGTTTCGCTCTCAACACTTTGGCTAAGATTATCTAGCACTTGCTTTCTTGATAGCTCAGCATTGGGTTTCCCGATAGACAGTGTGTCCAAAGTTCTTTTTTCTGATAGGGGTTGCGTCTTATCATCTCGAGTCAAATCATTGCGTGGACAGGTAGAAGCTTTATTTGCACAATTGCAACCTACTGTGTCCGCTTGGGCAACAGACACCACAGCATATAAACAGAGAAACAGGAAAAATTTATTCATTAGCAGATGGTTCGTAATCTTTAAAACTACTATACGCCCTGCCTGTCTTAAAAACAATACTTTATCTTTTAAAACCAAATAGATAATCGAAAAACTTAATTTTAATCATCATATATCACAACAAGCTTATTGAAGTTATTTAAAAAGATGTGATGCACAACCAAAAATCATAGTGCTGGAGATTAATATTTTACTAGGGATTTTTGGTGCCCGGGGCCGGAATCGAA
>DHYP01000013.1:3305-4763 GCA_002414145.1 Methylophilaceae bacterium UBA5127 | reverse complement strand
TACCAATTTCACCACCCGGGCGGGTGATTATGTTCTTTGCAAGCAAGCATAAGAACAGTGATTTTATTGACGCTGAATTGATTAATACAGTTTTTAGCGCGGTGCGTATTCTAACACTTTACTGCGATTTTTTATAAGGGAAAATGCTATTTTTTAATGTTGATTACAAAAATAATATGTTTACTACACTGAGGAAAATAAAAATCGGAGGCCTTGCCTCCGATTTTTATTAAATTAACTGCTTATTTTTTCTGGCGTATCAGTTCCACTCGACGGTTGGCGGGGTTTCCTTCTATGGGGTCATTCTCTGCCACTGGCTGCTCAAACCCGTAGCCATGTGCGGTTAATCGTTGAGCATCTATCCCATGTTTTACTAAATACTCGCTCACAGACTTAGCGCGCGCCTCGGAAAGACGCTGATTATACTCCGCACTTGAAGTATTGCGCTTATCTGTATGCCCTGCTACCTCCACAGCCGAGTCACCCCAGTCTTTTAAGGTTTTAATGGCATTGTCTAATACTGGATAGGAAACTGGTTTAATTTTTGCACTATTTGTTTCAAACTGAACATCTGGAATGACTTTATCACTCAACACAATAACAGGTTCTGCTTTTTCTACAGGCTTAACCATCGGCTTGGTCACAATCGTCAATGGTTTAGCATTGGCGAGTAAAGCCTCTTTGTCAATTGTAATTTGCTCTGGTGCCGTTGCTTCACAAATAGTGGCAGCATCAGCATAAGCTTCACGGTTTAAATCTGGCAGGCCTTGCCTAGCCGAACCGATCTTACTAACTAGTTGCCCTTGTGCTGCAAACAGTCTGGCATAGGCAATCTGCTTATCATATTCGGTATTGGTATAGTTACGTTTGGCTTGAAAGTATTCATTTTCACTATCAAGCAAGTCCAACAAGGTACGCTGGCCAATATCAAATTGCTTTTGGTACGCCTCTCGTGCATTCTCAATTGCAGTACGATGTGTTTCACGATACTTAAGCTGCTCTGTGTTTTGTTTAATATCGTTATAAGCCAAGTTCACGAGCTGACGCGTATCCACACAGGCTTTGTCTCGCAAATCGTTAGAGCGATTGAGTTTTTCTACCGTCTGGCTTACAGCCGCTTTATCAGAAAAACCATTAAATATATTAAAGTTCATAGTAAGTTCTAGAACATCTGCGGCGTTTGTACTATTTCGACCATCGTCACTCGTACCTAAATTTTTACGCGCTTGCAGATCTAAACGAGGCAGATATTTCGCCTCTTTGGTATTCACTTCTTTTTGTGTTGCCTGAATATCTTCTATGGTAGATAGAATATCTGGATTTTGCAGATACGCAGTATGCAAAGCCTCTACTGCTGTCGATTCCACATTCGAATTGACGAAACTTGGATGCTCTAATGTTTCGGGGGGAACTTCACCCAAAAGACGCTGCATACGTGTTGTAACGTCGTGTAAGTTA
>DHYP01000013.1:837-3297 GCA_002414145.1 Methylophilaceae bacterium UBA5127 | reverse complement strand
AGTCGCATCTGTCAGCAAGTTAGCTTCTGCTAACGCTAAGCGGCCTGATGCTTGTTCTAAATCCACACGTCTAGCAACACCTGCATCTACACGCTCTTTAATTTTGTCATAAAGTTGTTTGTGCACGACATAATTGGTTTTTGCAAATTCGGTTAACTCACGATAACGTAACGTATCAAGGTATGAACGCATAAACTCTAACGTGGTATTTTCCATAGCACTATGTAGCTCATAGTAGCGAACACGCTTAGCATGATCTAGACGTTTAACTTCATTTGAAGTGGCGAACCCATCAAAAATCATCTGCCTTAAGACAAGTTCATTATTGAATTTTGGAATTGCAGTTCCGTTGGCTCTGCTCACACTGCTACCAGGCTTATCCTCTTGATTACGATAGGTACTTACGATATCTGCCTTAGGCAAGAAATTACCGTGCGCAACATCGCGCTCATACCCTGCGGCAGTATACTCATGGTATTTGGCTTGAACTTCTGGATTAGCAGTGATGACTTTTTCGACCATTTCTTTCAATGTTGTGAGTGGTTGCGCACCAACACTTAAAGAAAAAAACGTTAAGATGAAACTAGATAAAAAGTGGATATGAGAATTGCTTTTTTTCATAAAATTATATTCGAGTGTTCGCATTTTTTATCTTTTATAACAAGATATTAAAACACAAAAGTTAAATTGTCCATGACCATCAATCAAATCTCAATCAGCAATTAATATGCCAAAATTAAAGAAGCCGATGAATTGGTAGTGTTTAATATATCTTACAACATGGGATAGCGTAACGATCAGACCAAGATCAAGCGATATATATTTGAGAGAAATTACAATTCTTAACAATCAAGAATGATTACCTGCTCTATCTCTCAAGTATTTTATGAAGAGTGATATTAGTTTATATGAACTAGACCTACCATAAAAATGGCTCTGCTTTTCAAGGCAGAGCCGCGATCTAAAGTCAGTAGACCATCACTAGTCAGTAATCAATTTCTGCTGTGCAATCAAATTGTTAATGACCTGTGCATCGGTGGTGAATCCTGAAGTTAAGTTAACCCCAGTAAGTACTATTTGCTGCACATCGTTACTTGAAACATTGGTAGGGGGTGTGCCAGTGTCCACAGCATTGCCATGCGTAAATGCGCCTGTAGTGCTCACAAATACTGTAGTATTACCTCCTGAATACTCAAAATGTAAATAAGCATCTAAGCTGTTTGCGTTATAGGACTCACCAACCAACAAATCTTTTAGATTGAGCACATCACCACCAGCGCTGGCTGCGGCTGTACCAAAGTTATTGATCGTATCTACAGCAGGCGTTGCGATTGTGCCTTGATCATTTAGCTGCCATACAAACGTATCTGTCGTTAAATCATCACTGCCACTATTACCACCTGTCATGGTGTCATTGCCTGCACCCCCTATTAACACATCACTACCAGTGCCCCCTACTAACGTATCGTTACCAGCATCACCACTCAGCGTGTCGTTTCCTGCGTTACCATTTAATGTGTCTGTACCAACGCCGCCATAAAGAGTGTCATTTCCGTTCTGGCCAGAAAGCGTATCGTTACCTGCACCTCCATAAACAATATCATTGCCATCGCCAGCATTAACGGTATCGTTACCTGCATACCCTCTAATCAGGTCGTTATTGGCAGTGCCAGTTAATGTTTGTCCAGCCTCTGTACTTGTCGTGTACGTATTAGTTGTTTCAGCTACTGTCACGCTAAAGCTTGTGCTTGTTGTTGCAGTTAAGCCATTTGCTTCAGTAGCAACTGCTGATGCCGTCAAATTAACTGTTCCTGTATAGTTTTCGGGCAATAGTAAATATAAACCTGCCAGCTGTGCTGGTGTAAACGACCAAATACCGCCTCCCATATCTGTACCATTATTAAATCTTGACCCTGCTGGCAACCCTGAAATGCTGACTGACAAGGTTTCTGAGCCATCTGTATCTACCAAACTAGTAGCAATCGGAATATCAATGGGCGATGTATAACGTGTGGTATCCCCAGTCACCGTGAATGCAGTATTGGTAATAGTTAAAGAAGAATCTTTATAGCCATCTCTACCATTCAATACCAACCACTGAAAGGTGTAATTACCAGACATTGTAGCTGTAAAACTCTGTGTACCAGATGAGGACAATGCGGGGAATTTTTCTTCCGATGAATCAACGAGTATTGATTGCTTATTACCCAAAGGATCTGTTACCAACAACACAACGATATCGTTGTAACCACCAGAAACTTCAGTAGCGTCATTTTCACCATTTGTAAACGTGTAATCCCATGAAACTGTCATGCCTGCATTCATCACGTAATGAGATTCTGTGACTTTGCCATCTATCACATCGACAAAACCTGAGTCATTTACATTAGCACCTGTTGGATCGAAGCGATTATCTAAATAGCCACTTGCAACACCTAGCTCTAACTCTAAATTAGCCTG
>DHYP01000013.1:0-713 GCA_002414145.1 Methylophilaceae bacterium UBA5127 | reverse complement strand
GCATCAGCAACAGGTGTGACATCAATAACAAGATCACCTGTAGCACTGGTTGTACTACCATCTGTCACCTGATAATTAAAATGTGTGTAATCCTGATGACTATTACCATACCCCACAGTACCACTAGCAAAACTAGAGGCATTTGCAGCTGGCGTAAACACTAACTGGCCAGCATCAATAGCCGCTTTAGAAATTACTTGGTTTAGCGCAACGGCAGAACCATTTAAAGTCAGCGTGCCGTCTGCAGGTAAGGATGTGATTTTGACACTCAAGCTAGCTAGTGTATTGTCTACATCTGCACCACCAAAAGCATTCCATGTTAAAGTTAATGGCGTATCTTCTGTCGCTGTTTGTAGCACGGGGGTGACTGTAGGTGCATCGTTCGCACCATTAATTGTCACTGTAACCACTTTCGCCGTACCATCTACACTAGTCACAGTAAATGTGTCAGTCAAGGTGTTACCTACATTTAATGCCTGTACTGTAGCATTGCTGTTGTTTAACGTATAAGTCCAAACTCCGCCTGCAGTCATCGTGTAAGTGCCGTAACCATTTGTGCTGCTCGTTGCTGTGCTTACCGCAGTAAAAGTGTTCGCTGGATTATCTACGTCACTGGCGGTTAAAGTACCTGTCGCTGTCGGTGTACCTGCGATTGCATTAGCAATACCTGATGCCTCTGTAACTGAGCCGGTGCTGGTGCCAGTAATCACTGC
>DHYP01000036.1:13248-16800 GCA_002414145.1 Methylophilaceae bacterium UBA5127 | reverse complement strand
TCGCCACGTGCCGCCACTTTTTCACGCGTCATGTAGTACAGACCCAACACGATGTCCTGTGAAGGCACAATGATAGGCTCGCCGTTGGCTGGAGAGAGTACGTTGTTAGAAGCCAGCATTAAAGTACGCGCTTCCATTTGTGCCTCAAGGCTCAATGGAACGTGCACCGCCATTTGGTCACCGTCGAAGTCGGCGTTAAACGCTGAACAGACGAGTGGGTGCAATTGAATGGCTTTACCTTCAATCAATACGGGTTCAAAAGCTTGAATACCTAAACGGTGCAAAGTAGGCGCACGGTTTAAGAGTACTGGATGCTCGCGGATCACGTCCTCGAGGATATCCCATACTTCTGGTCCTTCTTCCTCTACTTTTTTCTTCGCTGCTTTAATGGTTGTTGCCAAACCTAACACTTCCAATTTATGGAAAATGAATGGTTTAAATAGCTCAAGTGCCATTTTTTTCGGCAAACCGCATTGGTGCAATTTCAATTGTGGACCCACCACAATCACAGAGCGACCTGAGTAGTCCACGCGCTTACCGAGCAAGTTTTGACGGAAACGACCGCCTTTACCTTTAATCATGTCTGCGAGTGATTTCAACGGACGCTTGTTCGCGCCTGTCATCACTTTACCGCGACGACCATTGTCTAATAATGAATCCACCGCTTCTTGTAGCATACGTTTTTCGTTACGTACGATAATTTCAGGTGCTTTTAACTCTAACAAACGTTTTAAACGGTTGTTACGGTTAATTACACGGCGATACAAATCGTTCAAATCAGAAGTCGCAAAACGACCGCCATCCAATGGCACTAATGGACGTAGCTCTGGTGGCAACACTGGCAAGATTTCAAGAATCATCCACTCTGGTTTAATGCCAGATTTTTGGAATGCCTCTAATACTTTCAGACGTTTCGCAATTTTTTTAATTTTTGCATCAGATCCTGTTTCGCTTAATTCGCGGCGCAGTGTGTCAATCTCATTGATGATATCCATAGAGCGCAGTAATTCACGCACCGCTTCAGCACCCATCACAGCGTTAAACTCATCGCCGTATTCTTCAACTTTAGACAGGTAGTCATCTTCAGTTAACAACTGACCACGTGTCAGAGGGGTCATACCTGGATCAATCACAATAAATGCTTCAAAATAAAGCACGCGCTCAATATCACGCAAGGCAATATCTAACACCATACCCAAGCGACTTGGCAGTGATTTTAAGAACCAGATATGTGCAACTGGAGAAGCCAATTCAATATGTCCCATACGCTCTCGACGTACTTTAGACAAGGTGACTTCTACGCCACATTTTTCACAAATCACACCACGATGTTTTAAGCGTTTGTATTTACCGCATAAGCATTCATAATCTTTAATCGGGCCAAATATTTTTGAACAAAACAACCCGTCGCGTTCTGGTTTGAATGTGCGATAGTTAATGGTTTCTGGCTTTTTAACTTCACCATAAGACCATGAGCGAATTTTTTCAGGCGAAGCCAACGCGATTTTAATCGCATCAAATTCTTCTTCTTGCGTTACCTGTTTAAATAAATCTAATAGAGCTTTCATGTGAATTCTCTCCTGAATTAATTACGATCTAGGTCAATATCGATAGCGAGTGAACGGATTTCCTTCACTAACACATTAAATGACTCAGGCATGCCCGCATCAATTTTGTGCTCACCTTTAACAATATTTTCATATACTTTGGTACGGCCGTTGACGTCATCCGACTTGACGGTTAGCATCTCTTGCAAGGTGTAAGAAGCCCCATAAGCCTCAAGTGCCCAAACCTCCATCTCACCAAAGCGTTGACCACCAAATTGCGCTTTACCGCCCAATGGCTGTTGTGTCACGAGTGAGTAAGGACCAGTAGAACGCGCATGCATTTTGTCATCCACCAAGTGATGCAATTTCAATACGTGCATGTAGCCTACAGTCACTGGACGCTCAAACGCATCGCCAGTACGACCATCAAACAATTTCACTTGCGTTTTACCCGCATGGAACTGTAGTTTCTTAGTGTGTTCATCATCATCAGGGAACGCTAAATCTAGCATTGCCTTAATATCAGACTCTGCAGCACCATCGAACACTGGCGTCGCAAATGGCACACCATGTTTCAAGTTTTGCGCGAGCTCTAGCACTTCTTGATCAGTAAATGATGCAATGTCTTCTTTTTTACCTGTGCTACTGTTGTAGATTTTTTCTAAGAACTGACGAATTTCAGCCACTTTGGTTTCTGCTTGCAACATATCACCAATACGTTTACCCAAGCCTTTTGCCGCCCAGCCTAAGTGTGTTTCCAGAATCTGTCCGATGTTCATACGTGATGGAACACCCAGCGGATTCAATACGATATCCATTGGTGTACCATCTGCCATATAAGGCATGTCTTCCACTGGGCAGATTTTTGAAATCACGCCCTTATTACCATGACGCCCAGCCATTTTATCGCCTGGCTGAATACGACGTTTTACCGCCAAGTACACTTTCACCATTTTTTGTACGCCAGGAGGCAATTCGTCACCTTGCGTCAATTTACGTTTTTTCTCTTCAAAACGATTATCAAACTGGATTCTTGCTTGACCTAAACTGTCTTTTAGTTGCTCTAGCTGACGTGCGGCCTCTTCATCATTCAGACGAACATCGAACCAATCATAACGACCAACAGCGCTTAAATACTCAGCGGTTAACGTATCGCCTTTTTTCAGCTTGTTAGGTCCGCCCGTAGCTACCTTGCCCGTGAGCAAGCGCTGAATACGTCCAAAAGTATCGTCTTCCACAATACGCATTTGGTCAGCCAAATCTTGTTTATAATCAGCCAATTGGTCATCAATAATTTGCTGTGCACGTGCGTCGCGGTCTATGCCCTCACGCGTAAACACTTGCACATCTATCACTGTACCGCTCATACCTGATGGCACACGTAAGGAGGTATCTTTGACATCAGATGCCTTTTCACCAAAAATCGCGCGAAGCAATTTTTCTTCTGGTGTCAGTGTCGTTTCACCTTTAGGTGTCACTTTACCTACCAGCACATCGCCCGCCTCAACCTCAGCACCGATGTAAATAATACCTGAGTCATCCAAACGGCCGAGCATACGCTCTGACAAGTTTGAAATATCACGTGTAATTTCTTCAGGGCCTAACTTAGTGTCACGCGCAACAACTGAAAGCTCTTCAATATGGATTGAGGTATAGCGGTCATCCGCAACTACGCGCTCAGAAATCAAAATCGAGTCTTCGTAGTTATAGCCGTTCCATGGCATAAAGCCTACCAGCATATTCTGCCCCAATGCCAACTCACCCATATCAGTGGATGCGCCATCGGCAATCACGTCGCCTCTAGCAATCGCATCACCCACTTTAACCAATGGACGTTGGTTAATATTGGTATTCTGGTTAGAACGTGTGTATTTAGTCAGATTATAAATATCCACGCCGACTTCATCTGCTTTAGTTTCGTCATCATGTACGCGTACCACAATACGGCTTGAGTCAATGTAATCAACCACACCGCCACGACGTGCTTGTACTGTTGTACCAGAGT
>DHYP01000036.1:12742-13176 GCA_002414145.1 Methylophilaceae bacterium UBA5127 | reverse complement strand
TGACGTTGCATGTTCGATCCCATTAAGGCACGGTTGGCATCATCATGCTCTAAGAATGGAATTAGCGATGCAGCCACTGACACAATTTGGCTTGGCGCCACGTCCATGTACTGCACACGATCTGGTTGCGTCATTGTAAATTCATTATGATAACGAGAAGATACCAAATCTTCTCTAAAGCTACCTTTCGCATCAAGCTCAGTATTTGCCTGCGCAATCATGTACTGGCTTTCTTCAATGGCAGACAAGAACTCTATCGTTGCCGTTACTTTATTACCCTCAACACGACGGTAAGGTGTTTCCAAGAAACCATACTGATTAGTACGCGCATACAACGCTAATGAGTTAATCAAGCCAATATTTGGACCTTCAGGTGTTTCAATCGGACATACGCGACCATAATGTGTGGTATGTACGTCACGCACCTCAAAGCC
>DHYP01000036.1:12089-12716 GCA_002414145.1 Methylophilaceae bacterium UBA5127 | reverse complement strand
GCACGCTCGCGCGTCAAACCGCCTGGGCCTAATGCAGAAATACGGCGTTTGTGCGTAATTTCTGATAGCGGATTTGTCTGATCCATAAATTGTGACAATTGGCTTGAGCCAAAGAACTCACGAATCGCGCTCGAAACTGGTTTCGCGTTAATCAAATCGTGTGGCATTAAGTTGTCTGACTCTGCTTGCGACAGACGCTCTTTTACCGCACGCTCTACACGCACTAAACCTGCACGGAATTGGTTTTCAGCCAACTCACCTACAGAACGAATACGACGATTACCTAAATGGTCAATATCATCAATCTCGCCACGACCATTACGTAGCTCAATTAACACGCCAACCACAGCCAAAATATCATCATTTGACAATACATTCGAACCCGTATCGCCTTGCGCACCTACACGTTCATAGAATGCACGCATCCAGTTAGCGCTACGCTCTTCCTGTTTAGCAGGGTAAGCGCGACGATTAAACTTCATGCGTCCTACAGTAGACAAGTCATAGCGGTCTTCAGAGAAAAACAATCCATTAAATAATGCTTCAACTGCTTCTTCGGTTGGCGGTTCGCCTGGGCGCATCATACGGTAAATTGCCACGCGTGCGCTATACTGATCCGGCACTTCC
>DHYP01000036.1:10180-12054 GCA_002414145.1 Methylophilaceae bacterium UBA5127 | reverse complement strand
AAGTCACCATGATCCAAGTCATTCGTGTAAAGTGTTTTCACTGAACTCACTTTTGCTTCGACTAGTTTTTCCAGCAAAGATTCAGTAATCTCATCGTTTGCATTAGCAACAACTTCTCCTGTTTCTTTATCAATCACGTTGGATGAAACTACACGCCCCATAATAAAGTCTGTAGGCACCTCAATCTTAGTTATACCCGCTTTTTCAATATCGCGAATATGTTTCACCGTAATACGTTTATCTTTAGCCACCAAGACATTGCCAGACTTATCTACAATATCAAATTTTGCCACCTCACCACGCAGACGATCAGCGACCAGCTCAAATTCCACGCCTTTAGGACCAATGTGGAAAGTGTCTGTATCGTTAAACATTTGCAAAATCTGCTCAGGATTGTATCCAAGCGCTTTCAACAAAGTGGTGACTGGCATTTTACGTCTGCGGTCTACGCGGAAATACAAGTAGTCTTTTGGATCAAACTCAAAATCCAACCAAGAGCCACGGTAAGGAATAATGCGTGCAGAAAATAACAACTTACCTGAGCTATGCGTTTTACCACGATCATGCTCAAAGAATACACCAGGGCTACGATGCAACTGAGATACAATCACACGCTCTGTACCGTTAATCACAAACGAACCATTCTCAGTCATGAGTGGTAGCTCGCCCATATACACTTCTTGCTCTTTAACTTCTTTTACCGTAGGTTTAGAAGCCTCTTTATCCATAATCGTCAGACGCACTTTAACGCGCAATGGTGCGGCATAAGTCAGACCACGTTGCTGACACTCTTTTACATCAAAAGGCTCATTACCTAACTGGTAACTCACATAATCCAGACGCGCATTACCTGAATGGCTCACAATTGGAAATACTGAACTGAATGCAGATTCCAAACCTTGATTTATGCGTTGATCATTAGGTACATCAGCTTGCAAAAAAGCCTTATAAGACTCCAATTGCATCGCCAACAAATAAGGAACTTCTTGTACGCTTTCTCGTTTAGCAAAGCTTTTACGAATGCGTTTTTTTTCGGTAAAGGAATAGCTCATAGCGTCTCCTGATTTTTGAGGGTATAAATCAAAATATTAAATTTCATTAACACTTTGATTTACATCATCATTTGTATTTTAATATAAATAATTTATACAGTTACAATTTGTTACAAAATACAAGTGCATAAACGGCGAAGGCTGATGGTCTCCCATCAGCCCTGCCATATCCATGCAATGGATTATTTGATTTCGCCAGTTGCGCCAGCTTCAATCAATTTTTTCAATGCTGCATCAGCGTCAGCTTTGCTTACGCCTTCTTTAATTGCTTTTGGTGCGCCATCAACTAAGTCTTTCGCTTCTTTTAAGCCCAATGCTGTCAATTCGCGAACTGCTTTAATTACGTTGACTTTGCTTTCGCCAGCGCTCAACAAGATCACGTTGAATTCAGTTTGCTCAGCTGCTGCTGGCGCTGCTGCACCTCCTGCTGCTGGGGCAGCAACCGCTACTGCAGTCGCTGCTGCTGAAACGCCAAATTTTTCTTCCATTTCTTTGATCAGCTCAGATAAATCTAATACTGACATTGCACTGATTGCTTCTAAAATATCTGCTTTTGAAATTGCCATGATAAGGTTTCCTAAAATTTATAAAATGTAGTCAGAAGTAAAGTTAAGCTGCTTTTTGATCGCGCACTGCTGCAAGACCGCGTACAAATTTTGTAGGCACTTCGTTAAGTGTCTGTACAAATTTTGTAACTGGCGCCTGCATTGTACCGAGCAATTTTGCCAACAACTCTTCACGACTAGGCATACTAGCCAAGGCTTGAACACCTGCTGGGTTCATGACTTGATTTGGTAATGCACCAGCCTTGATAACAAACTT
>DHYP01000036.1:8866-10113 GCA_002414145.1 Methylophilaceae bacterium UBA5127 | reverse complement strand
GAAATGCCGAACACCAACGGACCAACCATATCGCTTGCTAAACCAGAAAATGGGGTGCCATCTACTGCACGACGTACCAGTGTATTTTTCAATACGCGTAGATATACTCCAGATTTTCTTGCTTGCGCACGGAGAGTGGTCATGTCTGCAACGCCCATGCCGCGATACTCAGCTAGAACGATTGCTTGAGCTTTAGCGACTTGTTCGCTTACCTCTGCAACTACTGCTTTTTTCTCTGTAAGATTGAGACTCAAGGTCTTTTCTCCTTCCGTTAATAAAGTACAACGCATATGCACTGTACCGCTTACGGCGTCCTTATCAGGTATATTCATCCTGTATCGGGCTCGCCATCTGCGTTGGTATTGGAGTATAAAAAATAGAGGAAGAAAACCATGAACATTCCCCTCACCCACTTTTTATCCGCCGCAATTAAATCCCTAAGGATGCCAACGGTCTTTGATGCTCTTGTTGCACACTAAAACATCGTGCACAACAAGCCCAAAGTTCTTATTTAGGCACTAAGCCTATGCACTTATGAGATTAGCGTAGACTGATCTACGCGCACACCTGCACCCATCGTGCTTGAAATTGATAGCTTTTTCAAAAACACACCTTTTGATGTTGCTGGTTTAGCCTTCGCTAGCGCATCCATCAATGCAGCTAAATTAGCCTGTAATTGATCAACAGTAAATGATGCACGACCAATCGTACAATGGATAATGCCACCTTTATCAGTACGATATTGCACTTGACCCGCTTTTGCATTTTTAACTGCTGTTGCTGCATCTGGTGTCACCGTACCCACTTTTGGATTTGGCATTAGACCTCGTGGACCTAATACCTGACCTAATGCACCTACAATACGCATTGCATCTGGCGTAGCGATCGCCACATCGAAATCTAAAAAGCCAGCTTTTACTTTTTCGGCCAGATCTTCAAAACCCACGATATCAGCACCTGCCGCTTTTGCAGCCTCAGCCTGCGCGCCTTGCGCAAACACTGCGACGCGTGTGGTTTTACCTGTTCCGTTTGGAAGTACTAGCGCACCACGTACCAGTTGATCAGATTTACGGGCATCAATACCTAAATTTACTACAGCATCAACAGACTCATTAAATTTAGCAGCAGCACCCTCTTTTACCAAAGTAAGTGCTTCTTGCACTGGATATAATTTGTTACGATCAATTTTTGCGCGTAACGCATCAATTCTTTTAGCCATGTTATACGCCCTCCACTTCAATACCCAT
>DHYP01000036.1:3286-8685 GCA_002414145.1 Methylophilaceae bacterium UBA5127 | reverse complement strand
ATCGCAGGCGGTGTTTTCATGATAAAAGTAAAACTCTTATCCGCAAATGCTGTAATGACTACTGGAACTGGCAACCCTGGCTCTACACCTTGTGTCGCAGCATTAAATGCTTTACAGAATTCCATAATATTCAAACCACGCTGACCCAATGCTGGTCCAACTGGTGGGCTAGGATTAGCCTTGCCTGCAGGAATCTGCAGCTTAATATAACCAATGACTTTTTTTGCCATTTTCACTCTCCTAAGTGGGTACAAGCGCTTATATCAAACTCCCCGTTAATAAAACTACTTTACGACTAAACCTCTTTTTCAATCTGGCTAAAATCCAGCTCAACTGGCGTCGCACGACCAAAAATCACTACGGCCACACGCAATTTGCTCTTCTCGTAATTGACTTCCTCTACGTTCCCAGAGAAATCCTTAAAGGGGCCATCTATTACACGCACAGACTCACCCTTCTCAAAAGTAAGCTTCTGCGTTGGATTTGACTTGCTGTCATCCATACGACGTAAAATGATTTCCACTTCTTTATCTTTAATGGGCGTAGGCTTTTGCGCACTTCCACCAATAAACGAAGTCACTCTTGGCGTACTTTTAACCAGATGCCAGCTTTCATCAGTCATGTCCATTTGCACTAAAACATACCCAGGATACAGGCGACGCTCTGAGATAGTCTTTTGCCCAGACTTCATTTCAATCACTTCTTCTACTGGTACCAAAATATCGCCAAACTGATCTTGCAAGCCTGAACGGGCAATGCGCTCTTCCAGCCCTGCTTTCACAGATTTCTCCATGCCAGAAAACGCCTGAACTGCATACCAACGCATACTCATTACGCACTCCGCCCCATTATCCACTGCACCATATAGGCAAACCCCACATCGACAACTGCCAAAAATGCTGCCATGATTACAACCATTACAAATACAGCTACCGTAGTCTGGATTGTCTCTTTTCTAGTCGGCCAAACAACACGTTTAGCCTCATTGATGGATTCCCCAATGAAGCTTAGCGCATCTTTCCCAATCGAAGATGTCCACATAACAGCCAGCGCTGCAACAATGCCCACCATTAGCGCCAAAATTCGCAGCACTAACGCCTTATCTTCTAAAAAATAAAAACCAGCGATGCCTACTGCCACTAACAACAGCGCCAACACCAGCTTTAATTTATCAATCATAAGTTTTCACTTAACTTTAATTAGCAACCTCATGGGTTACATTTGTTATTTGGCAGGCCAAGAGGGTCTCGAACCCCCAACCCTCGGTTTTGGAGACCGATACTCTACCAATTGAGCTATTGGCCTAATACATTACTGCAATTACGAAAAGCTACGCCCGGTTGTAGACGTAGCTTTTTTCCAGCATTCTATTACTCAATAATTTTAGCGACGACACCGGCACCCACAGTACGACCACCTTCACGAATCGCGAAGCGTAAGCCTTCTTCCATCGCAATCGGAGCAATCAATGTCACCGTAATAGACACGTTATCACCCGGCATCACCATTTCTGTACCTGCTGGTAACTCTACTGCGCCCGTTACGTCTGTCGTACGGAAGTAGAATTGTGGACGGTAGCCGTTGAAGAATGGGGTATGACGACCACCTTCATCTTTACCGAGCACGTAGATTTCTGCTGTGAATTTGGTGTGTGGTTTGATTGAGCCTGATTTAGCTAACACTTGACCACGTTCAACTTCTTCACGTTTGGTACCACGTAGCAATACGCCTACGTTGTCGCCTGCTTGACCTTGGTCTAGCAGTTTGCGGAACATTTCAACGCCTGTACAGGTTGTTTTGAGTGTTGGTTTGATACCAACAATTTCAATTTCGTCGCCCACTTTTACAATGCCACGCTCAATACGACCAGTCACTACAGTTCCGCGACCTGAGATTGAGAATACGTCTTCTACTGGCATTAGGAATGTGCCGTCAATGGCGCGCTCTGGAGTTGGGATGTAGCTGTCTAGTGCGTCTGCTAAACGGAAGATGGCTGGTTCGCCAATCTCTGATTGGTCGCCTTCTAGGGCGAGTTTAGCTGAGCCTTTGATGATTGGGGTGTCGTCACCTGGGAAGTCATATTTGCTGAGTAGGTCACGCACTTCCATTTCAACGAGTTCTAGTAGTTCTGCGTCGTCTACCATGTCTGCTTTGTTGAGGAATACGACGATGTATGGCACACCTACTTGACGTGCCAATAGGATGTGTTCACGTGTTTGTGGCATTGGGCCGTCAGCTGCTGAACAAACCAAAATCGCGCCATCCATTTGGGCTGCGCCTGTAATCATGTTTTTAACATAGTCAGCATGACCCGGGCAGTCAACGTGAGCGTAGTGACGAGTCGCTGTCTCATACTCAACGTGGGCTGTGTTGATGGTAATACCACGTGCTTTTTCTTCTGGCGCTGCGTCAATTTGATCGTAAGCTTTCGCTTCGCCACCAAACTTCTTAGATAGAATCGTTGTGATCGCTGCTGTTAATGTTGTCTTACCATGATCCACGTGTCCTATCGTTCCTACGTTCACGTGTGGCTTGGTACGTTCAAATTTGCCTTTTGCCATGATTGATTTCCTTAAATGATCTTATAAAAATTAATTATTTCTTGTTCATGATGGCATCTGCCACATTTCTTGGTGCTTCTGAGTAATGCTTAAATTCCATGCTATAACTGGCACGTCCTTGCGACAACGAGCGTACCACAGTTGAATAGCCAAACATTTCAGCTAACGGCACTTCTGCACGAATAATTTTGCCAGAAGCACTATCATCCATCCCTTGAATCATACCGCGACGTGATGACAAGTCACCCATTACGTCACCCATATAATCTTCTGGCGTTTCCACTTCCACTGCCATCATTGGCTCTAGCAACACTGGATCTGCTTTACGCATACCATCTTTAAACGCAATAGAGGCCGCCATCTTGAAAGCATTTTCGTTAGAGTCAACATCATGGTAAGAACCGTCAAACAGAGTTACTTTTGCGTCAACCACTGGGAAACCAGCCAATACTCCAGAAGGGATGGTTTCACGCAAGCCTTTTTCAACAGCCGGAATAAACTCACGTGGCACCGTACCACCTTTAATCGCATCCACAAACTCAAAGCCTTTACCTGCCTCGTTTGGTTCCATTTTCAACCAAACATGGCCATATTGACCTTTACCACCCGATTGCTTAACAAACTTACCCTCAATTTCAACCGTCTTCTTGTACGCTTCACGATAAGCCACTTGTGGCGCACCTACGTTAGCTTCAACGCCAAACTCACGCTTCATACGATCCACTAAAATCTCTAAGTGCAACTCACCCATACCAGAAATAATAGTTTGATTGGTCTCTTCATCAGTTTTTACACGGAAAGAAGGATCTTCTTGTGCCAAACGGTTTAAAGCAATACCCATTTTTTCTTGGTCAGCTTTTGTTTTCGGCTCAACTGCCACATGGATTACTGGCTCTGGGAATATCATACGCTCAAGGATAATTTCCTCATTAACCGCACACAATGTATCCCCTGTCGTCGCATCTTTCAAACCAACTGCCGCTGCAATGTCACCTGCACGCACTTCATCAATTGGCTCACGCGTGTTGGCATGCATTTGCACAATACGGCCGATACGCTCCTTTTTGCCTTTGAGTGGGTTGTATACAGTATCACCTGCATTGACCACGCCCGAGTACACACGGAAGAAAATTAGCTGACCCACAAATGGGTCTGTCATGATTTTGAACGCCAACGCTGAGAACTTCTCATCATCTGAGGCCTTCAGGAACATCTCCTTGCCATCCTCATCTTCCGCTCTGGTTGGAGGAATATCAGTGGGTGCTGGCATGAGCTCAACCACCTTGTCCAGCATCGCTTGTACGCCTTTATTTTTAAAGGCTGAACCACACATCATTGGTACGATTTCTGAAGCGATGGTACGTGTACGTAGCCCTAACAAAATGTCAGACTCTGACAACTCGCCCTCTTCAAGATATTTATTCATCAAATCTTCATTGGCTTCGGCAGCGGCCTCTACCATATTAGAGCGCCATTTATCGCAATCTGCTTTTAAATCAGCAGGAATATCGCGGTAATCAAACTTCATCCCTTGGGATGCCTCATCCCAGAAAATTGCCTTCATTTTGATTAAATCAACCACGCCCTCGAACTTATCTTCTGCACCGATAGGTACTTGGAGTGGCACTGGGTTTGCTTTAAGGCGTGAACGCATTTGATCGTACACTTTGAAGAAGTTAGCGCCAGCGCGATCCATTTTATTTACGAACGCTAAGCGTGGCACTTTATATTTATTGGCTTGACGCCATACTGTTTCTGACTGTGGCTGCACACCACCTACCGCACAATAAACCATGCAGGCACCGTCCAGCACACGCATTGAACGCTCCACTTCAATTGTGAAGTCTACGTGCCCTGGTGTATCAATAATATTGATACGATGTTGATCGAATTGACCCGCCATGCCTTTCCAAAAGCATGTCGTCGCTGCTGAGGTGATGGTAATACCACGCTCTTGCTCTTGCTCCATCCAGTCCATAGTGGCTGCGCCATCATGCACCTCACCAATTTTATGGTTCACACCTGTATAAAACAGGATACGTTCTGTTGTCGTTGTTTTACCAGCGTCAATATGCGCAGAAATACCAATGTTACGGTAGCGTTCAATAGGGGTTTTACGAGCCACGATACTTCACCTTTGCTATCAATTCAATCTAAGTTCTTAAAGAGCGACTTATACTACCCAAACTATATTTAGGTAATATTACAATCATTTTATTTACTAAAATCTAAAATGTGAGAACGCTTTGTTTGCTTCTGCCATACGGTGCACTTCCTCACGTTTTTTCATTGCAGAACCACGACCTTCCGACGCTTCAACCAATTCAGCAGCCAAACGCAAGCCCATAGACTTTTCACCACGCTTACGTGCCGCATCGCGCAACCAACGCATTGCCAACGCACTACGGCGACTTGGACGCACCTCAACTGGCACCTGATAGTTAGCACCCCCCACACGACGGCTTTTCACTTCAACCAATGGTCTTAAGTTATTGAGTGCAACCGTAAACACTTCCAATGCATCTTTGCCGCTTTTTGCAGTCACTTGGTCAAACGCACCATACAAAATACGCTCTGCCACTGATTTTTTACCACCAGTCATCAATACGTTTACAAACTTAGAAACCTCTTGGCTTCCAAATTTAGGGTCTGGCAATATATTACGCTTGGGGACTTCTCTACGTCTTGGCATACTTTTCTCTACTTTCTTTAACTCTATTCTATGTTATGTTTTGCTAGCAACTACTTTAGCAAGGCCTTTGGACGGCCGCTCTCAACTTTTCAGCCAACCTACTTAGCTGCTTTACCTTCTTTTGGACGTTTAGCACCATATTTAGA
>DHYP01000036.1:2771-3144 GCA_002414145.1 Methylophilaceae bacterium UBA5127 | reverse complement strand
AATATAGCTAATCACTTCATAGCCATTGGTTAAGCGCACCTTAGCCACTTTACGTAATGCAGAGTTAGGCTTTTTAGGTGTTGTAGTATACACACGCGTACAAACGCCGCGCTTTTGTGGGCATGCCTCTAGTGCAGGCACTTTACTTTTAGTGACCACTTTAACGCGTGGTTTACGAACTAGCTGATTGATGGTTGGCATCGCCTATAACCTCTATAAAAAATTCTTGTTATCACTACTAATCAAAAATAAAACAACCCTATTGTTGACAATAAGGCCATTATAAAAAGCCAAGCATTTTATTTTGTACAAGGGGATGTGTCAAGACTTAATTGACACATCCATTAGTAAAAATTACTCTGCTGGTGTTTCT
>DHYP01000036.1:1648-2747 GCA_002414145.1 Methylophilaceae bacterium UBA5127 | reverse complement strand
AACAGCTTCTTCTGCATCAGTAAACAAAGCTTCAGCTGCTATAGCTGCTGCTGACGGCTCCGGTGTTGCTGGGGTTAATGCAGCAATCGCCGCACGCTTACGTGCATCATGATAAGCCAACCCCGTACCTGCTGGAATCAGGCGACCAACAATCACGTTTTCCTTCAAACCACGCAATTCATCACGCTTACCAAGAATTGCTGCCTCTGTTAACACGCGTGTTGTTTCCTGGAATGACGCTGCGGAAATGAAGGAGTCTGTTGAGAGTGACGCTTTGGTAATACCAAGCAATACATACTCAAATGTTGCTGGACGTTTATCTTCCGCAATGACGCGTTCATTTTCTGCCAATAAATCAGCACGTTCGACTTGTTCACCTTGAATGAAGCTTGTATCACCTGCATCGGTTACACGTACACGACGCAGCATCTGGCGTACAATCACCTCAATGTGTTTGTCGTTAATTTTCACGCCTTGTAAACGATACACATCCTGCACTTCATCAATGATGTAACGTGCCAAAGCTTCGCGCCCTTGCAAGCGTAAAATGTCTTGTGGGTCAGCTGGGCCGTCCACAATCGTTTCACCTTTAGTGACTACTTGACCATCATGTGCAGTCACATGTTTATCTTTAGCAATCAGGAACTCACTAGATTGTCCATCCAAATCAGTAATCACTAAACGTTGTTTACCTTTAGTATCCTTACCAAAAGAGATTGTTCCTGTGCACTCAGCCAGCATACCTGCATCTTTTGGTGAGCGTGCTTCAAACAATTCTGCTACGCGTGGTAGACCGCCAGTAATGTCACGTGTTTTAGATGACTCTTGCGGAATACGTGCCAACACTTCACCCACACCCACTTCTTGACCGTCTTTTACCGTAATAATGCAACCTAGTTGGAAAGTGACATTGACAGATAATTCACTGCCAGCAATCTTCACTTCGTTACCGTCTGCATCAAGCAGTTTGACTTGTGGACGCAAACCTTTTGACTGACCAGCGCGTTGTTTTGGATCAATCACCACTAAAGATGACAAACCAGTCACATCGTCAATTTGCTTGGCAACTGTCACACCCTCTTCCACGTTTTCGAACTTC
>DHYP01000036.1:1299-1573 GCA_002414145.1 Methylophilaceae bacterium UBA5127 | reverse complement strand
CCAGCTTTTACCGTCTTACCATCAGTAATCGTCAAAGTCGCGCCATAAGGCACTTTATGACGTTCACGCTCACGACCATTATCATCAACAATAATCATTTCACCATTACGCGAGATGACAATTTGCTCTCCGCGCGAGTTTGTGACATAACGCATGGTCGATGTAAAACTCAGCGTGCCATTAGATTTACTTTCTACCTGCGATACAGAAGCAGCACGGGATACCGCACCACCAATGTGGAATGTACGCATCGTTAACTGTGTACCAGGCTCAC
>DHYP01000036.1:0-1161 GCA_002414145.1 Methylophilaceae bacterium UBA5127 | reverse complement strand
TTTCACTTCATCAATGCCTAATGCATCAATTTTTTCAACTTCATCCTCACCCAGCAATGTACCTGCTGCATACACCACTTCTTGTTTTTCTGGATGCAGAATGTCTAGCGCTGTAGTACGACCGAGAATGCGATCATGCAGCGGCTCTACCACTTCGCCGCCTTTCACTAAAGCTTTAGTTACCATGCCTTCAGAAGTACCACAGTCGATTTCTGTCACAACCAAATCTTGTGTTACGTCGACTAAACGACGGGTCAGATAACCTGAGTTTGCAGTTTTCAACGCAGTATCGGCCAGACCTTTACGTGCACCGTGTGTTGAAATAAAGTATTGCAACACGTTTAAACCGTCGCGGAAGTTAGATTTAATAGGCGTTTCGATAATTGATCCATCTGGTTTCGCCATCAAACCGCGCATCCCAGCGAGCTGTCGCACTTGCGCTGCAGAACCCCGTGCACCCGAGTCTGCCATCATGTAAATCGCGTTGAATGACTCTTGTCGCAACGCTTTGCCCTCTTTAAGAACCGTGTCGCCAGCATCATCTTTTACGTCTTCTTCGCGTAGTTGTTTCATCATGGCATCAGCCACTTTGTCACCCGCACGACCCCAGATATCGACCACTTTATTGTAGCGCTCACCTTGCGTCACCAAACCAGAAACGTATTGACCTTCAATTTCCTTGACTTCTGCATCGGCAGCAGCAATTAACTCGCCTTTTTCTGGTGGCACTAACATATCGTTAATGCTGATAGAAATACCTGCTTTCGTTGCATACGAGTAACCGGTATACATCAATTTGTCTGCAAAAATAACCGTTTCACGAATACCCACTTTTCGGAAACTGGCGTTGATCAAGCGTGAAATTTCTTTCTTTTTCAATGCTTTATCAATAAGACCAAACGACAAACCTGCGGGTAATATTTCAGATAACAAAGCACGACCTACCGTCGTTTCATAGCGGTTGATTTTCTCTGTTTTATTACCTTCAACGTCCATTTCGAACTCTTTAATCCGCACTGTCACTTTAGCGTGCAAGTCGACCAAACCCTGATCATAGACACGTTGAATTTCTTTAATATCGCTGAAAATCATGCCTTCGCCACGTGCCGCCACTTTTTCACGCGTCATGTAGTACAGACCCAACACGATGTCTTGCGACGG
>DHYP01000043.1:47553-56018 GCA_002414145.1 Methylophilaceae bacterium UBA5127 | reverse complement strand
AGCCACACATCGAGTTGTGATTCGCTCAAAATGGTTTCGTAATCGCGGCTGGTGATGGCTTGGTAATTGACTTCCATCGTTCGTGGTGAGCTTGTCGAACCGCTTTCTGTAGGCTCAGGGCGAACGGTACCGGAAGGCGTGGCGTGTTCTCCGCCCAGCTCCTTCAACCACGTTTTGAATTCAAAGCGGCTATAAATCTCCGTCAATTTTGTTTTGTCTGGCGCTTGCATACTTAAATCGTGCAGGTTCTCGCGAATGCCGACATCGCAGCGGATAGTAATTAGTTCGCGTGATGTATCAAACCACGGTAGCGCTTTGCGCAGGTTTTCGCCCACTACGCCGGTGATGTTGTCCGCGTTGGCGATGATGTTATCGAGGCTGCCATAGGCTTGCAGCCATTTCACGGCGGTTTTCGGGCCGACTTTTTCTACGCCCGGCACGTTGTCGGAGCTATCGCCGATGAGCATTAAATAATCAATCATCTGCGCCGGCGTCACGCCGAATTTGGCTTCCACGCCTGCGGGGTTGAGCACTTCATCGGTTTTCCTAAACGCATCGCGCATGGTATTCACTACGGTGATGTGGTCGTTCACCAATTGCGAAATGTCCTTATCGCCCGTGGAAATAATCGTGCGCACGCCTTCGCGTTCCGCTTGTTTGGCGAGGGCGCCGATGACGTCATCGGCCTCCACACCTTCTTCGACGATCAACGGCCAACCCATGGCTTTAATCGCTTCGAATAGTGGCTCGATTTGCGGGCGCAGGTCATCGGGCATACTGGCGCGATTGGCTTTGTATTCGGGATAAATGTCGTCGCGAAAGGTTTTGCCTTTGGCATCGAACACGCAGGCGACGTAGTCGGCGGGATAGTCTTTCAGCAATCGTTGCAACATGGAAAGCACACCGCGAATCGCGCCAGTCGGCTCGCCAGCGCTATTCCGCAAATCGGGTAGTGCATGAAAAGCGCGATAGAGGTATGATGAGCCGTCTACTAATAAAAGTGTTTTCATTCAAAGATCCAAGTTTTGATTAACGCGTACGATCAAGTCAATATAAAAAGGAAAGAGTTGCATGTCCACTAAAAAACTACCACAAATTACTGTTCCTGAGTTGCTCAACGGTGATTCCGCCAGTCATGAATCGTGGCACGCTTTTGAGATTATGGCAGAATTTGTGGGTGCAACAGAAAAGTTAAAAGAAATTACACCTGCTGTGTCCATTTTTGGCAGCGCACGTACTAAACCAGATCATCATTATTTTAGGTTGGCAGAGGACATTTAGAGGTTGCTTTCTGACTCGGGGTTCAGTGTGATTTCTGGCGGCGGCCCTGGCATTATGGAAGCCGCAAATCGCGGTGCGTATGCGGGTATTGGCCCGAGTGTCGGTTTGAACATTGAGCTGCCGCATGAGCAAAGTGGTAATGATTATCAGGATATAAGCCTGTCTTTTAAATACTTTTTTATGCGCAAAGTGATGTTCGTGAAATACGCCTCAGCTTATGTGGTGCTGCCAGGCGGCTTTGGTACGCTGGATGAGTTAATGGAGGCTATTACGCTGGTACAAACTGGTAAGTCTCGCAAAATCCCAATTATTCTGGTGGGGTCTAGCTTTTGGACGGGATTAGTGGATTGGCTTAAAAATACATTGGTAGTAGAGGGCATGGCATCACCTGAGGATATGCATTTGATTCAAACAATTGATGACCCCAAGACCATTGTAGAAGCTATCTTTAAACATTATGAAGCGACAGGTTTTGAACTTACGCCTGCGGAACGCAAAGTACAATTATATTTGTAAGTGCAGGCACTCATGCTGTGCTTAATTTGTTAAAATGAAGAAAATTTTTTAGGAGTATATAAATGCATAAATTAAAGAGTGTTTTGTTGACCTTGTGCATTTTCCCTTTAAGTATTTTTTCCGCTTATGCAGCGCAGCCTTCCAATGCGGAACCTTTAGAAGAGGTGCCACCACCACCTAAGGTCATAGAAGGTCAGCCCATGGATGAGCCAGAAATTTCAATCCGAAAAAAAGGTGAAGATACGATAGAGGAGTATCGTATCCATGGTGAGCTTTACATGATGAAGGTAACACCCAAAAGCGGTGTGCCATATTATTTGCATAAACAAGAAGAAAATGGCGCATGGGTGAATGTAGGCCCTAATCCGCCTTTATCTGTACCACATTGGATTTTATTCCGATTCTAACTTTAAGAGGGCAAAGCCCTCTTAATCATTTTATGGTTGCCAAGATTACAGCGATATGTCCGTTTTTACTACCTTAAATCTAGAAGAGATGCACGATTGGCTAGACCAATACGCACTTGGTCGCATTGTGGCTTTAAAGGGTATTGCTGCTGGGATTACCAATACCAATTATTTTGTCATCACAGAACAAGCGCGTTATGTGTTGACCATTTTTGAAAAAAATGACTTTGACGAATTACCTTATTTTGTCAATCTCATGGCGCATTTGGCACAACATGATGTGCCTTGCCCAGCGCCAATTTTTGATAAAAATGGTGTCGCTTTACACCGACTAAAGGGCAAGCCTGCATTAATGGTGAGTTGCCTAAAAGGGCAGGATGTTGAGTTTCCAAATTTAGCGCAGTGTAAAGCCGTTGCGACGACACTGGCTAAAATGCATCTTGTTGGATTGAACTTTCATCAGCAATCACATAATCAGCGTGGGCAAGGCTGGCGCATTCTCACGGCGCAGCAGGTGATGCCTAAGTTAAGCGACACGCAGCAAATGTTATTGCGGCATGAGTTGGATTATCAGCATGGTTTGGATTTGACAGCTTTGCCACATGGCGTGGTGCATGGAGATTTGTTCCGTGACAACGTGCTATTTGACGGGGATGTGTTAGGCGGGTTTATTGATTTCTACTATGCCTGCCATGATGTATTGGCTTATGACGTGGCGATTGCTGTGAATGAATGGTGTATACAGTCAGATGGCCATTTTGATGCAGAAAAGCTACAGATTTTTATGAATGCTTATCAAGCTGTGCGTCCTTTTGAGCCAGCAGAACAAACGCATTGGGTCGCGTTATTACGTCGCGCTGCATTGCGTTTCTGGTTGTCCAGATTGTATGATTTTCATTTTCCAGTGGAAGGCGAACTCACACATGCTAAAGATCCAATGCACTTCGAACGCATATTAAAAGACAGGCTTGCTTTAAGCGCAGGTCATGAATAACAAGGGAATGACATGGCTATTTTGGAATCACGTACAAAAACAGGGTTGAGTTGGGTAAAGGAAAGTATCGCGTTGTTTAAAATGCAACCCAATCGGTGGTTGATGCTTGCGCTTGCCTATGTAGGTATTTTTATGATGCTGCCGTCGGTGCCAGGTCTGGGTATACTAGCGATAGTCACCGTATTGATTTGGCCTGCATTTGTGGCATTTGCGGTAATGTTGTTCCGCAATGCAGAGATGGGGAAAACTGCATCAATTTCACAAGTGTTCGCGAGCATTCAGCCTAAGTTTAAAATACTCATGTTGTTAGGCGCGGTATGTCTGGTTTATGCAACGCTGGCGAGCTATCTTTTGAATGCCGATATAGAAAGCTTGATGCCATTTGCGCACAATAAAACCCCTATGGATGAGTCTGAAATTAGTCGATTCATGGAAAAGTTTGCACCTTTTGTTTTAAAGTTAATGTTGCTGTTATTGCCTTTGTTTGTGGCGACTTGGTTTTCACCGATGCTCATCGTGATTAATAACTATGACATAGTGAAAGCCATTAAATCTAGCATCGCGGGGACCCTACAATACACGATCTCTATGGGCGTGGCATGGTTAGTGCTCTCACTCGGTATTATGGCGTTAATGTTGATGCTTGGCCTAGCGATTGGCATACTTACGGTACTGATACCATTTTTAGCGCAGATACTGATGCCAATGCTGGTGTTTGGCGTCTTGCTAATGGCAACGGCATTGATGTTTGCATTTCAATATGTGAGTTATCGAGATATTTTCAGAGCTGCCACTGTTCAAATTTAACAGTATAGATTTAAGTGCATAGGTTTCAGCAGGTCATTGAAAATATCTCTTCATTTGCATAAAGGGTTTTTCAATCAGGTTCCAACTGAAAAATGCAAATGATGCCGAGAGTACTAATACATAAAAGCTGAGTATCCAAGGTGAAATCGTAGGACACTTGAGAATAATCAGAATTTGAATTGGCCAAGCATATAAGTACACGCCATAGGACAGATCCGTTTTGCTCCCAATAGCGTTTAAAAATGGGCTCTTAAAGTTAAGCGCAAAATTAAACAATATATATCCGCCTAACACTAGTAGGGCAGGTTCCGCCAGATAGTGATTGCTAAAAACCAGTAATAGAGCAATCGCGCAAACAAGTGAAATAGTGTTGCTCCAAATCATTCTATCCCTAAATAAATAAACACCCGCACCAATTAAAAACGCAGAAAATAATCTTGGAAGACTATAAGTAAGAAACGGAATTTCTTGATGGAAGTAATTTATTTCAAATGTAACGTATAAAAATATTAGCATCGATATTGCAGTAACCATGATAAAGAGTTTCTTATGATGCAAACCCAGCCATGCAAAAACAGGCACAGAGACGTAGCATAAAAACTCCCATCGGATGGTCCACATGGGTACGTTTAAAGGGTAAAACAAAGAAGCATTTTTTGTGCTATGGAACGCACCCTCCACCCAGGGTTGTTGCAATGTAATGATTTTTAAAGGAATTTTTGCCCAATCCATTAGCGAGAATTTTGAAATAAGTTCCCAGCTACCAGACATTGGGGCAAAAATGAAAATGGAAATTAAAGACGCAACTGCAAAGGCAGGGAAAATGCGCAAACAGCGTCTGACAAAAAAATTCTTGATCGAATCTGATTGATAAAAGCTTAAGGTAATCAGATAGCCGCTGATGAGAAAAAAGCCATCGACTGCCAAATTACCGAAATTCACAGTGCCAAAAAGACTGGTAAGAACTTCTCTGGAGCGGTTGCCATCGATTTGCTCAGGTGCGTGAGATAAAATCACCAAGCTGGCAAACAGTAATCTGAGTGCGCCAAAATTATTCTGATGAACTGTTGTCCCCATGCGTTTAAAACTTCCATACTTTTACTCGAGAGTCGCATTCAAGCATAGTTAAAGATGTTCGCCAACTACCCGTTTGGGAGTGAAGCAGAGGTCATCATATTTTTTCTAGTTTTGCATATTCCATTGCCAGTGATTTCATGCCTTCTCGGCCGAAGTTAATCTTAATGACTAAATTATCCGCATTGCCTTCGTAGCTTACTACCACGCCTTCACCAAATTTGGCATGTCGTACGCTTTGGCCAATTTTGTAAGGATAGTTACTTTGTGCACTGGTGGAGGTTTGATACACGCCACCTGTAGCATAAGTTTTAGGCGCTGGTTTGCTGTTCAAACGCTTAGTTAAACTATCAGGGATTTCATCCAAGAAACGTGATGGAATGCCATAACGTACCTGACCATGTAGCATACGGCTTTGCGCATGGCTTAAATAGAGGCGTTGGCGTGCACGGGTGACGGCCACGTACATCAAACGGCGTTCTTCCTCTACGCCATTATTTTCATAAGTGCTTTGTTCGTGCGGGAATAAACCTTCTTCCACGCCGCTGATAAACACGGCATTAAACTCAAGCCCTTTTGCGGCATGCACGGTCATTAGTTGTAACGCTTCGCGTCCCGCATCTGCTTGATGCTCGCCCGCTTCCAGACTCGCATGGTTTAAGAACTGGGTAAGGATGTCTGCATCATCATTCACGTTGTTGTGGTTGCCAAAATCTTGGTTGCTGAACGCGACGGCAGCCGTGACTAGCTCTTCTAAGTTGGCAATGCGGTCTTCACCTTCTTTTTCATTTTGGTAATGCGCTTTTAAACCTGTGAGCGTAGTGGCCAGTTCTGTCATTTCAGCTAAAGTAATACCATAGGCCTGATCGACCAATTCGCGGATAAGTGCGACAAAGCCTTCTAACCCTTTAGCACCTGCTTTGCCATTGCCCACTTTGTTAATCGCCGATTGCCATAGACTACAGTTTTCAGTACGTGCGGCTTCTTGCAGTTGCTCCAGACTGCGTGCGCCAATGCCACGTGCTGGGAAATTGATGATACGTAGTAAAGCGGTATCGTCATGGGCATTGGCAATCAGGCGCAGATACGCCATGGCGTGTTTGACTTCAGCGCGCTCAAAAAAACGCAGGCCGCCATACACGCGGTAAGGAATATTGGCAGCAAACAGGGAGTGTTCTAGAATGCGCGATTGCGCATTGCTACGGTAAAGTAGCGCAATATCGCCTAATGCCACACCTTCATTTTGTAGCATGTTCACTTCATCGACAATAAACTGTGCCTCGTCAGTATCGTTGTAAGCATCGTAAATGCGTATTGGTTCGCCCTTGCCTGCACTTGTCCACAGGTTTTTACCTAGGCGATGTTTGTTGTGCGAGATAATGGCATTAGCGGCATCTAAGATATTGCTGTGTGAGCGATAGTTTTCTTCCAGCTTAACAATATTCTGTACGTTGAAATCGCGCTCAAAATCACGCATATTGCCTACGCGGGCACCACGGAAGCCATAGATAGACTGATCATCATCACCCACCGCAAACAAGCAGTTGTTGGCACCGGCTAACAGTTTTAGCCATAGGTATTGTAGGCGATTCGTATCCTGAAACTCATCCACTAAAATGTACTGAAAACGCTGCTGATAATGCGTGCGAATATGCACTTCGCGCTCCAATAGTTCATAACAGCGCAATAGCAGTTCAGCAAAATCTGCTACGCCCTCACGGTTGCACTGCTTATCGTATTCTTCGTAAATTTCACGTAGTTTCTGGCTATGCGCGTCATAGGCTTCTACCGCATGTGCGCGCAAGCCTTCTTCCTTACAGCTGTTGATATAGCCTTGCACTTGCTTGGGTGGATATTTTTCATCGTCCACATTCAGTAGTTTCATCAAGCGTTTGATGCTGGAAAGCTGATCGCCTGTATCCAAAATTTGAAAGGTGCTCGGCAAACCCGCTTCGCGATAATGCGCACGTAGCAATCGGTTGCATAAGCCGTGAAACGTACCCGCCCACATGCCGCGCGTGTTGATCGGCAGCATCGCAGTCAGGCGTGTCAACATCTCTTTAGCGGCTTTGTTAGTGAACGTTACCGCCATTAAACCCATGGGGGAAATCTGTCCTGTTTGTATCAGCCAGGCAATGCGGGTCGTGAGTACGCGCGTCTTGCCACTGCCCGCGCCTGCAAGGATGAGTGCGGATTGGTGGGGAAGCGTCACGGCTTCGAGTTGCTTATTATTCAGGCCAGCGAGTATTGAATCAGTATCCATGTGCGTATTATCGCATGGGTCGTTGTTTAGCGGCTTGAGAGATTAAGGTGAAATTAAAATGCAGGCTAAAAAACAAAAAAATCGGGAACTAAACCCGATTTAAATCATCTTATCGACATGATGGTAAATGCCTAACATGGACCATCTATCCGCTTCTTTCCTCCCTGAGCGGAAGCCTTAGACGATGAGGCTTTTTAGCCCCGATTTAATCCCCTTAATCGGGGTTTTTTTTATCTGTTGATCTTTTGTAAAAATACGCAAACAAAGTGTAAACAAGTTGTAACTAGATAGCAAGTACTCAAACAGACTATAGTTGCCAATTAATCGGTGTTTGACCATGCTGGCTCAAATATTGATTGATTTTTGAAAACTGATGGTTACCAAAAAATCCGCGATGCGCTGATAACGGTGAAGGGTGAGGGGATTTAAGCACCAAATGTTTTTTTTCATCAATAAACGCACCTTTTTTCTGCGCGTAACTGCCCCACAACACAAATACCAAGCCTTCGCGCTGAGCGTTTAAAGCAGCAATGGCGGCATCGGTAAATGCCTCCCACCCTTTACCTTGGTGCGCACCTGCTTTGGCTTGCTCCACCGTGAGCGTGGCATTGAGTAACAATACGCCTTGATCTGCCCATGGTGTTAAGTCACCTGTTCTGCTCACTTTGATATTTAAATCAGAGGCAATTTCTTTAAAAATATTCTGTAGCGAAGGTGGTAAATCAACACCAGCAGGCACCGAAAAACTTAGCCCATGCGCTTGCGGTACACCTTGATTATTTTGTCCGTGGTAGGGGTCTTGTCCAATAATCACTACCCTGACTTTATCAAAAGGAGTGTGATTAAACGCATTAAAAATCAATGGGCTAGGTGGGTAAATGGTTCTGCCAGACGCTTTTTCTTGCTTAAGAAAAGCCTTTAGATTTTGCATATAAGGCTTTTCAAGTTCATCGCCAATCACGGCTTGCCATGTGGGGTGAAGTTGGCCGGGTTTTTGTGGTTCCATAGGGTTTTGAAGTTTAATGGATGCCTGATTATAGAACTTTTCTATCGGATTCGTCATTCCCGCACTGCGGGAATCCATTTTTCGTTTGTCATTCCGTGCTTGACACGGAATCCAGTG
>DHYP01000043.1:43458-47384 GCA_002414145.1 Methylophilaceae bacterium UBA5127 | reverse complement strand
TTGGCTTCGACTGCTTCGCTTAACATTGCTATGCAAGTTAGCCTACGCTGCAACAGACAACTCGCGCAGTCTTAGTTGTCGCCCTGTTACCCTCAAACAGTCCTCGTCGTTTCATCCAGCTTATGCTAAGCCAAAGGCGCGGCAAAGGGGATTGAAAACTATGCGAATATTCGCCGAAGCAACTTAAAACCAACGCCGTCATTCTGAGGGTTTAGCCGAAGAAATCAGTATTTTTGTCATTACAACTGGATACTTCGTTTCACTCAGTATGACGGAGGTCAAAGTAGGACGGATGCGCGTAGCGTTATCCGTCGGAGGAAGTTTTGGAAAATTTAGGATTAGTTAGATTTACATGCGGCGGATTACGTAAACTAATCCGCCCTATGCGCGCTAAGTTTTATGCCAAGCTAGTCTATTCTGTCTGTTTCAATCCCAACTTCAACGTTAGGCACCGCATCTAAAAAAGCTTCAAAATCACCGCGTCTTGCTTGGGCGGCTTCTGATTTTAAATAATTGAGCGTGAGTACGCTGGCCATTTTTTCAGCCACCGCACTGGCGATAAATTGATTGGCAGATACACCTTCGCGCTCAGCCAGTGCTTTTAGGTTTTGATGTAATGATTCGGGGATGCGTATGGTTAATGCACTCATCGTTGGCTCCTTACTAATTTTAAAAACGTACTCGGGGTGATGGCTTGTATATCAAAATTGAGGTTTTGAAAGTCACGCGCATTATGTGTCACGATATACTTGGCTTGTGAAGCCACCGCAAGTTCTAACACCATGTCGTCATTTGGGTCTCGCAGTTGAGGGCGCCACAAGTAATAAATATCTTGCAGGTGTGCAACAGACGCTAAGTATCGCAAAAAAGCCAAGGCATTTTCTGGCGTTTGATGCACGGGTAAATGCTCTGCGCGTGTGAGCACTGCTTGCCATTCCACATAGAGCGCAACAGATAAGCAAATTTGGAATTGCTCATTTGGCAATAACGAAACAAGCGCATAACTTGCGCCCTGCTTAGAGCGCACAGCTGCAACCAATAACGATGTATCAAAAACAACTTTCATGGTTGCATCAGTATAACCATTTTATACTTATATTCAAGCGTTTTTTATAGTCTCTAAAGTTACTTGCAAAATAAAAAACCCCGCCGAAGCGAGGTTTTGTTTTTGAATGCAATTTAGGGCATTTCAACGAGTGAAAGAGGCTAGAGCAAGGAAGCTAGAAGGGCGTGACGCTGGCAGTATGTGTTTATACGACAAGGAACGCCCGACGAAGCTGACACCGCTATCGCCTCTTTAACGAAGTTGAAATTACATCATGCCGCCCATACCACCCATTCCACCACCCATATCAGGCATTGCTGGTGCGTCATCTTTTGGTAACTCAGCTACCATGCAATCTGTAGTGAGCATCAAGCCAGCCACAGAAGCTGCATTTTGCAATGCTGAGCGAGTCACTTTAGTTGGGTCTAATACACCCATCTCTACCATATCGCCGTAAGTTTCGTTAGCGGCATTGTAACCATAGTTGCCTTTGCCAGCCGCTACGTTGTTCACTACCACTGATGGTTCAACACCAGCGTTTGCTGTGATTTGGCGTAATGGTTCTTCCACTGCGCGCAATACGATTTTGATGCCAGCTTCTTGGTCGAGGTTGTCACCTTTGACTTTAGCGATTGCGTCACGAGCACGAATCAATGCCACACCACCACCAGCAACAATGCCTTCTTCCACAGCAGCGCGTGTTGCGTGTAATGCGTCTTCTACACGTGCTTTTTTCTCTTTCATTTCGATTTCAGTGGTTGCACCTACTTTAATTACAGCAACACCACCCGCTAATTTAGCAACGCGTTCTTGCAATTTTTCACGATCGTAGTCGCTAGAAGCTTCTTCGATTTGTGTTTTGATTTGTGCAATGCGTGAGGTGATGTTGGCTTCATGGCCTGCACCATCAATGATGATCGTGTTTTCTTTGCCCACTTCGATGCGTTTTGCTGAACCTAAATCTTCAAGTTTCACGTTTTCGAGTTTTAAGCCCACTTCTTCGGCAATCACAGTACCGCCAGTCAAGATAGCGATGTCTTCCAGCATGGCCTTACGACGATCACCAAAACCAGGTGCTTTAACCGCTGTAGTTTTCAAGATGCCACGGATATTGTTGACAACTAAAGTTGCCAATGCCTCACCATCTACATCTTCTGCAATAATCAATAATGGACGACCAGATTTAGCCACTTGCTCTAAAGTAGGTAATAAATCACGGATGTTGGAGATTTTTTTGTCGTGTAATAATACGAATGGATTGTCTAATAATGCAATTTGACGCTCTTGATTATTGATGAAGTAAGGTGACAAGTAGCCGCGGTCAAATTGCATACCCTCTACTACGTCTAGCTCATTGCTGAGGCCTGAACCGTCTTCAACTGTAATTACACCTTCTTTGCCCACTTTGTCCATTGCATCGGCAATGATTTGGCCGATAGATGAATCAGAGTTAGCTGAAATAGAACCCACTTGCGCGATTTCTTTGCTAGTTGTACATGGTTTTGATTGACCTTTTAAATCTGCAATGGCAGCTTCAACCGCTTTGTCGATGCCGCGTTTTAAATCCATTGGGTTCATGCCAGCGGCAACAGATTTCATGCCTTCGCGGATAATCGCTTGTGCTAAAACAGTTGCAGTTGTTGTGCCGTCACCAGCGATGTCAGAAGTTTTTGAAGCCACTTCTTTCACCATTTGTGCGCCCATATTTTCAAATTTGTCTTTTAATTCAATTTCTTTAGCCACTGAAACGCCATCTTTAGTGATGGTTGGCGCGCCATAAGAGCGCTCTAATACTACGTTACGGCCTTTTGGACCTAAAGTCACTTTTACCGCGTTAGCTAAAATATTCACACCATTTGTCATTTTTTGACGAACTTCATCGCCAAATCTTACGTCTTTTGCTGCCATGTTAATTCTCCTAGTGGCAAAACATTTCGCTCTGAATAAGGGTGCTGCATTCGAAGCTTAAAAATTCTCATTTACAACAACGTAAATTCTGGTTTTTGCGCCTCTCCGCGCCTACTTATTCATTCGCTCGGATATTTTGCATGTTATTAAATAAATGAAATAGATTAAATTCTTAATTACTCAACAATCGCCATGATGTCTTCTTCACGCATGACCAACAATTCTTCACCATCTACTTTAACGGTTTGGCCTGCATATTTGCCAAACAACACTTTGTCGCCAACTTTAACGTCGAGTGCAATGACTTTGCCGCTATCATCTTTTTTACCGTTACCTACAGCTTGCACAACGCCTTGATCAGGTTTTTCGGTAGCGCTATCTGGAATCACAATGCCAGAAGCCGTTGTGCGTTCTTCTTCAGAGCGTTTTACAATCACGCGATCATGTAATGGACGAATTTTCATTAAGTTTCTCCTTGGTGTATGCTTAAACTAAATTGAGTTTAAAAAAATAATTAGTCAAATTGCGGTGCGTGATTTTAGCACTCTCGCACCTTGATTGCTAATTTGGAGACAATTTTTTTTATTTCAACCCCTGAATGTGAAATTTTTGTGGTACGCAGTATATAAATTAAAGAAGTATATTTTGACTAAGCATCTATCTGAGAAAATACAAAATGTAGCGATTCAGCAATTGAATTTAGCTTACAATCAGCAGCAAGACCGTCTGCTGCTGCGTGTTGGGTTGAGCGATCAAACAGAACTTGGCGTGTGGATTAGCTACCGTATTGCCAAGCTGATTTGGGCTTTGTTAAATGGTGAAACACAGTTGCCATTTAAGCAGACCTTTCGATCAGAACAAGGGCCAGAGCAGGCGGTAGAGGCATTTAGGCAAGAAGCGCAAGCGGTGGAAACCTTACAGAAATTGGATTTTTCTACCGAATATCAACCACGTGAAGAGTCAAAGCAACATG
>DHYP01000043.1:40323-43447 GCA_002414145.1 Methylophilaceae bacterium UBA5127 | reverse complement strand
CATGGTGAACTACTTGCGGTGAGTGTGAGCTTAGTGGATCAGCCGCCTGTAAAAGCATTAGACTTGACCTGTATTGAAGGGATTAATTTGCGCTTAAGTTTAAATCAAGAAATTATTTTGGCCTTATGTAATATGTTGCAGCTGAGTAATCAAGAGACGGGTTGGAATATTGGTGGGCCAACTTCAAACCCAATGTTGATTGCTACCCCTTCAGATAAAAAACAGGTACTGCATTAATGGATTATATTAAATTAAGTAACACAGACATTTTAGTATCCAAAGTGTGCTTGGGCACCATGACTTTTGGTGACCAAAACACGGAAGCAGAAGCGCACGAACAACTGGATTATGCTTTATCGCAAGGCATCAATTTTATTGATACTGCGGAGATGTATCCCGTGCCTCCTAAAGCAGACACTTTCACTCGTACTGAAACCATCATTGGCACTTGGCTTAAAAATCAGGTGCGCGATAAGATTGTGCTGGCGAGCAAAGTGGCGGGTCGTAATCGCAATCTGCATTGGATACGTGGTGGAGACGACACGCTTAACCGCACCAATATTCGCAAGGCGATTGAAGGCTCGCTCCAACGATTGCAGACCGATTATTTAGATATTTACTACCTACACTGGCCTGAGCGCAATGTGCCTATTTTTGGGCAATACCAATTCGACCCAGCACAAGAACGCGACGCACAAGGCCACGAAAAACATTGGGAGCCGATACGCACACAGCTTGAAACGTTAGCAGAACTCATCAAAGAAGGAAAGATACGCCACATTGCGCTCTCTAACGAGCAGCCGTGGGGGGTGATGGAGTTCTTACGCATTGCAAAAGAGCATGGTTTGCCCAGAATTGTGGGTATTCAAAACTGTTACAACTTGATGAATCGTGGCTTTGAGTTTGGTATGAGTGAGATACTTTACCGCGAAAATCTGGCGTTAATGGCGTACTCGCCGCTTGCATTTGGGCATTTAACAGGCAAGTATATTGAGAACCCCAACGCCATCGGTCGCGTCACCCAATTTTTAGGCTACGCACAACGTTATACCAAGCCCAATGTCACGCCAGCCAGTGCTACTTATGCTGCTCTGGCTCGCGAATACGGACTTACGCCAGCGCAACTCGCCCTCAGCTTTGTCTACCACCGCTGGTTTGTCACCAGCACCGTCATTGGTGCCACCAGTATGACGCAACTCAAAGAAAATATAGATGCTTGTAAAACCAGACTCTCGCCTGACATCATGAAAGCGATTGAAGCGATACATTTGGTGATGATGAATCCAGCGCCTTAAATCTTTCAAACTGCTTGGTTCACTTAAACTTAGATGCATCAGCTCATTATCTGTTGTCTAAGTTGAGCTTGGAGGCGGCGATTATCGTGTTGTCGGATAAAAAGATTTTTTGATACATTTTTACTATGAGATGTCTGACTGGACTACAATTCCATTTTTATCACTTTGAAGTTTTTTTATGTCACTCCCTTCATGCCCGCAATGCCATTCTGAATTTACGTACGAAGATGGTGACCAATATATCTGTCCAGAATGTGCTCATGAATGGAGCAAAAGTGTGGCAAGTGAGACCACAGAAATAACAAAAGTCATTCGCGATGCTAATGGTAACGTCTTGCAGGACGGTGATACGATAACCGTGATTAAAGACCTTAAAGTTAAAGGCTCATCTTCTGTAGTGAAAGTGGGCACCAAAGTGAAAAACATACGTTTGGTGGATGGCGATCATGACATTGACTGCAAAATCGAGGGCTTTGGTGCAATGAAGCTTAAGTCTGAGTTTGTGAAAAAAGCTTAATTGCCGTCAGTCATTACCCAAGCGATTTTTTGGTTTGTGCAATAATTTCTTCTGCGGTTGCACTGTCGTAGAAGAAAGGTGAGCTCTTTGCAGTGACGCGCATGCGTGTGGTGTTGGGGCTGATGGCTTCAAGTTCTATTTCAATTTTTCGTTCTTTTGTTTTGGCTGTGACTTGCCTAACTTTTCCATCCTCGATTGTTTTGTCTGAAACTAGTTTGATTTGCATACGCGCAAGTGCGTTGATGGCAGCAGTACGTACTTTGGCGCTGGGTGCTGTGAGAGTCTGGTAGACGATGCCATTTAATGTGTGACTCATGGCTGCCGAACCGCCAATGCTTGCGGCGGGTGCACAACTAGCGAGTAGTGTTAAGGCAATTGCAGCAAGCAAAAGATAGCGTAACATCACTCCACTCCCATCACAAATGGCGGACGTTTACTCTAACATAAATTGATAACAAATTAAAGAGTAATATTAATAAATAATCAATGGGTTGTATCATATATTAAATTCTTTTTATTAAGATATTTTACCGATGTTCTGCATGTGTCTGGATTGATTTTTTTTGGGTGGTTTAGACTGCCTGAGTGTGTTGATGTGATTGATTTTATTAGTGTATTTGGGCTATTGCGGTGCACGAACATATGATGGATGATTGGGCGCTCTAAGAATTTGATTTGGAGTTGATTAGATGTCAACACATTATTTTAAATCTGACATGCCTGAAACCCTCAATTTAGGGAACTGCAATCCAGTATTAGAACAGTCGCGCTGGACGGTGATGCCTATTGTGAATATGTTTCGCCGTAAGGTATTGCGTCAGCAAGTAAAAGCGTTAGAGTCTGTAGCCAGTAGCGTGTGGGAAATCGCATCAGGCGCTACTCAAATTGAACCGCGCGCCTACTATTTACCAAATCAATGTGAACGCGTCACTCAGTATGCTTTTGAATGTCATAATTGGCAACAAAGAATGGAAGGTGGAATAGTTCAAACACACCTGCCAACACGTGGCTTTTTATTAAAAGAGGCTTGGCTGTTAGATGGCGTTGTTTACAAAAAAGGAGCTTGTACATATTTGCAGCCACGCAAAAAAAAGAGGCCATTATTAGAAACTGATATAGAAATAGCGCAGGCTGCTCTTTATGCAACTGCTTCTGGAATAGAGTATTTTGGGCAATGGCTAATTGATGATTGTGTGACCTATTCGTTAGCGCAAGTCTATGGTGCGCTTGTCACTACAGATAAAAAAATGAGTAATCATGGCCTGGCTTATGAGCAATGTTTTGGAATGCATCCATACCGATTAGAGTCCGC
>DHYP01000043.1:36868-40248 GCA_002414145.1 Methylophilaceae bacterium UBA5127 | reverse complement strand
TTTCGTGACTTAAAGCACAAAAATGCTTGCAGGCATCGACGTGAAGCCGCATCCTGGCGTATATATTTTGCGTGGGCGATCAGGTGTATTGAGACATTTGAAAAATGAAATTGACATTGCTGAGCACTTAAGGGATACAAGAGGTTTCAGAATTCTGGATCCTATGCAGGAAGACTTGGCGACGATCATTCGCACCTGTGCTGGTGCAGAAACCATAGTGGGGGTAGAAGGCAGTCATATGATTCACGGAATGTTGCTGTTACCTAAGGGTGGTTCGGTGCTGATTATCCAGCCGCCTGATAGATTTGGTACAGTGATTAAAGATTTGGCAGACCGCGATGGACAGCATTTTGGTTTTGTCGTGGGCGTGCCAAGTGGTGATGGGTTTACGTCAAGTATTGAAGAGATTGAGCGTACTTTGGATATGATGCCAAAGCTAGCTCAGTAAACATATCTTCTTGATAAGAATATAAAACTGATTATTTGAAAAAGTGAATAGGTTGCGGCTGCGCTAGTTTTAATATGGGCTTTCTAATTTTGCCCATGACGTGCATCTCGCATGGTTTGCAGTCAAACTTGAGTGTATAACGGTCGTTGCCGCTAATGAGTGTCATGGGTTCCGCTGTTATTGTACCTTGTACCCCAGTGACACCTTTGGCTTCTTTAGGGCATAGACCATGACTAAAGCGCAGACAATGTTTCGTAATCATCACGGGTACTTCGCCTAACTCTTCATTGGCCTCATACGCTTTGGCAATCATTTTTACCCCATGCTTTTTGTAAAAATCGCGTGCTTTTTGGTTGTAGACATTGGCAAGATAAGATAGCGTGTCTTCAGGGTAAATAGCAGGCGGCTCAACTGCTGTGCGGCGTGGCGGCCGCTGATAATTTTCGATGCGTGCCTGTTGCAGTTGTTCAATTGCCTCCCTACGTAAACTATTGGCAACAGAAGCAGGCACAAACCATTGCTGTGCAATTTCTAAATGGATTTCTTTCGCCACAAAGTCTGTACTGCCTAGTTTACTTAAATTCTCTTTTAAGCTGGCTTCTGCCTTTGCTGTGTCGTTTGCCACTTGTTTTTCAGCGATGCATTGTGCGGTGGCATGCATACCGTGTTCATCTGTCACGCTGAGAGCAAAGCCGTCACGTGTTTCGTAAAATACCATGCTGACTTCCACCTTGCGTGAGGCAGAATCTTTTTCTAGTAAACGCATAAAAACATGATCGCGATTTCTAAACATGATGGTGTTATTACGAATGTCTTTAGGCATTTCATTTGGATAAATACGCTTACCTTCTACTGTGTTGACGCGTAAGCCAACCAGTTCTTTATGCACATCAAAAAAGCATACGCCGTCTCCGTTATGTAACGCGATATCGGTGGAAATTTCAATAAAGTCTTTACCCACTTTGGTGACTTTGCCTAGTGCTTCACCTGAGAATTTTGGCGTATCAAATGCGCCGATATCTGCTTGGCGACCATTGGTAAAGTAATCTGTGGCGCTACGGTTGAACGTTTTTTCAGGTTGAGGTGTAAAGGTGAATGTGAGATGCCCTGAGGAGGATTTGGCATACTCTGGACGCTCCTCTAAAATCTCATCCAGCAACAAACGGTAATGCGCAGTTGCGTTTTTCACATAGGGCAAATCTTTGTAGCGACCTTCAATCTTAAAACTGCTGACGCCTGCGTCAATCAATGCACGTAAGTTAGCACTTTGGTCATTGTCTTTCATGGAGAGGTAATGTCTGTCCTTACCTATCATGCGTCCCATTTGGTCTTCTAAGGTGTAAGGCAAACGGCACTCTTGCGAGCACTCGCCACGGTTGGCGCTGCGCCCCGTGTGCGCATGGCTGATAAAACATTGTCCGCTAAACGCCACACATAACGCGCCATGAATAAAGTATTCCAAATTGGCAGTGGTGCTGTCGGCAATTTGCTTTACCGTACGAATATCCAACTCCCGCGCCAACACCAGTTGGCTAAAGCCTACTTGATCTAAAAACTGTGCTTTTTCGACGGTGCGAATATCGGTTTGCGTACTGGCGTGGAGCTGTATTGGTGGCAAGTCCATCTCCAGCAAACCCATGTCTTGCACAATCAGCGCATCGACTTCAGCTTCATACAACTGAGTGACTAATTCACTGACGCCCTCTAGCTCGTTGTCATGAAAAATAGTGTTGAGTGCGACAAACACTTCAGCATGAAAGCGGTGAGCATGTTTGACTAAACGCGTAATTTCCTTGACGCTGTTAGGCGCTTTTGCGCGTGCTCCAAATGCAGGGCCGCCAATATACACGGCATCCGCACCATGATTAATCGCCTCAATACCAAAATCAGCGTTTTTGGCAGGGGCGAGCAACTCAAGATGTTTGCGGGTTTTTTGCATGGATATTACATAAAAATCAATAAGATGCGCACTATACCACAAACGAAGTTTGACAGCATGTCCGCATGGTGTTACCTTGGTAATACTTATTTGGTTTTAAGGAGTAAAGTCATGGCAACTACCAGCTTAAAATTACCAGATGCGTTAAAAGAGCGCGTGGCAAAACAGGCCGAATTAGTAGGTAAAAGTCCGCATGCTTTTATGGTGGATGCGATCGCAAATGAAGCTGAACGTGTGGAAAAGCGCCAAGCCTTTATTCAAAGTGCGCTAGAAGCAAAAATAGATTTTGATGAAACTGGCATGGCTTATGACGGCGATGAGGTCATGAAATATTTTCGCGCGAAAATTCAGGGGATTGATTTGCCTAAGCCTGAATTAAAAAAATATAAATAATATGTTTTGCTGATGATTGAAATTAGTTTTCATCCGCGCGCGCAACAAGACATAGCGCGTTTAGTCAATTTTTTAATGGAATTTGATGCCGATGCCGCACTAGCGACATTTGACATTATTGATGATGGTGTATCGTTACTCAGAAAGCACCCTGAAATCGGTAGGCCAACTGAAGAAAAATGCTTGCGAGAGTTGGTGATCTCACGCGGAAATACAGGCTATGTAGCACTTTACGAGTTTGATGAGTTGCGTGAGTTGGTGATTGTTTTAAAGGTAAAGCATCAGCGAGAGAGTGACTTTAATTGACACGCAAAACATTATTACAACGCTCCCTGCAAGCCATCTGGCACCCTTGCACACAGATGAAGCATCACGAGCGCTACCCCTTGCTGCCGATTGCGCGTGGTGAGGGTGTTTGGCTGATAGATGCTGATGACAAAGCCTATTTAGATGCTGTAAGTAGCTGGTGGGTGAATCTGTTTGGGCACAACAACGTCACGATTAAAGCCGCGATTAAAACGCAGCTTGACCAGTTAGAGCATGTGATGCTGGCAGGTTTTACGCATGAGCCGGTAGTGGCGTTGTCGGAAAAATTGAGCG
>DHYP01000043.1:36446-36810 GCA_002414145.1 Methylophilaceae bacterium UBA5127 | reverse complement strand
CCCGAGCGCAACCGAAATTGCGCTAAAGATGAGTTTTCATTATTGGCGCAACACGGGCAAACCCGGCAAATCCAAATTTATCAGCTTGCAAAATAGTTACCACGGTGAAACGCTGGGTGCGCTGGGTGTGACGGACGTGGCGATTTTTAAAGACACTTACGCGCCGCTGCTGATGCAGTCTGCACAAATGCCTAGCCCGGATTTTCGGCTGGCGGAGGCTGGCGAAAGTGCAGAGGCATTTGCCTTGCGCTGTGCGCAAGCATTAGAAACTTATATTGCAAGTCACCATGAACATTTAGCGGCGTTCATTATCGAGCCTTTGGTGCAATGCGCCGCGGGCATGGGCATGTATCACCCCATCTAT
>DHYP01000043.1:35998-36370 GCA_002414145.1 Methylophilaceae bacterium UBA5127 | reverse complement strand
GGGTTTTGGTCGCACGGGGACGATGTTTGCTTCTGAGCAGGCAGGTAACAAAGTCAGTGATATTGCAGATTTTGTCTGTTTATCCAAAGGCATTACCGGTGGTTATTTACCTTTGTCTTGCGTGCTGACCACTGACACTATTTACCAAGCGTTTTATCACGACCAAACAGTCAAAGGTTTTTTGCATAGCCACAGCTACACCGGTAACCCATTGGCATGCAGTGCAGCGCTGGCGACTTTATCGATCTTTGAAGAAAATGATGTGTTAGGCAATAACCGAGCATTGGCAAAAACCATGTTAAGCCAAGCGCAAGCTTACGCGTTGCCTTTAGAAAATATCCGCCAACGTGGCATGATCACGGCATTTGAAGT
>DHYP01000043.1:32674-35975 GCA_002414145.1 Methylophilaceae bacterium UBA5127 | reverse complement strand
CACAATCCGCAGTTTGCGCGTGATTGCTATGCGGCTGCGCTCAAGTATGGCCTGTTGCTGCGCCCCATTGGCAACACGGTTTACTGGATGCCACCGTATTGCATCACGCCAGAAGAGATTACGCATTTGGCGCAAGCGACTCAAAAAGCGATTCAAGAAAGTCTGCCTCGATGAGAGTGTTATGCTTGATATTAAGCTTGCTCATTTGTACCGTGGCGCGGGCGGAATTGCCTGCCAATGTGGCAGCTGAATTTAAGAAATCCGGAATTCCGCAAGATGCGATTGCTGTTTTTGTGCAACCTGTGGATGACACTAGGCCAACATTTATTCATAACGCCAGTAAGCCGATGAACCCTGGCAGCGTGATGAAGTTGGTGACTACTTACACCGCCTTGGAGGCGCTTACNNGCCTTGGAAGCGCTCACGCCAGCGTATCGATGGAAAACTGAAGTGTATCGGGAGGGAGAGTTACGTCATGGCGTATTAAACGGCAGTCTCATGATTAAAGGTAATGGTGACCCAAGCTTTAAAGCGCAAGATTTTTGGCGACTGCTGATGAGCTTACAACAAGCGGGCGTACGCGAAATTAAAGGTGATTTGGTCATCGATAAAAGTTTGTTTGCTAAGGAATTAAGTGTGCGTAGTGCATTCGATGATGAAACTTGGCGAGCTTATAATGCGCTACCGACTGCATTTTTGGTGAATGGTCGTAGCACTAGCTTTAGGTTTTCTGTACAAGATGACACGGTAATCGTGAATCAAGAGTTTGAACTGCCGCAAGTACAAATTATCAATAATATGAAGCCGACATTAGATGCTTGTGGAGACTGGCGTAATTATTTTAGGTATACCGTGAATCCTAAAGCAGAAGGTGTAACTGTCAGTTTCAGCGGTACTTATTCAGCAGGTTGTGAGGAGCGCTACTTAGAGTTAAGCGTGTTGAGCGACGAGCAATATGCGTTCTATACTTTTAAAAAATTGTGGAAAGAAATCGGTGGTAAATTCAGTGGAAAGTTGCAGGTAAGAGAAATACCGCTGATAGCGACAAAAGTATTTGAGCAACAATCAGACCCACTTGGCTACGTGGTGAGAGATATTAATAAGTGGAGTAATAATTTAATGGCGCGGCAATTGCTGCTGACAATGGCAATTGAAAAAAACAGCATTCCAGCAAATGAGGAGAATGGCACTGCCGTCGTGAAGCAAGTGCTTAGTAGCAAAGGTCTACACTTTAATGAGCTTGTGATCGAAAATGGTGCAGGGTTGTCACGTATAGAGCGCATCAGTGCAGAGCATTTAGGGCAGATGCTTACTACCGCGTACAATAGTGCTGTGATGCCAGAGTTTATTGCCTCGCTACCTATTCTTGCATTAGATGGCACTGTCAAAAAGCGGCTAGAACATAGTGCAATGCAAGGTAACGCACATTTAAAAACGGGTTCTTTGGATGGAGTAAGTGCCATTGCAGGCTATGTATTAGACCAGCATAAAAAGTGCAATATAGTAGTAATGCTGGTCAATCATACTCAGGCAGCAGCAAGTAAAGGCGTGCAAGATGCGCTAATTCAGGCTATCTATTTCCAGTGAACTTGCTTCAAATACTCCCATATGGGAGTACCTATTCGGGCTATTGCTGAGATTATCAATTAGGCATAAATTTCGTCTAGTCGTCACGCTTGATATTACCCATATTGAATTACCGTGACTAAGAGTGACCATCTCTTGGAGGAATTAGTAATGAAAAAATCATTGATTAAGCTAGCTATATTGTCATTATTAGTAGTTTCATTTTCAGTTGAAAGTTTTACTCAAAAACCGCCCATGCCATCTGATGCCACAGTGCAACGCACGGTGGATATTCCAGCAGAAGTTGGCTTGTTAGTGATGGGCGTGATTTTTTTCAGTATTGCAAGAAGACGTTTATCCAACTAAATTTTTAATGCGTTATTATCGGGGAGCAGATGCTCCCTTTTTTTATGAGCGAAGGGTGTGGTAAATAACTGAATTACAGTAGAATAGTGGCTTACAAGCGAAGTAATGGTTTTAGGAGAGGTCATGAAAAAAAGCGTGTGTTTTACGATGAGCGCGATTTTGATGCTAGCGGTGTTGGGCTGCCAGGCAGAATCCACATCACAATCTAATTCAACAAAAGGAACTCCAGCGATGACAGCTAACATCACAGAATTACAAAAAATTGATACACAAGTGGGTACGGGTCGTGAAGCTGAGCCAGGTTTTAATGTGACGGTGCATTACACAGGCTGGCTGTATGATTCTGCGGCAGCTGATAAAAAAGGTAAAAAGTTTGACAGTAGCGTGGATAGAAATGAGCCTTTTAATTTCTTCTTGGGTGGCGGACAAGTGATTCAGGGATGGGATGAAGGCTTTGCAGGTATGAAGGTCGGCGGCAAGCGCACTTTAGTTATTCCACCAGAAATGGGCTATGGAGCACGCGGTGCTGGCGGCGTGATTCCACCCAATGCTACATTGATATTCGATGTTGAATTATTAGGCGTCAAGTAATATCTAATCAATGCGCTTTGTTTAGGCCTCGTTGTTTACTAGCAAATAACGAGGCCTATCCAGCTAAGATTGATGAATTATTTTGGGATTTGGTAATGTTCCTGTGTAAATAAATCAATACCACACTCTAGATTTTCAATCCACTTAATTAATTTACTTACCATTTCCTCGCCAAGAAATGGTTGTCCATGCTGCGGAACGATCGCTTTAATCTCTAGCTTTCTGACCATGTGAGCCCAGTAGCGACAAGCTTTATTCGAAACCATATAGCGCTTATGAAAGCCTGCCATTTTTGGAATATGACTTTCAAAATCTGTGACAGGCCTAGCGGCTCGCTCGTGCGGAACCACAGATGCACCAAGATCCCCAGAGAATAGAATCTTACTAGTGACATCGTAAAATTGGAAATTACCTTCTGAATGTAAAAAGTGAGCTGGTATTGCTTTAATGATAGTGTTGCCCAGTGAGATGCTCATGCCCGCATCTGGAATGCCAGTAATCCTGCCTTCAGTCTTACCCGCACCACAAAAATGTGGAAGAAATCTTTCCCATATGGCAGGCGCGTACACTTGACACTCTGTACCTATCAACCATTTGTTAATTGAAGCGACAATATCAGGGTCTTGATGTGACGCAAAAATATATTCCAATTGTTTGAAATGAAAATATTTGCCCATAGACATCATGAGTGCGTTGTAAGTCATATTGCCGCCAGGGTCTATCAATGCGCCATGTCCATCCGTGACGATTAGGAATTGATTCGATTGAACTGCGTCAG
>DHYP01000043.1:29194-32645 GCA_002414145.1 Methylophilaceae bacterium UBA5127 | reverse complement strand
TCGCTGTCATCAACCAAGTCGCTAAAAGAAATACAAACATGATGACCGTTGTTGAATAATTCTGTACCCATAAATAATGCCTGTATAAATGAAAACTAATTTAAAGTATTTGAAAGTGATGATTGATGGAAGCTATGCGGATTTGTCACAGTCTGAGTATTAGGCATTTTGCCCCAGTGTATAATGATATAAATCAATCGGGTGTGATTTAAGCTAGACACATGAAATAGATAAAAGAATTTATTAGAGGTTAATATGAAAGCTAGAATTAAATGGATAGAAGGCGTCAGTTTTTTAGGTGAGTCTGAAACGGGTCATGCAGTAGTGTTGGATGGCGCACCCGAGAATGGTGGGCGCAATATAGGTATGCGCCCAATGGAAATGTTACTCATTGGTATGGGAGCATGTACTTCATTTGATGTAGTGACTATCCTTAAAAAAGCGCGACAACCCATAGTTGACTGTGTCGCCGAAATTGATGCAACGCGTGCGGACGAGGTGCCTAAAGTTTTTACCAAAATTCATGTGCATTTTGTGGTCACAGGTGACAATCTGAACGAAGTGCAAGTGGAGCGTGCAGTGAAATTGTCTGCTGAAAAGTATTGCTCAGCTTCCATTATGCTAAGCAAAAGTGTGGCAATCACGCACGATTATGAAATTAAATCAGCTAGTCTTGAGTGATGCAAATGAATAAGCCACAAGGCATGATAGGAATTCGTCATGTGGCTCTATTTGTCCTTGAGTTAGAAAAAACGGTTGATTTCTACACGCGCATTATGGGGATGGTAATTGAATGGCAGCCTGATTCTGATAATGTCTACTTGACCAATGGCGGCGATGTGTTGGCCTTACACCGTGTGGAGTACGTAGCACAAGCGCAGCAAAGGCTAGATCATATTGGTTTTGCGCTGAATAGTGTACAGTCGGTGCACAATTGGCATGATTATTTGAAAGCCGAGGGCATTCACATTACCGAAGCACCTAATGTGCACCGAGATGGGTCATGTGGATTTTATTGTCTGGATCCTGCTGGCCACCTGCTGGAGCTTATCTATCACCCACCCATTCAAGTCGAATGACTTATTTGCCAATAATTTTTACTGAGAGTGGGGATTCGTTTTCTAGTATGTCTAAAAGACGATCAACGTTAGGATGTTTCCCAGGGTAGTTTTCTGCATCTTCTGTATGTTCTGCATAGAGCGACAAGCCTTCAACAGCGGCATCAAGTGTGATGTTGCCATACATTTTATATAAATGATGATATACCTTAAGTGAACCTTGGCTACCTGGCTTATTTTCTATGGTACCAGCGAGTTCATTTTTATCATTGTATAGCTCAATACGTTGTACGTTTTCCACTTGTTCAAGAGTTAAAAGTACATCTGCAAATTTTTCCATTGTTAACCTAAATCCAGTTCTTTAAAAAGCTATAAGTAATAAGCGGTTTTCGTCATTAATTTGGAAGCGATTTTCATGCCAAATTTAACGGGTAGTGGCAACTCTTGGCCACCTAGTTGTTTTGCGGTATTTGCATGGGTACGCTCATCTGTTTGCATTTGCTCGATAATCTTACGCGTTTTGGCATCCTCTGGTGAAATTGCTTGAAGATGGCTAGCAAGGTGAAGTTCTACTTGCTTCTCGGTTTCGGCAAGAAAGCCGAGATTCCACTTATCACCAAACAAGCCAGCGGTAACTCCCAGTGTGAAACTGCCTAGGTACCACACTGGGTTAAGCAAGCTTTTACGGCCGCCTAATTCTGCTATGCGTGTTTCACACCAAGCCAAGTGATCAGTCTCTTCAGCAGCTGCCTGTTTTAGCGCATCTACTGTTTGGCTGTTTTGGGAGACCAACGCTTGACCGCTATATAGGGCTTGCGCACAGACCTCGCCTACATGGTTTACACGCATGAGTGAAGCCGCTTTCTGCTTTTCATCATCAGACAAGGGGGCTTCAGGAATTGCAGCATCGGGTCTTGTCCTAGCACTTTTTGCATGTGTTAACACAGTACGTAATCCTGTGTCGAACGAGATGATAAGTTGGTCGATATTCATGGCGTTAGTTTAATCTAATTTAAGCACTGAAGCCCATTTGTTTTGCCAGTATTATAACGGGATGAAGGACTGCAATATCAAGAGAACACTTCTTGATACCAGAACCAATGTGCATGGCACAACCAATGTTTGACGTTGCTAAAATATTAAAATTACCCTCCTGTAAGCTGGTCATTTTGTCACTCAGCAATGCTTCTGCCATGCTGGTTTGATTGAGCATATAGGCTCCCGCACCGCCGCAGCATTGTACATTACCTTTCAGGCTAGCGATGTCAGCTCCTGGAATTTTTTTGAGTAGATCGTATACCGCTAAGTGTGATTGTTGTACGTTACGCAATGTGCACGGGTCATGCACTACGATACGTTGATTGAGCGGTTGTAAAGTGATGTGCTGCCAATCACACTGACGCAAAAAGTCGCTGATGTCTTGTACTCTAAAATCTGTGTAGTCTTTTAGCCCAGCACCGCACCCACTAGCGATTGTGATTAACGGTAAATCAGTTCGGAAAGCCTTGTTGTTTTGATCCAGCAACGTTTGACTGCCAGCTTGATCCCCTTGCTGACGCGCTAGCCCACCACAACATGCTTGTTGTTTAGGAATATGAACGCCGTAGCCAAGCTGTGTAAGTACGTAAATGCTGGCACGCAATGTTTCCGTGTCGAACACATTGCTAATGCATCCCAAAAACAGACTCACTTCACCCTGTTTAGTATGGCTGGCAGGATAATAAGCTTGCCAATTAGGAAGCCTGTTTAACTTGGGCAGTAAAGAAATCTTTTGTTTAAGTGCGCAGCTAAATTGAGACATCAGGCGCAATAAACCGAATTGTTGTGCATAGCTTAAAAAACGTACCCCTGTTCTGAGTAAAGCTGGTGTTGTGATGATTTTTGAGAGTAGGGATTGCGTAGCAGAAGCATGCTGTGTTGTCATGCTACGCGCACTGTCGATGAGTGCACCGTATTTTACCCCATTCGGACAAACGGTTTCGCAATTGCGGCAGCTGAGGCAAAGGTCAATATGTGCTTTGAATCGTGCATTATTCGGGATGATCTCTTTTGCAACTGCACTTATCAGCTGTATTCTGCCACGAGGAGAATCGGCTTCAGAACCAGTTTTATGATAGGTAGGGCAATGCGGCAAGCAAAGGCCGCATGTCACGCAGCGTTCAGCTTCTTTAATTAAGTCTTGGGTGGATAATGTCATGCGACCATATTAAAACAAAGCCCCACGTGAATCCATCTTATTCGGATTGACGTGGGGCTGAATGCGGTAATTACATTATTTTTTGATTTCGCTGACTTTTTCTGGCTCAGGTGCTTTTTGCACAGGCAAGCCTTTTAGCACATTCATCGCCTGAACAAACTGGAAGTCATCCTTGCTGGTAGGCTCTATTGGGCCT
>DHYP01000043.1:25056-29150 GCA_002414145.1 Methylophilaceae bacterium UBA5127 | reverse complement strand
TTCTTTGGCTTTTTCTTTGTTGTCATTTTTGACTTCAGCAGGCGTGTCTTTAGTGCCATCTACTGGGTTGGACAAGTGACGTTTTAAATCAGCCTCATGCAAGTTGTAAGATTGGTCAGAACCATCTTCTACAATAATATCAGGCACAATTCCTTTTGCTTGTATAGAGCGACCATTCGGCGTGAAGTATCGTGCAGTGGTAAGCTTAATCGCACTACCATTGTTCATTGGTAGAATAGTTTGTACAGAGCCTTTACCAAAGCTTTGGATGCCTAAAATTTTCGCACGTTTGTGGTCTTGTAATGCACCTGCCACAATTTCTGAGGCAGAGGCTGAGCCAGCATTGACGAGCACAACCATGGGAACATTTTTATATTCGGCTGGTAAGTCTTTTAGGTAATCAGATTTGCCGCGACGCGCATAATCAGTTGCAGTTGCGGTTAAGCGCATTTTAGAATCTGGGACACGACCTTCGGTGTAGACCACTAAATCATCTTTAGGTAAAAATGCTGCGGATACCCCTACTGCAGCATCCAGCAAACCGCCTGGATTGTTGCGTAAATCTAGCACAAGCCCTTTGAACGCATCTTTGTTTTGTTCGTGTAAGGCTTTAAGTGCTTTGGCTAAATCCTCTCCAGTATGTTCTTGGAATTGCGTGATGCGGACATAACCAAAGTCTTTTTCAATGAGTTTGTTTTTGACGCTTTGTGATTTAATAACGGCACGTGTGATGGTAAATGTCAGTGGTTTTTCTTCGTTTTTGCGCACCACAGAAAGCGTGATTTTTGTACCTGGCGTGCCGCGCATTTTTTTAACTGCGTCATTAAGCGTTAACCCGCGCACCTGAGTTTCGTCTAATTTGATAATGAGGTCACCCGATTTTAAACCAGCGCTATATGCGGGGCTGTCTTCAATCGGAGTCACGACCTTCACTAGCCCATCTTCCATCGCTACTTCAATCCCTAAGCCACCGAACTCCCCCTGTGTGCCTGCTTGCAAGTCTTTATAGGCATCAGCGTCCATAAAAGTGGAATGAGGATCCAAACCTTGTAACATGCCTGTTAACGCTTCGTTAATGAGTTTTTTGTCTTCTACGGGTTCAACATAGTCACTTTTGACTTTACTGAATACTTCTGCAAAGACACGTAACTCATCAATGGGTAATTGTGTAGATAAGTTTTTTTCTGCCCAGGCAGAAATATTCAAACTTACCAGTACACCGATGACAATACCAGAACCAATTAGCCCAAACTTTTCTAGTGAAGAACGCATGTAAAACCTTTATAGTGACAGAATAAAAAAATGACTCAATGTATAGAGTCAGTAATAATTTAATAGGTTCATTTTCCGCTATTTCAATATAATTTCATATACCCTAACGCGGAATTTACTAAATTTTAAGGTATAAAATGAGAAATCATATCGTCGAAATAGAGTTTTGTACGCAGTGTAGATGGTTGTTAAGAGCTGCTTGGTTAGCGCAAGAACTCTTGACTACCTTTGAAGAAGATTTGAAGTCGGTCAATTTAATGCCTGGCACAGGCGGCGTGCTAGAAGTGCGTTTAAATGGTAAGACATTGTTTTCTCGTAAAGTAGCGGGGCGTTTTCCTGAGGCAAAAGAGCTTAAGCAATTGATTCGCAACGAAATAGATCCGCAAAGAAGTTTAGGGCACAGTGACAAGCCCGTTGAATAATAACTGACATGCCTATTGAGACTGATGCATTTCGGTTTCTAGGCGTTGTGCGCCGTTAAACCGTTTCATCCAGTAGTCGCTGTTCATATTTTCTACGGTGACTGTTTTGCCAGATCTAGGGGCGTGAATAAATTTATTATCGCCCAAATAGATCCCCACATGTGAAAAGGTCGATTTAAGGGTGTTAAAAAAGACTAAGTCACCGGGTTGAAGATCTTCTTTTTTGACAGTCTTGCCCATTTGGCTAATGGCGCGTGCAGTGGGTGGTAAAGTGATTTTAGCACCTTGACTAAATACGTAACGGACAAAGCCGCTGCAATCAAACCCAGTATCTGGAGAGCTGCCGCCATACTTGTACTGAATGCCTGTGAGGCTCAATGCTTGTATGAGGACTTCTTGCGCTTTATCCGACCAAGTTGGGTTGCTTGCTTCTTGTTGCGTGGTTTCACTGGCAAATTCTGGAGTGCTACTAGTATGCTGGGCAGCCGCACTGATCAAATCATCTGCAAAGCAGAAATTTGAGAAAATGAATAGGATGATAAAAGTGATCTTTTGATACATAAGGTCATTAAAAAGCCTACCTAGTTGTAAGTTAGATAGGCTATCAATTCTAATTATTGTTTTGCCATTGCGTTTTTAATCATACCGATAATCGCGAGTAAAACAGCACCACCTACCCCGCCGCCAGCCACTTGGCTGATAATCGAGCCAATGTCCATACTGCCTGCGGCTGCCGCACCGCCTACGCCTAGCATACCCAGTAATTGCCCGCCAAGTCCGCCACCAAGAATGCCCACTACAGAATTAAGCAAGGTACCCATGCTGGAATCTTTCATGAGACTGCCTGCAATATTGCCACCCACCGCACCGCTAATGAGTTGAATAATAAGTCCTAAGTCCATACATCCTCCCAAAAAATGTTGAAATCGAGTTACAACATAACGCAACAGCAGGCTTAGGCTAACAAAGTATTGTATTAATCACAATACTTTCATGTAGTTCAAAGTGTAAATTAATGTATCTGAATAGGATTTTGGCGAAAATCACCATATTCATGGGATAATTTCGCTATGTCAGAATCTTCATCACTCACCCAGATATTTCAAGCGGGTGGCGCGTTAGCGCAAGCAATTCAAGGGTTTACTGAGCGTAAGCAACAGCTGGAAATGGCATTGGCAATAGAGTCTGCCATTAAAGATAACAAGCAGCTGGTTGCTGAGGCAGGTACGGGCACGGGTAAAACTTTTGCTTACTTAGTGCCAGCGCTGCTTTCTGGCGGCAAGGTGATTATTTCAACGGGCACTAAAACCTTGCAGGATCAATTATTTAACCGCGATTTGCCTAATGTAAGAGATGCCCTTAAAGTGCCTGTGTCTGTCAGCATGCTAAAGGGCCGTGCTAATTACCTCTGTCATTACCACTTGCAGCGTGCGAGCGTAGAAGGGCGTTTTCAATCACGTGAGGATGCACAATATATTCCCATCATTCAAAGCTTTGCAGAACACAGTAAAACAGGCGATAAAGCAGAGCTCACGGCTGTACCAGAAAACGCCACTATTTGGCAGAACGTGACCAGTACGCGTGATAATTGTTTGGGGCAAGAGTGTCCGAATTATAAAGAATGTTTTGTGATGGAGGCGCGTAAACAGGCGCTGGCGGCCGATGTGGTGGTGGTGAATCACCATTTGTTTTTTGCTGATGTGATGTTGCGCGATGAAGGCGTGACAGAGCTTCTGCCCAGTGCCAATACGGTCATTTTTGACGAGGCACATCAGCTGCCAGAAGTCGCAGGTTTGTTTTTTGGCGAAGACATTTCAACAAGCCAGTTACTAGATTTGGCGCGTGATACTACCGTGGCATATTTAAGTGTAGCCAAAGACTGCGTAGTGTTAGGAGAAGTGGTTCCTGTGCTGGAAAAGGCCTGTAAAGACTTCAGGCTGGTATTTCAATTTGAAGGTTCACGCATGCCTGTGCAAAAAGCGCTAAGTTTAAAAAAGTTTGAACAAGCTTATACAGACATGCAAACCGCACTTGCTAAAGTGACAGAGGTGCTAGAAACCCAAGCAGCGCGCGACCCAATGCTGGAAAAATGCTGGCAGCGTGGTGAGTCACTATTGCAGCAACTGGATAGTTGGTTAAAAGCCAGCAACTCTAACCTAGTACGTTGGGTAGAGGTGTTTACGCAAAGTGTGCAACTCCATGCTACCCCACTCAGCGTAGCCGATAGCTTTGGTAAGCAGCTCAGCGCACAGCCCCGCGCCTGGATTTTTACCTCTGCCACGCTGGCTGTTAAAAGTGATTTTAGCCACTACATCGCACAAATGGGTTTGCACGCTGCGGAGACTGGCTTTTGGGAGAGCCCGTTTGATTACGAAGCGCAAGTGTGGGGGAGTGATTGAT
>DHYP01000043.1:24693-25026 GCA_002414145.1 Methylophilaceae bacterium UBA5127 | reverse complement strand
ATTCCTCTGCCTATACTGCCGCGGTCGCCGCAGTGAGCTTGCCCGTGATACAGGCTAGTGAGGGTAGGGCATTTGTACTTTGTACCTCACTCAAAGCCATGCGCGAAGTGCATGCGCTACTCAAAGAAGCATTTGCAGAAAACGGCATGGAATATCCCTTACTGTTGCAAGGTGAAAGCACTCGCACTGAGCTGCTAGACCGCTTTCGCGCGCATGGCAATGCCGTGCTGGTAGGCAGTCAGAGCTTTTGGGAAGGTGTTGATGTGCGTGGTGAGGCGCTCAGTGTGGTGATTATCGATAAACTCCCTTTTGCTCCGCCCGATGACCCTGTAC
>DHYP01000043.1:23022-24642 GCA_002414145.1 Methylophilaceae bacterium UBA5127 | reverse complement strand
CGCAACGCCTTTATGGAATACCAGTTGCCATATTCGGTGATAACGCTCAAGCAGGGCGCTGGCAGATTAATCCGCGATGAAACAGACCGTGGCGTGCTAGTAATCTGCGACCCGCGCCTCATTACCAAACCTTACGGCAGACGCATCTGGCAGAGCCTGCCGCCATTTAAGCGGACGAAGGAATTGGCGGATGTGGAAGCTTTTTTTTGGGATAAGGGAGTTACTAAATGAAAGCAAGTGAAATTGAATTTACTCTTATACAAAACGTACTAGATTCAGTTGAACGAAGCATTGAACTATTAGCATGGAAAGATGTAACAAATGAGGGATCTCGGCTTAAACAAGCAATTCAATATATAGCGCATGCCATAGAGTTACTTCTAAAAGAAAGGCTTCGCAGAATACACCCGTCTTTGATTTGGGATGATGTTGATAAATATCCAAGACTTGACGCAAGGACAGTCGGTGTTGATAAGGCTATACATCGACTTGAGAAAATTGGTGGAATTTTCATCACTGAGACAGACGCTAAAATTGTTAAATCGCTTCGCGACACTAGAAACGCAATAGAACATTTCGGCTGGAAAACAAGTCGACAAGAGGCTAATGTTATTATTGGTCAAGGGTTAAGTTTTGCTATTGCTTTTGCAGAAAGTGAACTGGGAACAGATATAGAATTTCGATTTAGAGACGATGACACTTGGATACAGTTACTGACCGAGCACAGCCAATTTGCTTCAGCTCACGGTAAAAGAATTGAGACGCTAGCCTTAAGCCAAGGTAATCCAGTTCAGGAGTGTAGTTTCTGTAATGCAATGGCACAGGATATTGTAACTGGAGCGTGCTCACTTTGTGGTCATTGGGAGAAACCAAAAGATTTTGAGGATGAAGTTTTTAGCCCATGGTACTAATCCCCGAAACCGAATACGAACTTACCGCTATCCGCGCGCAGGGGGCGGGTGGGCAAAACGTGAATAAAGTTTCCAGCGCAATCCATTTGCGTTTTGATATTCCCGCTTCTAGCCTAAGTGATTGGCTGAAAGCGCGTTTAATACATAGCAAAGATAATCGCATTACCGATGAAGGGGTGTTGATTCTTAAAGCCCAGCAATATCGTACGCAAGAGGCGAATAAAAAAGATGCGATTAAGCGCCTACATGAAATTGTGAATGCGGCAAATCATGTAAAACCGATGCGTTATGCCACTAAACCGAGTTATGGCTCAAAGCAACGGCGCTTAGAGAGCAAGACGATTCGTAAGCAAGTGAAGCAATTGCGCGGTAAAATAACGGGTGACTGAAATCCACTGAGTCTCGCTTCATTCGTCATACTCGCGTAAGCGGGTATCCATTGGTTTTTTGTGGTTTTATTAAAGACGAAAATGGATTCCCGTTTGCACGGGAATGACGGTGTGGGATGTTGTAAAGGCAATTTAATAAATTAGAACTGAATGAAACTACTCGCACTTGATACCTCTACCGAATTTCTATCGCTCGCTTTGCAGCTGGGTGATGATATTTACGTTCATCATCAACAAGCTGGTGCAACGGCCTCGCAGTTGATTTTGCCGCAGATTCAAGCACTGTTAGACACTGCGAACATCACCTTAAAAGATTTGGA
>DHYP01000043.1:19942-23008 GCA_002414145.1 Methylophilaceae bacterium UBA5127 | reverse complement strand
ATTGCGTTTGGTGCAGGGCCAGGCGCATTTACGGGCGTGCGCATTGCGTGCGGCGTAGCGCAAGGGTTGGCGTTTGGGGCTGGCTTGCCAGTGGTGGGTGTGAATACTTTAATGGCATTGGCGCAAGCGAGTGAGGCTGATAAAGTGCTTGCTTGCTTGGATGCGCGGATGGGCGAGATTTATCATGCTGTTTTGGTAAGGGATGGGACTGGTTGGCGAGAAACTATTGCCACGACAGTGTGCAAGCCAGAACTGGCGCCAGCAGTGTCAGGTGATGGTTGGGTGGGTGTGGGGAGCGGATGGGGCGTTTATGCGCAAGCGTTAAGTGCGATTTATGAAGCGAATCTCACACAAATCAGACCAGAGGTGACACCTACAGCGAATGCAATTTTGCAATTGGCGACACCCATATTTGCGGCTGGAAAAGCGCTATCACCGAGCGAAGCCATGCCGATTTATATTCGCAATCGCGTTGCGCTAACCACGCAAGAGCGTGAGCAAGGACAACGCCTATGAGTGCAATGATGAATCCAAGGTATGCTTATCGCCCAATGCAGATGGCTGATTTAGATGCAATTATGATGATTGAGCCTACCATTTATTCGCATCCTTGGACGCGTGGTAATTTTAGTGATTCTTTAAAGTCGGGATATAGCGCGTATGTGTTAGAGGAAGATAGCCAAATCATAGGCTATGCCTTAGTCATGCTGGTGTTAGATGAGGCGCATTTGCTTAATTTGAGCATTGCAAAAGCGTATCAAGGGCAAGGCCTAGGACGGGATTTGTTAGCACATATGATTAGCATTTCTAAATTTCATCATGCAACCAATATGTTTTTAGAAGTGCGTGTGAGTAATAAAACCGCCATTGATTTGTATGAAAGCATGGGGTTTTGTGAAATGTCAATTCGTAGAGGCTATTATCCCGCGCATTCTGGACGCGAAGATGCTGTGCTGATGGGGCTGGCATTATGAGTATCACGCGTGAAGACATACTACGTGAGTTAGAGTTGCTGCCAGTTTGGAAGCTGAAGCAAGCACCTGTTGCTGAGCTGCCCATTGAACCATCACCGCAAGTGGCTAATCAAACAGTAGAAGTCGCACCGCAAAAAATAGCTAAGCAATGGGTACTGTTATGTCTGCCGTCGTTAACGCAAACAGAGGCGTGCCACACACTGTTAGCTAACATTATCAAAGCCATGCAATTGCAGCAGACGGATTACGTGTTATTGCAAGAGGTGGAGGCCTTAACGCAGTATCAAGCGCAATGCGTGTTGATGTTTGGTATGCAAGCGGCACATGCGTGTTTGGGAATCAGTGAAACAAGTATTGAGAGCATGCGTGGCAAGGCGCATATGCTTGCCGACACTGCATGCTGGGTGACCCATCATCCAGAACAAATGTTGCAAAACCCATTACTCAAACGTGATGTCTGGCAGGATGTTTGTGCAGCGAAGCAGTCATTGCAAAAATAGTGTTGCGGGTGAAATGTAAATTTTGATTGGCATGCACCTTTGTCACAATATTTTTAATTAAAGCATGCGATGATTGTTTTGTATGGTTAAGCCTTGATTAAGGAAGTTTTAACCCAATATGTGATGTAGTGACATTACCCAAAGGAGTAAGAAATGCAAAATTTGTTTTTAAAATTAATGGTTTTAGTGATGGTGTTAGGTTTATCTGGTTGCGGTTACAACCAGTTTCAATCATTGGACGAAGAGGCCAAAGCCAGCTGGTCTGAAGTGTTGAATCAATACCAACGTCGTGCAGATTTGGTACCTAACTTGGTCGCTACAGTTAAAGGTTATGCAGCGCATGAAGAAAAAGTATTGACGGAAGTCGCAGAGGCACGCTCTAAAGTAGGTAGCATGCAAGTAACACCAGAAGTATTAAACGACCCAGAGGCTTTTGCCAAGTTTCAGGCAGCGCAAGGCCAGCTGACCAGTGCGCTATCTCGCTTAATGGCGGTGGCAGAAAACTATCCAAATCTTAAGGCAGACCAAGGCTTTAGAGATTTACAGGCACAGTTAGAAGGCACTGAGAATCGTGTCACAGTGGCGCGTAATCGTTACATAGAATCTGTTAAGGCTTATAACGTGACGGTGCGTAGTTTCCCCAATAACTTAACAGCCATGATGTTTGGTTACTAAGCTAAGCCTAACTTTACTGTGGAAAATGAGAAAGCAATTTCTACAGCTCCTAAAGTAGAGTTTGGTGATAAATAATAGTACTTCATTGAGCATCATCTCATTGGCGCAGTTTAAACATGTCTTGGTAAAAGCACTGCTAATGTGTTCGACGCTTTTTCTGGCGTCGCATGCAGTAGCAGCTTTGCAGTCTATCCCACCGCTTGAGTCTGCGGTCACTGATTTAACACATACTTTAAGTGCTCAAGAACAACAGGCACTTGCGACAAAACTCAGCACTTTTTCCACTGAAAAAGGCAGTCAGATTGCGGTGCTGATTGTGCCTACCACACAGCCTGAGGACATTGCCCAATATAGTATCCGTGTCGCTGAAACATGGAAAATCGGGCGGGACAAACAAGACGATGGTGTGATTATCGTGGTTGCCAAAGATGACCGCAAAATGCGAGTAGAAGTGGGTTACGGTTTGGAAGGCGCAATCCCGGATTTAACAGCAAAGCGCATTGTAACTGAAGTGATGGCGCCGCATTTTAAACGAGGTGATTTTTATGGCGGGTTAGATGCGGCCACAAATACCATCATGCGCTTAACATTAGGCGAGGCTTTACCTGCGCCCGAGCGCAAAACGACAGGAGAAAATGACTGGTTTCATTTGCTGCCGATGATTATGTTTGGGGTCATCGTGACGGGCATGATTTTGCGCGCAATCTTTGGCACGTTTATCGGGAGCACATTAAACGCAGGTTTAATTGGCATACTCGTTTGGGTACTGGGTGCAGCATTATTTGCTGTCGCGCTATCATCCCTTGCTGCATTTATTTTCACCTTAATGATGGGTAGCAGAGGTATTAACGGCTATGGGCATTACCCAGGAGGCTATGGCGGAGGCTCAGGGGTTGGTGGTTTTGGTGGCGGAGATG
>DHYP01000043.1:18549-19837 GCA_002414145.1 Methylophilaceae bacterium UBA5127 | reverse complement strand
TTACCCACTTGCTGAGTACGCCATTTCATGTGCGTGCCCGGTTTTCGCAACAGGCATTGTCACGTATAGAGCAAGCGATTGAGGCGAGTGAGCAGAAACATGCAGGCGAAATTCGGTTTGTGGTAGAAGCGGGGCTACACCCAGTGGAGATTATTTACAAAAAGACACCTCGAAAACGGGCTTTGGAGTTGTTTGGGCGCTTGAATATTTGGGATACCGAGCACAATAATGGCGTGCTGATTTATTTGCTATTGGCAGATCGGGATGTAGAAATCGTCGCAGATCGAGGCATTAATCGTTTGGTTGGGCATGAAAAATGGAACACGATTTGTCACGATATGGAATTGATGTTCAAGCGCGGAGAGTTTGAGGCAGGTATCTTGCAGGGGGTCTCTGAAATCAGTGCGCTAATGTCGCAACATTTTCCATCAAGCGGACTAGGCAAAAATGAGATTTCCAATCGCCCGATTGTGATGTAGCACTTTGTTATCAAAGGGGTCTGTATTTGATGTTTGCTGACTAAAAGTCGGTTTCCCTATAAAATCTTTCTTTTTTAACAAATACCAAACATTATGCGTGCCTCACAATTTTTTATAGCCCCCCAAAAAGAAGCCCCAGCCGATGCTGAATTGATTAGTCATAAATTAATGGTGCGTGCAGGACTGATTAAAAAGCTGGGCAGTGGCTTATACAACTGGATGCCATTGGGTTTACGCGTGTTGCGCAAAGTTGAGCATATTGTGCGTGATGAGATGAATAAGGCTGGCGCGCTGGAATTATTGATGCCAGCAGTGCAGCCCAAAGAGTTGTGGGAAGAAACAGGTCGATGGGCGGTGTTTGGTCCGCAGATGCTGAAGATTCAAGATCGGCATGAGCGTGATTTTTGTTTTGGACCCACACATGAAGAAGTCATTACCGATATAATAATTCTTCTGATCAATAGCTATAAGCAATTACCTCTCAATTTTTATCAAATTCAAACCAAGTTTCGTGATGAAATCCGTCCTCGTTTTGGCGTGATGCGCGCGCGCGAGTTTTTAATGAAAGATGCGTATTCTTTTCATACCAGCTATGAAAGTCTAGAAAAAACATATAACGATATGCATCACGCCTACAGCAATATTTTTACCCGTTTGGGCTTAAAGTTCAGGGCGGTAAAAGCTGATTCAGGCGCGATTGGCGGTGATGGATCTCAAGAGTTTCATGTGTTAGCCGATAGTGGTGAAGATGCGTTAGCGTATTGTGAACATTCTGATTATGCAGCTAATGTGGAAATGGCTGAGGCTGT
>DHYP01000043.1:17744-18410 GCA_002414145.1 Methylophilaceae bacterium UBA5127 | reverse complement strand
GCACAGGACAAGTTTTATTTGGCGCTGTTACGTGGCGACCATATGCTCAATGAAGTGAAATTGGCAAAATTGGCAGGTATGACGGATTTTCGTCTGGCAACAGAAGAAGAAATTCGAGCTAACCTCAATTGCCCCCCTGGTTTTATTGGGCCAGTTGGCGTGAGTGAGCAAGTGAATATCATTGCAGATCGCACAGTGGCATTGATGAGTGATTTTGTCTGTGGAGCTAATAAACCTAAATATCACTTGGCTGGCGTGAATTTTGCTCGCGATTTACCAGAGCCTATTGTGATTGCCGATATCCGTAATGTGGTAGCAGGGGATGCTAGCCCTGACGGAAAAGGCCAGTTGGCGCTGTGTCGCGGCATTGAGGTGGGGCATATTTTCCAATTGCGTACTAAGTATTCACAGGCGATGAATGCAACTTATTTGGACGAAAATGGGCAGTCGCAGGTGATGGAAATGGGCTGTTATGGCATTGGAGTGTCAAGAATTGTCGGTGCCGCTATTGAGCAAGGTCATGATGACAAGGGTATTATCTTCCCACTCAGCATGGCACCTTTTGAAGTCGTGATATGTCCGATTGGTATGGATAAAAGTGAACAGGTAAAAAATAATGCATTACAACTTTATGCAGACTTAAAATCTGCAGGTGTGGATGTGCTG
>DHYP01000043.1:17063-17686 GCA_002414145.1 Methylophilaceae bacterium UBA5127 | reverse complement strand
ATCGGCATTCCACATCGCCTAGTGGTTGGAGAGCGTGGATTGGCAGAAGGCAATATTGAATATAAATCGCGTAAAGCGGCAGAGGCACAAAGTATTGCCGTGCAAGATGCCGTCGCTTATATACAGAATATTTTGAATGCTTAATTTATGGTGATGCGAATACTATTACTAGGATTATTACTTCAGTTAGCTAGTGTTTGTTACGCTGGCAATCAGCAAGAAGAAGCTTTGTCTGCCAGCGTTCAGGCGATGATGCAGAAATCCATTAGTGATCAGGCGGCGCCTCGTTTAATCTTTGATAATCAAGATGAAGCCAAGATATGGTTGGACGAAATGTCTAGTCGGTTAAAAAAGCGGATACCTGATGACAATTATCGTATGGACTTTTTAAAATCGGTGCATTATGAAGCTACGCGTGCAGGGTTGGATCCGCAGATTGTTTTAGGTCTGATTCAGGTCGAAAGTGCTTTTAAAAAATATGCAGTTTCATCGGTAGGTGCACGTGGCTATATGCAAGTGATGCCATTTTGGGTAAAAAGCATCGGTAACTCAGAGCATAATTTATTTGATATGCGTTTGAACTTACGTTACGGATGCACAATTTTAAGGCATTATTTGGATAT
>DHYP01000043.1:16468-16946 GCA_002414145.1 Methylophilaceae bacterium UBA5127 | reverse complement strand
GTTGGAGCCTGGAAAAAGTACTGGTCTTACACTAAGTATTCTTAAATAAGCGTCACTTTTCCTCTACCTTTATGCCCATTTTTTGGGCATATCTTTAACAAAGTACTTGCAAAAACATCCCAATTCAGCCTAGACTGCGTCTACATTAATTGTTACGGGCGTATGACGGTTTATTCTTTTTATTTCCGTAGCGGTTAATTGTAATTACTCGATGCATTGTTTTTAAAATAGCTTTACCAATAAAATATAGGGAGAAAAGTATGTCGAAGTTAACAGCATTGGCAGTAAGTATCGCGGTTTTAGGTGGTGTGTGGGCGTTTTTAGCATTAAATCCTTTGGCTGGTGCAGCATTGGTTTGGGTGGGTTTTATTGCATGGGGCTGCTATTTTCATACAGGAGGTGATACAGCAGCATTACAAAAAACAATTGCAGGGATGATTTTTGGCGCGGTAATGGCTGGAATTGCACTGTATTTGGT
>DHYP01000043.1:15994-16432 GCA_002414145.1 Methylophilaceae bacterium UBA5127 | reverse complement strand
CTAGCAGCGCCAGTGATTATTGCCATTACAGTATTCCCATTGGTGATTGTTGCTGGTAATACCTTGCTCTCTGTGGTGCCTGCAAATGTGTATGGCTATGCAGCAACAGCCGGGTATGCATTATCAAAAGCGGATGCTGGTAGCGTAACAGCGATGGATTTAACTAATCCAGTATTATTGGTGGCGGTATCTACAGTGCTTGGTGCTGTGTTCGGTATGGCTTCAGGTAAGTTAGCTGGCGTGCTAGGTAAATAGTCTTAAATATTGTTGAATAAAAAACCGCATGTAAATGCGGTTTTTTTGTTTTTGTCAGACTTATTTGACCACTGTGTAGCCATGATAAGTGCCAAATTCGCCTTCACTCTCAACATAAACAAATAGCATGTTGTTCGCATAGCCAAGTCCGTTGTAATGGTTTTGAGCACGTAACTTCAAGTC
>DHYP01000043.1:14094-15984 GCA_002414145.1 Methylophilaceae bacterium UBA5127 | reverse complement strand
ATTGGGGAGTGCACTTTTTGCAACAAATTTCCCTTTTGAATCAAAGACTAAAGCAGATTTATGATCTACGTCTAATAAAACAAGCTCTTGTCCTTTGATACCTGTGTAAGCGATGTAGTGATCACTGATGTCGTCAGTAGCCACGCCTGCTTTGGCTAGATCCAAACTAATCTCACCAATTTTTTCACGTTGTTTGGGGTCAACAATAAAGACTTTGTTGCTACGCTCCTGTTTTGCAAAGTAATGTTTATTTTCTGTATCGTAGCTTGGGATGGTCGCTGCATCACCAAATGCAGGATTAAATTGCATAATTTCGCCAGAAGTGTTTTTTAATTCGCCTGATTCACTGAGATCAATAGAGTAAATGCCAGTATTGGGGGCGAATCCCACATCGCTCGAAATGTTGTAAGTGATGGTTTCAAGCTTATCCGTATTAGGGTTAAAGTAAATAGAGCGATTATCATAGCCAGGCTGTGCGGAATTAATATATTTTCCATCAGCGGAATAAGCGTGAATCTGGGATTTTGACACGGGTGCTTCCAGCTCGGAACCCATAGGCGCCAGCCCACCATCCGCAATGTAATAGTTTTTGTGGATCGGGATAAAGGCGACAGTCATCGGTCGTGTAGTCGGTTTCTTAACGAGCGCAATTTTAATGCCGAGTTGTGCTTCTGGCAAAACTTCAGCATGTAAGTGCATACTTAAAGTCGCAGTAAAAGCAAAAGCCGCGGCTACGCTATATGAGGTGATTGGTGACTTAAACAATGTGAGCTCCCTGCAAATGATGTTGAGTTAAACAATAAGCTTAGTGTTTTTCTTGGTCTGATTAGTTCGCTATTTATGTCTACGGTGGATAAGCATAGCATCTCCATAGCTAAAAAATCGATAGGCCTGTGCAATTGCATGCTGATAAGCTGTTTGAGTGTGTGTGTATCCAGCAAATGCGGATACCAGCATGAGCAAAGTGCTCTTAGGTAAATGAAAATTGGTCAGTAATTTGTCTACCACTTTAAATTCAAAACCTGGTGTGATGAATATATTGGTTTCGTTGTTACCAGCAACGAGATTTCCTGTTGCTGCTGCGCTTTCTAGTGCTCTAAGAACAGTGGTGCCTACAGCCAGTACATTGCCATTCTGGGCGCGTGACTTGTTAATCAGATGGATGGTTTCTTCTGGAATATGGTAGCGCTCGCTATGCATTTTGTGCTCTGAAATTTGATCCACTTTAACAGGTTGAAACGTGCCAGCACCGACGTGTAAAGTGACGTAGGCAATTGGAATGCCCTTATCTCGAATGCGTGCTAACATAGTCTCATCAAAATCTAGGCCAGCAGTAGGGGCTGCTACTGCGCCAGCTTGCTTTGCAAATACTGTTTGGTAGCGCGCTTCATCTTCTAGGTTGGCTTTGTGATGAATATAGGGCGGTAATGGTAGATGTCCAAATTCCTCAAGTAAGGTATAGATATCAGACTCAGATAAAAATTTCACATGAAACAAATCATCTTGGCGACCCAATACTTCGACCTGAATGTTTTCTGCCACGGTGAGTCTAGCCCCTGCCTTGGGGGATCTAGAAGATTTGATTTGCGTGAGCGCTTCGTGACCACTGAGTACGCGTTCTATCATTAACTCAATAGCGCCACCAGTGGATTTGTGACCAAATAGTCTTGCTTTAATCACGCGCGTATCGTTGAGGATGATAAGGTCATTTGCTGTCAGGTGGTTAAGTAAGTTTTTGAAAGCGTCATCTTGCAGCTGGCCAGATACGCCATCAAGACATAATAGCTTGCTTTCGCTTCTATGAGCGCTTGGGTACTGAGCAATGAGTGTATCGGGAAGATAAAAATCGAAATCTGTAGTTCGCATATTGCGATAAGCTTGGTATAATAA
>DHYP01000043.1:12344-13947 GCA_002414145.1 Methylophilaceae bacterium UBA5127 | reverse complement strand
AGCACCCGCACAGCACGCGATAGATAAAATAATAGGTGCAAAGCCAATTGGGCGCTTGAAAGTCCTAAGCTTATGTGATAATTTCCTGTTTGTAACAACTTGTAACGGTTTTGTAAGAGCTGTTACAAATATGGATTCTGTTAATCGCAAGGCTGACATGATGTTATCAGTGTTTGATTACAAGATTATTGCAAGCCCGAATAATTCTCTTTCGAAAGTGGGAGCGCTCGGGTTGTTTGCAGGGATATCGCTGGTAGCACTCACGATTGCAATGTGTTTTGTGAGTATGGGTGCTTGGTTGGTATTGCCTTTTGCTGGGCTGGAATTGATGGCGCTTGCATGGGCATTTTACTATGTAGGTGTGCATTCTACTGATTTTGAGAGTATTACCATTGACGCAGATCAAGTTGTCGTAGAAAAACGTGATCAAAATGGCTTGAGTTCGTCGGTTTTCCATCGTTACTGGGTGCGTGTGACGCTTAGGGAGTTGGCGGGAGGCAGGCGTGTGTTGTGCATAGGTTCGCATGGTAAAGAGGTGGAATTTGGTGGGCGCTTTATCAATGATGAGCAGCGTGTGGCTGTGATGCGAGAAATAAAAGAGAAGCTTAAATATACTAATTAAATTTGATTTTGGAGCAATTGAGATGCAAGTGTTTAAAAAAATTGGGATAAGTTTTGCTGCTATGCTGGCTTCACTCAATGTGTATGCTGATTACAGTTGGAATTTTCCAGAGCCAGTGACCCCAATGGCGTTAGATACGCTACATGTACATAATAAATTTATGATGATTACTGCAATTATTTTCTTTGCAGTATTGGCTATCATGATTTACTCAATTATTTCTCATCGTAAGTCTAAGGGTTTTAAAGCGGTGGCAGATAAAGCGCCTTCTACAGCGGTTGAAATTTTTTGGACGTTAATCCCCTTTGCAATTTTGCTGTTAATTGACTTTGTCATTATGGGTATCCCAGCGTATCACAGTGTCGTGATGATGGAAGATACGCGCGATAAGGCGAATATGGTGATAAAAGTGACAGGCTCGCAATGGCGTTGGCAATATGAGTATATGGATGGCGATGCAAAAGGTATCAAGTTTGTCAGTAACTTAGCGACTCCTGATGATCAGCTTCATGATAAAGCTGCAAAAGATGAACATTATTTGTTAGAGGTCGATAATCCGCTAGTGTTGCCTGTGGGTGAGAAGGTGCGTATTTTGATGACAGCAACTGACGTATTGCATAACTGGTGGGTGCCTCAGTTTGGCTCATCCCGTGTGGCTGTGCCAGGATTCTTGCGTGAAACATGGGTGCAGATTGAGCGACCAGGCGTATATCGCGGACAATGTAAGGAGTTGTGCGGTAAAGGACATGGTTATATGCCTGTGGTGGTCAATGCAGTGCCTATGGAAGAATACAAAGTATGGGTAGCAAAAAAACAAGAAGAGCAAAAAGCAGCAGGTGAAGTTAAAGAGATGACCAAAGAAGATTTGGTTGCACAAGGTAAAACGGTTTACGAGAAAAACTGTGCAGTTTGTCATCAGGTGACGGGTGCGGGCTTACCTCCAGCATTTCCAGCACTTACAGGCAGCAAGATAGCGACAGG
>DHYP01000043.1:5396-12320 GCA_002414145.1 Methylophilaceae bacterium UBA5127 | reverse complement strand
AGATGGTAAATATCTAAAAGACAGTCACCTTGATCGTGTGCTCAATGGTAAAAATGTGATGCCAGCTTGGAAGGCAACATTGAGCGATACGGAAATTGCAGCAGTAATTACCTATGAGCGAAATGCTTTGGGAAATAATGCTGCGACAGATAATGTGGTGCAGCCAACACAAGTCAAAGCGGCACGCGAGTAATTAATTTTTATTAAATAGTTCTGAATAGGCGATTGGGAGAACGATTATGAGTACAACAACAGTGGCACATCATGAAGAGCATCACGATCATCCAGCAGGGATAATGCGCTGGCTGACCACAACAAATCACAAAGATATTGGTACGATGTACTTAACCTTTTCTTTGATTATGTTTTTGGTAGGTGGATGCATGATCTTAGGTATTCGTGCAGAACTGTTTAAGCCGGGTTTGCAACTCATGAATCCTGAGTTTTTTAATCAATTGATTGGTGTGCATGCGCTTATAATGATTTTTGCAGCATTAATGCCAGCGGCTACTGGTTTTGCTAACTGGATGATCCCACTTCAAATTGGCGCACCTGATATGGCATTGCCACGATTGAATAACTGGGGCTTCTGGTTGCTTCCTCCCTCAGCTATTTTACTGACGCTCCCATTTACATTGGCTATGTTTGGAATTGGTGATGGTGCATTAGCTACTGGCTGGACGTTTTATCCACCGCTCTCTATACAAGGTGGCATTGGTGTGGATTTTGCGATTTTTGCAGTGCACTTGCTAGGTATTTCCTCAGTAATGGGCTCAATCAATATTATCGTGACCCTATTCAACATGCGCGCGCCTGGCATGACTTTAATGAAAATGCCAATGTTTGCTTGGGGCTGGCTCATTACTGCTTTCTTGCTGGTTGCAACGATTCCAGTTTTAGCAGGCGCGGTGACAATGTTNNCATTTGCTCGGTATTTCGTCAATCATGGGTGCGATTAACATTATCGCGACCATTTTGAATATGCGTGCGCCTGCCATGACGTTGATGAAAATGCCATTGTTCGTCTGGACGTGGCTTATCACCGGTTTCTTGTTGATCGCGATTATGCCTGTATTTGCTGGCGCGGTAACCATGTTACTCACCGACAAATTCTTCCACACCAGCTTCTTTGATGCGGCAGGTGGTGGCGATCCTATCATGTTCCAGCATTTGTTCTGGTTCTTTGGCCACCCAGAAGTGTATATTTTGTTGTTGCCAGTTTGGGGCTTTATTCCACAAATTCTTCAAACATTCTCACGTAAACCTATGTACGGTTACAAAGCACAAGTGTATTCATTTTGGGCAATTGGTGCGCTATCTGTAGTGGTTTGGGCACATCACTTCTTTACTGCTGGATTGCCAGTACCTGCCTTGCTTTACTTTATGTACAGTACGATGGCGATTTCGTTGCCACTCGCTGTGTTGTTCTTCTGCTGGATTAAGACCATGTGGAAAGGCTCAATGAGTTTCGAAACACCTATGTTGTTTGCGGTAGGTTGGATTATCTTATTTGGTATTGGTGGTTTGACAGGCTTAGTACTGGCCGACGTTGCTGCTGATGCACAATACCATAATAGTTATTTTGTAGTGGCTCACTTCCACTATACCCTGTTCGCGGGCGGTATTATGGGAATCATGGCAGGTGTCTATTATTGGTTGCCTAAAATGACTGGTCATATGTATAACGAGAAATTAGGTAAGGTGCATTTCTGGCTGACTGCTATTTCGTTCAACTTGACCTTTATCCCTCAATTCTTTGTAGGCTTAGCAGGTATGCCGCGACGTATTCCAGACTATGCGTTACAGTTTGCTGAGTTTAATATGATCTCTACCATTGGGGCGTTTATTTTAGGGTTTTCACAGTTGTTATTTGTATACAATATTGTGAGTTGTGTAAAAGGCGGTAAAAAAGCAACGGACAAAGTTTGGGAAGGTGCAGAAGGCTTGGAATGGACGCTACCATCACCACCTCCTTACCATAGCTTTACCGAGCAACCTGTAGTTAAATAATTGTGATAGGGATTAAGGCTTGATGATTCAAGCCTTGTGACAATGAAAAAAGAAGAAATTGAACGCGCAAATAAGAATAAAAAAGTTGCGCTGGTTTTGTGTGCAGTGGCGTTAGTATGGTATGTGGTCTCTATTATCACCATTTGGCACCAATAAAAGTGTAAAAAGTGCTGGATAACAACCCAAGTAATAAAAAAGAGGCGAATAAAAAGCTGGCCATTAAGATGGGCTGGGTTGTTGTCGGGTCATTATTATTTGCGTTTGGTTTAGTGCCTTTGTATAACGTTATTTGTTCGGTCACTGGACTTAATGGCAAAACGGATAATAATGGGACTGCCATTACTGATGTAAAACCTGTGACGAATAGGTCTGTGACAGTGCAATTTGTGACTGCAGTGATGCCAGGGTTAGGATGGAACTTCTATCCTAAACAAAGCAGTATTGATGTGCACCCTGGGCAGATTGCTACAGTGATATTTGAAGCGAAGAACACGACGGGCGAAGTGGTAAAGGGGCAAGCGATTCCTAGTGTAACACCAGGCAAAGCGGCAGCTCATTTAAAGAAGATTGAGTGCTTTTGTTTTATAGGACAGTCTTTAAAACCAGGAGAGGTGAAGGCAATGCCTTTACGGTTTTATCTAAGTCCAGATTTGCCAGATGATGTTAAGGAGATGACTTTGTCATACTCTTTCTACAAAGCAACAGAGGATAAGTAGCTGTTCAAGTAATAATGGTTTGTTAGATTGGTTAAAAAATATAAATATAGGCTCGGGAGTTAATGCATGACAACACATTCAAAAAATGATCATTACTTTGTTCCACATGGAAGTATCTACCCATCGATTTTATCAGCAGGATTGCTGACACTGGCGACAGGATTTATTTTCTCAGTTGCAACTGATAAAGGCGGTAGTACTTTGTCGTATTTGACTACGCCAGGTAAATACATGATGTATGCAGGTTTTGCGTTAATCCTGACCATGGTATTTAAATGGCTGGGAACAGTCATTAGTGAAAGTCTTGCAGGCAAATATTCTGGCTGGGAAGACAAGTCATTCCGCTGGGGTATGATCGTATTTATCTGTTCTGAAGTCGCGTTTTTTGCAGCCTTCTTCGGTGCGTTATTCTATATGCGAGTACTTTCAGTGCCTGATTTGGCTGGTTTTGACCCAAATTTCACTCCCTACAAAGATTTTCTAGGTACATGGCCATCTACAGGGCCTGGCGGACACAGTATGGGTACAGGTGGTTTAGTCGTTGATGGCGTATATACTCCGCCAGCAAACTTTAAACCGATGCACTGGTTTCCATTGCCGTTGATTAACACGATTTTATTGTTATCTTCAGGTGCCACAATTACTTGGGCGCATTGGGGGCTGATTAAAAATAATCGTAAGCAACTGATAATTGGTATGGCACTTACCGTAGCATTGGGTGTTGCATTTTTATGTTGTCAGGCAGCTGAGTATCATGAAGCCTACACAGAAATGGGCTTGACTTTAGGTAGTGGTGCTTATGGTGCTACATTCTTCATGCTGACGGGCTTTCATGGTTTTCATGTATTGCTTGGTACAACGATGTTGATNNAATTCTTTTGCGTTGTATTAAAGGGCACTTCTCACCAGAGCACCATTTTGGATTCGAAGGCGTAGCTTGGTATTGGCACTTTGTGGACGTAGTTTGGTTAGGCTTATTTATTTTTGTTTACATGCTTTAGTCATTGCAAAAATAAAGGGCGGTGCAAAATGCATCGCCCTTTTTTATTTGTTGTATAAGGTTAAGTGTGCGAATAATGTTTTATAGTGTGTGTCCAATTAAACCAAAGCGTGCTGCGATAATAAGTAGCGTAAATAAAAGTATAGATAAGCTGATTCTGACCGTTAGTGCTTTGACAGTTCTATCGTGTCCACTTTTGTCCTTGACTAAGAAAAATAGCGCTGAAAACAGGCTGCCTACAATGACTAATAAAGCTAAAACAGTGACAATTTTTATCCACATGATCGTGTCCAAATAGCGAGTAAATGCTGATTATGCGATTGACTCAATAAAAATGCAATTTAACTTTTATCAATATCAATTCAAAACAAACTGGTTCAGTATTGTGCTGACTATGTTATGCATCCTCACGTTTATTAAGCTGGGGTTGTGGCAATATCACAAGGCTGCAATCAGGCAGAATATCGAAAATCAATATCAGGCCAGTCTGCAACAAGGTACAGCAGATTTAAAGAGTGTATTAGAACACCCAGAAGTGTTGGTGTATCGAAATGTGAAGGTGCGGGGCGAGTATCAGCCTACTTATCAGATACTTATCGATAATCAAATTGAGAATGGTCGTGCAGGCTATCATGTCGTTACGCCATTTAAAATAAAAGATACCCATCACTATGTGTTGGTGAATCGTGGCTGGATTTTAGGGACTGACAACCATCAGGATGTGCCGAATGTCATTACCCCAGTTGGCGAGCAAGAAATACAAGGCATGGTCTGGGTGCCGAGTAACAAGATATTTAGTTTGGAAGATGATACGGAGCGTACAACCAATATTTGGAAATCTGTTTGGCAAAATCTAGATATGAAGAAATATCAAAAACAAGCACCAATCCAAGTATTGAACATCATTATTAAATTAGATCCAAAACAGCCTGTTGGCGGTTTTGTGCGCAACTGGCAGTTGCCGCCAAGTCGTATCATGACCAATTTAGGGTATGCTTATCAATGGTTTGGCTTTGCTTTTTCAGCGTTAGCCATATATGTATATTTAAGTATCAGTCGAATTCAAGCAAGAGAGTAGAACATGCAATTTGAACAGAACAGTCAGCAAGCGCAGCAACGCAAGGGTCGCATGATATTTATCATGATGGCTATTTTCTTTGCCGTCCCAATTGTGGTGGTAGTCTTGATGTATAAGCTAGATTGGCGACCTTCTGGGCAAAGTTATGGCGAGTTGGTGCAGCCACCTAGAATGATTACTGCAAGTCATAATTTGCAGGATGCAGAGTCAAAATCTCAAGATAAGTTTTGGCAAGATAAATGGAATATGGTGTTTGTGGCAGGACAATGTAATGCAATTTGCCTTGAAAAGCTACACGATATGCGCCAAATCTACGTGTCAACCTATAAGGATATGCTGCGCGTGCAGCGGGTACTCGTCACTGCGCAACAAGACGTGCGGGAAATAAGAAGTATGTACCCTGACATGCTGATTATCAATCAACCGACATCTGACGTAATTCAATTGGCGGCGCAATTTAATATCGCACATGAAAATGCCATGAAAACAAATAGAATCTATTTTGTAGACCCATTGGGTCATGTCATGATGAGCTATGTTAAAGAAACGCCAGCGGTGCATATCCGTAAGGATTTAGTTAAATTGCTCAGATACTCTTGGGCTGGCTAAATAAAGTTGGAGAAGCGAGATGTCACCTATGATGTTTAAAAGACTAAGTTTAACCGCCATGATCACTGCAATTTGTGTAGTTGTATTAGGCGCGTATGTGCGGCTGTCAGATGCAGGTTTGGGCTGCCCTGACTGGCCAGGCTGTTATGGTGCCTTGACTGTACCAGAGAGTGAAAGCGCAATACAAAAAGCGCAAACAATTTACCCTGACCGCCCTATTGAGGCTGGCAAAGCATGGAAGGAGATGATCCATCGCTACCTTGCAGGCTTGCTGGGTCTAATGGTGTTAGCTTTATTTATTTTAGGATGGAAGCATGCAAAAAAAATAAAAGTCAGTCCTTGGTTAACTACGGTGTTGCTTTTCATTATCATGTTTCAGGCGATGTTGGGTATGTGGACAGTCACCATGCTTCTGAAGCCGGCGATTGTGAGCGCGCATTTGTTAGGCGGCATGAGTACGCTCGCCATACTGGTATGGATAGCGCATCGGCATTGGGGTTTGCATTTAAATTATCATAGTATCAATCGTCCGTTTTATTGGTTGGTACGTGTTGGCCTGCTAGTACTATTTTGTCAAATATTTTTGGGTGGCTGGACCAGCACCAATTATGCGGCCTTAGCATGTACAGACTTTCCGACATGTCATGGTGTCTTAATGCCGGAGATGAGCTTTAAAAATGCTTTCCATCTGTTTCGTGAGTTAGGACAAAATGCAGATGGTACAAATCTAACCTTAGCTTCTCTTACTGCAATACAGTGGACACACCGTATAGGTGCAGTTATTACATTGATTTATTTAGGGTTTATTGCGCTAAATGGTTTAAAATATGTGCAATTGAGAATGCTGAGTATTGCGTTGATATTAGTGCTTATATCGCAAGTAAGTTTAGGTATCGCTAATCTATTATTGCATCTGCCATTAGTGCTGGCAGTTGCACATAATTTCGGCGCAGCACTACTAGTTGTGGTCATGGTACTATTTAATTCAAAAATAACGTCGAGCCAATCACATTAGTGAACTCGAATAATGAGCGAGATACAGACAAAGTGAGTGTAAATTTGAGTGTAAGTTTAACCAATCAACTAGATGCATTTGGCGCAAGTGTGAAGAATTTTTATGCGCTATGTAAGCCACGCGTGACTGCGCTAATTGTGTTTACCGCAATGATTGGTATGTTCATGGCTACACCAAGTATGGTGCCCTGGCAGATTTTGATTGCTACTACAGTGGGAGTTGCATTTTCTTCAGGCGCCGCCGCCGCGTTTAACTGTTTAATCGAACATAAAATTGACGCTATTATGGCTAGAACGAGAGCTAGACCGTTACCTACAGGGCAAGTATCCAGTAGAGAAACCGTCGTGTTTGCGACTATTCTAGGCGGGCTAGGGCTTGCTATACTGTTTGTGTTTGTGAATCCACTGACTATGTGGCTGACATTCGCCACTTTTGTTGGGTATGCAGTTATTTATACTGTTTTTCTTAAACCTGCAACGCCAATGAATATTGTGAG
>DHYP01000043.1:2084-5372 GCA_002414145.1 Methylophilaceae bacterium UBA5127 | reverse complement strand
TCAGGGGCAATGCCGCCTATATTGGGTTGGGCTGCAGTCAATAATAATGTATCGCCTGAATCGCTCATTATGTTTTTAATTATATTTGCTTGGACACCACCGCACTTCTGGGCGCTGGCTTTATATCGTCGCGAAGAATATGCCAAGGTGGGCATGCCCATGCTACCCGTTACACATGGCGAGGCATTTACGTTGTTGCATATTGTGCTATATACCATCATCTTAGTAGTAGTGTCGCTGATGCCTTTTGGTTTAGGAATGAGTGGCAGCATTTATTTGATATCAGCGCTCATTTTAGATGCAATATTTTTGGCTTATGTTATTGGGCTATACAGAAAATATTCTGACGATTTGGCTAAAAGCACATTCAAGTACTCCATTATTTATCTGAGCCTCATTTTTGCAGCTTTGCTGGTTGATCATTACTGGAGATTTTGACAATTAGCAGACAAGTAACTATACCAATGGACTATATCCATATGCGTTTGTAGTCGGTAAGCTTGCGAATTTTTGAACGAGATTAAAAATGACAGTTTTAGTTACTGGGGGCGCGGGTTATATTGGCTCTCACACATGTTTGCAATTGCTTCAGGCAGAAATCGGGATTGTAGTGTTAGATAATTTTTCTAACAGCCAGCCAGAGTCTCTGCATCGGGTACGTCAACTTTCAGGTAAAGATTTTCCTGTCGTGCAAGGGGATATTCGCAGTAAAGAGGATCTCAGAAAATTATTTAAGCAGCATGCTATTTCAAGCGTGATTCATTTTGCGGGACTTAAAGCTGTTGGAGAATCGACAGAAAAGCCCATGCTTTATTATGATAACAATGTTGCAGGAAGTCTGAATCTGTTCGAAGTGATGGCTGAGTTTAATGTGAAGTCTATTGTATTTAGCTCATCTGCCACAGTGTATGGTGACCCTGCCTCTGTACCTATACAAGAGAGCTTTCCATTGAGTGCGACAAATCCTTATGGTCAAACTAAGCTCATGATTGAAAATATCTTGCGTGATATTTATCAGTCTGACTCACAATGGCGTGTTGCAATTTTACGATACTTTAATCCGATAGGCGCACATGAAAGTGGCTTGATTGGCGAGGATCCGAGCGGCATTCCAAATAATTTGTTGCCTTATGTTGCGCAGGTGGCCGTTGGCAAGTTAAAAAAACTCAGAGTGTTTGGCAATGATTATCCTACGCATGACGGCACAGGAGTTAGAGATTATATTCATGTGGTTGATCTGGCGAATGGCCATTTGGCAGCATTGAAATATTTGGAAAAATCACCATCATTAATTACTGTGAATTTAGGTACGGGACACGGATACAGCGTGCTGGACGTAGTAAAAACATTCTCAGAGGTTTCTGGCATTGAAATTGCTTATGAATTCTTGCCGCGTAGAACAGGGGATGTGGCAATTAATTTTGCAGATCCAACTTTAGCTAAAACATTGCTAGGTTGGTCAGCAAGCAGAGATTTGATGCAAATGTGTGTGGATACTTGGCATTGGCAATCTAATAATCCCTTGGGATACAAAACAGCTTAAGATGTTTAAGTTAAACATGATAGCAATTAAGAGAAAAGGTCTCATTTAAAATCACTATGAAGGCATCTCAACCGTTAGTTTACAACAAAGAACTGACTCTCCAATCGTTAGTTAAAATGTTGGCTGATCCTTTGCTAATGATTTTTTCATTAGTGGGATTGAGCCTCTATTTTAATGAAGTCATTGATGAAAAGTATTACTTGATATCAATGATAATATTCGCAATCAGTTTTCCTGGTGCTTGGTATAAACACACATCAATTTGGCAACAGTTTATTGGCATACTCTCAGATTGGTTTTTCATCGTTGCTGTTATTCTATTTTTTGGCTATTCAACAAGCTATTTAAATGTGTTTCCCAAAGACATGATCATGTACTGGGTGATCATTACACCTTTTGCGATTTTATTAGTACATGTAGCGGTTGATTATTACTTATCCAGTCGTATGTATCGAGATTCTGTGACTAGGAATGCAGTGATTGTGGGCATTAGTAGTCTAGGGATGCAATTAAGAGATCGTATGGAAAGTGATTTAGAGCTTGGTTTGGCGTTTAAGGGTTTCTTTGATGATCGTGATCTCAACCGAGTCGCTCTGGAGGATCATAATAGTCCGCAATTGATGGGCAGAATTCAAGAGTTGCCAGAATACGTCAAAGCGAATGGCATTGATATTATCTACATTGCGCTACCGATGACATCGCAGCCTCGTGTGCTAGATTTGTTAGATAGTTTAAAAGATACGACAGTTTCTATATATTTTGTACCAGATATTTTTGTATTTGATTTGATTCAAGCGCGCATTGACGATGTGGGTGGCATTCCTGTCGTTGCGGTTTGCGAGACACCATTCTCGGGATTCAATGGCTTAGTTAAGCGCATCAGTGACATTGCGTTCTCAATTGTGATTCTTATTTTAATTTCTCCCATTCTGCTGGCCATCGCAATCGGGGTGAAGTTAAGCTCCAAAGGGCCTGTGCTATTTATGCAGCGCCGATATGGGCTAGATGCAGAAGAAATTCTGGTTTATAAGTTCAGGTCGATGACGGTGACAGAAAATGGCGAACATGTAAAACAAGCCACAAAAGACGATGCGAGAATTACGCCATTTGGACGTTTTATTCGCAGGACGTCACTAGATGAATTGCCACAGTTTATAAATGTATTGCAAGGTCGGATGAGCATCGTTGGACCAAGACCGCATGCAGTGGCGCATAATGAAATGTATCGTAAAGTGATTAAAGGCTACATGATTCGCCATAAGGTTAAGCCAGGCATTACAGGTTGGGCGCAGGTGAATGGTTTACGTGGTGAGACAGATACCGTCGAAAAAATGGAAGCCCGCATTCAATATGACCTAGATTATTTAAGGCAATGGTCAATTGCATTAGATACTAAAATTATTTTACGTACAGTACTACTCGTATTCAAAGATAGAAACGCTTACTAACCTTGTATTGCAATACTTGCAAGCTAACCCGAGCAAGACTCTTCAAAGGCTGAATTTCTCTAAAAGATAATTTGTCTTATTAATTTCATATTGCTGAAACCTTATTAGCACATTCTAACTGCAAATTTTAATCTCTAAAGTTGCAGTTGGAAGGTCTCAGTTTGTACCGTTTTATCAAATCGAAGCAGTTATCTATCAGTGCGATTTTTGATTACATCGCAGATTGGATAGATTGTGTAGCGCATACCCTATTGCAGGGTCGCTTAAGTTACACAGGACTCTCTTCACAGGTCAACA
>DHYP01000043.1:0-2062 GCA_002414145.1 Methylophilaceae bacterium UBA5127 | reverse complement strand
CAATCTAATAGCCAAGCATTTATTGTAGATTCTAGCGCTGCGCGGCGAAATGGTTATATGGATCCCTTGGCTGGGAGTCATGCGCCACGCAGGCATTTGCGTGTGATGATGTTAGGGCTAAGAGGATTTCCGAATGTGCAAGGCGGCGTGGAGTCACACGTTGAGCATTTGGCCCCCTTGCTGGTGCATCAGGGATGTCAACTCGAAGTGATTGTCAGGTCACCCTATCAGAAAAAAGAGACGGGTAAGGAGTGGCGAGGTGTCAAATTTATCAGCATCTGGGCACCCAAAACAAAAGCTTTCGAGGCGATTATGCATACCTTTTTTGGTGTGCTGTATGCGGCAATCAAATCTCCAGATGTGCTGCATATTCAAGCCATCGGCCCAGCGCTAATGACGCCATTGGCAAGATTACTGGGTTTGAACGTCGTGGTGACACATCATGGCCCAGATTATGACAGGCAAAAATGGGGAATTCTGGCCAAAACAATCTTAAAAGCAGGCGAATGGGCAGGTATGCGCTATGCTAACGGCAGAATCGTCATTTCCAATGTCATCCGTGAGTTGGTAGAGCGTAAGCATGAAGTAGCTTCGGAGATTATTCATAATGGCGTAGTTGTTCCAGAATTGGGCGTGAGCGAATCTTACTTGGAGTCTTTTGGGCTGAAAAGAGACCGCTACATCTTATTGGTGAGTCGTTTAGTCCCAGAGAAACGTCATCTGGATTTAATCGAAGCATTCACACAAGCCAATGTGCCAGGATACAAACTGGTGTTTGTAGGTTCATCTGATCATCCTGATGCTTATGTTACTCAGTTGCTGGAAGCGGCTGCCAGTAATCCAAGTATTGTGTTAACAGGTTTTCAGAAAGGTGAAGTTCTGCGCAGTTTATACACGCATGCAGGCTTGTTTGTATTGCCGTCTTCACATGAGGGTTTATCCATTTCATTGCTAGAGGCACTCAGTTATGGTCTGCCTGTGTTAGCGAGCGATATTCCAGCCAACTTGGAGGTGAAGCTACATTCAAGCTGCTACTTTAAGATGGGAGATGTGCAAGAACTGGCGGAGAAGATAAGGTATCAAATTCAACATCCCGCATCTCAGCAAGACAGAATGGACGCAAGGGCTTGGATTGATGCCGAATACAACTGGAGCAGAATTGCAGAAATGACTTATGCGGAGTACCGTAAGGCATTTTATTAATCCGTAAATCCCGCCTAGCGGTCTTTTCTCGTGGTTCAAACTAGTACTATCTGACTATTGGACACACAATTGTCATATTAGTCTCATACATTCCATCTCTCATACTTTGTGGCAAGAATGGCTAGTGCTAAATCAGCATGAAATTTCAGCAGCAAAAACTCATTTTTAATAAGATATTTAATCGGCATCAGTTTGCTAGGGTATTTATCGATCCAGCATTGATCGTGTTCATGCTGTACGCGGTATCTGTCTATCGTGAAGGTACTTTGTATCCAGAATACATCGTGCTTTCCGTGATTATTTTTGCGCTGACGTTACCTGGCGCTTGGATACAGCAAAAAAGTTGGTTTGCCGATGTCAAAAATACTCTTATACATTGGTTTACCGTCACGGGTGTGCTGTTGATTTTTGGCTATACCACTGGATATCTGGTGAAATTCTCGTTAACAGTGCTGCTGGATTGGTTTGTTGCAACGCCCATTGTATTGGTGTTGGCGCATGATGTTGTGGGAAGGTATTTATCCAGTGAGTCTTATCTAGCAACCATCAAAAAGACAGCGATTATAGTGGGTGATAATGATTTAGGCTACCAACTGAGTGGTCGTATCCAAGCCAACCCAACCTATGCGATTGACTTAAAAGGTTATTTTGATGATATTGCATTAGATAGCACGCGCGGCAGCTTTGAAAGAAAAGCACCACTGATTGGTGCAATTCTAGATGTGCCTAATTACGTCAAGCAGCATGCTATTGATATTATTTATATCGCATTACCTGCATCGCCAGATTCAAAAGTGATTCTATTGTTAGATCATTTAAAAGACACTACGGCCTCTATTTATTTTGTGCCAGATTTTTT
>DHYP01000045.1:30665-32122 GCA_002414145.1 Methylophilaceae bacterium UBA5127 | reverse complement strand
GGTGCAATTAACGCTTATCACGCCATGCTTGCTACCCAATCTGGTTTTAAAGCGATTTACTTGTCAGGCGGTGGTGTTGCTGCTGGCTCACTTGGCTTACCAGACTTAGGTATCTCAAGTCTTGAAGATGTGCTGATAGATGTACGTCGCATCACTGACGCGGTAGACACGCCTTTACTGGTAGATATCGACACTGGTTGGGGAGGCGCATTCAATATTGCCCGTAGCATCAAAAGCGTCGCTAAAGCTGGCGCTGCTGCCGTGCATATTGAAGATCAAGTTTCGGCAAAACGTTGCGGCCACCGCCCCAACAAAGCTATTGTCAGTTTGGAAGAAATGGTTGATCGCGTCAAAGCTGCTGTGGATGCCAAACCAGATGGCGATTTTGTGGTGATGGCACGTACCGATGCGCTGGCGGTGGAAGGTTTGCAATCTGCTATAGATCGCGCATGCGCATGCGTTGAAGCAGGTGCAGACATGATTTTTCCAGAAGCGATGACGGAACTGAGCATGTACAAACAATTTGTAGATTCTGTAAAAGTACCCGTACTTGCCAATATCACCGAATTTGGCGCTACACCATTATTCACCGTGGATGAACTCGCCAGTGCAGATGTCAGCATGGTACTGTACCCGCTCTCTGCCTTCCGCGCCATGAATCAAGCTGCACTCAAGGTATATCAAACTGTTAGAAAAGAGGGTACACAAAAGAATGTGTTAAACATAATGCAAACGCGTGCGGACTTGTATGAACACTTGGGGTATCACGCTTTTGAGCAAAAGTTAGACGCACTTTATAAAAAATAAAGATATGAAGGCGATTGCGTGGTTGCTCGGCTACTCAAAACCTTGCTGTACTTATTGTACTATCTGCGGTTTTTGCGTACCTCGCGCCTTGCACTCACCCTCCTCTCTTTATTTTTAGAATATTAAGGAGAATGTGATGAACACAACTACTGATCCGATTCAAACTACCGAAGCCCCCAAAAAGAAAAAAGGCGTGGCACTGGCTGGTGTCAACGCTGGCTCTACCGCTATTTGCACGGTTGGCCACACGGGCAACGATTTACATTATCGTGGTTACGATATACTCGAACTGGCTAAACATGCCACGTTTGAAGAAGTTGCTTATTTGCTGATACATGGCGAATTGCCTAACCATGCGCAACTTACTGCCTATCACCAAAAGCTCAAAAAGCTGCGCGGCCTGCCCAATGCGCTCAAAGCCGTATTAGAACAGATTCCAGCCAATGCGCACCCCATGGATGTGATGCGCACGGGTTGCTCGATGCTCGGCACTCTGGAGCCAGAAGCGCTTGACCATAACACAGAAGGTGCCAAAACATTAGGCGATCGCCTGATTGCTTGCTTTGGTTCCATCTTAATTTACTGGTATCACTATAGTCATAAAGGCGTACGTATTGAGTTGGAAACCGATGATGACTCCGTTGCTGCCG
>DHYP01000045.1:26895-30658 GCA_002414145.1 Methylophilaceae bacterium UBA5127 | reverse complement strand
TGCACACTTTTTGCATTTACTACACGGTAAGCGACCTTCTGCACTACACATCAAAGCCATGAACACTTCTTTAGTGCTGTATGCGGAGCATGAATTCAATGCATCCACCTTCACAGCTCGCGTTATTTCTGGCACGCTATCTGACATGTATTCCTGTATTACGGGTGCCATTGGTGCGTTACGCGGCCCCAAACACGGTGGTGCCAATGAAGCGGCGATGGAAATCATCGAGCGCTATCAAACACCTGACGAAGCAGAAGCCGACATCATGGCACGCATGGTGCGTAAAGAAATCGTTATTGGTTTTGGTCACCCTGTATATACCATTGCTGATCCGCGCAATGAATCGATTAAAGCCGTGAGCCGCTCTCTTTGTACAGATGCAGGCAACATGAAATTATTCAACATTTCTGCACGCATTGAAGAAACTATGTGGCGCGAGAAAAAAATGTTCCCCAACCTAGATTGGTACAGCGCTTCCAGCTATCACATGATGGGCATTCCTACTGGCATGTTCACGCCGATATTTGTGATTTCACGCACCACAGGCTGGGTCGCACATGTCATTGAGCAAAGAATAGATAACAAAATTATTCGTCCAAATGCGGAGTACACGGGGCCAGACAATCGCCCATTTGTGCCGCTCAACCAACGATAAATTTTATTTGTTACGTTTTGTGCCTTTAGCAAGTGCTTTAAAAGATGAAGCACAAGGCGCACGGCGCGCAAAAACCGGAATGTACACAGAGTACATGAGGATTTTGAGCACCGCGTAACGTAGTAATTCGCTTTTAAACACATTGATAAAGGTACAAAACATGAGTGCTCATATTTCTAACGTCCGCCCCGCTCCCGATCAAGTGATTGTGGACATTGCCAACTACGTCGCAGATTACGAAATTAAATCCGACGAAGCGTTTGATACCGCTCGCAACTGCTTAATGGATACTTTGGGCTGTGGTTTTGAAGCTTTGGATTACCCAGCTTGTACCAAGTTATTAGGCCCCGTGATTGCGGGCACAGTGGTACCTAACGGCGCAAAAGTGCCCGGCACCAACTACCAGCTCGACCCAATTTTAGCGGCATTTAACATTGGCGCGATGATACGTTGGCTAGACTTTAACGACACATGGTTGGCGGCGGAATGGGGTCATCCATCGGATAACTTAGGCGGCATTTTGGCGGTGGCGGATTACATGTCGCGTAAAAATGTGGCAGAAGGCAAAGCGCCGTTGACCATCAAAGACGTACTCACCGCCATGATTAAAGCACATGAGATTCAAGGCGTGTTGGCACTCGAAAACAGCTTTAACCGTGTGGGTTTGGATCATGTGATTTTAGTCAAAATCGCATCCACCGCAGTGGTGACCAAACTATTGGGCGGCAATAAAGAAGACATTATCAATGCCGTTTCTAACGCTTTTCTGGATGGCCAAAGCTTGCGCACTTACCGTCACAGCCCAAACACTGGCTCCCGTAAATCTTGGGCAGCTGGCGATGCCACCAGCCGTGCAGTGCGTTTAGCGTGGATGACACTACAAGGCGAAATGGGCTACCCAAGCGCACTTACTGCTAAAACTTGGGGCTTTTACGATGTGTTGTTTAAAGGCAATGCGTTTAAATTCCAGCGTCCTTATGGCTCTTATGTGATGGAACAAGTGCTATTTAAAATCTCATTCCCGGCTGAGTTCCATGCACAAACGGCGGTGGAATGTGCCTTCCAATTGAATGCTGAAGTCGGCAGTAAATTGCAAACGCTAGAGCAAATCGCACAAATCGACAAAATCGTCATTACCACACACGAATCCGCGATTCGCATTATCGACAAAACCGGCCCGTTGGATAACCCAGCTGACCGCGACCACTGCATTCAATATATGGCGGCGGTAGGTTTACTCAAAGGCAGCCTCACCGCGCAAGATTACGAAGACGCTGCCGCCGCTGACCCGCGTATTGACGCCATCCGCGAAAAAATGGTGTGTGTGGAAAAGGCTGAATACACCAAGGATTACCACGACCCAGAAAAACGCTCAATTGCCAACGCCATTCAAGTGTTCTTTAAAGACGGTACCAGTTCCAGCAATATCGCAGTGGAATATCCCATCGGCCACCGTCGTCGTCGTGGTGAAGGCATCCCCGAATTAGTCAAAAAATTCAAAGTGAATTTAGTGCGTCGCTTTAATGCGAACAAACAAGCTGATATCTTGGCATTATGTTTAGACCAAACCAAGTTAGAAGCTACTCCAGTCAATGACTTTGTGGATATGTTGTGGCAAGGGTAAGTAATCTAGCGTGTTTTAGTTTTTCATAGATTAAGGCTATCAATCAGCGTAAAATAGCGTTTTTATAAAACGCTATTTTACTTTTTGCTATGCCATTAACCACGCTCAATGCCCTTTCCCCTCTCGATGGTCGCTATCAATCTAAACTAGACGCTTTGCGTCCTTTCTTTAGCGAGTATGCATTAATCAAACACCGCGCTTGGGTAGAAGTGGAGTGGCTTAAGGCGCTAAGCGCAGCGAAAGAATTCACAGAAATTGCGCCATTTAGCAAAGAGACCATAGAAGAATTAGATGCCGCGATTACCAACTTTACCGAGGCTGATGCCGCGCAAGTCAAAGCGATTGAAGTGCGTACCAATCACGATGTAAAAGCCTTGGAATACTGGCTCAAAGAGAAGTTTGATGGCAACCCAGAAATCAAAAAAACCAGTGAATTCATTCACTTTGCTTGCACCTCTGAGGACATTAACAACTTATCGCACGGCTTAATGTTGAAATCTGCAACTGAAAAAGTGATGTTGCCGTTTCTGGCCAACGTAATTGCACGTTTAACAGAGTTAGCCAAAGATTTAGCTGACCAACCCATGTTATCTCGCACGCATGGCCAAACGGCGAGCCCAACGACAATGGGCAAAGAATTGGCGAATGTAGTGTATCGTTTACAACGTCAACAAAAACAATTACAAGTCACTGAATTTTTGGGGAAAATCAATGGCGCAGTCGGTAACTTTAACGCGCATTTATCCGCCTACCCAGATTACGACTGGGAAAGTTTTGCCAAACGCTTCGTAGAAAGCTTAGGCTTAACTTACAACCCAATGACTATCCAAATTGAGCCACATGATTATATGGCGGAGTTGTACGATACCCTTGCGCGCATCAACACCATTTTGATTGATTTAAACCGCGACATTTGGGGTTACATCTCAGTAGGTTACTTCAAACAAAAAGTCAAAGCGGGCGAAATCGGCTCATCCACAATGCCGCATAAAGTCAACCCGATTGACTTTGAGAACTCTGAGGGGAATTTGGGCATGGCCAATGCCATTTTGCGCCACATGGCTGAAAAATTGCCTATCTCGCGTTGGCAACGTGATTTAACTGATTCGACCGTGCTGAGAAACATGGGCGTGGGTTTTGGCTACACCCTATTGGGTTATGACTCCTGCTTGCGCGGCTTAAACAAACTCGAAATCAATAGTGCCCGTTTGGCAGAAGATTTGGATAACAGCTGGGAAGTCTTAGCCGAACCCATCCAAACCGTGATGCGCCGCTACGGCATTGAAAACCCATACGAGCAGTTAAAAGAACTCACCCGTGGAAAAGGTGGCATCAACAAAGCCACATTACATGCGTTTATTGAAACGCTTAAAATTCCGACCGAGGCCAAGCAATTACTGCTAGAAATGACCCCTGCGAGTTACACGGGTAAAGCGGCTGAGTTAAGTAAAAAGCATGTTTAATCCCCACCGTCATTCTCG
>DHYP01000045.1:26632-26844 GCA_002414145.1 Methylophilaceae bacterium UBA5127 | reverse complement strand
TTCCCGCTTTCGCGAGAATGACGGCTTAGTGAGTCATTTTTTGACCAAATAGGCAATTCTCATGGCTGAAATATTAGTTCTCTATTACTCTCAAGGCGGTGCCGTCAAAGACATGGCGCAACTGATTGCCCGCGGTGTCGAGAGCGTGGCAGGTGCGAGTGCGCGCGTGCGCACGGTGCCTAAAGTCTCTGCCAACTGCGAAGCAACAGAAC
>DHYP01000045.1:23950-26624 GCA_002414145.1 Methylophilaceae bacterium UBA5127 | reverse complement strand
GAACCTGAAGTGCCAACAACAGGCGCGCCTTATGTGGAGTTATCAGACTTAGAAGAATGCGCTGGCATAGCACTGGGTAGCCCTACCCGTTTTGGCAATATGGCCGCACCGATGAAATATTTTTTGGATGGGACTTCTGGGTTGTGGATGAAAGGTGCGCTGATTGGCAAACCTGCGTGTGTGTTTACTTCTAGCGGTTCCATGCATGGCGGCAATGAAAGCACTTTGCTGACGATGCTGCTGCCGCTTCTACATCATGGCGCTTTGATTTTAGGTATTCCTTACTCTGAGCCACAACTCGGCACCTCCAAAACAGGCGGTACGCCTTATGGTGCCAGCCATATTGGCGGCACAATGGACGACCAACCCATTTCGGAAGATGAAAAAAAACTGTGCATTGCGCTTGGCAAACGCTTGGCTGAAACTGCTTTAAAATTAGCTAAAAAACTGATTTGATATGAGTTTACATCTGGAAGCACAACAATTTTTATATCGCACGCATAACGGGATACTTTCTACACATTCTGCCAAATTCGAAGGTTATCCGTTTGGTTCTGTTGCCCCTTTTGTACTGGATCATCAAGGCATGCCGACTATTCTCATCAGCAGTATTGCCGAGCATACCAAAAATATCATACATAACGCTCACGTTTCACTCATTGTGTTTAGTGGAGAGAATGATTTGCAAGCCAATGCGCGCCTCACTTTACTGGCAAAAGCAGAGCAAACAGATAAGCAAAACGATTTGATGCGTGCACGCTATTTACGTTACATGCCACAAGCTGCACAGTATTTTGATATGCATGATTTTATTTTTTATACCTTACATATCACACATACACGTTATATTGCTGGCTTTGGCAAAATGGGCTGGATTGAAGGCGATGCCATGCGTATACCAAGTAACTCCTTATTTTTTGAAGAACCCAGCATTTTAGAGCATATGAATACCGATCATATCGACAATCTTAAAGCCTATTGCCAGCACTTCCATCATACAGATGCAGCGCACGTTGAGATGATAGGGATCGATAGTTTAGGCTTTGACGTGCGTGTGAACCAAGCCAACGACACTATACTGCGCTTTAATTTTGATGCCCCAATCAGTAATGCACAAGAAGCACGCACCGCCTTAGTTGCCATGGCAAAGGCGAGCCGTTCATGACTAACGCATTGCGCATGGGCGCAAGTATTAGCTTAATTATGTTGATATTTTTATGCCTACTCTGGGAAACAATCATCGCTCCACTTAAACCAGGCGGTAGTTTACTCATGCTCAAAACTCTACCTTTATTGCTGCCATTGCTAGGTATATTAAAAGGACGGCTTTATACTTTTCAGTGGGCGGCAATGCTTATTCTTATTTACTTTACTGAGGGCACGGTACGCGCGTGGTCAGACCATGGCGCTTCTGCTAAACTGGCTTTAGGGGAAGTTATATTGAGTCTCGTCTTCTTCTTTTGCAGTATTTTTTATGCAAAGTACACTAAAAATCAAAGAAGCGCCTAAAGATAACGGGTTTGTACGCTGACAAGCCAATTAAAACCATTATAATTAAAGCATGCGAATTTTAATTTCTAACGACGATGGTTATTTTGCGCCAGGTCTTAACATTCTGGCCACACATCTTGCCAAAATTGCCGAGATTACAGTAGTCGCCCCTGAGCGTAACCGCAGTGGCGCAAGTAACTCGTTGACACTAGACCGACCATTAAGCGTACGCCAAGCCAGCAATGGATTTTTTTATGTGAATGGTACGCCCACTGATTGTGTCCATATTGCGCTGACTGGCCTAATGGATCAGATGCCTGACATGGTAGTCAGTGGTGTTAATGACGGTGCAAACATGGGTGATGACACCATCTATTCTGGAACCGTTGCAGCAGCCATGGAGGGGTTTTTATTGGATATTCCTTCTTTTGCTATTTCCATGTCACAACATAACGCTATGCATTTTGAAACAGCAGCACGCATTACGGTCGAACTGGTGCAGCACTACTTAAGCAACCGCCCAAAATCACCTACCCTGCTCAATATCAATGTACCTGATATCCCTTACGATGAAATTAAAGGCAAACAAATCACGCGCTTGGGTAAGCGACATAAAGCTGAGTCTGTTATTCAGCTACAAACACCACGCGGTGAAACGGTCTACTGGGTAGGCGCTGCTGGGCAGCCGAATGATGGTGGCGAAGGCACTGATTTCTATGCAGTTGCAAACAACTATGTGTCTATTTCACCCATACATGTCGATCTCACCAAGCACACACAATTGGCCGAACTTAAAGATTGGCTTAAGTAAAAAATAACTCAAGTTACGACACCATGGCATTAGCAAAACCAACAATTAAAACTGGCATCGGCATGACTTCTCTCAGAACCAGAGACCGCATGCTGACGCGCCTGCGTGAACAAGGCATCAAAGATGAAGTCGTACTTTCCGCAATGGGTGAAATTCCACGCCATATTTTTGTAGACGAAGCGCTTTCTATCCGCGCTTATGAGGACGTGTCGCTCCCAATTGGATTTGGTCAAACCATTTCACAACCCTATATCGTGGCACGCATGACAGAAATCTTGCGTAATGGCAGCACTCCTAACAAAGTGCTAGAAATCGGCACAGGCTGCGGTTATCAAACTGCCGTTCTGTCAAAAATTGCAAATGAAGTGTTTT
>DHYP01000045.1:18402-23909 GCA_002414145.1 Methylophilaceae bacterium UBA5127 | reverse complement strand
CATACGCCCTCTAGTTATGAAAGCGCGCAACCACTTGCGTACACTCAAATGCACGAATGTAAAACTGGATCATGCGGATGGTAGCATCGGGTTGTCTGCCTATGCGCCATTTGATGGCATCATAGTGACTGCCGCGGCAAGCCATATTCCAGAAGAGCTTATGTCACAACTCACCATCGGAGGTAGACTGGTGATTCCTGTGGGCACAAGTGCACAAGCGCTGTACTTAATTGAACGCACGCCTACCGAATTCATAAAAACCAAATTAGAAGCAGTCAAGTTTGTGCCACTATTAGGTGGCACAAGTTAACAGGTCAAAACATGCTACAAAAATTACTTTTACTTTTTTTAAGTCTTTACTTAGCTGGATGCGCAGAAAACCCACCTGCACCAGTAGTCAACAGTTCACCAAGCACGCATAAGCCTGCACCCCTTGCTGTCGCTAATAACAATGAAAACCAGCCCAGCAGTTACATCGTCAAGAAGGGTGATACTTTATACGCGCTTGGCTTGGAATTTGGTTACGACTATAAAGAGATTGCTGCAGCCAATAATTTGCAGCCTCCCTACGGAATTAAGGTCGGTCAAAAACTCATTTTACCCAACGCTAATCCCAATGAAAAATCAGTCCCTAGTACTACAACTGGAGCTACTCCTACTGATAATGGCGTGGTAGTGACAGCGATTAAAACCGAGCCAGTGCTTGCGGAGACCAAGCCTTCTGCTGTGACTCCTGTTCTGACGCAACCTAAAGCAATACGAGAACCCTATAGTACTGAGGCAATGAACGCGAGTGCCTTAGCTGAGACCTCTAAAACTGAAGCCAAGCCAACCGAAGCAGAGGTTGTATCGACCAAACCTAGCGAAATTAAACCAACGGATGACGACAGCATTACCTGGACTTGGCCTACCAACGGCAAAGTCACTTCCAGTTTTAACGAGGTTTCTAACAAGGGCATTGATATCGCTGGCACCACTGGTCAAGCCATTAATGCGGTAAGTGGCGGTAAAGTGATTTACACTGGTGCAGACCTGCGCGGTTACGGCAAACTGGTGATTATCAAGCATAATAAAACCTATTTATCAGTCTATGCTCACAATAGCAAAATCTTAGTTAAAGAAGGTCAGGTAGTCACAGGTGGTCAAAAAATTGCAGAAATGGGCAACACTGACACGAATACGGTGAAACTGCACTTTGAGATTAGACGCAAGGGGAAATCTGTTGACCCTGCACAGTATTTAACTCAGAATTAGCCCATCAGCATAGCGTAGGTGCAATCATGGATCCAAACAAATATGCTAAAAATGACAAAATAAAGCCTGATAGCCCTTTCAGCACCATCATGTCCGTTGTTTCCTTTTTACTTGTGATCATCGGTATTATTGGCGTATCCATGGAATTCTTTAAAGAAGCAGGCATATTCAAAACCATACTGGGTAAATTATTTGAATCCACTAGCTCTATGCTTTGGATTCCAGTGATTGGCGTTGCTTTTTGGCTCTTTAACAAGTGGACATCCTCCCCCTCTAAGACAGAAAAAAGAAAAGCAGGCGATATCCCCATGTACATTATGATGGCGATTGGTGCTTTTTACTTATTTAGAATAATGACTACTGGTGGGGTTTAGGCAACACGCAACAAAAAAGCCACTCAAGTGAGTGGCTTTTTACCAGCTGGTTTTATTTATTTTTGAACGCCCTGTACTTTGTAATACTCACGAACAGGGGTCATATCAAACTCTCGTGCCCATTTAATGATTTCATCAAATGCTGGCGCGCCAATCTCACCCACTTGCGCATGTATGCCTGCTTGCTCACGAATCACTAAAATCCCAGGGATTTGATTCACTTCAAAATACGCAGAAATTTCTGGATCAGTCTCAGTGTTTACCATGCCAAACACAATATCAGGATTTTGAGCAGCTGCTGCCTCAAAAGTAGAGGTAAAAGCGACGCAAGGATCGCACCATGGTGCCCAAAAATCCACAATCACGAATGAATTTTTTTCGATGGTTTCTTTAAAGTTTTCCTTGTTAAGTGCTACCACTGCCATACTCCGCCCCTTTAAACTACATCTTATAAATTGATTATTGTATCAAACAACAGGCTGATTCCACATACCACTAAAGAATAACTCGCCTAATGTTTTGCGTTTTCTTGGTGTTAACTCGCGTTCCTTGAGTTCATCAGGCAAACTTTCTGGTGCTGCTTGATAACCAATTGCAATCATTGCCATTAAACTATATTGACTCGGAATCTGAAATTTCTCACGCGCCACATCTACACTAAAACCACCCATTTGGTGCGTGATCAGACCTAAACTTGTCGCCTGCAAACACAAATTCTCTGCGGCTGCGCCCGTATCGTATTGCGCCCAGCGATTTGCCTGCTGATTATGCCCAAATAAACTATCCGCGCAAATCAAAACAATCACGGGAGCATTAATTACCCAAGATTGATTACTTGGTGCCAGACATTCATAAGCACGCTGCCAAGCAGCAATATCGGTGCTTTTATCACATACGACAAAACGCCAAGGCTGATCACCAAAGCAAGACGGTGCCCAACGCGCAGCCTCCAAAAGGCTTATGAGCTGTTCTTGCGTTACGGGTTGACTTGCATCATACGCACGCGGACTCCAGCGATTTGCTAATACTGCATGGATAGGTGTCTGGATAATGGCTGGTTTTTGCATTGGTTTGCCTTTAATTAAGTCGTTTTTTCAATTGATAGAGTAGCTCTAATGCCTGTTTGGGTGTTAAATCGTCTGGCTGCATACGTTCTATCTCTGCCACAATTGGATGTATCAATACTTCTTTTGGTTCTTCTACATTTAAAAACATATCGGGCTGATGCGTATTTTGCGCAATTTGATTATTTTCGAGCTGCGTCAGTTTACGTTTTGCCATCTGCACGACTGATTTTGGAATACCTGCCAATTGTGCTACTTGAATACCATAGCTTTGATTGGCCGCACCTTCTTCTACTTTATGCAAAAATACGATGCCATTACCATGCTCTACTGCATCCAAATGTACATTGGCGGCTTGCTTGGCATCATCCACAATGCGCGTCAGCTCAAAATAATGCGTTGCAAATAACGTAAGCGATTTATTTCTTTCTAGCAATTGCTTAGCCACTGCCCACGCTAAACTTAAACCATCAAAGGTGCTTGTACCACGTCCAATTTCATCTAACAACACGAGACTTTTATCAGTCGCGTTATGCAAAATATTTGCTGTTTCAGTCATTTCCACCATAAAAGTAGAACGTCCGCCCGCCAAATCATCAGAAGCACCTATTCTGGTGAAGATACGATCAACTTCGCCAATCCTAGCAGCATTCGCTGGCACAAAGCATCCGCAATACGCCAATAATACGATAAGTGTAGTCTGCCGCATAAAAGTAGATTTACCACCCATATTAGGGCCAGTAATAAGTAATAGTTGTCGATATGGGCTTAGACTCACATCATTCGCAACAAATGGCTGGGTAATGCTTTCTACCACGGGATGACGGCCTGCTTCAATAGAAATGCCTAACTCTTTGGTAAAGCTAGGCTGTACATAACGCAAGGCTTCAGCACGCTCGGCGAAACAGCATAAGACATCTAAGCTTGCCACTGCTCCTGCATTTGTTTTCAATGTGCCAATATGGGGAGCAAGCGCATCTAACACTTGCTCATACAACATTTTTTCGCGCGCTAGGGCACGTTCATTTGCGCTTAATACTTTGTCCTCAAACACTTTTAATTCGGCGGTAATAAAGCGCTCCACATTTTTTAGCGTTTGCCTACGACGGTATTCGGCTGGTGCATTTTCAGCTTGCGTTCGACTCATTTCAATATAAAAGCCATGCACTTGGTTAAATTCGACCTTTAAATTTTGTATGCCTGTACGCACTTTTTCTGCGGCTTCAAATTGCAGCAAAAAATCGCCATGATTTGTCTGCATGCTACGCAACTCATCTAGCTCCGTGTCGAAACCATCAGCAATCACACCGCCTTCACGTAGTACTACAGAAGGCTCTTGCCGTATCGACTTGACGAGTAAATCTACCGCAGCATCAGGCACTTGCAGGCTTGCACCTAATGTATCTAACAGAGTGGAAGCTTTTCCCAACAATTGCTGCTGTAATAAAGGAAGCTGTAACAGGCTATCGCGCAGAGTTGATAAATCACGTGGACGTGCTGACCGTAAAGCCACGCGTGCAGTAATTCGCTCAATGTCACCAATCGCTTTAAGTGGCTGTTGTAGTGGCGCGTATGTATACCTTTGTAATAGCTCTGCCACTGCTTGATGCCTTCTATCTACTAGATTTGCATCGCGTAAGGGATGATGCAGCCAATAACGTAACAAGCGTGCGCCCATGGCCGTTTGAGTGGTATTGAGTAACGAGTAGAGCGTTGGTGAAGCTTCGCCCCGAATCGTGGTATCGATCTCGAGATTACGTCGTGTCGCTGCATCCAGCTGAATATATTGACTGACTTGCTCAACCGCCAAGCCAACAATATGCGGTAAAGCTGTGCGCTGGGTATGCTTGACGTACTCCAAAAGTGCGCCTGCCGCCGAAATAGCAGCATGCATCTCCGCGCAGCCAAAGCCAGCTAAATCCAATGTATTAAACTGTCGCGTTAACGTAGTTTGTGCGCTATCTAAATCAAACTGCCAGGGCGCAATACGTTTTTTAGGGACTTTGTATTGATCTAGACTTGGGTGTTTTACATCATCTGCGCACACAATCTCAGCAGGATGAATACGCTCTAGCTCTTGAATCAGTTGCCCCACGGCAATTTCACTCAGCACAAACTCACCAGAAGCGAGATTCAACCTCGCTAGTCCAATTAATCCTTCGCCAAAACAAAGGCTTAATAATGGATTATCTCGTGTTTCATCTAACAAAGCGGCATCGGTTAACGTACCTGGAGTTAAGATACGCGTCACTTCACGCGCCACTGGCCCCTTGCTGGTAGCGGGATCCCCCACCTGCTCACAAATGGCGACCGCCTCACCTAGCTTGGCAAGTTTAGCTAGGTATTGTTCTGCCGCATGGTATGGCACGCCTGCCATTTTGATAGGTTCACCGTTGCTGGCACCGCGCCGTGTGAGCGTAATGCCTAAAAGGCGTGATGCTTTTTCTGCATCATCAAAAAAAAGCTCATAAAAATCTCCCATTCGATAAAATAACAACATATCGGGATGTTGTGCCTTCAGCGCCAAATATTGGCGCATCATGGGTGTGTGATTTTCTAAAGTCATGGATTTACTATTGGCTTATTGATAGTGTCTTTGAAGATTAGTCTAATTACTGTTAGTAAATGCTGATTATAAACCAGTCCATTTTTAAAGTATCGCAAGCTGTTGTTTTAGAGCACCATAATCTAAGTCTAAACTCGCATTATTTAAGACGGTGTGAATGAGAAGCCTCATACTCACTACTCGCATGAAGCAATATATAGATCAATATCCGTTATTTGCAGATGGCATTCACTCAAAAAATTTGGCAGA
>DHYP01000045.1:17857-18397 GCA_002414145.1 Methylophilaceae bacterium UBA5127 | reverse complement strand
GGCAGAATGTCTTTTAAAAGTTATCTCTAACAATATGACACGTCATCCACCAAAACACAGAGAAAAAGACCACTCATGAACGACTTAGTCAAAAAAGGAGGCCGCAAAGACCGACTGTATAATGTGGATGAAATTCAAACAAAAGCGCAAGAACTAGTAAATGCAGGACGCTATATTCATAGCTTGGGTTGGGTACCTGCCACGAGTGGTAACTTTTCTGCGCGCATAGATGAAACTCGCATTGCCATTACAGTTTCAGGCAAGCATAAGGGATATTTAACTAGCGACGACATTATGCAAGTCGACTTGCAAGGTATCTCTTTAGATGGCAAAAAACCTTCTGCAGAAACACTTTTACACACTACTTTGTATCAACGTGATGCAGGCATCGGCGCGGTATTGCATCCGCACTCCCCCGCCTCTACGCTCATTTCACGACTCATCAAAAACGAGTTAGTGCTTGAAAACTACGAGCTACTGAAAGCACTGCCCAATATTAAAACACATGAATCGCGTGTTATTATCCCCATTTTTCCCAAC
>DHYP01000045.1:3844-17835 GCA_002414145.1 Methylophilaceae bacterium UBA5127 | reverse complement strand
GCTCGGCTAGCGGGAGAGGTCGAGGCTTATATGCGGACACACGCCGACATGGTGGGTTATATCATTGCAGGACATGGCTTTTACACTTGGGGCGACACAGTGAACGATGCGCTGCGTCATGTCGAAGCGCTGGAGTTTCTGTTTAACCAAGAAATACAATTACTAAAATTACGACAATAAAATGGGGAAAAAATGAGTATATTGGCAATCTACCATCAAGATCATCCCGAGGCTGCTGAAATTATCTACAGCCATGATGCTATCAGCGCACAATTAGAGAAAATTGGTGGCATGTTTGAATCATGGCAAGCAAATATTGTATTGGCGGAAGATGCTAACCAAGACAGCATTCTACAAGCCTACGCAACCCAAGTGACGCGTCTAAAAGAAAAATACAACTTTCAATCGGCCGATGTGATTAGCGTTACATCCGATAATCCCCAAAAAGCACAGATCCGCGCCAAGTTTTTAGATGAGCATATCCACAGCGATTTTGAAGTACGATTTTTTGTAGAAGGCAAAGGCTTGTTTTATTTACACCCTGATGAGCATGTGTATGCAATTTTGTGCGAGCAAGGTGATTTAATCAGCGTACCCGCTGGCATCAAACACTGGTTTGACATGGGCGGAGAACCACATCTTAAATGCATTCGACTATTCACCAAAGCAGAAGGCTGGGTGGCGAACTTCACTGGCGACACAATCAGTAAATCATTCCTGACAATAGAGTCATTTACAGAAAGCTTCGTCGCCAAAAACGCATGATACGCGCCATTCTCACGGACATCGAAGGCACCACCTCGTCGATTTCATTCGTCAAAGAAGTGCTATTCCCCTACGCCAAGCAACGCCTTGCAGAGTATGTGCAAACACATGCAAACAAATCTGAAGTAAGAAAAATTTTAGAGGAAGTGGCAGAAGTTCAAGGCGAAACACTCAGCATACAACAAGCAGTCGACACATTGACAACCTGGATTGACCAGGATAAAAAGATTGCTCCACTCAAAAACTTGCAAGGTCTCATTTGGGAGCACGGTTACCGAAACCAAGATTTTTACGGGCACCTTTACCCAGATGCGCATACCCAACTTAAATCATGGCATGCAGATGGCTTGAGGTTATATATTTTTTCCTCAGGCTCTGTCTATGCGCAAAAACTGCTATTCACCCACACCGAATTCGGCGACCTCTCTCCAATATTTTCTGACTACTTCAGCACCCGCGTGGGTATGAAACAAGATCCATCAGCTTATGAGGCCATTACCAAAAAAATTGGCTATGATGCGAATGAAATTTTGTTTTTATCCGATATCGCCGCAGAGTTGGATGCCGCAAACATCGCAGGTATGGCGACTTGCCAGCTAGTAAGAGAACAAGCCACACCCTGTAATCAACATAATAAAGCAGAAAGTTTTCTTGATATTCAGATAAGCGCTAATTAGCAAAATCAAATGTACACTTCTAGTTGCAATTTATAGAATCGCACAATAATTTGCTCAAATTTAAATAAAATGAGACTCCTAAACTTTCAGCGTAAGACTGTCAGAATTTGAGTGCATGGAGGTTTATTTGGCAAAAACTACACTCAGCATTTTAATACTGAGTAACATAAGCAGGATACTAAATATTTTTTTAATGACCTCTATTGGCATCTGATGCGCTAATCGAGCGCCAATAGGGGCTGTAAAATAGCTGGGAACTGCGATACATGCGACAGCTGGTAAATATACGAACCCCAATGTGTTTGGTAAAGGAATCTGTGTAGACAACCCATTCACTAAATACCCAATGCTTCCAGATAACGCAATTGGCAACCCAAGTGCGGCGGATGTTCCGATTGCTTTTCTAATATCGATATTTCTCCAGCTAAGGTAAGGAACGGTAAGTGATCCTCCACCAATAGAAACTAGCGCCGAAATTGCACCTATAAAAGCTGCTACTAACCCTAGCTCAAGTTTTCCAGCAGTTTGATGACTGCTGTTTGGACTGATATTCAAATACATTTGCATAGAAATATATGCCATAAAGATAGAAAAAAATATGGCTAACGGCTTTGAACTGATATGTGACGCTAAGAATGTCGCCAAGAATGTACCTAAAACCATACTTGGAGCCATTAATCTTACAAGGCTCCATAGCACACCACCACGCTTGTGATGTGCCTGTAAGCTTGAAAGTGAAGTAATGATAATGCACGCCATAGACGTACCAAGCGCCAAATGTACAATGTGCTCAGAGGGTACTTTTAAATACACAAATATCGTTGTTAAAAGCGGCACTAGAACTCCACCACCCCCAATACCTAGCAACCCAGATACTATGCCAACAAAAGCACCTATTAAAACAAAAACAGCCGCTAACTCAATACTCATTGCTTACCCAGTGCGTAGTGCTTCCTTATAAACTTTACATCTAAAGACTTATGCATCATCCATGCATTTTAAAAATCGGACACCATTAATTGACTTGATGAAAATGCATGAGACTAGACTTGGAAGTTAAGTACGTAAACAGCATTTTTAAAAGAACATTAGCGCAAAAATCCAAGAGGATTACATTGTAGGTGTTTTAGTGCGCACTGTGAGATGCGGTGCAATCACTTGCAACATCTGACTGAAGACCTTTGGGTTAGCCGCTACAATATTTCCAGTCTTAAGCCAGCTTTCATTGCCCTCAAAGTCGCCCACAATACCGCCCGCTTCTTGTACTAACAAGCCACCCGCAGCGATGTCCCATGGCGATAAATTAATCTCAAAAAAGCCATCGGTCCAGCCTGCTGCCACGTAAGCTAAATCCAATGCGGCTGAGCCTGGACGACGTATCCCTATCGTTTTCTTCATCATGTCTTTGAGAATATCCATGTAAGTATCTAGATAGCTAAAATCACGAAATGGGAAGCCGGTCGCAATCAAGCTTTCTTGCAATTTAGTGCGATTGGTCACGCGAATACGTTTGTCATTCAAAAATGCGCCGCGACCCTTAGTGGCTGTGAATAAATCATTATGCACAGGATCATAAATCACTGCTTGAGTAAGCACTCCCTTTTCCTGCAAGGCAATAGACACACAATAAGTCGGGAAGTTATGCAGAAAATTAGTCGTCCCATCAAGCGGATCGATAATCCAGATACTGTCTGCGGCTGAATTACTTTCACCGCTCTCCTCTCCCAAAAAACCATGGTCTGGATAGGCCTCTTTAAGCACGCTGATGATTGCTTGCTCTGCAGCCCGATCTACTTCGCTAACGAAGTCATTAAAATCTTTGGTATGAATTTTAAGCGCACCTACATCTTGTGAGGCACGATTAATAATTTTGCCCGCTTCTCTAGCAGCTTTGGTGGCAACATTTAATATGGGATGCATTATTGATTGTCTTTGAGTGATGTATTGTAAAATGCCATTTTAGCTTTTATTGAGCACTTCACCAAGCTTATGTCATCCAACACCATCTTTGATCATATCAGAATCGTTTTATGCCAAACCAGTCACCCTGGTAACATTGGCTCAGCCGCACGCGCCATGAAAACCATGGGTCTTAAACATTTATATCTCGTCAAGCCAGATATTTTTCCAGACGCACATGCTACTGCCCTTGCTACAGGTGCAGCAGACTTGTTGGAGTCTGCGATTGTCACTGAAACATTGAGCGAAGCACTGACTGGTTGTGCATTCACCATTGGCTTAAGTGCACGCAAACGTAATCTGTCGCATCAATTGATCAACGCACGTGAAGCTGCGCTTGAAGCCTGCAAAATCGCCACACAACAACCTGTGGCATTCGTATTTGGTACAGAAATGAGCGGCTTATCCAATGCAGAACTGGACTGTTGTCAGCTATTAGCCATGATTCCTGCTAACCCTGAATACACTTCGCTCAACCTAGCTGCCGCGGTACAAGTACTCTGTTATGAATTACGCATGACGATATTAGCTGGCAAGCTGGATGCCGAAGAGCGCTCAGAACTTGCCACCAACGAAGCGATAGAAGGCTTTTATACGCATCTAGAAGAAACTTTACTTAAGATTGGCTACATTAATCCCAGAGCCCCCAAAAAACTGATGGAGCGGATACGTCGCATCTACGCGCGTGCTAGATTAGAAAAAGAAGAAGTGAATTTATTGCGCGGCATTTTAACGCTGAGTGTAAACCCTAAAAAGCACACAAAATACTAGCCAGCCATATGAGCACACGTAAAACGCGATGCACGCACTAATCACTGTCACAATAGAGTCAAGCCTAAACCATAGAATAGTGATGCAAAAATCCAATTTATAAAATCTAGGATAAATGCTAGAATACTGGTTTTTGTAAGCCATTCATTTAATTGTTGTTTTTTATTATTTTTATTGGAGTTAGCATGGCAGTAGAACGCACCCTTAGCATTATCAAACCTGACGCAGTGGCTAAAAACGTGATTGGTCAAATTTATACGCGTTTTGAAAATGCAGGTTTAAAAATTGTTGCAGCAAAAATGACGCATTTAACACAAGCAGAAGCAGAAGGCTTTTACGCTGTACATAAAGAACGTCCGTTCTTTGGTGCTTTAGTAAAGTTCATGATTTCTGGTCCAGTGATGATTCAAGCGTTAGAAGGTGAAAACGCTGTGTTGAAAAACCGTGAATTAATGGGCGCAACCAACCCAAAAGATGCAGCCGCTGGCACTATCCGTGCTGACTTTGCAGAAAGTATTGATGCAAACGCAGTGCATGGTAGCGATTCTTTAGAAAACGCCGCAATTGAAATTAAGTACTTCTTCGGCTAAAACTGAAAGCATTGATTAACTTACTTAACTTCAATCAACAGCAACTCGCCGATTACTTTACCAGTATCGGCGAGAAGCCTTTCCGCGCTAAGCAGTTGATGCGCTGGATACATCATTTTGGTATTGTCGACCTCGACCAGATGACAGACATTGCCAAAACTTTGCGCGAAAAATTACGCAATGAAACCAGTTTCACACTTCCTCAAGTACAGCTTGAAAAAATATCTGATGACGGTACACGTAAATGGCTAATTGGTACAGATACTACCAATAGTATTGAAACCGTGTTTATTCCAGAAGACGATCGGGGCACTTTGTGTGTTTCCAGCCAAGTGGGATGCGCTCTGGAATGTACGTTTTGCAGTACTGGACGCCAAGGATTTAATCGCAATTTATGTGTTTCAGAGATTATCGGACAATTGTGGATTGCGAATCAATCCTTAAGATCAGCCGATGGCTATGATATGTTGCCAGCTGGCGAGCGCATCATCTCTAACGTCGTGATGATGGGCATGGGAGAACCGCTCGCTAACTATGATAACGTGGTCACTGCCATGCAGATTATGCTAGATGACAGCGCTTATGGGTTAAGCCGACGTCGCGTCACGCTATCCACCAGTGGTTTAGTACCTGCTATGGACAGACTTAGAGAAGATTGCCCTGTAGCACTCGCTGTTTCGCTGCATGCGCCTAACGATGCACTACGCGATGTACTTGTGCCTATTAATAAAAAATACCCAATCAAAGACCTGATGGCAGCATGTCATCGTTATCTAGAAAAAGCCCCTCGTGACTTTGTGACATTTGAGTATGTCATGTTAGACGGCGTCAATGACACGGTTGAACATGCGCATCAGTTGCTAGATATCGTACGTCATGTGCCGTGCAAATTTAATCTTATTCCATTTAACCCTTTCCCTAACAGTGGCTATGAAACTTCAAAACCTAGCCATATCAAGGTATTTCGTGATATTTTAATGCAAGCAGGTTATGTAGTGACTGTACGCAAAACGCGCGGTGAAGATATTGACGCAGCTTGCGGACAGCTTGCGGGCAAAGTGTTAGACAAAACCAAACGTAGCTTAAAACACATATCAATACAGGCGGTGCAATAATGTTGTTTAGATGGAAATTTCAAGCCCTAGCCCTCCTCTTTTGTACAATGGCGGGATGTGCAGCACAAACAACAACTAATAACCCTTATAACAAAGACTCGCTAAATACTAGTCGCGCACGCGCACACACAGAGCTGGGAGCTGGCTACTTTCAACAAGGAAAGTATGCTGTAGCATTAGATGAGTTTAATATCGCTATTAACACTGACCCCGACTATGCGCCGGCTTTTAGTGGCTTAGGTTTAGTGTATGCCGCATTAGGTGAGACTGCCAAAGCGGACACCTCTTTTCAACAAGCCTTAAAAATACAACCGCAAAGCTCCCAATCACACAATAATTACGGCAATTTTCTTTGCAACAATGGACAGTATGGTGAGTCTATCAAGCATTTTTTGGAGGCTGTTAAAAACCCACTATATGAAACACCACACCTTGCATACACCAACGCTGGCATATGTGCCATGCGTAAAAAAGACCTCGCAAGTGCAGAGACATATTTATTAAAAGCATTGGCAATACAACCACTTACCTATTCTGCCGCTTATCATTTAGCCAACTTACAATTCAATCGTGGTGATGCTAAGGCCGCCGAAAAAACATTGCAAAATGCTTTAATCGCCTCACCAAGTCCAGACGTATTATGGTTAGGAATTAAAATTGCGCGTGCTGTTGGCAACCAAGACAATGAAGCCAGCTACGCGATATTGCTCAGAAAAGAATACCCAGATTCAGCAGAAGCAAAAATGCTAATGCACAACGAAAAGTAGTGTCTTGTGGAGCTTGACCATGGCAAAAAAAACACAAAATAATACTGAAACAAAAGTCATCGTGCCTGATGAGGCTGTTACAACACAACCGCCTCATCACGAAGCGTCGTCAACAGAGCCTATAGTAGCGCATGTTGCAACAACACACTCAGAATGCGGTGGCATACTTAAGTTACAACGTGAAAAGCTAGGCTTATCATTGCATGATATTGCCAGCCAATTGCGCTTGAGTGTCAAGCAAATCAATGCGATTGAAATGGATCAGTATGAACAATTACCACACCCCTCAATCGCACGTGGCTTTATACGTAATTATGCAAAAATCCTGAAAATTGATGCTGAGCCCATACTTCAAGCATATAACGCTTTAGTCCCCAATGCGCAGCCACAATCTTTTACAGTACAATCAACTGCAAACGCATCGATTGTTATCGGAGAAAATAAAAACAGCTTTTCTATCAAGCTGTTCACAGGGATATTGATATTTTTCGGCTTGACTGTTTCTCTATTTTTTTACTATAAACAAAACATCAAACCGAGTACTTCTGAGGAAATCACAAGTTTAAACGCACAAGTCCTCGCACAAAAAAACCCGACTGAGTCTACTACCGCTCCTGTAGAATTTGCACTTCCGGCAGCGGAAAGGCAACCAGACACGACTGAAAGTTCGCTGACTCCTGATGTGCCCGCAGATACCACCTCAACGACACCTGTCATCTTGCCAGAGCAAAATGCACCTACTAATCCTACAGGCAAGATAGCTACATCAGTCAGCACTGAGGTACCCGCAGCTGAACCAAAACCTCAAATTGAATCTGCGCCAACTGCTGTTCCCAATAACAAAACCGAACTACACATTCAAGCCAATGAAGAGACATGGATTAACATTACCGATACACATGGAAATGAAATCTATAGCAAAGTCATACCAATGGGCTCCTCAGAAACTTTTTCAGCAAAAGCTCCGCTCAATGTTGTGGTAGGGAACGCTACAGGCACAGTACTCACGGTCAATGGGCAAGCCTACGATTTAGTAGCACACACACGCAAAAAAGTGGCGCGTTTTACATTAAATTAACTTTAAATACCAACATGCGCAGAAATACCCGTCAAGTGATGATAGGCCATATTCCAGTAGGAGGAGGTCTCTATCACACCAATCAAGCCAGTGTCGTCGTGCAAAGCATGACGAATACTGACACGGCCAATGCTAAAGCCACCATTCAACAAGTATATGAATTATGGCAGGCAGGTTCGGAAGTGGTACGTATTACCGTAAACTCACCAGAAGCTGCCGCCCAAGTAAGTGTAATCAGAGCGGGGCTGGATGCTTTAGGTTGCAACGTACCTTTAGTAGGCGATTTTCACTATAACGGACATAAATTATTGCAAGCTTACCCAGACTGTGCACAGGCGCTAGCCAAATACCGCATCAACCCTGGCNNATGGGCATCGACGTGCCGCTGGTGGGCGACTTCCACTACAACGGCCACAAGCTGCTTACCGACCACCCCGACATGGCGCAAGCCTTGTCCAAATACCGCATCAACCCTGGCAATGTTGGCAAAGGTAGCAAGCGCGACGAGCAGTTTGCGAGCATGATAGAAGCTGCAATCAAGTATCAAAAAGCGGTACGTATTGGCGTCAACTGGGGCAGTTTAGACCAAGCAAAAATGGCACAAATGATGGATGACAATGGCAAATCTGCCACGCCACTTTCTGCGGACGAACTCATGCGAGAAGCACTGATTCAATCTGCTTTAGAGAGCGCAGAACAAGCGGTTGACATCGGTCTAGATCCAAATCAAATTATCATTTCCTGCAAAGTGAGTAACGTACAAGACTTGGTTAAAGTCTATACAACACTAGCACAACGTTGCGACTACCCTTTGCACCTAGGATTAACCGAAGCAGGCATGGGTTCTAAAGGCGTAGTAGCATCAACAGCCGCTTTGGCGTTGTTACTACAAGCAGGGATAGGTGACACCATTCGTGTTTCACTTACACCAGAACCTAACGAATCACGTACCAAAGAAGTCATTGTCGCGCAAGAGATCTTGCAAACCATGGACATACGCTCCTTTACACCACTGGTGACAGCATGCCCAGGTTGCGGACGCACCACCTCGACTTACTTTCAAGAACTTGCCATGAAAATTCAGAGTTACCTGCGTGCGCAAATGCCTGTTTGGCGTAGCCAATACCCTGGTGTTGAAAATCTAAATGTCGCGGTGATGGGCTGTGTAGTAAACGGGCCAGGAGAATCTAAACTTGCTAACATTGGCATTAGTCTACCTGGCACTGGTGAAACGCCAGTCGCGCCAGTATTTGTCGATGGCGAAAAAACGGTCACGCTCAAAGGGGATCATATCGCACAAGAATTTCAAGCGATTGTAGAAGACTACGTACAAAAAAACTATGCTGAAGGTGGCAAGTTGCGTAGCGAGCTTGCTTTAAAATCAAACGCAAAAATAATTCCTATTCAAGTCACTCATTAACTAGAGTCAATTAAGTAATGAATCAAAAATTCCAATCCATTAAAGGCTTCTATGACATCTTGCCAGAAGCTACGCCGCTCTGGTTTAAACTAGAAGACACAGCTCGGCAAGTATTGGCGCAATACGGCTATAACAATATTCGCATGCCCTTGGTAGAAGATACCAGCTTATTCGTGCGTAGTGTGGGTGAGCATACCGATATCGTCGAAAAAGAAATGTACGCGTGGGAAGATGCGCTTAATGGCGACAAACTGACCTTACGTCCTGAAGGGACAGCAGGTTGCGTGCGTGCCGTCATTGAACATAGTCTCACCTACAATGGCCCGCAGCGTTTATGGTATATAGGCCCTATGTTCAGGCACGAGAACGTACAAAAAGGTCGTCAACGTCAATTCCATCAAATCGGCGCAGAAGCATTTGGCTTTGATGGGCCCGATGTCGATGCTGAGCAAATTGTGATGTTAGCCAGACTTTGGCAAGCGCTCGGCATTCAGGATGTCGCGCTTCAAATCAATAGCATCGGAGATGCTGAAGAGCGCGCTGCCTACCGTCAAACGCTTATTACCTATTTTGAACAACACGCTGATTTGCTAGATGAGGACGCAAAACGGCGCTTACACACTAACCCTTTGCGTATTTTGGACACAAAAAACCCGCGTATGCAAGCCATGTGTGAAGCTGCGCCCAAACTCATGGACTGTCTAGGCGTTGCAACCCGCACCCATTTTGAAGGTCTATGCAAGTTTCTGACGCAAGCAGGCATTGCCTATCAGATTAATCCGCGTTTAGTACGTGGTTTGGATTATTACAATCGCACCGTATTCGAATGGGTCACTACTAAACTTGGGGCACAAGGCACTATTGCAGGGGGGGGGCGTTACGATAGTTTAGTTGAACGCTTAGGCGGCAACTCTACACCTGCATGTGGCTTTGGCATAGGCTTAGAACGTGTGTTTTTATTGATGCAGGAATATGGCATTACCGCGAACCATACACCCGATGTATACTTGGTGAATGTTGGCGAACTTGCTGAAAAACAAGCGTTTGGCGTAGCCGAAACGTTGCGTGGTTTGGGTCTTAACGTCATACTGCATGCGGGCGGCGGTAGTTTTAAATCACAAATGAAGAAGGCAGATAGAAGCGGCGCAAAATATGCTGCGATTCTAGGCGATGATGAAGCAATGGCAGGCGAAATCTCTGTCAAACCATTACTTCAAGCAGGAGAACAAAAACGTTACAAACTTAACGAAGTCGTTCAATACGTACGAGGTTAACCTATGTCAGAAAATAAAAGCTTTTTAAATGCCATGATTATGTTAGGTCTTTTGCTTGCCATTGGGATGGCAAGTGCGGCTTTTATTCTAGGGGTACAAGCTAAACATGCAGTGACTGGGCAGCAAACTATTACAGTAAAAGGACTAGCGGAAAAACCGGTAAAAGCAGACAGTGCTGAATGGGTTTTATCCATCCAAGTTACCGATGCAACGCAACGCGGGGGGCTGGAAAAGCTCAACAAAGAACGCCAAACATTAGAAAACTTTCTTATAAAACAGGGGCTTCCAAAAGAAAGCTGGTTATTTGACACAGAAATTATTAACGATCACTATGATGAAGTTTTTGTCAAAGACTCACCAAGACAAGTGCGTAACGGCTACGATGTGTCTCAAACAGTGCGCATCTCCTCTCGAGATTTAGCCGCCATTACGCAGGCCAACCAATCCATTTTAGAACTACGCGCTGACAGCCACCCCATTTTTCCGCAAGCACCCCAATATCTGGTCAGTGATTTAGAATCCATTAAAATGTCACTGATTGCAGACGCTACTAAAAATGCACGTAACCGTGCAACCGAGTTTGTCAAGCAAGATGGTGTAAAAGTCGGTGTCATGAAATCTGCCAGCCAAGGTGCCTTTTATATTTTACCCGTAGGTGGCAATAATGAAGATAGTGACAACAGCTACGGGGGCGTCTATGATAAATCCACCATCCATAAAACTGCACGTGTCGTCGTGACTATTGTCTACAATATTGAGTAAGCAGCTGTGTCAGAAATTTTATCCATTAGCCAGTTAAACATTACCCCCAAGAACGATATACATCGTTTTTTGGTGAAGCAAGTTAATCTCAAACTCAATGCAGGCAAAACCACTTGTATCGTAGGAGAGTCTGGGAGTGGTAAAAGCCTCACCGCGTTGAGTATTATGGGGCTGCTCTCAAACCAACTTAAGGCTACTGGCAATATCAGCTTTCAAGGGCTAGCGATTAATCAGCTAGATAATCAGTCTATGCAAACAATTCGCGGGGCTAAAATCGGCATGATTTTCCAAGAGCCCATGACCTCCCTCAACCCTGTACTGACTGTCGGTTATCAAATTGGTGAGCCGCTTACTACGCACCTCGGCTTAAAGGGAGAAGCGCTTAGATCGCGTATAGCCGCGTTGCTTAACCAAGTAGGCATACCCCCAGAGCGTGCAGACAGCTACCCTGATGAACTCTCTGGTGGCCAACGTCAGCGCGTGATGATTGCAATGAGCATCGCTTGTGAACCTGCACTATTGATTGCCGACGAACCGACTACAGCACTCGATGTGACAGTACAAGCGCAAGTACTTACATTACTTGATGAGCTTAAAACACGTATGAATATGGCAATGCTATTCATCACACATGATTTTGGTGTAGTTGCCGATATTGCGGACGATGTAATTGTCATGTTTAGGGGTGAAATAGTCGAAACTGGCACGCGTGAACAAGTGCTCAACTATCCACAACATCCTTACACTCAAGCGCTACTAGACTGCGTGCCAGATGTACAAGGCCTTAAAACACTCAAACCCATTGATTATGCTTGGTTAAATCATGGAGCCATCGCATGAGCGACAGCATTCTAAGCGCACACCATTTAGTGAAAACGTATACCCAACGTAGCGGACGCTTTGGGTTTGGCACCACGCAAGTGAAAGCACTGGATAATGTCAGCATCAAGATTAAAGCAGGTACCACACTGGCTGTAGTCGGTGAGTCTGGTAGTGGGAAGTCGACTTTAGCGCGCTGTCTGCTACAATTGCAGCCGATTGACAGTGGCGAAGTAATCTTTCAAGGTCAAAATCTGGCTAAGCTTGATAAAAGCGCGTTACGCGATATACGCAAAAACCTCCAAATGATATTTCAAGATCCTTTTGCATCGCTTAACCCGCGCATGCGCGTGAGCGAAATTGTTGGCGAAGGCTTGTTAGTGCACGGTATAGGATCTGTAAAAGAGCGCTTACTACAAGTGCATCAAATGCTGGAACGGGTTGGATTAACTGCAGCGGATGCGCAAAAGTACCCACATCAGTTTTCAGGGGGGCAGCGACAACGTATTGGCATTGCCCGTGCTTTAATTTTACAACCTAAAGTTGTGGTTTGTGATGAACCCGTATCCGCATTAGATGTTTCAGTGCAAGCGCAAATATTGTTATTACTCAAAGAGTTACAACATGAAATGGGGTTAAGCTACCTCTTTATAACACATGATCTACGCGTCGTCAGGCATATCGCTAACGATATTATCGTAATGAATAAAGGTCAGGTAGTTGAGCAAGGATCAGTAGAAAACATTTATAATGCGCCTCAACAAGCATATACACAGCAACTTTTACAAGCAATTCCAGGCCGTAAAGCGGCTTAACACTCATTAAGGTTAAATTTAGGTTATCGATATGGCATTTGATTTAGAAGAACAGGAACAGTTAGACGAATTTAAAGCGTGGTGGAATAAACACGGCAAGGTGATTACTAGCATCCTCATTGCAGCACTCTTAGTCTATGGCGGCTGGCAAGTTTATCAATACTGGACAAACAAAAAATCTACTGAGGCATCCAATCTTTATCAGGCTCTCGTGACTACAGACCTAGGCAATGTCAGCGAAATTAAATCTCAAACAGACAAACTCACTTCACAATACAGCGGCACGCCATACGCTGGGCGAGCTGCAGTATTTGCCGCAAAGGCAAGCTATCTGGCAAAAGATACGGCACATAGCAAAGCCCAATTAGAATGGGCGATTAAAAACGCAAAAGAATCAAATATCCAAGCGATTGCAAGCTTGCAACTGGCAGCCATGTTATACGAAAACAAAGATTACGAAGGCGCTAAAAAAGTACTCAACGAAAACATAGACGTTGGTTACGTAGGGTTAAAAGACAATTTGCTAGGGGATATATCACTCGCCCAAGGAAAAACAGAGGACGCTAAAAAATTGTTTGAAAGCGCTTTGAAAAACTTGGATCCGCAAGGCAAGTTTTACCAACTCACCAAACAAAAATTAGAGTCTCTTGGTGAGTAATCAGTATTATTCATCAAACTTAACTTTAGGAATTCCAGTTTGACTAACCTATCATTTCAACAGCTGTATAGAGCGGCGATTGTTTCCAGCATGATGCTACTTAGCGCATGTGGTTCGCTATCTGATTTAAAAAATACAGTATCAGACCGGCTGTTTGGTGCAGAACCTCCCAATCCACCAGCAGAACTGACTGAAATTAAAGCATCTTACACACCTAAAATTGACTGGGAAGTCAAACTTGGCGAAACAGCAAGATATGACTACACGCCAGCGCTTGAGGCAGGGGATGTCTACGGCAGCAATGTTGAAGGCGATGTTGTGAAAGTTGACGCAACTAATGGCAAAGAGGTTTGGCGCATCAACATAGGCGAGCCTATTAGTGGCGGCGTTGGCGTTGGTGGCGCTTTAATTTTAGTAGGCACTAATAAAGGGACACTAAACGCGCTTGATGTCAGTGGAAAACTATTGTGGAAATCACGTCTAAGCAGTGAAATTTTAAGCGTGCCACGCTATTTTGATGG
>DHYP01000045.1:3233-3810 GCA_002414145.1 Methylophilaceae bacterium UBA5127 | reverse complement strand
GAACAGGCGACAATCATATTTATGGTATAGATGCCGCTGATGGCAGTCGTAAATGGGTGTATGAACGTAACACGCCTTCACTCTCTTTACGCAGCAGTGCTGGTGTTGTAGTTGATGGTGGCGCTGTTTACTCTGGCTTTGCGGGTGGTAAATTGGTCGCTATTCGCGCAGACAATGGAAAGCTGCTTTGGGAAGCCAGCGTTGCCCAGCCTAAAGGCGTGACAGAGATTGAACGTATTGCAGATATCACTAGCCTGCCTTTTGTTGACGGCCCAGTCGTTTACGCAATTGCATACCAAGGTAGGATCGCAGCAGTGGATAGAAGATCTGGACAAGTAGTATGGAACCGAGATATTTCCAGCTACAATGGCCTCACTGCGGAAGATGGCAAGATTTTCGTGAGCCATACGTTAGGATCGGTCTATGCACTAGATTATAATAATGGTCGTAGCTTCTGGCGTCAGGGTGATTTAATCAATCGTCGTTTAACTGCACCACTTTCTATGAGTACAATGATTGCAGTCGGCGACCTAGAAGGCTATGTCCACCTGTTAAGTCGTGATGACGGTAAATTTGT
>DHYP01000045.1:0-3183 GCA_002414145.1 Methylophilaceae bacterium UBA5127 | reverse complement strand
GAATGATAACGCCGTCATGTCTTTGATTGCTGGCAACGATAAATCTCAGCTTATAGCAGAAACACGTGGCGGTGGCTTATATGCAGTCACCTTCAAATAGCCTATGTTACCAACCATCGTCCTAGTAGGCCGCCCAAACGTCGGAAAATCCACCCTGTTCAATCGCTTGACCAAAAGTCGCGATGCATTGGTAGCAGACCTGCCTGGTCTTACGCGAGACAGGCATTATGGTCGCGGCCTAGGTGCAAGTCAGCCATACCTTGTGATCGACACTGGCGGTTTTGAGCCTAAAGCTGAAAGCGGCATATTAAAAGAAATGGCTAAGCAAACCTTGCTTGCCATAGACGAAGCAGACGTAGTGATTTTTATTGTGGATGGACGCGCAGGATTAGCACCTCAAGAGTTTGTGATTGCCGACACTCTACGCAAAGCCCAGCGCCCTGTTTTACTCACTGTCAATAAAACAGAAGGAATGCAAAAGGCGGTAGTTGCTGCCGACTTTTTTGAACTTGGTTTGGGTGAACCGCTTTCTATTTCATCTGCGCATGGTGAAGGTGTAAAAGACCTCGTTGAACTAGCGCTTGAACATGTGACGCAACCAAGCGAAAACGAAACTGTCGTTTCCAATAAAATTCCAAGAATTGCCATTGTTGGGCGACCTAATGTAGGCAAGTCTACGCTTGTCAATGCACTACTGGGAGAAGACCGCGTCATTGCTTTTGATGAACCTGGCACCACGCGAGATTCCATTGAAATTGATCTAGAAAAAGATGGCCGCCATTACAAAATTATAGATACAGCGGGCGTACGCAAGCGTGGTAGAGTTTTCGAAGCCATAGAAAAGTTTTCAGTCATTAAAACCATGCAAGCCATTGAAGATGCAAATGTTGCAATTCTTGTGGTCGATGCCAAAGAAGGCATTACAGAACAAGACGCGCACGTGGCTGCTTATATTTTAGACTCAGGGCGAGCGCTTGTTGTCGCTATTAACAAATGGGATGGTTTAGAAGAAGATGAACACGAGTGGATTAAACGCGAAATTGACCGAAAATTACAGTTTCTAGATTTTGCCAAGTTTCATTATATTTCCGCACTGCGCAAAAAAGGCTTATCCGAGCTTCTCACCTCAGTTGACGGTGCATTTAAAGCTGCCATGGCAAAGCTTGCAACCCCACAGCTCACAAGAGTGCTAACAGATGCGATTGCACAACATCAGCCTCCAATCAGCAAGGGCATTCGTCCGAAATTACGTTATGCGCATCAGGGGGGCATGAACCCACCTATCGTGGTCATTCATGGTAGTCATGTCGATGATATTAAGGATAGCTACAAACGCTATTTGGAAGGCATTTTTCGCAAGACATTTCAACTTGTAGGTACGCCATTGCGTGTACAATTCAAACAAGGTGACAATCCATTCGCGATCACAGACAAACGGAAACCTGGTGAAGGCATTGTGAGTATGCGCCGTAGAAAAACAGCGCAACGTGCAGAATTAAAAGCCAAGAAACTTGAAGAAGACAAAAAGCGTTAAATTAAACGCATGTCATGTCTGTAGCACAACTGAAAAACCACTTTAGATAGTTGCGGCTATTTTAAAATAACCGCAACCCTAACTATCCAACCCTAGTATTACTATTCAATTACCTCAGCTAGACTATTTCGTCAGATTTAGTGAAGGATCAGTACCAGCATAAGTGCTAGCACCAATACAAGAAATACACCTGACCATTTAGCATCTGACTTATCAAACGCATAAACACCTTCTAGCTCTTCCTCATGGATGGGCGTTTCGTCATTTTCTTCACGCACGAAATCAGGGTGGAAGCCATACAAGGCTGTACTATTAATGTGGTCTGCTCTAATCATCACAACACCTCCATTTAAACTATGTAAACAATTTATACTGTTTATGATAATAAGTCAACTGTTTTCTTAATAAGTTCAATTTATTAGGACGCTTTATTAGACACATGCCCATAAAAAAAGCCTAGTATTTTCAAATACTAGGCCATTTAAATACCTGTCCAAGGCCAATCGAACTGCCTTAACGATTCAATTAAAATCAGTCAGAAATGCTAAGCACTAATACACCTCTGGAACGTACATTTCTTGGGGAACGGCTTGTCGAACATAATCCTCATGATGCTCACGCGGAGGTAGCTCTACAATTGGACGCTGCACCTCTTGGTATGGAATCTGGCTCAATAAGTGATGAATACAATTTAAACGCGCCTTCTTTTTATCTACCGCTTGCACTACCCACCAAGGCGCTTCATCAATATGACTTCGCTCAAGCATCACTTCTTTCGCCTTGGTATACTCTTCCCAACGACGACGAGACTCTAAATCCATTGGGCTAAGCTTCCACTGCTTGAGCGGATCATGAATGCGACCCAAAAATCGTAAGTTTTGCTCTTCATCCGAAATTGAAAACCAATATTTAATGAGTTGAACGCCAGAACGTACTAACATTTTTTCAAACTCTGGCACCGTACGAAAGAACTCTTCATATTGTTCGTCTGTACAAAAGCCCATTACTCGCTCAACCCCCGCCCGGTTATACCAGCTGCGGTCAAATAGTACCATCTCTCCCGCTGCGGGGAGGTGTGAAACATAGCGCTGAAAATACCATTGCGTGCGTTCGCGGTCGTTGGGCGCGGGCAGCGCGGCCACGCGGCACACGCGCGGGTTCAGGCGCTGGGTGATGCGCTTGATGACGCCCCCTTTGCCCGCCGCGTCGCGGCCCTCGAACAGGATCACCACGCGCTGCCCGGTCTCCTTGACCCAGGCCTGCAGCTTGAGCAGTTCGACCTGCAGGTGATTGAGCGGGTCGAGATAGGGGAAGCGGTGCTCGATCGAGCGCGCCAGCGTCGGGTTGCTGGCCAGGCGCTGCTGCTCGCCGGTGATCGCGGTCAGGGCCTGCTGCGTGCGGGTCCACTCGGCCTCGATGGCCGCGAAGATGCGCTTGCCCAGCTTCTTGTCCTCGACCAGGTCGACGTAGCGTGCGGCAATCGCCAGGTCGGTCTTGGCCAGCACCATGTCCAGGTTCGACAGCAGCGTGCGGAAGAACGGCCACTGGCGGTGCATGCGGCGCAGCAGCTCCAGGCGCGGGGCGTCGGGCGCGTCGAGGTCGCCGAGGAAGGCGGCGATGGCCGAGCCGAAGCCGCACCAGCCCGGCAG
>DHYP01000035.1:71830-72475 GCA_002414145.1 Methylophilaceae bacterium UBA5127 | reverse complement strand
GATTCTGCCCCCGGCCACCAGTAATGATAAGGCTCACAGTAATGTGAGCTTTTTTCATTTCTAGCTAACCGTAGCTAAATCGTAACCGTTTAACACAGCGCCTAGTCGTGAAGCTGCCTGTGCAAGGTTATCTGGTGCAACATGCGCATATCTTTCAACCATTGAAGCAGTTTTCCAACCACCCAATCTTTGCAATTCATGCGTTGGTGTTCCAGCTTGCCTTTGCCAAGTTGCCCAAGTATGACGTAAATCATGCCATCTAAAATTTTCAATTCCAGCACGTATTAAAGCGGCTTTCCAAGCTTTGGTATTTGCAGCAGTAAAAGGCTTTCCTAAGTAAGTAAAAACCCTATCAGGATGATTTCCTTTCTGTTTCCGTAACACTTCAATTGCCACATTGTTTAAAGGTATCGCTATTGGCTTGCGATTTTTAGACTCATCACCCCTAACCCAAGCATGCTTTAGTTCAAGATTAACTTGTGCCCACTCCAGCTTAACAACATTACTTAACCTTAAACCCGTAGCTAAAGCAAAAAGTACCGTTGCTCGCTGATGAACTGGCAATTCACTCAACAATAATTTTGCCTGTTCAATTGTCAATGAGCGTTCACGAATGTTTTGTTCTTTAAACAATCGTATCTTTGG
>DHYP01000035.1:71553-71756 GCA_002414145.1 Methylophilaceae bacterium UBA5127 | reverse complement strand
TCATTTAGCTTTGCAGTGCGAATCATGTCGATAACATCAAGATTGATTTCATCGAGCATTAAATTACCAAGATAATCATGCAACCAATACAGCTTTGATTTATCTTCGCCATGCGTGGCTTTATCAGAAGTTTCATTTAACCAGCGAACTACCGCTTCTTGCCAAGAATGTTGAGCTTTTATCCCTAAACGTCCTTGCTCCCA
>DHYP01000035.1:70212-71502 GCA_002414145.1 Methylophilaceae bacterium UBA5127 | reverse complement strand
CAACTGAGTTTTTAGCTTGTCATGGAATTCCTGAGCTTCGATTTTGTCGGCAGTCCCAGTGCTTCTTTGTATTGTTTTCCCACTGACAGTGATTTTAATCCACCATGCAGCGGAGTCTTTGCGTTTGTAAAGTGACATAATTTCTGTTTCCTTTCATGTTCACCTTCCAACGCTCGCAATTGGTATTGTGAACGAATGTGCGCTACAAGGTCAACTTCTATAAATACCCAGCGCTTGCCAATCTTAGCTCCTTGAATTTCACCAGACGCCGCTTTGACTGATAGGGTTACAGGATGAATTTTTAAAAAAGTTGCAGCCTCCTTCAAATTCATTGTGTTTAGAGGCAATGTATTTTTGTTTTCATTCATAATTTGGCCACTGCTCATAACTACAGAAATAAATATTTGTGTGATGCCGCTCTGGCTCAATCAACACTTGCTGACCATTAACCCTAACCGATGTAAATGACCTAAAAATCTTTCTGAGCCTAGCTGCCATTTCAAGTGTAGGACATACCCAAACAACATTGTCAATCTGACCAATCTTGATTAATTTAAGGTATTCAACCAAAATCTGTTCATAGCGCTTTAATGATTTAAACGTGCGCTCGCACTCAATTGCCACTCGTTTGCTTCTGCAATCTAGTGCGATGGCATCAGGCCTTTTTTGATTTTTATCAAAAGCACCAAGCCTATCGCCATCAATCCAGTTTATCCAACTAGCAATTTCAGCTTTAAGTCGCAATTTTTGAATGTCTAGTTGATGATGAATAGTTTGTTCACTGATTCTATTTGGCTCAAAATATGTGCTGATTAAACTTTCATTTTCCACATTAAATGCAATAGTTTGGCCTTGTGATGTAATGCCCCAAATGGTGATTTTTCCGCCAAGAGTTTGATATGTGTGTCTACGCAAATAACCTTTTTCTTCAATTTTGGTCAAAGTTTTGTGCGTTGCCTGCCTTGAAGACAACCCTAAAACTAGCTGCAATATCTCCTGCGTCGACCATATGTGCTGGCGCAAGAACCTCATTACCAGAACTTCCTTTTCAACACTCCTAATTCGTCTTTGGTCTGGGCTTGAAATGAAATTGGCACTCATATTAGGCTGTCCTCCAACTTTTCAACTGGCTCAGTTGTAAGTGCATCGGCAGGGGTAACTTTCGGATAATCTTCCTCAGTTTGAATTGGTCCAATGTAAAATAATTGAGCTTGCGGTATGCCCAAAATCACCCCGATTGCAGCCTGATTTTTTCTGTCACTGGGCACGGGTAATCTGGTAATGAGTTCT
>DHYP01000035.1:67798-70182 GCA_002414145.1 Methylophilaceae bacterium UBA5127 | reverse complement strand
GCCATGTTCCACTTTGCTTAATCTGACCATCAAAACTTTCAGACAGTTTACCCACACTTTCTGTATAAATTGTTTTCTTGCCAGCCAATTTAGCCACCTTTTCTGCGTATTCAACATCATCAATTTTAAGAATCACTTTTAAAGTCGTGTTGTTGATTACTGCGCCGTAAACAGCCGCTTTAGAGACGTTATTACATTCCTCTAAATCTCCGATGCTTTGGTGTGCCAACAAAAAATGGGCATTAAAATCTCGAACTATTGCTAATGCATTTAATGCTGCGGGGCTGATTAGATGCTTGAATTCATCGAGCACAACACAAATTGGTGTGGTTTTAAGGTTACGGTCACGCTTTTTAATAACTTGCATCACACTTGCTAACAACATTTTTTGTAACATCTTGACGCGCTCGCTATCGCAACTTCCAACCACATACACCACCTCACCATTTAGTATGGCATCCTCCATATTTAAGCCATTGTCGGTATTCATAACAGGTAGCGAGGCAAGTTTTTTAAAGTTACGCCAAAATCCTTCACTTTTTGTAATTTCAGAAATTTTGGAACACAGTTTTAACAATTTAGGTGTAGATAATGCCTTCTCTTTTATGGCAATTTGCGCCATTAACTGTGCGGCATCCTGATCTTTACCGCGATAAAAGTCGGCATCTGTGCCCTTGCCTGCTAAATCAAATCCAGCAATCAACAACTCCTCAATTTCGCTTTGAGAGCAATTAGCAAATAAATTAAGCTGGGGTGGTTGATCAGGATTTAAGTTAATAAAATGAAACTTTTTATCTGCTTTATCCGCAGCTTGTTTAATAACTGAAGGGCTTTTTAAATCGGCCTTGGGATCAATCCAGACCAGCCCTTGCCCATTTAAAATACATTGGTAAACAACTAACAACATTTCAATATTTTTGCCTCCACCGCTTGCGGCTTGGCAAGCCATGTGGCTTTCATTGATTTTTGCAAATGGGATGTAAATAGGTTTATGCGTAACACAATTCTTGCCAACAAAACAACCTTTTTTTAAGTCAAAAAAAGGCAAAGGGTTGTAAAAGTTTAGCTTGCGTAATTTTTTCAAAACCAAATCTTCGCCACAAAGTCCCTGACCACGTTCAACTTTTGGGATTACATACCAAACCGACCAAAATGAGAGAATTGAACCTATTGATACACCACTGACCAGACTAATCAACTGCAATTTCAATCGCTGTACGGTCTCAAGTACCGAAATATCACCTATATAAGCAATAAAATTAAAAAACAGTCCAATAAATAACGAAATCACAATCAACAATTTAGCTAACTTATATGCTGGGTATGAAAGGCCGCGAACCATGTTGGCAACGTACGGTGAATCAGGTTTGCTATATAAACTGAGTCGTTTAAAACTAACTGAACAGACTAATAATCCAAACCCAATAAAAAAACATGTGCTCAGATTGAGTGATAAAAGCAAATTGATGACTTGATTCACAATTAAATTGCAGTAATTTGAAGCGCTAGGAATCATTTACTACTCCTTGCATCAAAAAATTTACTTAGATAAATATCTTCAAACTTAATCTTAGCTTGGTGAGTGATGACCAACTCATTTATTGTGATGGTTTGCGAATCAACGAACTTAAAAACTAGTCCAATATCTACGTCAGTTGCATTAACCACTTCAACCTCACCGTATTTTTTGATTTGCGTAACTTCATATGGGTCAAGTAAAAAACGACCGAAATACCGAATTACGATTCCGTTAGAGTCAACAACAAAATTTGCCCTATTAATAAAGCCGTAAATTGGTAAATATGGGTGACTAATTTCATCAGCTAGGCTAACTGAATAACCTTGACTAATTAAGGTGGCAGGCAATAGCGAGAACTCACCCAATTCTAAAATATCTATGACTGAAATGTTTTGATTTGTCACATGAGTCCACTCACTCGCAATATTAGCAAGCGAATAATGAAGTTTTTTTATCATGAATCTCTCCAGTTGGTTAAGGTAGAGTCATTATCACCAAGTTTTTTTGTGTTATATTTTTGAGTACTTATCAAAAATCAACAATATTCAAAAACACAAAAAGCGGACACAGTGTCCGCTTTTTCAAAAGTAGAAAATAATTTTTTGCTACCGCAAACTGGGGGAGCCGCCAAACACAAAAACGCCCCAGCGTTTTGAGCTCGCCCACGAGCGATGTTTGGTGGGGGCGAAGCCCCGCCCGTCGAAGCAGCGAAGCGGCGCTCGACCCCCCGACTTTACGGGCACAAAAAGCGAACCCATGCATCGGGTGCGCAGCTGCCGATGCATGAGTTGTAGCGTCTTTTGTGAATCGTGCGGTAGCGCGATCAAGCTGATAGTGCGGGCGCCTCTGCGACCGCGCTTTCAGC
>DHYP01000035.1:67365-67726 GCA_002414145.1 Methylophilaceae bacterium UBA5127 | reverse complement strand
TCGCGGCTGTTGTGGTGGAAATTGCCCTAGTGATTAGGTCACACTCCTGCATGTCCAATGCAGGTGCGGCTTTAGCCCAAGTTACCGGCCACCACGCAATGTCATGTATTGGATGACAGTGCTAGAAGACAATCATGGATGGCAAATGTTACTCGATACCGTCATCCAGATATGCAACCCAGTCAAATTATATTTGTATACCTAATCGTACTTGTAATTGCTACCCCTATATGTTATGGACATTTGTTCTGATAATATTCGCCTATAAAACATGTGTAAATTTCATAATTAATAAAAATTAGGTGTTAAGTTTGGACGAGATTAAAAAACTATCTGTTGTGGATTTCTTCTGTGGGGCATC
>DHYP01000035.1:66944-67324 GCA_002414145.1 Methylophilaceae bacterium UBA5127 | reverse complement strand
AGGCAGCTAGGCTTTAATATAGTCAGAGGTTACGATAACTGGTTACCAGCTGTTGAGACATATAATCATAATTTCAATTTAAAATCAGAAAAGCAAGATATTCTAAGTTTCAACAATACAGATGAAATTGAGAAAATACCTAACACTGAAGTTATTATTGGAAGCCCACCATGCGTAAGTTTTTCAAGTTCAAATAAGTCTGGTAAATCTGACAAACAATCAGGTTTGAAGCTAATCAAAACGTACTTGAAAATAGTAGCTGTAAAAAAATTCCAAAAAGGCTCTATTCTCAAAGCGTGGTTCATGGAGAATGTGCCAAATTCAACTAAATATCTTCCAGATATGTATACTTTTGAAGATTTAGAGTTGGGTGACTGGGC
>DHYP01000035.1:63130-66895 GCA_002414145.1 Methylophilaceae bacterium UBA5127 | reverse complement strand
ATACTAAAAGATAACCAGCATATAATTAACTCTGCAGATTATGGGTCATATCAAGCAAGAAAGCGTGTCATAACAGGTGAGATTATCATTACTGGTAAACTACGAACACCTCCAGCAACTCATTCAGATTCCTCAGTAACTAACAGTCCAGAGAAGTTGGAATGGCGAAAGCTTGGGGATCTACTTAAAAAAATTCCTTCACCAAATACCACCCCTAAAAAAAATAAAACAATCATAGACCCTGTCTATTCTGATATTTCAATACCAATAAAATCCTTATCTGATCAATTCTATGATAGCGGTCTATATTTTTCTGAATGGAACAAGTCATGTGAGCAGAAAGTAGACCATCCATATATGGGAAAAATGTCTTTCCCTGAAAATATGGACAAACCTAGCAGAACTATTACAGCTACAAAAAGTGGTAGTTCGCGCGAATCTATAATTTACAAATCCGAATTTAACCGTAAAGGCAATGGCGAATACAGAACTCCCACTGTAAGAGAAGCGGATAGCATCATGGGCTTCCCCTATACGTATCAGTTTAAAGGTTCTGTTTTTAATAAATGGAGATTAGTCGGAAATGCTGTTTGCCCAGCAGTTAGCAGAGCATTTGCAGCTGAAGTATTATTAAGTTTAGGCTTAGACGTACCTTCAAAGTTAGTATTAAATAAAGGAGTAAATTTAGAAAACATACCCAACCTAAATGATTTCATGCCCAAGGTTTTTGATAACCCACCGATTAAGGTTAAGGACTCAAAATTTAGAAAACACCTGTTTAAGAGCGGAAATATGACGGTTACACTCGCGAACTATGACATTGTTGCAAAGGGTGAGGTTGGTACAAGTTGGAAGACATCTATTGAATACGGTACTGGCTATGATGCGGAAATGCAATTGGTTCCCGACAGCTTTTATAAAAAACTTGAGGGGAAAATCAGAACCTTTCAAAATGGAGAAAAGTTCATAGAAAGAATAAATAATGGTTTTTCAGAAAAGGTTGCTAATGCAATTACTTTGCAACAAATGTATGAGAAGCAAGAATCCATCTCTGAATATCTTGAGCCTACAAAATTAATCCTTGAAGCAAGGAAGATAATTGCTGAATCATTATCTGAACAGGTTGATTTCACTCAAGAAAACTTGGAGTTTTTTAAACACAAAAAAACCGTACCAGTATCACAGTTATTTGCTTTATATGCTTTGAATAAAATATCAACTATAGCCAATAAGGGGTAGATTGTGGACAAACAAACAAGAATACTAAAAATTGAAGAAATCATAAACCGCGAAAAAGGCAATCCCTTTGGCATGTTGGAAATACCTTGGCAGGACACTCTTCAGTCAATGCAAGTATATAAAATTCCTTTGGCATATCTTGTTTACAACAAATATAACGGCCGCATTTTAAGCAGAACTAAATCACTTGAAAAACAGAATCATAGTATTGACGTTGAGACTGAAGAGGGTAAAAAACAGATAGAGCAATTACTATGGGACTCTAAAGAAGATAGAAATAAAAAAACGGAAAAAGATTTAGATGATTTTGGTCAGAAGAAAGTAGGAATTATTACAAGAGATGGAATCATCATTGATGGTAATAGGAGAGCAATGCTCTTAAATAGGCTTGGCAAAGTTGACTATTTTAAAGCGGTAGTTTTGCCAGTTAAGCTTGACGAAAATTCAATTGAAATACAAAAATTGGAAACATCTTTTCAAATGGGAGAGGATGAGAAGTTAGGTTACAACCCAATAGAAAAATACTTAAAAGCTAAAGATTTGTTTGATGTACTAGAACCGAATGGAGAAGATGCTGCAATCTCAAAAATTGCAGACTGGATGGGTGAGCAAAAATCTACAATTCAAGATTTATTATCTGTAATTAAAATAATGGATGAGTATTTGAGTGAATACGGTTATGAGGGAATTTACACTCAACTAGACGGAAGAGAAGATCAGTTTATTAATTTAACAAAGTGGCTCGCCACTTTTTATGGCAGTCAGAGCGGTAAAGCATTTGATGGATACAAAGATGATGATGTTGATGATTTAAAAATAATAGCATTTGACTATATAAGAGATAAATATGAAGGTAAGGAGTTCAGAGTAATAGCCCACGGGCAAAAGCAGAATCATTTTTTTGGGGATTCTGAAATATGGGATACTTTTAGAGATGCGCATTTTGAATTAATTAAAAACTTTAAAGAATCAGAAATAAATTACAGCTCTCCCAATCTCAAAAGTCATTTAGACGAGAGAGATAGTGTTTTTTCTTCTACTTTCCATGAAGGATTTAAGGAAAACTTAGAGTCACACTATGAAAGTTTAAGAAATAAGCAAGCAGGTGATAAGCCAGAGAAGCTCGTAAAAAGAAGTATAGAGTCTTTTGATGCCATCCAGACAAACCATCATTCGTTTGCAGAAGAGAGTACGCAAAAGCTTGTAGAGGAGCTTGCAAAAAAGGCACTGCAAGGCTTGCAAAAAAAATCCCCAATTCGAACTCTGAGTCTTATCAAAAAACTACTAGAGGATATAGATACCTCAGAAATACCCGAAGAAAATCTAGATGAAGCAAGACTGTATGCAAAAAACATACAGCATGTTTTGAACGATTTAAGAAAAGAAATTGAGTAATAATGTTCGTGATTGATATAAATAATGGGCATGATGGTCATTACTACTCTCTTAAAGGAAATATTGATGAAGTTGTAAACAACAGACGCTTAGTTACATCGTTTAATAGACTAGATTATTCGATATTAAATGGTGATTTAGTAATACCCGCGCCTGAAAAAGAACAGATTTCTCTATTACAAGAGATTCAAAGACTCTTAGAAAAGTTTAGCTTACCTTATCAGTTGTCTGAAAAAATCAATGGTGAGTTAGTTTCGTTTAGTCGGGAGCAGCAACAATTTGATGAGTTTTCTAAACATGCAAATTTAATTAAAAATAACAAATTCGATGAATTTCCTGAGCTAATTTCAAATTTTGATGAATTTCAGAAAGTAGTAAAAGAAAAGTTTTCCAACAGTAGGTCACTATATCCCTTACAACTTCTTTCAGCGTTTCATCTAGCATTCTCACAAAACAGTTGTAATTTTGCTGTGCCTGGAGCTGGTAAAACTTCGATTGTCTATGCTGCCTTTGCATATCTTAATAGTCTACCTAAGGACCATCCAAAATTTGTAGAAAAATTAATGGTAATTGGCCCACTTTCTTCATTTGCACCATGGGAAAAAGAATATAAAGAATGTTTTGGCCGAGAAGGGACTTATAAAAGACTTTCTGGGGATTTAACTGTTACCAAAGATGAAAAACTACAACACTTATACGCAGCAAACCCTGCTGAAGTCACCTTGATTTTTCATGGAGGCGTTGACTCATTACAAACAGACATAATTAGCTTTTTAAAACAAAATAAAACCATGCTGGTTGTGGATGAGGCTCACAGGATTAAAAATCCTGAAGGAGTATGGGGTCAAAGTATTGCTGAAATATCCAAAGAAGCAAGAGCTAGGGTAATTTTAACTGGTACGCCTTTGCCAAACGGCTATCAGGATATCTATAACTTGTACAAATTTATTTATCCATACAAGTACAAGGACATTGTTCATTTCCATTATCAAAACTTAGTTGATATGACAAATAGCGGTGATCTTGACAGTACAAGAATCATTCAGCTTAAAAGTAATCTTTCGCCGTTTTTTATTCGGATTAAAAAGCAAGACTTGGAATTGCCTCCAATTAAGGAAGTTATTCAGACTA
>DHYP01000035.1:62627-63061 GCA_002414145.1 Methylophilaceae bacterium UBA5127 | reverse complement strand
AATGATTTTATTGAATCAAATTACATAAAATCGTTTAAAGCTAAATCTACAGCTAACGTACAAGATTTTGTAAATAAGGCCAAGTTGATTCGATTAAGGCAGGCCGCCTCGAATCCAGCATTGCTAGCAAAGCCCTTAATAAACGCCATGGAAAGCAATGACTTCAAAGGTGAATTCGACCCAAATTCAAAATATACCACCCATAATGAATTGTTCATTGACGATGCTGATTTTTTCAATCAGATTATTAATTACGATATTTTGGAAACACCACAAAAATATGTAAATGCCTGCAACCTCATAAGGTCAGAAATTATTCCTAAAAACGGAAAAATAATAATTTGGACAATATTTATACAAAACTCCAAAGATCTTCAATCTTACCTGAATAAGAATGGCATAAATACAAAGCTGCTTATTGGTGAAGTGGATCG
>DHYP01000035.1:61439-62582 GCA_002414145.1 Methylophilaceae bacterium UBA5127 | reverse complement strand
ATAATCCAGATAACTTAGATTTTCAGGTTGTAATAGCAAACCCTTTTGCGGTCGCTGAGTCAATATCACTTCATAAGGGTTGTCATAACGCGTTATACCTTGAGAGAGATTATAACTGTTCAAATTTTATTCAGTCGAAAGATCGAATACATCGTGTTGGTTTGGATAAGAATCAATTAACTACATATTATTACTTTATATGTAGGGACTCTATTGACGAAGTAATAAATACCAAGCTTTTAGCAAAAATAGAACGCATGGATAAAATAATAAATGATGATATTCCCTTATTCAGTCGAATTAATGAAAGTGATGAAACGNNACGGATATTATCAAAGAGCTGATAGCAAACTATGCTCGCAGAACTTAAGATTTATAGAAACTTAGGAACTCCCGAGTACTTTTTTGAATTAGCTAACATATTAGTTAACCAAAGAAATGACGTTTGGACAGCCCCAAAAATCCAAAAATATTTTTTCAATTGTGTTATTAATGGCAGAAGTGTTTTTGATGGATGCATTCAACTAGGGGTTCTAATAAATTTTATTGAAGTTGCAAGCGATGGCTCGTTAGCAATACCAGCTAATCTTCATAAGTATTTAAGTCAAATTGAAACACTTTCAGAAAAGTTTGTAGAGCAACTATTATTAACTGCTAGTAAGGATGAAAAATGTTTTGAAATATTTTCTCCTCAGCACCTCGAATATGATTTGTCTAATAAAAGCATAAAAATCACCAATAATGCATTCGGTTTGAAGTATTCTCAGTTTAAACAGGTACTTTTAGATTTTAATGTTTTAAAGCCTGTAATCACAGAAATTTCAAGCTATTACATAATTTCTCATAATTACATGAATCTTTTCCAAAAAGATTTAATGACAGAAATTAAGCGTAGAGCAGTCTCTCCTGAACATTTGAAGCAAATTCTAGAATTACAAAACCAATATGGTGAAGAGGCAGAAAAGTTCGTTTTAGAGTATGAAGAGAGACGATTGGCTGAAAAAAAAGAAATAGTATGGGTGTCTAAATATTCAATATCGGAAGGCTACGATATTGCATCTTATAATACTCAAGACTCTTTGCTTTATGATAGGTTTATCGAGGTTAAATCTTATAGCGGTAATCTTGCATTCTACTGGTCTC
>DHYP01000035.1:60483-61389 GCA_002414145.1 Methylophilaceae bacterium UBA5127 | reverse complement strand
TGGTCTAAAAATGAGGTGGAAACATCAAGAAAAAAAGGTAAAAATTATTATCTGTATTTGGTAAACAGAATTAAAATAAATGAATATGGGTATGCACCAACTATCGTGCAGAATCCTTTTGAAGAGATTCTAAATAATTCAAATTGGGAAGTGGATGTTGACAAGTACTTTGTTCATAAAGTGTAAAATCATTCTAGCATTTCTCATAAAATTAATAAAAATATTGTAAACAGTTCTTCGAAATAATCTTAAAAATGATAATAACAACATTAATTAATGAGATTAAAAATCAAAACCTTGTAACTTTACCAAAAGGGACTAAGTTATATCATGGTCTCAGGCGCAAAGAATCACAATCTTATTTTGAAGGAACTCATTGGCTAACAAAGTTTCTTTGTTATGCTGTTGACTATGCTTTTTTGGTAGATGCATCAAATAAAAATATTATTACTCGTGATTTAATAGTTTGTGAAACGATTCAAGACTTGCTGTTAGTTGATGTTTCGAATATTAGTCTAGGCAAACTTACTGAAAAACTTAATTTGCACCACAATATCGATTTAGATGATAGATGGATAAAGTCTTCTTTCGTTGAAAATGCAAAGAAATGTTTCAATAAACAAATTCATGGATACTTTAAGTGTACAGACGGTGAATCTGACGAATACCTGATTTGCAGCGTAGAGGACAATCTTACAATTACCAAAATAATTGATTAAAGAACACGAAAACCAGTTACTCTCTCATTACTTCCTTGATTGTAAGTTGCTACCTACTGTATTTTTAAAGTAGCAATTATATCGTAGCTAAAACGTAACTTTTTGAAACTAAATACAACTATTTTTTACTATTTACTACTAACTTACTATGTTGCGAGCGTTGCAAGTTGTTGATTTATATATAATT
>DHYP01000035.1:51027-60456 GCA_002414145.1 Methylophilaceae bacterium UBA5127 | reverse complement strand
TCGATTCTGCCCCCGGCCACCAGTATTGAAGATGAGAGTATTTTGATATAAATCAAATGGTTACAGTAACTCTGTGACAATAATTCGCTTCCGACACAAAAACAGATGCTCAATATCTTGACTTATACGTAATTTAGACGCACCCGCCAAGCGGCTGGAGAGACCCCAAGATGCCTCTTAAAAGTTCTGCTAAATGCTGCAACATTTTCATAACCTACAGATATTGCGACTTCCTCAACTTTTTGTTGTGACTCTCTCAACATTCTTCCTGCTAGATTCATTCGCCACTTAGTAACATATGCCATTGGACTATCACCTAATGCAGCATTAAAGCGCGCAGCAAAACGTGAGGGAGACATAGCAACTCCCCCAGCCAGTCGATTAACTGACCACTCGTCTCCTGGCTGGGCATGAATCATTGAAATAGCACGGCTAATAATAGGGTCTTTCATAGCATAGAACCAGCCAGAGCTGGTTGTTAGCTGATATAAATGCGCTCGCAATACCTCAGCACATAATAATTCAAGCAATCTTTCAATGACGTATGTACATTGAACTGTTTGACTTATTTCTCTATCAATCCAGCCAAGTATGTTAGTTAAATTACTGCTAATATCAAATTTTTTGGTCGAGACATGAAGAATCTTTGGCAGAGCTGCTAGTAATGGATTTAGCTCTACATTCTTCAACATAAACACTCCACACATGACTGATGTACTTCTAACTCTATTTTTCTCATTAGGGGCAAAAGGATTATTACCATCAATAAGTATAGACTCCACCGACACAGACTTCTTTTCAGGGTATTGCGAAAGTTGATGCGCAACTCCACCAAAGCAAATCGCCATCTCGCCAGCTTCTACCATAATGAGCTCGCCTACCTCAGGAACAACTTCAATAAATCCCCTTTTAACATAATGGAATGCAACAGCCTGAGTTCCCTTATCTAGCTTTAATAGCCTTTCCAAGCCACTAGCATCTGGAATCGAGACGCTCCATGGAGGTAAATACTCTTCATTAATCAGCATGTTTCCACTAACACGCATTGATTTCATAATATCGCTAAAAACACACTTATTAATTACTAAATCAGTTGTTTCAGCATAATTTAAGGTTGTTTTAGTCATTGTTAACGTTATTTATTGTAGATAATATTCGCATCACAATATCACTTAACTATGAGGATTTCAATATGTCTATATTTACTACAGCACCATTCGCAATTTTTTTAGACCTTCTAATGATTTTATATACCTTATGGGTAATCTCGCTTGGGGAAAAGAATGGTAAGTTTCCTACAGGAATTGGTATTGGAATGCTAAGCTGGCTTGGGTTGCTTCATCTGGGGCTGTCTACTAAAAGTTTATTTCCAGAAAACATCTCTGAGATTGCCTTTCTGTTAATTATTTTTCTCGCAGTTAGTGTTGTTGGTGCTTTGCTATTATTGGTTAAACCAATCAGAAGCAAGATCATGGCACTTAGTCAAAAGCAGTTGCTTCTATTACAAGGGATTCGCGTTTTTTTTGGTGCAAATTTCTTGATGCAGGCAAGTCTAGGCGGCTTACCACAAACATTTGGCATTCTGGATGGATGGACTCACATTGGCGCAGGTTTTTTGGGGCTTATTGCAGCATTTACTCTTGCTACAGATGCTAATGGTGAGCGACGCGCTTGGTTTGCCAACATCTTTGGTGTTATCGATATATTAATTGTTGCAAGCACAATAGCGCTTGTCCTATTGCCTACGATTAAGCCACATCACCCAATTATGTACGCATTATTTTTTCCTGGCGCTTTATGGCTTTGGTTCCATATCGTATCAATGTGGAAGCTTGTTCAAAGCAAAAACAACCAAGCTTTATTGGTACAGCAAGCATGATTATGCTCTCCTCAAAAAGCTATGGCCGTCTGGCAACGAATCGTACTAATCAAACCTCTAGAGATGATATTGAAGGGGCTAGAGCTTTATTAGAAACCTTTTACTATGCATTCAATCAGCGCGATATCGATGTGTTTAAGAATATTTGGGGGAATGATGAATTTGTACAACTAAATAACCCTTTAGGGGGAATTTTGCGAGGAATTGAGCCAATCACCAATTTATACAACGGCATTTTTATAGGTTCTTCAAAGGTATGGGTTGAGCTTAGCGACATCGTTGAGTTCCAGACTAAAGATATGGTGGTGTTTGCCGGACGCGAAGTAGGTGAATTCACCAAAGGTGAAAATACTATTTCACTAAATATTCGTACCACCAGAATTATTCAATGGTTTGGTGAAGGAGTCGGTTGGAAACAAACGCATCATCACGGCTCAATAGATAATTCCAATTTGCTTGCTGAGTACCAACAAACCTTGCAAAGAAGCTAACTTATTTATAACTAGAAAGACTCTAAATGCATACTTCAACAGAAATATATTGGCTTACATTGACGTTAATAGCAACAGCGCTATTTTGGATTCCAACGATTATTAATCGCATAACTGAGACTGGTGTCTGGGCTACATTAATGCCACCACAGCTACAGCCGAAAGCGCAGTGGGCTGAACGACTTAGACGAGCACATGCAAATGCCGTTGAAAACCTTGTGATATTTGCGCCACTAGCATTGGCAATTCAAATGACTAACACTAGCACATTAATCACCGCCACAGCCTGCATCGTGTATTTTTTTGCGCGACTGGTGCATGTAATTGCTTACATTGCCGCAGTTCCACTAGTCCGCACACTGGCTTTTACTGCAGGCTTCCTTAGCCAAATGACGCTTGCGTTGACATTGCTAGGCCTCTTCTAAACTATATCGTTAAAGGAACATACGAAATGAGTATCAAATTTTACTATGGATCTGGCTCACCTTTCGCTTGGAATGTTTGGCTGGCACTAGAACATAAACAACTTCCTTATGAATTCAACTTATTATCATTGCAAAGTGGGATATTAAAGAAGCCTGAATTTCTAGCTATCAACCCTCATGGCAAGGTGCCTGTGTTAATTGATGGGGATTTAACACTTTGGGAAGCAACCACTATCGTTGAGTACCTTGAAGAGTGCTATCCAGAAAACCCCTTGCTACCCACTGACAGCAAGGAGCGTGCAATTGCACGCCGTTTTTCAGCAGAAGGCTATAACTATCTTTATCCATCCCTTCGAAAGCTTATGGAACTGACTTTGCTTCGCTCAGATGGAGATGGCGACCCCGAAGAAATTGTTACAACATTAAAACAAATTGGAATCGAACTTACTTACTTTGAGAACGCGCTTGATGGCGATTATTTTGTAGGTGATATTTCGGTAGCAGATTTTGCCCTATACCCTTTGTTTGCTTTGTATAAGCGTTTTCACGAGAGGCGTCCACAACTTAGCATTAGAGAACATGTTTGGCCAAACATTGATAGGTTTATGCAAAAAATCGAACAACTTCCATATTTCACAAAAACCACACCCCCTCATTGGAAAGGATAGCGCATGTCCGTAAAAACAAATAAACCCGTTTGCGTCATTGTCGGTGTAGGCCCTGGAAATGGCACAGCTTTCGCTCGACGATTCAGCAAAGAGGGCTATCAGTTAGCATTGTTAGCTCGCAGATCTGAGCTCATTGCCGACTTAGCAATAGAAATTAGAGGCTCAGCTTACGCATGTGATGTTGCTGATGTAGCTTCAATCGCACAAACATTTACTGCTATTCGTGCGGAAATGGGTGAAGTTGACACATTAATTTTTAATCTAGGCGCAGGTGTATGGAAAAGTGTTGAAGAAATTACAGCAGAAGAATTTGAACAAAGCTGGCGCGTAAATGCACTAGGTGCGCTCTTGGTCTCACAACTAATAATCCCAAACATGAAAGCAAACAAGCATGGCAACATTATATTTATTGGCGCAACTGCATCACGCCGTGGAGGTGCTAAAACAGCAGCATTCGCCCCTGCAAAAGCCGCACAGAGGAGTCTTGCCGAATCCATGGCACGACATCTAGGAATTTTTGGCATACATGTAGCAACTGTTGTTGTAGATGCGGTCGTAGATACTCCTGCCACACGCAAGATGATGCCGAGTAAACCAGATGAGTTTTTCTTAAGGCCAGACGATTTGGCTGAAACAGTTTTCAACCTCACTCAGCAAAAACCTTCAGCTTGGTCGTCTGAAATTGAAGTTAGACCGTTTGGTGAAGTTTGGTAGAAAAATTAACTGTCTGTTCTTGGCTGATTGAAGTCATACAGAACTATAAACGTCACGACTATGACACGCTTTGGCGAGCGTAGGCAAGTGAGGACGAGCCTAACACACTATATAAATGATGGTTTTTACAGTTGAAAATCCGCGTGTCGGCAGTTCGATTCTGCCCCCGGCCACCAGATAAAATAAGGGTTCAGTTAAAAGCTAAGCCCTTATTTTTTGCGTCAATAATAAGAGAAAAAGCGGTTAACCGCTAAGCATTGTCAAGAAAATGACAGAAACAAAAGTACTGGAATTATTCTGATTTGACTATCATTTAATTGTATATGCTCTATTGTTTAGTTATCTTGATTTAGTGTATAAATACTACGTTCGGGGTAATAAATAGTGATGTGTTGCGGTTAGTTCATAAACGGACGCAACTATATGAGGGCAAATTAATGTCAAACATGATTCTACTAGGTACTCGTAAGGGTACAGTCATATTCGATCGTATAGACTCTAACTGGCAACCTCGCCCAATCATGCATGCAGGCATTCCAGTTTGTTATGCGACGCGTGATCCGCGTGACGGTACACTGTGGGCGTCCTTGGATCATGGTCACTGGGGACCCAAGCTTTCACGTTCGCATGATGATGGTGTCACCTGGGAGGACGTGATGTCTGTGAAGTATCCTAAAGACGCGCGCTATATCGTCAAATACATGCCTAGCCCAGATTTCAATCCAGAGTCACCGACTGCCCAGCCTGAATATGCCAATGCCACTGTTTATAAAATCTGGAACATTGCATTTGGAAATGCTCACCAACCCGGTCGGCTATATGCTGGTACGATTCCAGGCGGTTTATTTGTCAGCGATGATGGCGGCAATACCTGGGAACTCAACCGACCACTGTGGAACCACCATAGTCGCGGTGGCGATTTGTTCGCTGGTGATGCAACAACCGAAAACCGCTGGTACGGTACGCCAGCAAGTATCGATTATGGCGTGTTTGAACCCGGTATCCATTCCATTATTGTTGACCCGCGCGATTCGAATCATCTACTTGTCGCTGTATCATCTGCTGGCGTTATCGAGACTAGGGATGGTGGCCTGACTTGGCATGGACGTAATCGCGGTATGTTGAATGATTACATGCCGAACCCAGAAGCAGAATGGGGTCACGATCCGCATTTTGTGACAAGCTGCCCAGGGCAGCCAGATTATCTCTGGCAACAAAACCATTGTGGTGTTTTTTACAGTGATGACGGGGCCGAAAGCTGGAAAAAGGTCAGCTTGCCAGATGTTGGTGTGCATTTTGGTTTCCCCATCGCGGCAGATGCAAGTGATGGACTTACCGCTTGGGTTGTACCAGCACGCGCAGATTCCGAACGCATGACGATTGATGGTGGTTTGTTCGTTGCGCGGACGACTGATGGTGGGCGGTCATGGCAAACTTTTAGAAAAGGGCTACCGCAAGATAGTGCCTATGACATTGTCTTGCGGCATGGACTCGATGTGGCAGGGGATTGTTTATGCTTTGGCAGTACCACAGGAAATCTTTACCTGTCAGAAGACCGTGGCGAAACATGGCAGTGCCTTGGTAATAACTTCCCACCGATTTACTCAGTAAGACTTGGCTGAGCAATATGCCTAGTGTAAAAATGACGCAGCATCTTTATCGATTTTTTCCCATATTAGAGAACCGAACGATTACGGTGCCAGCCAGCTCAGTTGCTGAAATTTTAGTCGCTGTGAACGAGATTGCCCCAGGCTTTACCGATTACGTGCTTGATGAGCAAGGTGCGCTACGTCGGCATGTGAATCTCAGTATCAATGACGCTATAGTGATAGATAAAAAAACGCTCTCTGATCATGTACCAGAGGATGGAACTGTCTATATTTTCCAAGCCCTAAGCGGGGGTTAGAGACCCTGAGGCTAATAATCGACTTGTACTGATTATAAGCCTTTCAGCTATGTAAGGCTTTTACATATCGAATTCACCAGTAGACAAATCGTAACCTCGAACACATCATCCTATCATTTAGACAACAGCAAAGTGGTCTAATGGAATGAGCATAATATTCGTACTTACGTCCTTCTACTAAACCGGGTATCCCTCACTCAACTTAGTTTATATTCGGCTTCTTAGTTCAAGCCATATGGTATCTGCTTGATTTTTACACTTTCTTTACACTCACCGACTTCTTTATTACGACATTTTTATTTTCTAAAGCCTACCATTCAAATTCAATTAATTTGAATGGTGATATGTTATGGATCTACTTGGCATTGGCATGTTAGGTATTTTCCTGTTGCTATGTTATTTGCTGGTATACGTCCTCATTAATCTGGAAGGTGAAAAATGAATCTAATGGTCTTAATAAGTGGCTTTATAGCGCTAGCTGTTTTGATTTATCTCTTTTATGTACTAATTAAACCGGAGAATTTCTAATGCTCTCGAACACAATGATTCAAGTAGGTTTGTTTCTTGCGATGCTATTGCTTTTCACTAAGCCTATGGGTTTATGGATAACCAAGGTCATGAGTGGCGAATCTGTTATTGTAAATAAGCTGGGTGGTTCAATTGAGCGACTAATTTATCGTGCATTAGGCATTAAGCCTGAAGTTGAAATGGGTTGGAAGCATTATGCTGTTGCGCTGATGATATTTAATGTTACTGGCATTATTGTTGTTTATATTTTACAGCGTTGGCAAGCATGGTTGCCTCTTAATCCTCAGCACTTTCCAGCGGTCAGCATAGATTCATCATTTAACACTGCAGTTAGTTTTGTCACCAATACCAACTGGCAGGGCTATGCAGGTGAATCGACGATGAGCTATCTCACCCAGATGTTAGCACTTACGGTACAAAACTTTCTGTCTGCCGCTACAGGTATCGCGGTAGTCATTGCGTTGATTCGTGGTTTTGCCCGCCATACGGCAGAGACCATTGGTAATTTTTGGGTCGATATGACACGTTCAACTTTGTATATTCTACTGCCACTGTCATTCATCTTCGCAATTGCGTTGGTGAGTCAGGGTGTTATTCAAAATTTTGATGACTATAAAGAAGTTAAGACGCTACAACCCACTACTTACTCAGTAACTGATTCAGCAGGAAAACAAACCGTTAAGATTACTTCAACTCAAACATTAGCGATGGGGCCTGTTGCTTCGCAAGAAGCGATCAAGATGATTGGTACTAATGGTGGCGGTTTCTTTAACGCAAATTCCGCACATCCATTTGAAAACCCAACACCGCTCACAAACTTTTTACAGATGCTAGCGATTTTGCTTATCCCCGCAGGGTTATGTTTTACCTTTGGCATGATGGTCGGAGATAGAAGGCAAGGCTGGGCAGTATTTTCTGCGATGGTAATCGTATTTGTGATAATGGCTGGTGTTGCTATTTGGGCAGAGCAAGCTGGCAATCCAGTACTAACGGCCAGTGGTGCCGATCAGGCTGTGAGTGCCTTGCAGTCTGGCGGCAATATGGAAGGTAAAGAAACTCGCTTTGGTATTGTTTCATCCGCATTATTTGCAACGATTACCACGGCAGCTTCTTGCGGCGCTGTGAACGCCATGCATGATTCATTCACGCCATTGGGTGGTTTAGTACCAATGTGGTTGATTCAGTTAGGTGAGGTCATCTTTGGTGGCGTGGGATCTGGACTCTACACCATGCTCATTTATGCTGTGCTTGCAGTATTTATTGCAGGATTAATGATAGGTCGCACCCCTGAGTATTTAGGTAAAAAAATTGAGATTTTCGATATGAAAATGACGGCTCTCATTATATTAGTTACACCTTTGTTGGTACTGATAGGTACGGCAATTGCAGTCATCACAGAGCCAGGTAAGGCTGGTATTGCTAATCCTGGTGCGCATGGGTTTAGTGAGATTCTGTATGCGCTTTCGTCTGCTGCCAACAACAACGGTAGCGCTTTCGCAGGCTTATCTGCCAATACACCCTTTTATAATACTCTGCTTGCGTTTGCCATGTTTCTAGGTCGCTTTGGCATTATTTTATCAGTATTAGCTATCGCTGGCTCTATGGCAGCTAAAAAACGTATTCCAGTAGGTTTAGGAACCATGCCAACGCACGGACCGTTATTTATTACGCTGCTAATAGGTGCAGTGATTCTGGTGGGTGCTCTTACCTACATTCCAGCACTTGCACTTGGCCCTGTCATTGAGCATTTACTCATGACATCTACTCACTAAGCATCCAGTCCATCAAAAATATTAGGAAAAACTATGTCAAAACAAAGTATGCAGTCAATGTTTGACCCTACGCTGGTAAGGCCAGCTGTTGCTGACGCATTCAGAAAACTATCCCCGCAAATGCAGTGGCGTAATCCAGTCATGTTTGTGGTGTATCTGGGTAGCATTCTCACTTCTTTATTAATGCTACAAGCATTGTTTTCCAAAGGCGATGCGCCCGTGGGATTTATTGCGCTAGTAACTTTATGGTTATGGTTCACCCTGTTATTTGCCAATTTTGCTGAAGCTATAGCAGAAGGTCGCAGTAAAGCACAAGCAGCTAGCTTAAGAAGCTCGAAGAAAAATGTAGTCGCTAAAAAGTTGAAGAATGAATCACGCGATTCCGCAATTTCGTTTACTGATAGCAATAGCTTACGCAAAGGTGACATCCTTTTGATAGAAGCAGGCGATATGATTCCTGTTGATGGTGAAGTCATCGATGGCATTGCTTCGGTGAATGAAGCTGCTATTACAGGAGAGTCTGCTCCTGTTATCCGTGAGTCTGGCGGTGACTTTAGTGCTGTCACTGGCGGCACACAGGTGCTATCGGACTGGATAGTCGTTCGCGTGAGTGTGAATCCAGGCGAAGCATTTCTAGACCGTATGATTGCCATGGTAGAAGGTGCAAAACGTCAAAAAACCCCGAATGAAATTGCACTGACGATTTTATTGGTTGCGCTGACGATTGTGTTCCTGCTGGTCACAGTGACTTCGTTACCATTCTCAATCTTTGGAGTGAGCGCTGCTGGTACTGGCGCGCCGCCTAGTATTACTGTGTTGGTATCTTTGCTAGTCTGTTTAATTCCTACTACGATTGCTGGTTTGCTATCAGCCATTGGTGTGGCGGGTATTTGCCGTATGATGCAAGCCAATGTCATCGCCACGTCAGGCCGTGCAGTAGAAGCAGCAGGTGATGTTAACGTATTGCTACTGGATAAAACTGGTACGATTACTTTGGGCAATCGTCAAGCTTCGGCCTTCATTCCAGCAGTGGGCGTCACTGAACA
>DHYP01000035.1:43005-50995 GCA_002414145.1 Methylophilaceae bacterium UBA5127 | reverse complement strand
GCCGTGCAACTCGGTTCTCTGACCGATGAAACGCGGTAAGGTCGCAGTATCGTGATATTGGCAAAAAACCGCTTCAATATTCGCGAGCGTGACATTCATTCGCTAGGTGCTACTTTCGTACAATTTTCTGCACAAACCAGAATGAGTGGCGTCAACTTACAAGATGCCGAAAATAACATTCGTCAAATACGTAAAGGTGCTGCAAGTGCAATCAAACTGCATGTTGAGGGGTTAGGTGGGGCATTTTCAGCCGACATTTCACATAAAGTGGATGACGTTTCGCGTCGCGGTAGTACACCGTTAGTGGTGTCGGATGGCAATGCAGTGTTAGGCGTAGTAGAGCTTAAAGATATTGTCAAAGGTGGTATTAAAGAACGCTTTGCCGAGTTGCGCTGTATGGGTATTCAAACCATTATGATTACGGGCGATAATCGTCTAACAGCGGCAGCGATTGCTGCCGAAGCAGGCGTGGATGATTTTCTGGCAGAAGCAACGCCCGAAGATAAATTGAAATTGATACGTGGCCATCAAGCAGAAGGCAAGCTAGTCGCCATGACGGGTGATGGCACCAACGATGCCCCTGCACTTGCGCAGGCCGACGTTGCAGTTGCCATGAACACAGGTACGCAAGCGGCAAAAGAAGCGGGAAATATGGTGGATTTAGATTCTAATCCAACCAAGCTGATTGAAATCGTTGAAATCGGTAAACAAATGCTGATGACACGTGGTTCGCTTACGACCTTTAGTATTGCCAATGATGTCGCCAAGTATTTCGCCATTATTCCTGCTGCGTTCGCAAGTACCTATCCGCAACTGAATGCGCTAAATATTATGCATTTGACAAGTCCAAACTCAGCGATTCTGTCTGCTGTTGTTTTTAATGCACTGATTATTATTTTCTTAATTCCTCTTGCTTTAAAAGGGGTGCCTTATAGAGCCGTTGGTGCACAGCAGCTTTTGCGCAAAAACCTATTAATTTATGGTTTAGGCGGTCTAGTTGTTCCATTCATTGGCATCAAAATCATTGATGTCATACTTACAGTTATTGGTTTTGCTTAAGGATCTATCATGAAACAGTTATTGAAACAGTTAATAAGACCTGCTGTAGTACTTTTTATTTTACTCAGCATTATTACAGGCATCGCTTACCCGTTAACCACCACAGTATTAGGGAAATGGTTATTGCCCACTCAGGCAAATGGTTCGCTGATCGAAAAAGATGGAAAACTCATCGGCTCCGCTTTAATTGGACAAAACTTTACTGAGCCTAAATACTTCTGGGGACGTCCCTCAGCAACAGGGCCATATCCTAATAATGCTGTGGTATCTTCTGGTTCAAACCAAGGACCATTGAATCCAGCGTTGGCTGAAGCGGTTAAAAGTAGAGTGAATACGCTGAAAGTCGCCAATCCAGATAACACACTTCCTGTACCTGTCGATTTAGTGACTGCTTCTGCAAGTGGTTTAGATCCCCACATTAGTCCTGCTGCGGCCGCATATCAGGCATCGCGAGTCGCAAAAGCGAGAGGGTTAAGTGTAGCCAGTGTGCAAATATTGATTAATGAAAACACGGAAGGACGCCAATGGGGTGTTTTTGGTGAGCCACGCGTGAACGTGTTGAAGCTCAATATAGCGCTAGACAAAGATACTGAAAAAACGTTACCTTAAATAAGTATGCTGAATAACCTTATGTACGCAAAGAAAAACTTTAACACTTATGTATTTACTACAAAGCATCAATTACAACTAACCTATAATCTCACCTATGGTTGATAACCGCCCTAATCCAGACCAGTTGCTGGACAAAATCAACAAAGAGGCTGAAAAACTGAAAAGTGGCCGCTTAAAGATATTTTTTGGTGCTTGTGCAGGTGTTGGTAAAACATTTGCTATGTTGACAGCTGCACGTAATCTGCGTTTACAGGCTGTAGATGTGGTTATCGGCATTGTTGAAACGCATGGTCGCAGTGAAACAGAATCACAAATATCTGGCTTAGATATATTGCCGCTCAAAAAGCTTGAGTATCGCGGTCGCGAGTTATATGAATTTGATCTTGATGCGGCGCTTTTGCGCAAACCGACACTCATTTTAGTAGACGAACTTGCCCATTCTAATGTTGAGGGTTCGCGCCATCCTAAACGCTGGCAAGATATAGAAGAGTTATTGTCAGCGGGGATCGATGTATACACCACTCTCAACGTGCAACATCTTGAAAGCCTCAATGATGTAGTGGGGCAAATCACTGGCATCCGTGTCAATGAAACCATTCCTGATAAAGTATTTGATATGGCCGATGAGGTCATACTAGTCGACTTACCTGCTGAAGAACTGTTGCAAAGACTCCAAGATGGAAAAGTGTATCTACCGCAGCAAGCAGAACGTGCGGGCAAAAACTTTTTCCGTAAAGGTAATTTAATCGCATTGCGGGAAATGGCATTAAGACATACTGCTGATCGCGTTGATTCGCAAATGCAGGAGTACCGAAGCAATAGCGCAATTCAGCAAGTTTGGCAGGCAAAAGATCGCATTCTTGTTTGTCTGGGAACAGGTCCTGAAGCAGAGCGGCTAGTTAGAGTTGCCGCTAGATTAGCGCATAGTTTGAAATCAGATTGGCTTGCCGCCTATGTAGAAACGCCAAGATTGCAGCGCCTTTCAGATGCGCAGCGTGACCATGTCTTAAAAATATTGAAACTTGCTGAGACGCTAGGTGCAGAAACAGTTACTTTGAGTGGGACTGAAGTGGCTAAAATTGTTCTCAATTATGCACGTAGTCGCAATGTATCAAAGGTTGTCGTTGGTAAGTCGACTCGCTCTGCACTTGCACGCCTCATTTTGCCTGGTCTGGTAGATGATTTGACCAAACAGGCTACAGACATTGATATTCACGTGGTATCCCGAGAGCGCTCAGTAACTGAAAAACCGGTTACCAACATCGGAAATTTTGGTGGTACTGGGCAACAAGACGAGCGTTTAAAGCTAAAAGGCTATTATTTGGCTGCCGCTACCTGTGCATTTACCACTGTAATAGCGGCATTACTTCTAGAGTATCTTGAACTTGTTAATGTGGTGATGGTGTACTTGCTAGGGGTAATATTAATATCCTATAAGTATGGGCGAGGGGCTGGAATTTTTTCTTCTTTGGTCAGTGTCGCCAGTTTTGATTTCTTTTTTGTTCCTCCAAAACTTTCATTTAGTGTGTCTGATACCCAATACCTACTCACCTTCTCTGTCATGCTTGTGGTGTCTTTGGTCATTAGCAACCTTACTTCCAGTCTGCGTTATCAGGCAATTGTTGCCCTGCATAGGGAAAGGCGTAGCCGTGCTTTATATGATTTAGGAAAGTCACTAGCTTCAGCACTCACGTCCTCGCACATCATTGAAATCAGCACCCATCATCTGTCGGGAGTCTTTCAATCCAAATTAGCGATATTATTACCAGATCATCAGGAAAAAATAGTAAATACGTCTGCAAGTATCTTGCCAGATAGTACCCTTAAAGAGATTGATTTTGGAATCGCTCAGTGGGTTTACGACCATCAACAGCAAGCTGGTTTTGGCACAGATACATTGCCATCAAGCCCTGTCTTGTATGTTCCGTTACAAGCCCCCATGCGGACGCGTGGGGTATTGGCGATTGTACCTGAGCATAAGAGAACAATTTTTCTGCCTGAACAAAGACAATTATTGGATACATTTGCTTCTCAAATCGCAATTGCGATTGAGCGCGTACATTATGTAGAGGTTGCACAAAGTGCATTGGTTTCGATGGAGTCTGAGCGCTTAAGAAATGCTGTATTAAGTGCAATTTCACATGACTTAAATACCCCACTTACCACCATTGTTGCAACAGCAGACTTACTTAAGCAGCAAACTAGCGCTGATGATAAACGCTATGACTATGCCACGTTGTTATATGAACAGTCTATTCGAATGAAAAATCTTGTGGTAAATCTACTCGATATGGCAAGACTGCAATCTGGAAAAGTTAAGCTAAACAAACAATGGCAACTGCTTGAAGAGGTGGTCGGTACTGCATTGCGTTCGATGAAAGAGGCACTTTCAACGCATCAGATATACATTGATTTACCTTCTAATTTGCCTTTGATTGAATTCGATGCAGTGTTGATTGATCGCGTTTTGTGTAATTTATTAGACAATGCTACCAAATATGCACCTGCTGGCAGTAGAATTAATATCAGTGCCGAAAAGTTGCAGGAAGAAGTCTGGGTATCTATTACAGATGAGGGGTCGGGTTTACCTGAGAATTTAAAAGATCAAATATTTGATAAATTCACACGTGGTGAGAAAGAGTCTTCTAAGGCGGGTGTTGGCCTTGGACTATCCATCTGCAAAGCAATTATTGAAGCGCATGATGGCAAGATTTGGGCGAATAACAAATCTCCACACGGCGCTATTTTTACTTTTTCACTTCCATTAGGCATGCCACCAAGTCTTCCACCCGTTGATGAACTTAAACCCTAATTCATGACAAATTACATTGCAAATATCATTTTGATAGAAGATGATCAACAAATTCGTCGTTTTGTTTCATCTACCCTTGAAAATGAAAGTTTTCAGGTGTTTAGTGCAGAGACTGGCAAGCAAGGTTTGATTGAGATAAGCACACGAAAGCCAGACGTGGTTATCTTAGATTTAGGGTTACCCGACATTGATGGTTTAGAAGTGATTCGTGATACAAGAAGTTGGAGCAATATCCCGATTATTGTACTTTCCGCTAGAACACAAGAGGTTGAAAAAGTCGCTGCCTTAGATGCAGGTGCAGACGATTTTTTAGCAAAACCGTTTGGTACGCCAGAATTATTAGCAAGAATTCGTGCACAGTTACGTCGTAGAACAATGCTAGGCGAAGAAAGTCATCAAGGCATCTATGACTTTGGAGACATTAATGTAGATCTGTCTAGAAGGCTTGTCTCAAAAGCCATGAAAGCCGTACATCTGACACCCATCGAGTTTAGGTTATTCACAGTATTAGTCAAAAATACAGGCCGAGTGGTTACCCAAAAGCAGTTACTCAAAGACGTTTGGGGGCCCTCATATGTAGAGAATGAACATTATCTTAGAATCTACATGAGCCACTTACGACAAAAATTAGAAGATAATCCTGCTCAACCTGAACATTTAATTACAGAAATTGGCGTGGGATTTAGGTTTGTTTAAGTTTTAATTAAACATTGAATGACATGCCACACTTAACTTCTATTTCAGGAGAGGGCTATGTCTTCAAGCCACGCAATCCTTTTGTCATGCTTTAATAGATGATAGTAGTTAAAGCGGGGTGCGATACGACTTATCTCCAGCCAACCGTGCTAGTAAAAATGCTCATTAAATTTTAGCTGATACCAATTATTCAGGCTGATGTTTAGTGTACACTATGCCTTGTATGCATCAATACAATAGTAATATTGCCTCATTAATTGTATACGTAAACACTATTTCGAGATATTAAACATGGGTGTGTTTCAGGACATTGAAGCTACTGATTTATTTACACTGATTTCACAGCCCAAAGTATTGGTCGTAGATGTGCGTAACGATGATGAGGTTGCTAAAGGCAGAATTCCAAATGCAATACATATTCCGCTTCCATTATTGCCTATAGAGTACACCAAATTAACAGACGCTAGCCATGTTGTTTTTTATTGTCACAGTGGCATAAGATCTGCACTCGCTGCAGATTTTGCTATCAGCAAAGGCATTAAAAGTGTATATAATTTAACTGGTGGAATTATCGCGTGGTCTCAGGCTGGTTATTCATTAGTTTTAAAATAAATATACGGACAATTTTATGGAATTTGATAAAGAAGTGGATGCAAAAAATCTTAACTGTCCACTCCCTATTTTGCGATGTAAAAAAGGCTTAAACGAGTTATTGCCTAATCAAGTATTGAAGATTATGGCAACAGACCCAAACTCAGTTAAAGACTTTGAAGCATTCTGTAGACAAACAGGACACGTACTTTTACAACTGGAACAGGTCGAAGGTGTTTTTACTTTTTATATTAAAAAACGCGCCAATCAATTCGGCACTTAATCCACAGAGTAGTGCATCAAGCGTATCAAAAGAATCGATCTCTGTTACGCTTTATGTTGCTCATCAAGCTCTTTCAAAAATTCTTTGATTTCCCACTCACAACCTGCGCACCCAGAAAGCGCCCCTGTCTTGCGAGAAATCGCTTCCTGATCCAAGCCTTGTAGAAAAAAGCTCTGAATTTCAGCACGCGTAGTGCCGCTGCATAAACACATCACTTCATCTGGGCTACTATTTTGCATGTCTATATCATAAAGTATTAAGTAGGGCTGTTGGGGTGGACAAGCTTCTGCCCAACTGTATTCAAGCTCACTTCAACTTGGCTAACTGTGCTTCCAATTTCTCTAAGCCTGCAGAAAATTCTGCAACACGCGCATTTTCTTGCTCAACAACTGCGGCAGGCGCGCGCGCCACAAAACTTTCATTGCTCAATTTACCATTGGCTTTGGTGATTTCACCTTGCAAGCGGGCGATTTCTTTGCCTAAGCGCTCCTTCTCGGCGGCCACATCAATTTCCACCTTGAGCATAAGTTTAAAATCACCAGCTAACATCACGGGTGCATCGGCTTCTGGCAGTTCAGCCACAATAGTGACATCTTCCAGCTTAGCCAGCGATTTTAGGTAAGGTGCATAAGCACTTAATTGCTCTGCGTTACCCGCAGCAATCAGTGGCACTTTGGCGGCAGGGGAAATGCCCATTTCGCCACGTAAGCTACGGCAAGCTTCTACTGCGGTTTTGAGTGTCGCCACCCAAGCTTCGGCTTGTTCGTCGATTTTCTCCAAATCCGCGCTTGGGTAGACCTGCAACATAATGCTTTCCGTGCCGCGAGTTTTGTCTTTTAACTCTGTCATCGGCGCGATGGTTTGCCAGATTTCTTCGGTGATAAATGGAATAATTGGGTGCGCTAGACGCAAGATGGTTTCCAGCACGCGCAATAAAGTGCGGCGTGTTGCACGCTGCTCGGCAATATCACCATTTTGAATTTGTACTTTGGCGATTTCTAAATACCAATCGCAATACTGATCCCAGACAAATTCGTAAATCGCTTTCGCCGCCAAATCAAAGCGGTAATCATTAAATGCGCGTTCCACTTCTGCCTCTGTGCGTTGCAGCAAGCTCACAATCCAACGGTCGGCTTGGCTAAATTTACGCCCACCGGCCTCACAACTTTCCGCGCCAAAACCGTTGTCTTGAGGCGTTCCATCTTCTTTTTGGGTGTTCATTAACACAAAACGGGTGGCATTCCACAGTTTGTTGCAGAAATTGCGATAGCCATCGCAGCGTTGCAAATCAAATTTAATATCTCGCCCTGGGCTGGCTAAAGCGGCAAAGGTAAAGCGCAAGGCATCGGTGCCATAGGCGGCAATGCCTTCTGGGAATTCTTTGCGCGTGCGTTTTTCAATTTTTTCTGCATCTTTGGGGTTCATCAGTCCCGTGGTGCGTTTTTTGATGAGCTCGTCCAAACCAATACCGTCAATCAAATCAATCGGGTCAAGCACATTGCCCTTAGACTTGGACATTTTTTGTCCTTCGGCATCGCGTATCAAGCCATGGACATAGACATGCTTAAACGGGATTTTTCCCGTGAGGTGCGTGGTCATCATCACCATGCGGGCGACCCAGAAGAAGATAATGTCAAAACCTGTGACCAACACGCTAGAAGGCAAATACTGTTGCAAAGCTTGGTTTTGCGCGTCGATGGCTTCGTTGCCTGTCCAATCGAGTGTAGAGAACGGCCAGAGCGCAGAGGAATACCAAGTGTCTAACACGTCATCGTCACGTTTTAAGTTGCCCGTGTAACCTGCTTTCGCCGCCATCTGTTTAGCCTCAGCCTCGTCGTGCGCAACAAACACTTCGCCATTTTCGCCATACCAAGCAGGGATTTGATGCCCCCACCATAACTGGCGAGAAATACACCAATCTTGAATATTATTCAGCC
>DHYP01000035.1:42147-42831 GCA_002414145.1 Methylophilaceae bacterium UBA5127 | reverse complement strand
GCGGTCACCACGGGGAACTTTAAGTTTATGTTTATCAACTTTAACCAAATAGTTTTGCGCCTCTAGGTCAACAACAATTTGTTTACGCGCTGCAAAACGTTCTAAACCAACTAAGCTTCTAGGCAAATCTATTGACTCTTTTGCAGAGCCATCAGCGGCATAAACCTCTGCAACGCTTGGAACAAAGCCTTCTAGACTTAAAATGATTACTTTATCTAAACCATGCCTTTGACCAACCATATTGTCATTAAAATCATGCGCTGGTGTGACTTTCACTACGCCCGTGCCAAACTCTTTATCGACATAATCATCGGCAATAATCGGGATTTCACGGTCACACAGCGGAAGAGTAACGTTTTTACCGATTAAATGTTGATAGCGTTCATCTTCTGGATGCACTATTACCGCTACGTCACCCAACATGGTTTCCGGTCGAGTTGTGGCTACCGTTAAATGTGTTAAACCCTTAACATTATCTGGATCAACTAAAGGATAGTTGATATGCCACATAAAACCATCTTCTTCTTCTTGCACCACTTCGAGGTCAGACACGGCAGTGCCCAGTTTCACATCCCAATTCACTAAACGTTTGCCACGGTAAATCAGGCCTTCGTTATAGAGGCGCACAAAGCTTTCGGTCACCACTTTGTTGAGGCCAGCGTCCATGGTAAAACGCTCGCGAGG
>DHYP01000035.1:34660-41914 GCA_002414145.1 Methylophilaceae bacterium UBA5127 | reverse complement strand
TGGTAGCGCGTGAGCGCATCCATAATGGTCTGGTTAAAGCCGTGCCCCATGTGTAGCGTGCCAGTGACATTGGGCGGGGGCAGCAAAATGCAGAAATTGTCTTTGATTGCTGGGTTTAAGCCAGCGGCGTAATAGCCTTTGCCTTCCCAAAATGCATACCATTTACTTTCGATGGTTTTGGGGTCAAAAGATTTTGTGAGTTCTGATTTGGGAGTTTGCGTAGTCATAGCTTGCTATTTTAACATAGGCTCATGCGGCTAGAGTTAATGTGAATATAGGTAAGAAGAAAAACTGCTAGCTGGATTTTACCCAGAAAAATGCCCCTGCAGACAATGCCAACACCGCAAGATGAAAGTAGCTCCACCATTGGTATCGCTGCCTAAGTTTATGTGGGGACATATTAGAAATCAAAAATAAGCGGCGATCGCGGGGTGCGCGGATAATATGGAGTCCTGATTCTTTGCGAATTTCACGATGCAGCAACTCAACTTCTCGGGTTGCAGCACGACGCGCCAGCTCCCATTCCTTAAGATCAATTTGCCCATCGCCATTTAAATCAAAACGCTTTTTGAGTTGAATGAGATCTTTTTTCCACTCGGCAAGTAATTCACCTACATCTTCTTTGACGCTAAGCACTGAGTTTGCGCCACCCACAGTCGAAAACTCACCCAATACATAAATGTCGCTACCTGCAAACAGCAGGTCTTCTACATGTTTATACTCACCTTGATAACTCACACGCCGTTCAGGTGACACTATTTCAGCAAAGTCAGGATCCACTTGGCACTTGCCCGTACTATCACTAATTTCAAACGTGCTTTCGCTAACGCCATGACTTACTTCACGCCATTCGCGGTCGCTATTGTCTTTGGAATATACAAAATAGCGAAACCACACGCAAGGTATGCCGCTTAATGGACTGCGAATAAGATTATCGGGGTTAACACTCGCGCGACCAAACAACTCGACATACCCTTGCGCGGCAGAACCAATACGGGAAGTGGCGATGTCGGCGATAGCGCGCACGCGCTTGATTGTGAACATCCATGCAAACAGACTCACTGTAGCCATCAATGCGACTGGGATAAAAAGCGATCCTTGCTGATAAGTGTTTGTAGCGAAGACAATGATGCCTAAATAGCTCGCCGAAGCGATTGTCTCAATATAATACCCGCGGGAGCCATTCCACATGGCTTTTGTTATCCATTGAATCGTTGGCTGATATCCACATCTTTTAATTCTTCTGCTACAAATTTAAGTAACTCTGCGGCCTTAAAATTAAACATTCTAGCGACTAATAAATCTGGAAATTGCTCGATACGCACGTTGTTAATATTCACGCTTTCATTATAAAACTCACGCCTATCTGCAATGGCGTTTTCTAAGCCGCTAATGCGTGATTGCAAATGTAAAAACTGCTCATTGGCTTTGAGTTCTGGATAAGATTCTGCCAACGCAAATAATTGGCTCAAGCCACTTCTGAGTGCATTCTCCGCACCTCCCAACGCTACCACATTATGAGACTCACGTGCGTCTGAAACACGTGAACGTGCCTGAATGACTTTTTCTAATGTCTCTTGCTCATACTTCATGTATTGCTTGCAAGTATCAATGAGCTTTGGCAACTCATCATGACGTTGTTTAAGCAATACATCAATGTTTGCCCAAGCCTTTGCTACGTTATTTTTAATAGTAACCAAACTGTTATATATCAATACCGCATACAACACGATTACCACGAGAACTGCCAAGGTCACTAAGCCCATTAAGCCATCCCACTTTTAAAAAATTATTCGGTATCCCCGCCTAAAATATCAGGCTGTACTTTTTCCCAGTAGCGACTAAATCGCTCTAAACGCTTTAAGCTCACATCTGCTTTTGTAAATTTCTCTTCTTCTTGCCAGATAGGATTAAACGGTGACAACATGGATTTAATCTGAAGATTTGGCGTGTTTTGAGAAATGACTTGCCCCACCCCATTTTCTAGCAAAACACTGCGTGTATCCCCTAGCCAGACTTCCACTTCGGGCATTTCACTCAAGCAATCTGCAATAAACTGTATGCGTTTTAATGGCCACTCGTCGTACATTTCTTCATCAAACACAAAAAATTTAGGCATCGCCAATTTTGTCAGAGGATTGGTAGGCGATAGCATTTCATCATGAATATAGACTGATACAGAGGAATGCTGAGAAATCGCCATTTTCTCTGGCATTTTGATGGGGTACACTTTTTTAGTTCTTGTTTGCACATTTGGGAACAAGTTTTTGCTCAGGGTTTCATAATCATCATCAAAAGGACAACTCACCCGACAACTTGCACAAAACTTTTCGCCCGTAAAACGGGCAAGACTTTGTTTATTGAAATAATAAGGCTTGGAACTAAATGTAGAGGCCACCCATTGCCAAGAGAGGTGATTTGAAGCGATGTCACCATCCAGCAAATGTGATTCGAACCAATCCGCTGCTTTACGCCAATCTACTTTAAGCCAATGCACTACATATGCTGCAAACCACATGCGCGCGTGGTTGTGTACATAACCTTCGTTAAATAAAGAGCGAATGACTTCATCCATACAAGGCAAGCCTGTAATACCTTGGCTAATATATGCAGGTAAAAGATTCTCACCCAATGGCACTTTAGCATCTTCCATATCACTAAAGATGGCGTTGCCGTGCCTATACCAGTTTTGACGCCAATAATCACGATATGCCAGTTCTGATATTAATCTGGCACTTTGCTGTTTTCCAAATCGGTGTAAGACATTGTCTGAGACTTCTTGTAAGGTCAGGCAACCATAGCGTAAATAGGGAGAGAGTCTTGTAACGGCGCCGTTGATAAAATTTCGATTGCGTCCATACGTTACTGCGTCTACTTCGCTCAAGCGTGTTAAAGCTTGTTTTCTTCCACCCTGCCAAGTTTCAATTAAGTTGCGTCCCTTAGCCTGAGGAAACATACGTCTGATATATTGCAGACGTTCCATTCTGTCAGAGGGTAATATGAGCTTAAAAGAAGATGCCATTTAAATTTTTTTAATGATTATTAATCGGTAACAATACTTTTATCTACAACCTAATTGTCCACATATCAAAGCAATTTTACAACATATTCAGTTTAATAACGTAAATAAACACTTATCTCTCTAATTGATTAAACAAAAATGCTAAGATTATTCCATATTTATTTTTTTAAAGAGGTGATGCAATGTGGATCTGGTGTGCACTAGGGCTAATATTACTTGCAACAGAAATGGCATTGGGCACGATCTATTTATTATGGTTTGGCATTTCCGCTTTGTGTGTAGCCATTGCTATGTGGGTGTTTCCTAATACACCTCAGGCGCTACAATTTGTGATGTTTGCAGGACTCTCGATTAGCTCGCTTGCTATTTGGAAGTTAAATTACAAAAAAACGGAAACACACTCTCGTGTTGGCCAAGCGCAAGGAGAAGAAATTGGTCGTATCGGCAAAGTAACAGAGCCTTGTGGCGCTACGCAAGTGGGTAAAATCCAATTTACGCAAGGTTTAATGGGCGCACGAGAATGGCCAGCGGTTGCAGAAGACGCCATTGAGGCAGGAGTAGATGCAATGGTTGTTGCGGTTGAAGGTAACGCGCTAAAAATTAAAAAGATTTAGAAGTTAGCATTCTTAAATATTTACAAATTCATAAGGATAATATCATGACTGAAGTTAGCTTAGTGCTCATATTTCTGGTAATTGTTGCCATTGTCAAAGGCGTACGCATTGTGCCACAAGGTGAAGAGTGGGTAGTAGAACGCTTGGGCAAGTTTGCTGGCGTACTCACCCCAGGGCTACATATTATTAACCCTGTTTTTAGCCGAGTAAGCTACAAAGTTACTACTAAAGACATTATTTTAGAAATCCCCGAACAAGAAGTCATCACCGCAGACAACGCGGTAATTTTAGCTAACGCCGTCGCCTTTATTAAAGTAAGCAATATTGAGCGCGCTGTGTATGGCATTGAGAATTTCCGTGAGGCGATGCGTAATATGGTGCAAACTAATTTGCGCTCAATTATTGGCGGCATGGACTTAAACCACGCACTCACTTCGCGCGACCGTATCAAAGCCGAGTTAAAAGCAGCGATTGCAGATGAAGCTTTAGATTGGGGGTTAACCGTAAAATCTGTTGAAATTCAAGACATTAAACCCTCAGCCAACATGCAACATGCGATGGAACAACAGGCTAGCGCAGAGCGTGAGCGCGTTGCAGTAGTCACGCGCGCTGAAGGTGAGAAGCAATCATTGATTCTGAATGCGGAGGCACGTTTAGAAGCTGCACGTAAAGATGCTGAGGCGCAAATGGTTGCCGCGAAAGCATCAGCGGAGTCTATAAAATTCATCACAGAAGCCGTTAAAGAAAACAATGCTTCTGCAATGTTTTTATTAGGTGATCGCTATATCACTGCATTGCAAAAAATATCTGCATCTGAAAATAGCAAAGTAGTGATGATGCCTGGCGATTTAGTGGGTGCAGTTAAAAGCTTAGTGGGTGGTAAATAGTTAACCACAAAGTGCACAAGCAGGGTCGCGCGCAAGCTTAATTGTGCGCCACTCGGCGGTCAATGCGTCTAATAACAACAAGCGTCCTTGTAATGTCTCACCAATATTGAGCAGAAGCTTCAACACCTCAGCGGCCTGTGCTGTGCCGATCATCCCTACCAACGGTGCAAACACGCCATTATCGGCGCATCGCATTTCTTGATCACTACCAACATCTGGATACAAGCACTCGTAGCAAGGGCTAGCAGCATTTCTGAAGTCAAATACTGTGATTTGTCCTTCAAAGCGTATCGCCGCACCTGAAACCAATGGTTTTTTCTGCTCAAAACATAAACGATTAAGTGCATAACGTGTGGCAAAGTTATCGCTACAATCCACGACCACATCCGCTCGTTTAATTAATGCTGCAAACTCTGCTTCGGTTGATTTTTGTTGCATTGGATAAACAATCACCTCTGGGTTAATCTCGTAAATTGTTTGCTGTGCTGAGACCGCTTTATTGATCCCCACTGACTGTGTCGTGTGAATAATCTGGCGTTGTAAATTGGTCAAATCCACATTGTCAAAATCACATATAGTGAGCTCACCTATGCCAGAAGCTGCTAAATATAGCGCGGTTGGTGAGCCCAGTCCGCCAGCACCCACAATCAGCACATGACTTTTTGTGAGTTTTTCTTGACCTTCGTACTCAACCTGCGGCAAAAGGATATGGCGGCTGTAACGTAAAAGCTGATGGTCATTCATTAGGGTAGTTTTCCCGCACTCACCATACGATTAAACAAAATATTAGGTGAAAGCCAATCCACCTGATCATCAAACTCGTTAGCACTCCCTTGTGGAGTTGGAGTATGACTCATAAATACAGCATTGCCATCTGTATTTCTTTGTTCATCTGTACTTGTTGCTGCTGACATTTGCACTGCTCCTAATCCATTGAGCCCATGGGAAATCAACACTGCTGCTGCCGAGTTAGTTAATGTACTGATGTCACTGTTGACAGTGATAGTGCCAGGCGTTGCCAATGTAAAAAATGTCGATGTATTTGAAAACGCTGGTGTCACGCGATAACGGATATACCTGCCCCAGCCATCTTGCCCACTCACACCTAAAGCCTGCCATGGCAGCACACCTTCTGGATTTGTACATTGATTTGCAGTGCGCCCACCTTCTATACCAGTGGGTGTGGCTTGCGTATCAGGGCAAGTAAAATATTTATTTACTATGGCATAGCCTACCAGAGCCTCTTTTGCTTGCTCTAGTATTGCGCGTGTCTCAGCACGCTGACGCTGCTCCAATTGTGCGGACAATGGCATTAAAAATGCGGACATCATCAACCCTACAATCACCAATACAATCGCAACCTCAACCAGGGTAAACCCTTTTTCCAACATCAATGCATGCTTAATCTTTATCATATACACCTCATCACATCAGCGCTTGGATTGTCTGGATCGAAATTAGAAACGCCGTAAAAAGTGTTGGTAGCGGGGGCATTAAATGCTAACAAGTTATTGGCTTCTAAATAGTTTGCTGGATTGTTTTTATCTGCCGCAGTCAGCCTCACCTGACCAGACGTTTTTTGACCGCCGAAAATAATCACGCGATTACAAGTAGCAGTCGCTGTACCATCTAAATATATGGGCATTGAGGGCAATGCTATAAGCAAAAGCATTTCCTTCCAATTTTCACAAAACCTCTTATCGTTAGCATTAGTAATAAGGTTGCAATCAATATTATCAGCTCCTTTGGTATTCACGCCTGAAATTGATACTGTTGATAGTTGTGCCATATTTAAAAGGGTATTTATTTGTGACTTGAAGTCTGTACGGCGGATAATTGGTTTAAAAATATCATCCACTGTTACAAACACAAACTGATCGTTATAGTAATCATTTTTTGCCCTTACAAATTGCTTATTGTTAACATCTGTAGCCTCGCGATGATTCGGTGTCCCTGCGAAATAATTGACTTGACCTGCTACGGCATTGACTGAATTTGGAGTATCCATGAAGTTCATTACGTCATAATCTCCCCCGCATTGTGTATTTGTTGTAACTGAACGATTTTGTCCCGTCAACTGAGCCCCCGCAGAGACAATCAGTGCAACCACATTGGTTGCAACCGAATTCCCATTGGCATCAATCACATCTATTTGAGCTTGAGTATCCCAATTCAGGACAGTTGTCTTTGGGTTGTTTTTAAAGCGACCAGACAACACATACCACAAGCACTCATCTGTACCATCCTTAATTGGCCCAATATCCAAGCTATTCCATGGCAGTTTCCCAATGATGATACGGTCTTGACTACCAGCAACTCCTGTTTCGCTTCCTTCAGGGAAGGTGGGCACGTTCAAACTTAACTCTGGATTTGGTAAGTAAAAAGAAGTTGTAATATTAGGATCACCTATGACTTTCCCTATTAGTGCAGATTTTGCTTCTGCCAATGCAGATATGCTTGTTTTTTCGCGTGCTAGCTTTACTGTGTTTGAATTCATCTGCGTAAGAAAATAGGCGATTGCCGCTAACACGAGTGTTAATGTAAAAATAATGAGCGCTATACCATGCTGCCTTTGAATGAATCGAGCTTGATTATTCATTTGTAGTCACAGCTTAATTTGCATCACCTATCGTTCCGCTCATAGACTCACCCGAAACAGAATCGCCTTGCGCTGACGCACGCATTTCTTTAACTTTATTGGTTTCAGGATCGTACACTTGGCCTGCCTTTC
>DHYP01000035.1:25003-34620 GCA_002414145.1 Methylophilaceae bacterium UBA5127 | reverse complement strand
TTGCTTGCCATTGGCTTTTATCTTGACCGGCACGCGATTAGCATTGGTTGGCAGTTTACCCACCACCACATCATGATTGCTATCGCCTTCTTGCAAAGCCTCATGATTAATCCATATTGTACTTTTTTTGCCATCTGTACGTTTCACATAACCTTGTACTGCTACTGCATCTGGCAAAACCAAAGGAACTTGTACAATACTCGGGTTTGGTGCTTCTATTTTTTGCGGCACAATTTCTTTTTTAGTTTGTCGCACTCTGTCTAATGTAGCACGCTCCATTGGCGTGCTAAATAATCGCCCTAAGGACTCATCCGCTATACTAGATAAGCTTTGTACCATCAAAAATAAAACCATCAAGCCTCTCATCTTGCCTCTCCCTGTTGCGGCTCCCTGAGTGTTAACCAATCAATTTCGCAATTGGCCTGAATATTGGTAGTGAGTACATTGGTATTGATTTTTGAACCAACAGGCTTAACCAATTCACATTCGCGCACTATAAATGGCGTGGGCTGCTCCCTTAGTCCATCTAATAAAGTCAACAAATCTGCTTCATGCAAAATGCCCATGTTGAGCTTCATCACTGAGCGCTTTAATGTAAATTGACCCGTCTGGGTTAAATAGTCTGGGTTGATTGTTTCCTGTTGCCCAATGTTATATTCAATACTAAATAATTTATGCCGCAAATGAATTTGGCGCAATTTTTCTATCCATTCTATACGTTGCTCTTCGCCAATAAAACCCGAGGTGATTAAACGTTGATACAAAGGCAAATATTTCACTATCGTTTCGCGCTCTTGCCCAGAAGACAAGTACTTTTGATGCGCCTGTTTGAGTAAGTTCTGTTGTGCCTGTAATGCTGTTTGTTTTTGGCTAGCAAAATCATAAGCATAATAAGCCAACAGCGCAGACAAAATAACCACCAGTCCCAGCAGTAAAATTGGCGTCCTTAAGCGCTTCCAGTCTTGCTGATTGGAAATCATGGCTGCTGTCCTGTCTCAACAGTAGGTTTTAAAATGATTTTGAGTTTAAACACGGCTGGGGTACGCTCAGATGTATTTTCATCCAGTGTACTGCCCTGCAAATTTGCCAATGAACTCACATTCACTGGCTCTTGCAACACCACGACTTGTTCAACTTGAGGATTCAGTTTCAGCTGATTGACAAAGCGATTCAAACTGAATAATGCGGCACGGTAGTCCCCACCAAAATTCAAAAGCTCTGCATTTAAAAAAGCCACTTGTGTTAGACGGCTATTTGTTTTGCTACCATTATTAGATACTATACTTTTATGATTCGTTTCTTGTACTGATTTTTCAGTATCATCAATACTGGTATTAGATGTCTGTAGCCAGTGTAAGCGATTAATCCCAATTTCTGGCACATGCTCAAGCGCACTACTTAATATCAACATCAATGATTTTGGCGTTTGATTGTATTGCTGGATATTTTGTGCAATTTCTACGGCCGTTTTGAGTTCTGCGCTGGCAATCGGCGTACTCGGAAAATCCTTAGCCACTGCGTCATAACGCTGATATTGTTGTTGTGTTTCAGAAGCTACCCGTGCTAATTCATCCACATGTTGTGTGGCTTGCCAGAAATGATAACCAGCGATAAACAAACCTAAAAAGCCCACCACCAGCGTGGCAATATTGATACCTTGACGAACATTATTCAGCCGATAGGATTTAGTCAGTTGTTCTGGTGCAAGATTATCTGGAATATTTCCATTTGCCAGTAACTGCATGTGCAGCAGCTCTGGTAGCTTGGCCACTAACTCTGGTGCAATATTGACATTTTTTGCATAGGCCAAGGAATTCACAATACGGCATTCCATACCCTGTTCTTGACTGATACTTTTGCCTATCACCTGACTGTTTTCATCAGACGAGGGCAGAACCAGTTGTAATTCTGTTTGATCTGTAATAAAGCGCTGACTAATCAGGTAAAGTCTTGTTTTTTCGATCTCTACCAAATAAAAATAGGCTTTTTGGCTAGGTTTAACATCGGTTAGCGATGCCAAACGACTCATGCGTAAACGCCCATTGCTTAAATAGGTTTGTCTTAGCCCTGAAGATAAATGCTCACAAAGTAAGATGTTTGGCGCCATCAACTTCATTTGCTGCACAGTATATTGACTGATCATCGGCAATAAATACAGTCCAACTAAAGGTACTAGATTGGCTTGAATCACACTCATCCAACCCTGCAGAAAATCTGCATTGTTTAATGCTACAAAAAGATAGTTATCATCTTTTCTCTTGTCTTTATCTTGACTGATAAATTGTGCGGTGCGAAATAAGTTATTGCGATTAAATTGATTAAGCTTACGACCAATTAATTCATCACGCGCTTTACCTGTAGTATGTGGCAAACTCTCTACGCGATACTCTTCCTCAATCGCATCTGCAATCATGTAAACATTGAGATTGTTGTTTTCTTTAATGAAACGATCAAATGCATCATAGCCTTCGTCGTTATTTTCAAAGGTCTCGTAAAAATGCAAGCGTGTGCCATACCATACCCCCGCAATGAGGCGATGATTTGATGCACATAAAATAAGTTTTGCAATCGCCATTTATAGTTTCATTACACTAAATGAGTCGTACACTGGCAACAATACAGAAGCCATAATGAACAATAATACCAAGCCTAATATAATAGTTAAGGCTGGCTCTAGCAGTTTGAGCATTTTTTGCATCATGTCATTCACATCACGATCGTAAAAATAACTCACATTCATCAACGACTTGTCTAATGCACCAGTATTTTCGCCAATTTTAATCATGCGCACTACCAATGGTGAAAACAAACCCGCATTATGAAAGCTTTCGCTCATACTATCACCCGCGTTAATTTGTGCATGTATGCGGCTAAGCGAATCTGCAATCACGTGATTACCCACAATTTTCTCTGTTGTCTTAATAGCATCTAGCACTGGAATGCCTGTTTGGTACATGAGTGCAAAATATCTCGCAAACCTTGCCATGATAATTTTATGTAAGATTTCACCTGTCAATGGTATTTTTAGTTTGAGATAGTCAAACTGATAGCGTGCTTTTGTGCTGCTGTTAAGCACTGTAAAAAAGCCTACCACTAACAGCACGATTATCAATAAAATCAACCACCAATAATTGACAAATGCATTGGAAATCGCAATCAACAACTTGGTGTTCCATGGCAGTTCCTGACCCAAACTTTTTAAAAACTTGACCATCTCTGGCACTAAGTACACCATTAAAATCACCACAGCAGCGGAAACTACCACCAACAAAATGAGCGGGTACATCAATAAACGCTTGGTTTGTGCAAATAACTCATCCTGCCACTTGAGTGTATCGCTCAAATTATTAAACACCGTCGGTAGCTGACCTGTCTGTTCACCCGCTCCCACTAAGTTTACAAACACTTCATTAAACACATCTGGATAATCTGCTAGCGCTTGGGAAAGCATTTTCCCACCTTCCACATCCGCCACCAAACCACCGATTACTTTTTGAAAGTAGGGGTTAGTCGTACTTTCTCTTAGGTCATTCAGGCTTTCCAGTAACGGCACTCCTGAGCTAGACAATTGCTCTAATTGAAAGCAAAACATCACCAAATCACGATTACTCACACGCTGCCCTGACAGCATATGGGCTGTTTTCGCTGCAACTCTGAACGTGATGAGATCCAGACCCATACGCGCCAGACGTATTTCTAAATCCACCTCATTCACAGCGTCCATTTGTCCGCGTGCATAGCGACCTGATTTATCGACAGCTGTATAGTTGAATGTCGCCACAATTACTCAGTATCACTAATGCTTAATTCTTGAAGTTAAATCAATCACGCGCATGACTTCTTCTAAACTGGTATAACCTTCCAAAATACGTCTAATACCATCGTCTGCTAGAGTCACGAATCCTTTTTGTAAAGCCAGTTTACGCAACTCATCCAAATGTGCACGGCGTGCTATCAAGGCATCCATATCGCTATCTATACGCAACAATTCCATGATAGCCATTCGTCCTCTATAGCCAGTAAACGAACAGCGCTTACAACCTCTGTGTTTAAAAATCTGAATCGCTTCCGATTGGCTCACCCCTAATATCTTGCGGTCTTCATCGCCGGGTTTGATAGGCTCTTTACAATGCGGACAAAGCACTCTGACTAGACGCTGTGCTACAACCCCTATAATGTTGCCCGCCATAATTTCTGGAGAGATGCCAATATCTAGCAATCTTGGTACGGTACCTAGGGCAGAATTTGTATGTAAAGTGCTGAACACTTGATGCCCAGTCATGGCTGCACGAAATGCCATGGTGGCAGTATCTTCATCTCTAATTTCACCCACCAGAATAATGTCTGGATCTTGCCGCATGATAGAGCGGATACCGTTTGCAAAATCCACTTTATTCACTTCTGCTACAGAGGTTTGACGCATCATGGTCACGGGATATTCTACTGGATCTTCCAAAGTCATGATATTCACAGCTTCTGTGTTCAAGTGTGATAACAACGAATACAAGGTGGTAGTTTTACCACTCCCTGTTGGACCCGTTACGATGACAATGCCTTCTGGTCTGGTCATCATAAACTTCAGCTCATCCAAAGTATTTAACCGCAAACCCATACGTTCTAGAGGTATGATGGACTTTTCTCGATCCAATACACGTAAAACGATATTTTCACCATTAATGGTAGGGTGGGTGGAAACCCTAAAATCAATGGGACGGCCGCACAAGTTCATGTTTAATCGACCATCTTGCGGCGAACGTGTTTCTGCAATATCCATCCCAGAAATCACTTTCAATCGTACCGCTATGCCTGGCCAATATGTTTTGTGTAAGCTTCTGACCTGCTGTAGCACGCCATCAATGCGATAGCGAATACGTAAAAATGCATACTCCGGCTCAAAGTGTATATCTGATGCGCCACGCTTCACTGCATCCATTAATAATGCACCCACTAAACGTACGACAGGCTGCGTATATTCATTACCATGTTCAGTTAAACTTTGATAATCGATTTCACCTGTTTCTATCTCACGCAGAATGCCATCTACCGACAGCTCATATCCGTAAAACTGGTCGATATATTCTTCTAATTGTGCTTCTGCAGCAAGCACAGGCATCAGCTGGATTTGACCACCCAACATGGCACGCAATTGATCCAATGCCACCACGTTAAACATATCCGCCATTGCCACAATCATGACTTTGCTAGCATCTTCATACGAAACAGGCAGTACGTGATAACGTCTGGAAAAATCTTCTGGCACCATGCTTAATGCATCGACATCTGCCACCACTGTACTTAAATCGATACTTTCTTGGCCTATGGTATGCGCAACCAAATCGCGCACCATGGATTCTGAAACAAAGCCTAAACGCACCAACTGCTTGCCTAATGGTAAGTTATTCTGGTCTTGCTCAATGAGTGCAATACGCAACTGATCTTGACTAATCAGTCCTTGCTGCACCATCAAGTCGCCTAATCTAAGCTTTCTTCTTTGTTCTGCCATAATGTTTATTTTGCTTGTATTCCAGCAATGCGTGCTTGCACTGCCGCTTGGTCAATCACATGATGATTTGTTTTTTCATCTAATGCTAACGCTTGTTGATAGTAGGGAAGTGCGAGGCTTGGTTTACCTAATTGATCTAAGCTCACCGCTAAATTAAACGCATTTTCTGCGCTCGCATTTAATCGATTTGCCTCAAAATAAAATTGCTGCGCCTCTGCCCAACGGTTTTGCTCGGCATAATAAGCGCCTAAATCTGCGTATGCATTGGGATTTTCAGGTTCTTTAGCAATAAAGTGTTTAAGTTGCAACTCTTTGTTTGTGCTATCTTGCTCTCTATCGTAGTAGGCTGACAGAGCAACTGGATTGCGCGGATCTAGCGCCAATACCTGCTGATACCAACTCATCGCGTCGCGCTCCCGGCCTTGTCTTTCTGCAATCACCGCCATACCTAGTAATGCATCTACATTACGTGCATCTTTGTGTAACACTTGTTTATAAAGTGTTTGCGCATCATTATCATTGCCTGCGTTATAAGCGCTGTATGCGCTTAACAATACTGGATCAACTCCTTTGGGTTTGCTGGATTTTGAAATCTGTATTGATGCACTCTCAGATGCAATTGGCTGATCAAAAGTAAATACTGGTTTTTTAGAAGATTGATGAACAACTTCATTTTTATTCTGCAATGTTGCAGAACCTGATGATGTCTCTGTTTGAAACAGATGTGTGCCCTCTACTGATGCGCTTTTACTTTGTCTTGTCACTGATAAATTGGCTGGTGCTGACGGTGGCAATGGTGCATTTTTAGCTATTTCAAGCTCTTCATTGCTGGTTAATGTTGCTGAAGCATCTTGTGTCAGTGGCGCTAGAGTGGTTTCAACTTGAACACGCTTTGGCTCCATAGGTGGCGTCTGAGCATTTGTAGTCGCAGGCATCACTGGATGAGTGGATTTGACTGGGATAGTGGGCGCCTGCAAATGATTGAGCTGATAGTAAAAATATCCTCCTATTACCAATAATGCCAAAAACCCAAACGCCGCAACCCATATCATGGGATTCACGTTTGAAATGGGCTGTGCATACTTGGCTTCAAACACATTAGCTGCCCTTGATGCACTTACCTCTTCATCATATTGCGCAGCATAAGAGTCTGATCTTGAATGACGTGTTTCTGGTACTTCTAAGGATAGCTCTACTTTTTCTGCCTCTAAGGAATTAGAAGTGCTATTGGCGATATTGGTAGCATGTCTACGACCAGACTTTTGCACTTTTTGTTGCTCTTCTTGTGCTTTTTCGGCCTTATCCAATGCTTTAATTAATAAACTCATGCATTAAATCAATCATTGATTTGCTTCTTCCAACGTTTTTTCTAACTGTTGTGCAGGCAAATATTGTTTAAAACTCTGTAGCTCGTCACTCTCTAAACTTGCATTAGGTATCACTGTAGGTCGCAGAAAAATCACCAATTCCGTTTTTTGATTCGCGTTATTCTTACCTTTAAACACGTTACCTACCCCTGGCACCTTGCTTAATCCTGGTACCGCATCTGTATTATTCCTGATTTCATCTTGCATCAGACCGCCCAGCACGGCAATATTGCCGCTGGCTACATTGAGTACAGACTCCATCTCTCTGACCTGAATTTGAGGGATTGAGCTCACGGTGCCTGCCTGCGCTAATAATGGGTTAGGATCATTTACAAAGCCTAATACCCTCGAAATTGTAGGTCTGACATCTAAATTCACATTGGAAGTATCGTTAATTTGTGGTGTGACACTCATCACCACACCCACAGGAACAGTGTTCGCCGTCGTTGTCACTGATTGTAGGTTAGTACCCGCGCCCCCTGTGAGTGACTGCGAAATTTGAGACTGCACAGTAAAATACACTAAATTATCAACCACTTTTAAAATAGCGGTCTGATTATTCAGCACCATGATTTTAGGGCTAGACAACACCTTTGTATTTCCAAACTGTTCCAACAAAGTAATAGAAGCCGCGATATTGCCTATCGCGCTCACAGGATTTAAATAACCAGCAACAAAGCCTGCTGCCGTAGTTTCTCCCAGTGCGTTTTTGCCTCCCGATGAAAATGCTCCCGTCGTTTTATTAAAATTAACGCCTTTAGAACCCAAAGTTTGTCCAAATACAAAACCACTGTTAGAGCTATTATCGTTTAATTTGCTCCAATCAATCCCCGCCTGATAGCTATCGCTCAGCTTTACTTCAACAATAGTTGCTTCAATTAGGACTTGCTTTTTTGCGCTACCCATGACTCTATCAATAAATTCCTGCACTTTTTCATGCTGCTTATTCGTAGCTCTGACACTGATCACTCCCGTTTCTGGGTTGGCGATCACAGTCGACGCAAATAATGTTTTATACTCAGCACGCGCCTTGTCGCGGCCTTCTGAAGATGTGCGACTTGACTCTTCCTTGGTATTAGTCCCAGCTTTATCACTCTCTTTATCTTGTGACTCTACTTGCGATGTGCCATATCTAGAAACAATGACCTCTTTATCTGTTTCCGCCAATAGCTCTTTTATATTGATAATCAAATTATCCCAAAGGCGGTGCTTTGAGTCCGACTTCACCGATGTACGCGAGCTATTTGATGCTCCATTACCATTTGAAACTGTGGTGGTGGTACTGCCACCAGCACCGCTAATTGCACTCTGACCAGTACTAGAAATTTCTGAAGCGGCTCCAATAAAACCTGAAGTATCACGGTTCATATTCACGTAATCAATTTTATAGGTTCTTAACACTGGCTGATCAGGTGCGATATAGAGCACATCTCCATCCATCCGATAAGTTAAGTCTACTTGTTTAGCCAAGCGCTCCAGAATGGCTGGCAACGTCTGATCTACCGCATTTAGGGTAACACGCCCCTGTATAGACGGGTGTATATCAATATTCAATTTACTTTCACGTGCGAGTGCAAATAATATTTCCTTCACTGGTACTTCATTGACCACGACACTATAAGTTTGTGCTTTATTTTTTGCTTTTGGCGGTGGCAATACCGTCTGACTTTTAACTGGCTTAGGGATAGGCGCCGCTTCTGCAGTAGTGGTTTGTGGATTGACAGGTTTAGCATCAATGTGCCCAGTTGAGGGAGCTACAGTGGATTGGTGAGCGCATGCTGTAAGCATTGATGCTATCACGCATGCTATCCCATTAAACAGATGATTTTTGTTCAACACGTCCGACTAACCTCTAATTACTCTTATCTAGCGTTTATCGCACAAAGGAGGTTAAATTGCAATACTAAGCCATTGAAAGTTTTGCAATTTTTTACTTAGTTTATGGACTAGTATGCGTTTCATCCAATATCCCGCCAATTGTGCGTAACTGCGGGCGATTTTTCTGTATGCTCTGCGGCAGCTGTTTAAGTGCTTCTGATGCAATAAATCGATTGGCGTAACTTCCATACAGTACAGTATAAAAATCCTGCTGATTCAGCTTAGTCTGATAGACATAAATTTTATCCAGCTCGATGGCCTGCGCTAAGTAGGTCAATTGACTTTTTAATTGCGACTCACCTGACGCGCCAAGTATTTGAATCGTCACGGTTTCTTTAGGCATCATACTCATCCACTGTTTTGTCGCTAGCAGGCGCCCTTGCAAAATATCGAGCTGTGGTTCTTGCAGTGGTTCGGCAATCGCTGTTTGATGAATCTCTGTTTTAGTTTGCGTCACAGGCTGAACAACATTCGTCGTATTTCCAGCATTAGATGGGGCGGCTGGCGTACTTGCTGAAGACACAGGAATATTGCTTATATTGACTTGTTTTGGTTGCGCTGGCTCTGCAGCTTTGCTAGCTACTTCAGGTTTAGCAGTTTGCAAAAATGCTTTTTGAAAAAAATAATTGGTCAGATATCCTAATAGCAAACCCACAAGCAAAACACCTATTAAGCCTAAAAACCACAGCTTTCTGCCAGTTTTTTTTGCTTTTTCTGCGCCAAATTCACTATCGGCAATCGCGGCTTGCACATGTTTTGGTGTGACTAAATATACATTATCTGCAAATGCTGCCAATAACGACTTGTCTGCCAAAATGTTCACCCGCCGAATCAAACCTTCGGCTGCTGAAGCAATTTTGTGTATAGAT
>DHYP01000035.1:24628-24973 GCA_002414145.1 Methylophilaceae bacterium UBA5127 | reverse complement strand
TGATAACCTGCTGCACGCAGCCTAAAGATAATATATTCACCCACTTCTTTCGGGCGCAATGGCGTTAAATTAAAGCTATGCGTAATACGTTCACGCAGTTGTCTAATCTGCGTTTGATTTAAGTTGACATCCAACTCTGGTTGCCCAAATAAAACCATTTGTAGCAATTTGTCGTGTTTGGTTTCCAGATTTGATAACAGCCTGATTTCTTCTAAGGTAGCAAGTGGCATCCCTTGTGCTTCCTCCACAAAAATCACTACCTGCTTTCCAGCTTCATGACGCTCTAGCAGATAGGCTTGTAATGCCTGCATCACCTTTAGTCTATCAGCACTTTTGGGTAATTTA
>DHYP01000035.1:24123-24509 GCA_002414145.1 Methylophilaceae bacterium UBA5127 | reverse complement strand
CATGGTTTTACCGCTACCCACTTCTCCAACTACTTTAACAATGCCTTCGCCACTGGTGATGGCATAGATTAAAGCATCAAGTACTTGGCCACGATTATTGCCATTAAAGAAAAATTCAGTATTGGGTGTGATCTTAAAAGGGGGCTCTTTGAGTCCAAAATGTGCGTAATACATGGCTGATTAAGATTGCTCTTGTAGTTGGATGCGGCTGTAAAGCGTAGTTCGATTCACACCTAGCAACTTGGCTGCCTGACTTAAATTACCATGCGTGATTTTCATTGCCGCATCAATGTACGCTTTCTCCCACAACTTCAGTACTTGATCCAGACTCACATTTGCTTCTGTTTGTAGATGCTGCATGGCATATCCAGACAAATCGCCATGAT
>DHYP01000035.1:17124-23981 GCA_002414145.1 Methylophilaceae bacterium UBA5127 | reverse complement strand
ATTGCCAGGAAAGTGATAACTCAACCAGCGAGATTGCGCTTTTGCATCTAGTTTAAATTGCGCTTGATCTGTTTCACGTGCATAAAACTGATTAAAGTGATTTAACAGTAATAAGCTATCTTCACCCAATTCACGTAAGGGTGGTACTTTGACCGCAAACACACTCAAGCGATGGTATAAATCAGAACGGAACCGCCCTCCACGCACTTCTGCACGTAAGTCACGGTTTGTTGCAGCTACAATACGCGCCTTACTCTTACGTATTTGTGTTTCTCCCACGCGAGCGTATTCACCATTTTCTAGTACACGCAACAGCTTGGCCTGCATTTCCAGTGGCAACTCACCAATTTCATCTAAAAATAGTGTGCCTTCGCCCACATCTTCAAAATAACCTGTATGAGATCCAGCAGCACCAGTGAACGCGCCTTTCGCGTGGCCAAATAAAATTGACTCTGCCAGCATTGGAGAAATGGCAGCACAATTTACTGACAAATAAGCTTGCTTGCTACGCTTACTAAAGCGGTGAAAATTGCTGGCAACGCGTTCTTTACCAGCGCCTGATTCCCCTTCAATCAACACGGGAAATGGTGAATCGGCAAATTGTCTAATCTGCATAATAAGTGTTTGCATCGGCAAACTCTCGCCCAACATACCACCGTTTTTGTCTTCTGTTTGCTCTGTGAGTTCAACACTTTGGACTTTGAGAGAACTAATCAGCAGATCTTTTAATCGCTCTACATCACAAGGCTTAGGAATAAAATCGAGCGCACCTAATGCTAATGCATGCTTGACATTCACATCATCACTTTGGCCAGAAAGCACATGAATTTTCATGCTAGGAGAGTGCGCCAGCAACTCACCAATCATTTTGAAACCTTCATCTGGTTTATGCTGAGAAGGTGGTAAGCCCAGATCCACCAAAGCAAGCGCGGGTGGCTCATCTAGTTGACGTAGTAAACTTTTCGCCTGAGTTCTGGAATCCGCAACGCACACTTCAAAGTGTTTACTTAATACATAGTGCAATGTATCCGTTATGAGTGGATCATCATCAATAATCATCAATATAGGACGCGCTTCTGCCATACAGTTTCCTCAATCTTTTTATTTTTAATGATATTTTAAGGATACTATAGCCTTTCGCGACCAAGCTATCAACGCTTTACTAGATATTTTACTGTGTGGTGAACACACTAGATTTGTCTAATTGCACTCTTAACAACGTCCTTGAAACAACGCTCTATGATTAATATTTTAATTAAATGAGTACTCGTAATACATGCTTGATTATCCATTGAATTTTCCAGATACAATCTTCTATACCAATGTTGAGAAGACAGCTTTGTATAAAATAGGCTTGCTTTAACAAGTGCTAACTTTCTAAAACTAACTCTATCATCTTTTTAGGGTTATCCACAAACCCAAAATGTCCCGTATTCTCAATAGTGATGATGTTTGTATTCCCTAATTCTTTGGCAGTGCGTTGGCGCTCCTGTAAAGTGGACCAATCATGATCACCATAGATTAACTTTACAGATGCTTGCACTCCAGAATAGAGCGCTCTTGCTTTACCCCATGACTTCCAATTATTAAACACATTACGTTCCACGTACCGATATCCTTTTCTTCGACCTACGCGATTAAACTCTGTCAACAGGTCGTTTGGGATCCAGCTTTTGTTACGTAATCCACCACGCATTGTAATGCCTAAAAATAGCCAATTCTCAAGTGCAGCGAAAATTGCACCATGAATAGGAATTGCATAATTGCCAATAACGATATTTGCAAATAAGTTACCTCTACGCACGCCGTCTGCATAATGTTTGTCATAGTCATAAGTATTAGATGCCACTATTTTATTTACGCGCTCTGGCATTGTGCTTGCTACGGTAAAGGCCAATACCGCACCGATTGATTCACCTACAAGAGTTATCTCTCCCAGATCCAACTTCTCTATGAATGCAACAATAGCCCTACGGAAATATGGCTCATCATATGAAGCCTGAGTGTCGATCGAAGAGTATCCATGACCTGGTAAATCCAATGCGTAAACAGTGTAATATTGAGCAAGCGTAGGAATTACTTCTTGGAAGTAATCTAACTGAGTCCGGATTGTATGCAACATAATTAGCGGATTACCCTTTCCTGCTTTCAGGTATCGCAGAGTTCTGTTGTTATCAATTTGAATTTCTGTCACTTGCCCAATTCTGGATAAATCTTGCATTTATTAACTCCCCATTGCATGTTGGAATAACTTACTTAAAAGTTCTTGCAGTAAGCTTACTGCATACATATTGCTGACCTTATGTGCCCTCTATAAACAAGTCCAGAAACTTGTTAACTAGCGGTGCAATAATCAAAATTGCCACGAATACGAGAGGCCAACCAATAGCAAATGATAACGGCCATACTCTTACAAACTGTGCTAAGGTCTGTGTATGCAAGCTGATAATCACCGCCGATACAATTGCCGAAGTGTTAAATGACATGATCAGTGCAAAGATTAAAGTGCGGTAACGTAATGGTATTTTTTTAGCCATGAATCTTCCGCTGTTTACCAAGGCAAAGGCTCGGCCTCATGGAAGAAGCCTCCACTTGGTCCTTTTTCATCCAAAGTTGCTAGATAGACGCTGGTCTTGTAACTGTCAACTACTTCCATCGGTGCATTGCTGCCCCCTAGTTCAGTTTTTACCCAGCCTGGATGTGCAGAATTAACCTTGATTTTGGTATCTTTTAATTCATGTGCCAAGTGGATGGTATAAACATTCAGTGCTGTTTTTGAGGCGTTGTAAGCAAACCCTTTTGCAAAGTCTATGGGTGAATTTGGCATACTATGTAGCGTTTGCGATGCTAGAATACTTGATAGATTTACGATACGGCCTGCTACAGACTTTTTAATCAACGGCAACAGCTTTTGTGTCAATGCGACAACTGCGAATAAGTTAGTCTGGAAGGTTTCCTGCAATACCTCCTGACTCACAGTAGAACTATCGTTACCACCCACCAGCGTTTCTCGCAGAATTCCGGCATTATTCACCAGAATATCCAACTTACCGTAATGACTGGCAATATAGTCGTAAGTTGTATCCAATGTTTTCGCATCTGTTGCATCGTAATGGATAGCCTCTGCCTTAATACCTAATGTATTAAGTTGTTTAATGGCATCCTGTCCTTTGACGATATCGCGCACACCTATAACGATAGAAATTCCTAATGCACCTAATCCTTTCGCCGTTTCGAAACCGATTCCACGATTAGCCCCAGTAATAAAGGCCACTTTGTCGTTTTTACTATTCAATTTAGTCTCCATAAGTTATAAAAATAACCATTAAAATAATTAATGTACCGATTGGTAAGTAAATATTATAATGTCATATCAACCTTGTCAATAAATTTATTACCAAGTGGTATAATATTTTGATATTTCCTAGGAGTTACATGATGAACAGTGCACAAAATGCAAAGCGACGCGGACGTCCCCCCGCCTTTAACCACGATGATGCGCTAGAAAAAGCGATGCAGGCATTTTGGGAGCATGGCTACGAAGGCACTTCCATGGCAGTGCTCATGGAGACAATGGGCATGAATAAGCCGAGTATTTATGCCGCTTTCGGAAACAAGGAGGCGCTATTTCGCAAGGCATTACAGAAATACGTATCTGGCCCAAGCGCTTTTGTGAAAGATGCAGTATCTGAACCAACAGCGCGTCAAGTCGTTAGCGTTTTGTTAACCAAGGCTGTAGAACTTTTGACAGCCCAGAATACGCCTCGAGGATGCATGATTGTTCAGGGTGCTTTGTCTTGCGGGCCTGAGTCAGAGCATATCCAACAGGAATTAATTTGCTATCGATCCAATTTTGAAGGTTCTCTAAAAGAGCGTTTTGATTTAGCCAAGGCAAATTCAGATTTACCGAAAGATGCAAACACGGCAACTCTGGCAAAGTACGTTGCGATCATTCATCAAGGCATTTCTGTTCAAGCGACAAGTGGTGCAACAAAGAATGATTTAATGGCGGTTATTGATGTTGTGATGAAGAATTGGCAATAGGTCATTAATTGTTTATACAAGTTGTTAGAAGGCTTAACTATATAATGCCACAGCTGATGTTGGATGCTTGCTCAACTAAAACAAATCGATTTCGCCTTCTATTATTTCTTCTTTGAGATGGCCTTGCTCAACCAGTTTTTCATAGAGATGCATTTGGTTTCGCCCATTATTCTTTGCATAATAGAGCGCCAAATCTGCGCGATCCACCAGCTGACTAGGCGTTACGTCAGGAGCTAGTTTTGTGTAGCCAATACTTAAGGTCACTTTACCTACTTGTGGGAAATTGTAATCATGTAACTTATTAGTTAAACGCTCTAACACCAAATTAATATCAGCTTCATTTGCGCATCCGAACAGCCCTACAAACTCTTCGCCACCGAACCGAAATAGATAATCACTGTCTCTAAACGATTTTGTCATTAACTGTGATAGCAAGAGTAACACTTCATCACCAATCAAATGTCCATACTGATCATTGACCTTTTTAAAGTGATCAATATCAAAAATGGCTAAAAAATAAAACTGTATGTTTTTATCATTTTTGCGCTTATTTTCCTGACTCAAGTTAGAGAGAATTTTGCCTATCTTTTGGTCAAATGTTTTACGGTTCAGTAAGCCTGTTAAAGTATCACGCTCATTGTCATTGAGAAGACCGATGTAGTTTTGGTAAATGTCCAATATAGTACAAATTGACTCGGAAAGTTGCTGATTATCGAACTCAGCATGCACTAATATCACCGCATTATTATGCGCAATCTCGTGCTTGAGCGGGTACAGATGATACGATTTATTACCATTTACTTCATAAACGCTGTACTTTGCGGAACTATAGCAATCCAACAACTGCTGGCACAATGCGGGTGACAAAGCGGATGCAGGTGGCTGGCTTTCTTTAGAAACAGTCGAAAAAAATAATGTGGAAATATCTTTGAGTCTGTATAGCTCAACAGACTTTACCTCAACTTTGCTAGTAAATGTGATCAGTCCAGCAATGGTTTGCTTAAGCATTTGCTCAAGCTCATGCAAGTCGCGCTCTTTTGTAAGTGCGACTAAGCCTTGTAGAAAATGATTAATTAACAAATCTGGCAAAATTTCTGCCTCAAATTAAGTTGATCAGTTTTAATAACAGCTATACTAAACATCAATATAGTGTATTCATGACCTTACTAATTTGCTAATAAAGAGGGAAAAGACTGTTCTATTTATTCCACAAGGCACTTCTAAGATAATCATTACCGTTATGCTAGACATCTATTAATGCCTAAACAGAAACAGAGAATTGTCAGCGTAGTTTGTTTACAGCGCAATTTAGCGCTTGAATAACATATACACTGGACAAAAACTCACCAACCCTGTGATGAGTGGTACTAAGCCTATCCATCCCCATCCACCAATTTGGTGCGTATAGGTTAAACCCAACAATATCACTCCTACTAAAATTCTAATTATGCGCTCCACATTGCCAATATTCTTTTGCATTTCATGCTCCTTCACATTTAAACTTCACTTGAATACATCAGAAACCATGTCATTCCATCGAAACAAAACATTTAGTATTCTTCGAAAATATTACCTGATTCTCACTATTTACTGATTCATCACTTGCTCAAATGCTGTCATCGCCTCTGCCGCGTACATCAGCGATGGCCCTCCTCCCATATACACCGCCATGCCCAATGTTTCAGCTACTTCTTGCTTGGTAGCGCCCAAACGGCTCAGTGCTTGAGTGTGAAACCCTATACAACCATCGCATCTAGATGATACACCTAGGGCCAAAGCGATTAACTCTTTAGTTTTTTTATCCAGTACGCCGTCTTTAGTTGCTGCTGCTGCAAGCTCGGAAAACCCCTTCATCATTTCAGGTGCTTCTGCACGCAACTTTGCAAGCGAAGATGAAATATCTTTAGTAATCTCTTTGTATACTTTTGACATCTTGATTAATCCTTTTAATTTACATATTAATATAATATATTTTTATATAATATTGAGTGTCTCTATGATGTAGTTTGATATAACTCAAACAAACCAGAAATTGCTTACTTCGTGTAAAGATTTAAAAAATAGAAATGCGTTGAAACAGATAGCGTTTACAGTTCTATAGAACAGAAACATCGGTTCTGCGAAGACTGATGGCGCAGTTAGAATGGTAAAAATTTAATGAAACAATTGTGTGTAACGATTCGCAATAGCTTGAATGTCATCATCAAAAAAGATGTCTGTGATAACCGCAACAGCGTCGGCGCCAGCCCGAATCACTTGTGGCGCATTATCCAACGTAATGCCGCCAATGCCAACTACAGGAATAGTGAGTTTTTGTTTAGCTTCTGCAATTAAACTAAATGGAGCATGCACTGCATTAGGCTTGGTTTCTGATGGAAAACAAGCACCGAACGCAACATAACTCGCACCAGCCTCTTGTGCTTGTATGGCCAAATCAAGCCAGTTATAACAAGAGGCACCAATGATTTTATCTGGACCTAACAATCTACGCGCTGCGCCTAAATCACAGTCTGTTACACCCAGATGCAAGCCATCTGCATCAATTTTGGCGCATAAATCTAGATGATCATTGATAATCAGAGGCACACTGTAGCTTCTACAAAGCGCGAGCAAGGCAGTGGCTTGCCTCAGTAGTAATTGCTTATCTGCAAATTTATTTCTATATTGAACGAGAGAGGCACCGCCTTCTAAAGCAGCTTTTACTTTTTCACAAAGCAATTCCACTTCAAGCACGTCAGGTGTTACGGCATACAAGCCTTTAATGTTGTAGTGAGACAGCTTTGTCATCTTGATTGTCTTCTTCACGCGCCCAA
>DHYP01000035.1:16603-17101 GCA_002414145.1 Methylophilaceae bacterium UBA5127 | reverse complement strand
ATCTGGAATAAATTGCCCCATGCCTGGACGAAATGCATGTTTTAGCGTTTGCCAAGTGTACTCTTGTGCTTCCTGCACAGCCTCTTCCATGCTAAGGCCATGTGCCAAGCATGCTGTAATAGCGCTGGTCAATGTACAACCAGAACCATGATAGCTCCCTGCCAAGCGCTCCCAATGGTAATCTTTAATCAGACCAGATTCACCAGTCATTTGCGTGCCAAATAACGAATTCACCACATCGATGGAACGCTCATGTGTACCTGTTATTAATACATATTCGCAACCCATCTCTAGCAATCGGCGCGCAGATTCGTCAAGTGATGTGTGCTTAAGCTCTTCACTCTCCTCATAAAATGCCAAGCGGCGTGCTTCTAGACTATTTGGGGTTATCAATGTTGCTTGTGGAAACAAAAGCTCGCACATGGCTGCTTGCATATCTTCATTAGCCAGCTCATCGCCACGCCCTGAGGTCAAAATAGGATCAATAATTAAGGGTAG
>DHYP01000035.1:12823-16579 GCA_002414145.1 Methylophilaceae bacterium UBA5127 | reverse complement strand
ATTTCTGCAATCATCGCAACATTTTCTATACTGCCCAACAGGCCTAATTTAAAGGCCGCCACTTGCACATCTTCCAAAATGGTGCGCGCCTGCTCATTAATCCAATCCGAATCTAATGCCATCACGCTCTCAACGCCCACCGTGTCTTGTACAGTAATGCCAGTGATGACAGATAATGGATGGCAGCCAATACTTGCCAAAGCCAATATATCGGCTTGCATACCCGCACCACAACTCGGATCTGTTGCAGCAAATGTCATGACAGTGGGTGGAGTTAATGCCATTTTGTCCCTTTTGGAGCGGCTGACGGGAATCGGACCCGCGTATCGAGCTTGGGAAGCTAGCGTTCTACCATTGAACTACAGCCGCATTTTTATAATAGTAAAACTGTATTTTACTTGTGCGGGCATTGCATGGCAAAACAATTCCGCTAAAACTCTTGCGGATCAATATCTAACGCCCAACGTAATTTGTTGGATAGCTTCAATAAGCGTAGTTGAGGTATCCATACTTTTAATAAATTTTGCAGAGCCTGCCTTGTTTTTGACTGTAATAACAAGTGACCTCGCTCTAGTCCTTTTAAGCGCTCCATTTGCGGTCTTACTGGACCATAAATAGTGATTGACTGTGGCATTTCCTGCGCCAAATGGATTGCATCATTCAAAAAGTTTTGTACCAATGCATAATCATTTGCCTCAGCCTTAAGCAAGGCAAAGTAATTGGTTGGCGGAAATTGCATGCTTTGGCGCTCGGCCAATAATGTATTGGCATAAGCGACATAATCATGTGCACGCAGCGCATAAAATAAATCATGTTGCGGAAAACTCGTTTGTATTAACACTTCTCCTGCTTTATCGCCTCGCCCAGCACGCCCTGACACTTGCATAAGCTGGGAAAATAATCGTTCACTCGCCCTAAAGTCTGGGCTATACAAGGCAGCGTCTGTATCAATCACTCCCACTAAAGTAAGGTTAGGAAAATCATGCCCTTTAGCCAGCATTTGTGTACCGACTAAAATATCGATCTCACCCATATGCACTTGAGTTAGCAATTCAGTTAAAGCACTTTTTTGACGCATACTGTCACGATCTACACGCGCAATTCGTGCTTGCGGAAAGCGTTGCTCTAGCGTTTGCACCAGTCTTTGTGTGGCTTGCCCCACTGGATAAAGATCAGCATTACCGCAGCTCGGACACTGTAATGGGATTTTTTGCTCATGACCGCAGTGATGACACTTTAAACGTCTTTGACTGAGATGCACCACCAACTTTGCAGAGCAACGACTGCAGGCGGATGTCCACTGGCAGGCATTACAGTGCAGTACAGGCGCATAACCGCGCCTATTCAAGAATAACAAGCTTTGTTCACCACGCTGCAAACGATTTTGTATGGCTTGAATCAGCAGTGGTGATAGGCCATTTTCCACAGGAGATTTTGCTGTATCAACACAAAATATTTTCGGCAAAACAGCATTACTCACCGCACGTTGCGTCAATGTTAATAAGCCATATACCTGTTTTTTGAGCGCCTGCGAGACGTTATACCAGGTCTCCAGTGAGGGCGTTGCACTACCCATGACAATAGGAATGTGCAACTGCTTAGCACGCATTACCGCCACATCGCGCGCATGATAACGCATGCCATCCTGCTGCTTGTAAGAACCGTCATGTTCTTCATCGATCACGATCAGACTCAAATACGGCATAGGTGTAAACACACTTAGACGTGTGCCAATTACAATTTTGGCTGCGCCATACTTAGCAGCCAACCAGTGTTGTAAGCGCTCACTCTCACTCAAATTACTATGCAAAGTGACTAATGGATATTGACTTAAACGACTTCTAAATCGTGCTTCTAACTGTGGTGTTAAGTTGATTTCTGGTACCAACACCAATACTTGTGCGTTAGGTTTTGCTAATATCGTTTGTAAAAGCTGTATATAAACTTCAGTTTTACCCGACCCTGTCACCCCATATAGCAACCAAGGCTTAAATGTACCCGCTGTATCAAGAATAGCTTGAATTGCGACCATCTGCTCTGGATTTAATTCTGGTGATTCTGGAGAAGCTGGCATTGAAGGCTTAACCGCTACAACCTCACGCACACTCACGCAACCCCATTCTTTTAACTGCGCAATGGCTTTTCGCCAGCCAGAAGATATCGTTGCCAATTGCGTCTCAGTTAAATGGTGATGCTGCGAAAATGCTTGTAAAACACGCTGTAGCACCACTTGGCGCTTTGCCACCTGTTCGGAATCTGGGTTTTTTACCAACGTATAATCAAAGGTTTTGCGTGAAACTGCGGGCTTGATTTGCCGCAAACGTAAGGGCAGGGTAGAAATCAACGTTTGCCCAATAGGATAATGATAGTAACCAGCGCAAAACTTCAGTAACTGATACGTTGAACTATCCAAAACAACATCATCAAACACATGAATCACAGACTTGAGCTTATTAATCGGCATGTCGCTTACGTCTGCGATGTCTAGAACAACCCCCACCAGTTGCCGCCCAGCAAATGGCACTACAACACGATGACCAATCTTGACCTTAAATCCATTGTTAAGATAATCGAACTCGCGATCTAGCGGCACATCAAGTGCAATTTTTAAAATTTGCTGTGTTAAATGAGAGTTTTGTGTCGCCATAGGCCTATGATTAGTTTGAAAATCACAAAAATGCTTGCTTAATTGAGTTAAAATAGCGGTTTTAAATTTTGACTACTTAAGTCATCATTAAACTGCGAAACAGCCAACCTTGAAACAAATTATCACAGATTTATTATTGCAGGCAGCAAAAACTTTAGTTGAAGACACTGCAAACTTATCCATCGTTTTAGAACGCCCAAAATCAGCAGATCATGGCGATTTTGCTACCAACATCGCCATGCAATTAGCAAAACCGCTCCGCCAAAATCCGCGCGCTATTGCCGAAAGCTTGATTAATGCTCTACCGCCAAGCACATCCATTGCAAAAGTGGAAATAGCAGGGGCTGGTTTTATTAATTTCTTTCTCAATACCAATACCAAACAAACCGTTATCAAGCAGATACTGACATCTGGTGACGCTTACGGCCATCATCAGCATGGTGCTGGCGAGAAAGTACAAGTGGAATTTGTGTCAGCCAATCCGACAGGTCCCTTACATGTGGGGCATGGACGTGGTGCGGCCGTCGGTGATTGTCTGTGCCGCCTGCTTGCGGCCAATGGCTGGGATGTAACACGAGAATTTTATTATAACGATGCTGGCGCGCAAATTGACAACCTATCCAAATCTGTACTGGCACGTGCGCAAGGCGTGGCGCCTGATAGCGCTGATTTTCGAGAAAACGGCTACCGTGGTGATTACATCTTAGACATTGCCAAAGCTTATCTTGCTCAAGAAACTGTGATTGCTGACGACATGGAAGTCACAGCCAGTGGCAATCTTACTGATCTAGATGACATACGGAAATTTGCCGTGGCTTATTTACGCCATGAACAAGACATAGATTTACAAGCGTTTCAGATCAAATTTGACGTTTTCTCACTGGAAAGTGCGTTATACACCACGGGTAAAGTTGAAAATACCGTGCAGGCACTGATTCAGTCAGGAAAAACTTATGAGGAAGATGACGCGCTTTGGCTTAAAACAACTGATTTTGGCGATGACAAAGACCGCGTCATGCGTAAAAAAGAAGGTGGCTACACCTATTTTGTACCCGATGTTGCCTATCACCTAGATAAGTGGAATCGCGGCTTTAAACGCGTCATTAATT
>DHYP01000035.1:12296-12814 GCA_002414145.1 Methylophilaceae bacterium UBA5127 | reverse complement strand
AGCAGGGTGCTGATCATCATAGCACCATCACGCGTGTGCGAGCTGGCTTACAGGCACTCAATATTGGCATTCCGCCATCGTGGCCAGATTATGTATTGCACCAAATGGTGACCGTAATGCGTGGTGGCGAAGAAGTCAAGCTGTCTAAGCGTGCGGGCAGTTATGTCACCCTGCGCGATTTAATCGAAGAAGTGGGCTGCGATGCCACGCGTTATTTCTTAGCTGCAAGGCGTACCGACTCACAATTAGTATTTGATATTGATCTGGCGCGCGCCCAAACCAATGACAACCCTGTGTACTACATTCAATACGCGCATGCACGTATTTGTAGCGTACTGGCACAATGGAATGGGGATATCAATATCTTGGCTACTGTGGATTTAAGTCCACTGACTTCTTCTAGTGAAGCAACTTTGATGCAGAAACTGAGCGAATTTCCTGAAGTTGTCAGTAGCGCATGCAACGAGCTTTCTCCTCACAGCATTGCCACCTATTTAAAAGAGCTAGCAAGCGATTTC
>DHYP01000035.1:7594-12287 GCA_002414145.1 Methylophilaceae bacterium UBA5127 | reverse complement strand
ACATAGCTATTACAATGACACCAAATTTTTAGTTGATGATGATGCCATTAAACTCGCACGCATGGCGCTCATCGCAGCAACTCAACAAGTGTTAAAGAATGGTTTAACATTGTTAGGTGTTTCGGCACCGCAAAAAATGTAAAGGTACTAAGATGACTAAAGATTACAAGCCAAGTCCGCCAAGAAGTGAAAAAAAAGGCAATCCCTTCTTGTCTGGTTTATTAGTTGGGTTACTTTTGGGTGTAGGTGCTTCCGTTGGGCTAACCATCTATTTAAAAGGGGATTCCAGTCCATTTTTAGACAAAGGCACCAAACAAAACACTGTTGCAGAAAAGTCTGGTAAAAGGAAAGTCTCTGAAGAAACCATCAAACCGAATAGCCCAGATGATAAAACACTGCAAGATCCCAACAAGTTTGATTTTTATACCATTCTGCCTGATACAGAAAGCAAAGTGACTGAACAAGAAGTCAAAAATGCCACAACCATTAAAAAGGATAGCTACTTTTTGCAAGTCGGCGCATTTGAAAATGAGGATGATGCAGATAACATGAAAGCAAAGCTGGCACTACAAGGCTTTGAGGCTGTCGTGCAATCTGCGGAAATTCCAGGCAAAGGCGTTTGGCATCGTGTAAGAGTCGGACCACTCAGTGATGTAGAACAAATCAATAAAGTACGTGGCGACTTAACATTGAACGGATTCAACGCTGACCTTATCAAAGTACATACGGAAGCGACAACTAACTAGGCTGTCATCCCAACTTAACCTTGATACGTTAGATTGATGGACACTTAATTTCTAAAATAATTTTTAAATTAACCCTTAACACTTAGGAAACATAATGAAAAAGTTTTTAACTGCTTTAATGCTTATTTTAAGCACTCACGTGTTTGCAACTGAAACTGCGACTCAAGAGAGTAACGCTTTTGAGGCGGTTGCACAAGTTATCCCTACCGATAAACCCGCCAAAATTGAAGTCATGGAAATATTTTGGTATGGCTGTATTCACTGCTACCACATGGATCCATTGCTCAATGCCTGGGTCAAAAAATTACCTAGCGATGTTTATTTTAAACGTGTCCCAGGTTTACCTAATCCAAGCTGGGCGCCTATGGCCAAAGCATATTTTGCTATGGAAACATTAGGCTTACTAGAAAAATTACACACCCCTTTGTTTGATGCCGTACACAAACAAAAAACTATCAACCCCACTGATGAAAAAGCAATCATTGAATGGGTTACAAAACAAAGTGGCCTTGATAAATTAAAAGTTGAGCAAGCTTTTAGCTCATTCACTACTAGCACCAATTTAAACCGTGCCGCACAAGTGTTTAGAGCTTCTGGTGCAACTGGTGTGCCTAGCCTGATTATTGACGGCAAGTACCTCACCTCCAGCACCATGGCTGGCAGTAACGAAGAGGCCATTAAAACTGCTGACTTTATTATTGCAAACGTTCGCAAAGACAAAACAGCAACGACCAAAAAATAAATGTAGTAGTTGCACGGTTTTTATGAAAAGCTAGTCCAGCCCGTTGAAATTGTAAATTCAACGGGCTTTTGTTTTCCACTGACAGTTTTAAGTGATCCTCGCCCATGCAAAAAATCTTTATTACAGGTGCTTCTAGCGGTATTGGAGAGGCGCTCGCCTTTGAATATGCAAAACGCTACGCGCATGGCAAAGCATGCATAGGGTTAGTTGCTAGGCGCAGTGAGCACTTACATGCAATTGCTAGTCAGATTCAATCACACTATCAAATCACTTGTGTTGTTTACGTATGTGACGTGCGCGATCAATTTGCTTTGCTACAAGCGGCTCAACACTTTATCCAGCACCACGGTGTACCCAACATTGTCATTGCCAACGCGGGCGCAAGCACTGGCACACTGACAGAACATGTGGAGGATGTTAAAGCATTTCAGGCAGTGATGGAGATTAACCTCATGGGCATGGTGCATACCTTTCAGCCCTTTATTCAGGCAATGAAAATCGCAGCCAAAAATGGAGAGCAAGCGCAGCTGGTAGGCATTGCGAGCGTTGCTGGGATTAGAGGATTACCTGGTGCGGGCGCCTATTGTGCAAGCAAAGCTGCCGCCATTACTTACTTAGAAAGTTTACGTGTCGAATTGCAATCATTCAACATTCATGTCACAACGATTGCACCAGGTTATATCCGCACACCCATGACCAACATCAATCACTATCCCATGCCATTCTTAATGGGTGCTGATGTATTTGCCAGAAAACTCATTCTGGCAGTTGCGCAGAAAAAACGCTTTGTGATTATCCCGTGGCAAATGAGTTTACTTGCCAAAATCATGCGTGTAATCCCTCCCATTTTATGGGATTGGATAATGAAAAATGCGCCGCACAAAGCCAGAATCAACATTAAATAAGATAAATATAAATAAAAAAGAAAATTGTCATATTAGTTACTTTTTTCTTGTACACCATAGCGTCTAGTTGAAAACGCACGAGGTAACTAAGATGATTATAGTGACCGACACCTACCAACAGGTTAATGGTGTCTCAACCACCTATAAAAATCTGGAAAAAATCGCAGCAAAAAGAAGTCTGGATTTACAAATTGTGCATCCGGGCTTATTTAAATGGATACCCATGCCATTTTACCCAGAGATCCAACTCTCGATTCAACCCATTAGGCTTTGGTTAACCCTGAATAAACTCAAAGCGGAGAGAATTCACATTGCTACCGAAGGTGCAATGGGCTTTGTTGCGCGCACTTGGTGTAAGTGGCACAAAAAACCTTTTACCACCTCATATCACACCAAATTTCCCGAATATCTGAAAGTCATGTTTGGAGTGCCTGTTAAATACACTTATTGGTATATGCGCAAGTTCCATTCTTCCGCAAAAGCCACGTTTGTCACTACACAATCTGTGCGTGATGAGCTCGCTGCACGTGGCTTTAAAAATCTGGTAGTCTGGACTAGAGGCGTATCTGATGATTTAATTAGCCATCATCACCCAGCCGCCGATACTGAGAAACTACGTGTACTTAATGTTGGGCGCGTGAGTAAGGAGAAAAATTTAGACTCCTTATGTGCCTACGAAAACGATTTTGATATTACCATCGTCGGTGACGGACCGTATCTAGAAGAGCTCAAAGCCAAGTATAAAAATGTCAAATTTTTAGGCTATAAATTTGGCAAAGAACTGGCACAAATTTATGCAGAGCACGATATTTTTGCCTTTCCGTCTTTTACCGATACCTTCGGCATCGTCATGATAGAAGCCATGTGTAATGGTTTACCGGTCGCTGGTTATAATGTGGCAGGCCCCAAAGACGTGATTGAACATGGCGTCACAGGGATTATTAGTGACAACTTATACGAATCTATTATTGCATGCAAAAAACTCAACCGAGAGAAAATCAAGCAAAAATCTAAACAAAAATGGTCTTGGGATAATTGCTTTGAAATTTTCATGCATCATTTGTATCGCTAAAAGTTTGCTGTCTTTGCAACTTAGCTAACAACGTTCCCAATAAATAATATCCCTTCTCTCAAGCACTACGCGCACTGTAACAATCAGTTTATCTCGTAATTGGTCTGTAGCGGATGCGCTTAGGCTTAGCACCTTCTTCACCTAAGCGATTTTTCTTATCTGCCTCATATTCTTGATAATTACCATTAAAGAACGTCCATTGCGAGTCACCTTCCGCTGCCAAAATATGGGTAGCGATACGATCCAAGAACCAGCGGTCATGCGAAATCACTAATACACAGCCTGCAAATTCAAGCAATGCATCTTCTAAGGCACGTAGCGTTTCCACATCCAAGTCATTTGATGGTTCATCCAGCAATAGTACATTACCGCCAGAAATAAGCGTTTTTGCTAAATGCAAACGTCCACGCTCACCTCCTGAAAGTTGCCCAACAATTTTTTGCTGATCAGCGCCTTTAAAGTTAAAACGGCCGATATAAGCTCGACTCGGCGTTTCATAGCGTCCGACTTGCAAAATGTCGGAGCCCCCAGAAATTTCATCGAATACTGTTTTAGCATCGCTTAAAGCATCACGACTTTGGTCTACATAAGCCAATTTAACTGTTTGACCAATCTTCACTTCTCCGCTATCTGGCTGCTCTTTACCTACAATCATTTTAAACAGTGTCGATTTACCCGCACCGTTTGGGCCAATAACACCCGCAATCGCGCCCGGGGGCAAACTAAAGCTTAAATTGTCTATCAATAAGCGGTCGCCAAATGCTTTGGTGACATTATTAAATTCAATCACTTGGTGACCTAGACGCTCACCTACAGGAATAAATATCTCTTGCGTTTCATTACGCTTTTGGTATTCGGCACTTGCTAATTCTTCATAACGTGCAATACGCGCCTTGCTTTTAGCTTGACGTGCTTTTGGATTTTGACGCACCCATTCCAGCTCGGTATTAAGCGCTTTACGACGTGCTGACTCTTGTGACTCTTCTTGCTTTAAACGCTCCTGCTTTTGATCTAGCCAGCTAGAGTAGTTTCCTTTCCAAGGAATGCCTTGCCCACGATCCAGCTCTAAAATCCATTCGGCTGCATTATCTAAAAAGTAGCGGTCGTGCGTGACTGCCACTACCGTACCTGGGAAGCGCACTAAAAATTGCTCTAGCCATTCCACGGATTCTGCATCCAGATGGTTGGTGGGTTCATCCAATAACAACATGTCAGGTTTAGCAAGCAA
>DHYP01000035.1:2633-7567 GCA_002414145.1 Methylophilaceae bacterium UBA5127 | reverse complement strand
ACGTTTTTCGCCCCCTGAAAGTGGGCCGATTTTGGCATCCCAAGGCGGCAAACGTAACGCATCTGCTGCGATTTCTAATTGATGCTCGACATCTGAACCGCTCGCAGCAATAATATTTTCATACTTGGCTTGTTCTTCTGCTAATTTATCAAAGTCTGCATCTGGCTCGGCATAAGCAGCATAAATTTCATCTAGTTTTTGCTTGGCTTCCATCACAGCACCCATGCCGCTTTCTACCTCTTCGCGTACGGTTTTACTGGCATCTAGTTGCGGCTCTTGTGATAAATAACCGATAGAAATATTAGGCTGCCACTGCACTTCGCCCTCAAACTCTTTATCAGCGCCTGCCATAATGCGTAGCACCGTCGATTTACCTGCGCCATTTAAGCCAAGTAAGCCAATTTTTGCGCCTGGGAAAAACGAAAGGGAAATATCTTTAATGATTTGACGTTTAGGTGGGACGACTTTGCTCAAGCGAAGCATAGACATGACATATTGTGCCATTTTGAATTGCTTTCTAACAACTTAAAATAAAAGCATTAGCTTACTGCAATGTGATTCAATTGGGTATGTCTTTGTACAACTCTTAACAAAAAGGGGCAGAATTTGCCCCTTAATGATACGTCACTAAACTTGAGCTGGCTTTTACTTAGACCAGTGATGTTTTGCACAATCTCAACATTAAATACCGAGTGCCTCTGCCCAAGCCAGCGCCTCAATATGACTACGATTCACTCTGGCTGCATCGAGTTGTAATGAATCAGCAATCGCTTTAATTTCTACATTATCATCATGCTCACAAGCCTCTGTGAGTTTTAAAAATGGCGCATACATGCCTTCACGATGAATCAGTGCATCTGTAATGGGTGCTGGTAGTTGAAGCTTTTCTAAAGCCTCGTCCATTGGCACTTTTAATATCGCATCTAACATTGAAAACACACCCACAATAAATAAATTATCGCGGTCATGTTTTTCAAAATAACCTTCACCCAACAGTTCTGTTAAGCGTCCGCGCGTAATAGATGTTTTCATTAACACTGGGGAAGTTGAGTTTTCTCCTGCAGTGACCATCAATAAAGTTAGCCAGCGATAAAGCTGATTCCTGCCCAATATAGAAAATGCATGCCCTAGAGATTGCACTTCACATGAAAGCCCAAACCCAACCGAGTTAATATAGCGCAACAGTTTAAATGTAAGCGTCGCATCACGTTTAAAGCCAGCTTCTATTACATCGTTATCTGCATCTTGTGTGACCAAATTTAAAATATGTAATACACTATCAAACGAGGGGTTGATTACTTTTTCTGCAAAGGTAACAGGATGTGAAAAATAAAATCCTTGAAAGCATTTAAAACCAATTCCTTTACTAGACTCAAACTGCTCATGTGTTTCTACTTTTTCAGCAACGAGCCTGGTCATCGGTGAGTTATATTTTGCAAATAACTTGATTGCCTCAGCATAATTTACTTTTTGAACATCAATCTTGATAAAGTCAGCTAACTTAGATAATGCATCTGGAGCATTGCTAAACTGCGGATTATCAAGTGAAATTTTATAATTCAAACTTTTCAGATGCGTGCAACGTGCGATGACCTCATCATCAATGACCACATTGCTTAGTATTTCCAGCACGGTTTTTTTAGGCGGCATTAACTCAATTAACTCGCTCTTGAGCATCAGTTTATTCATATTGATAAACGCTAACTTTTCACCGAACTTCCATTCATCATGCATCTGGTCAATGGTGGACAGTAAAACGCTAGCGCAATTTTTTAAGTCATCTTCAAAAATGGCACTTTGTGCGTCTTCACTATGCCTAAAGAAAAACTCATATCCTATAATTTGCTGTTTAGCATCTACAATTGGTTGTCGGCCAATAAATGTTTGATCTTGCATAGATTTCAATCCTAATATTTAGATTTTATAAACTGGTTTTTCACTCACACTCATACTAATACCAGTTACTACAAATTGCTTTGATAAATAAAGTGGTTTTGATGGCTTTATTCTTGGTTTACATTTAGCTATTGTAAGTTTCGAGTTATCATCGTTATTTAAACGAATAAATCACTTACATGGCGCTTAAATCAACTGTTTATAAAGCCGACTTGCAAATTGCTGATATGGATAGATATTACTATGCACAGCATAGTCTTACTTTGGCCAAACACCCTTCAGAAACAGAAGAACGCTTGATGGTGCGCCTAATCGCATTTGTCCTATTTGCCAATGAAGCGCTCAGTTTTGGCAAAGGCCTAAGTGATGATGATGAGCCAGATTTATGGCAAAAGGATCTCACGGGCGCGATTGAATTATGGGTGAATGTTGGCTTACCTGATGAACGCGAAGTTCGCAAGGCTTGTGGAAAAGCCACGCATGTCGCTGTCATACTTTATGGTGGCAGGGTCGCGGATATGTGGTGGGAACAAAATAAGAAATTATTGTTAAAACTCAATAACCTAACAGTCATTAACTTGCCAGAAACTGAAGCACTCAGCATTGCTTGCTCGCGCAATATGGACATTAATTGTACGATACAAGATGAACAGATTTTAATAGGATATGAAACGGGGAGTTTTGAGCTATTTCCCATCAAATTTAAAACTTATGCTTAAAGCAATATTCTAATCCATCATGAACATCAATGAGTTATGGCTAAACTACGCGGTTGCTCTAGGTATCGGTCTAATTATAGGCACTGAGCGCGAGCGCAATAAAAGCACAAATGATGAAAAGTCTGTCGCAGGTGTACGTACCTTTGCTATTACCTCTTTACTTGGTGCTACAAGTGCCTTAATCAACATCTGGCTTCATATTGCAGTGCTCGTATGTGTGATGACCTTTATTGCAGTAGCTTATTTTTCTAGTCAGGACAAAGATATTGGTCTTACTACGGAAATCAGCTTAATTTTTACCGTTATTTTAGGAGGGTTGGCGACTACGGATACGTCGCTTGCAGCCAGTCTAGGTATAGCCACCGCTTTGCTGTTAGTCGTTAAAAAGCGCCTGCATGGCTTTGTCTTGCGCACCATTACCCAATCTGAACTCAATGAATTTTTAATGCTGTCAGCAGCAACACTGATTATTTTACCTATTGTCCCAAATGCCTTTATTGGGCCTTTTGACGCAATTAACCCAAGAAATCTCTGGCTTATTGTTATTTTTATCATGCTAATCAATGCACTAGGTCACATTGCATTGCGCTTATTAGGTGGACGCATCGGACTGCCTGTGGTTGGGTTGGTTTCAGGATTTATCTCTAGTATTGCCACTATAGGAGCCATGGGCGACCGCGCAAAGAAAAATCCGCATTTTTTAGGCTCAGCTGTTGCAGGTGCCACTTTTTCTAGCCTAGCTACGATCGTGCAGCTCTCTATGCTGCTTGCCGCTATTCATGCTGCGACACTTGATGCTCTTAAATGGCCTTTGATTTTTGGTGGGGTTTCTATCGCGCTATACGGCTTAATTCTCACCGTACAATCTTTTCATCAGCACGCCTCAAGTGACACTAAACCGATTAATGCGTTTAGCTTAAAAATTGCATTATGGTTAACTTGCATCATTGCGCTAGTGCTCATTGTATCTGCCGCACTAAAGGCTTGGTTTGGGCAAGCAGGGCTGATAGTTGCATCAGCCATTGCAGCATTAGCCGATGTGCACGCGCCCACTATCTCGGTTGCGACTTTGGCTGCAAACAGTAAGATGACTGCAGTAAGTGCTGTCACCCCCATCCTAATCGCTTTTTCTTTTAATACCTTATCAAAAGCAGTTATTGCAATGTTTAGCGGGGGTACAGCATATGCTAAATTGCTTATTCCAGGTTTGTTAATACAAATTATTGCTGTGTGGCTTGGTTGGTGGCTATTTTAATTGACTATTCTACTGTCACGCTTTTTGCTAAATTTCTAGGCTTATCTACGTCTGTGCCTTTAAGCAGAGCGACATGATAAGCCAGTAATTGCACAGGGATTGTGTGTAGAATAGGGGAGAGCACCCCTACATGACGCGGTGTACGAATCACATGCACACCTTCGGACTCAGTAAAATGGCTATCCGCATCAGCAAACACAAATAATTCACCACCTCGCGCTTTCACTTCTTGCATATTGGATTTTACTTTTTCCAGCAACGCATCATTTGGCGCAATCACAACCACTGGCATATTGTTATCCACAAGCGCCAACGGACCATGTTTGAGTTCTCCCGCAGGATAAGCTTCTGCATGAATATAAGAAATTTCTTTGAGCTTAAGTGCGCCTTCCATAGCAATCGGATAATGTATGCCACGGCCTAGAAACAACGCATGTTCTTTATCACCAAAACGTTTGGCCCACTCTCGAATTTGTGGCTCTAGATTAAGCGCATATTGCACACTGCCTGCTAATTGACGCAAAGCATTCAAGAATGCTTGTTCATTTTCTGCACTGAGCAGACCTTTTTGTTTAGCTAGTGTTGCGGCCAGAACAAACAACGCCACTAGCTGTGTAGTAAATGCCTTGGTCGATGCCACGCCAATTTCTGCCCCCGCGCGCGTGTAGAAAACGAGCCGTGAGGCGCGTGGTATTGCGCTTTCTTGCACATTGCATATCGCCAAACTCAAATCCTGACCTAATGATTTAGCGTGTTTCAGCGCTTCCATGGTGTCCAAGGTCTCGCCCGACTGTGAAATAGTCACGATCAACTGATTTGGATTGGGTACAGACTCACGATAGCGATACTCACTTGCTATTTCCACCTGGCACGGAATTTTTGCGATACTTTCTAGCCAATATTTTGCCGTCAAACCCGCATAATAGCTTGTCCCTGCAGCCAAAATCAGCACACTGTTGACTTGCTCAAACACTTGCTGCGCATGCTCACCAAATAATTCTGGTCTAAACGCACCATCATCAATCAAAGCCTCAATAGTATCTGCCAATGCCCGTGGTTGTTCA
>DHYP01000035.1:344-2608 GCA_002414145.1 Methylophilaceae bacterium UBA5127 | reverse complement strand
CATAAATTTCTTTTTGCATAAAGTGGCTATAGGGGCCAAGCTCTAATGATGCCAAGGAGACATCACTCATATGCACTTTACGCTGCGCTAGCTGGCCATCTTTACCATAAATCGTGACTGCCTCTGTCGTTAATGTCGCTACATCACCATCTTCTAGATAGATTACTTTTCTGGTGCTAGAGAGCACTGCCGAGACATCCGATGCAATGAAATTTTCACCTTCACCCAGCCCTATCAGCAATGGGCAGCCTAAGCGGGCGCATGCCATTATATCTGGTCGATTAACAGCGATTACGCTAATTGCAAAGGCACCAGTGAGTTCTGATACGGATTTTTTTACCGCTGCCAATAGTTCTAAACCCTGTTGACAGTAGTAGTGTACTAAGTGAGCGATCACTTCAGTATCTGTTTGTGAAGCAAAAACATAACCTAATTTTTTTAATCTTGCGCGTTGTTCATCGTGATTTTCAATAATGCCATTATGCACCACCGCAATTTCTGGATGATCTTGAGTAGGGGAGACATGCGGGTGTGCATTACTTTCTGTCACGCCTCCATGGGTAGCCCAGCGGGTGTGCCCAATGCCTAGCATGCCTGTGAGACCTTCTGCGGTGGCTTTATTTTGCAATTCAGAAACACGGCCAACAGCTCTCACGCGTTTAATTTTTGTGTCTAAAATGGCAAGCCCAGCCGAGTCATATCCTCTGTACTCTAGCCTGCACAAGCCTTCTATCAGCATTGGCACAACATTTCTTTTAGCGATAGCGCCCACAATTCCACACATAAATTTGTTCTTTCTAACGCAAATTACTTTTTAAGCTTCTGCGGACGCTTCCATCCTGCAATCGATTTTTGTTCTTTGGCTCGACACAAGGTTAAGGCATCCGCTGGAGCGTTTCTGGTAATTGTTGAACCCGCAGCTATCGTAGCACCTTTACCTATGGTGACAGGCGCAATAAGCTGTGTATCAGAGCCTACAAACGCATCATCTTCTATTACAGTTCTAAACTTATTGGCACCATCATAATTGCAGGTAATAGTGCCTGCGCCAATGTTTACGTTTTTACCCACCGTGCTATCACCTACATAACTTAAGTGATTGATTTTAGTACCTATATCTACTTGTGCGTTCTTGAGCTCTACAAAATTTCCAACATGCGTGTCTGCCGCTAAAGTCGTACCTGGGCGTAAACGTGTAAACGGTCCGATACGATTATTTTCACCTATTGTTGCGTCATCAATATGCGTAAATGCCGCTATTTGTGTATCCGCCGCTATTTTTGCGTTTTTAATGACACAATTCGCGCCTATCATGACACGATCCCCTAATGTGACATTGCCTTCAAACACACAGTTCACATCAATGAGTACATCACGCCCACAAACTAATTTGCCACGGACATCAATACGGCTTGCATCTTTAAGCGTAGTGCCCCACTGTAACAATTGATTAGCGATGCGTGACTGATACACGCGTTCTATTTGCATTAAGTCCGTTTTAGCGTTGATCCCAGTGACAGACCACTCATCTTCTGCGATTTCTGCCACCACCTCTACACCATCTTGTACTGAAAACTCTACTATATCCGTTAAGTAAAATTCACCTTGCGCATTTTGATTACCTAATCTTGTTAGCCAAGGCTTTAATAGACGATTGGGCATTGCCATCATGCCCGTATTGACTTCTTTAATGGCTCGTTGAGATTCACTCGCATCTTTGTGTTCAATAATGGCTTGAACGTGACCATTTTTATTTCTAATTATTCTGCCGTAACCAGCTGGATCCGCTTTATTAAATGTCAGCAATGCTAAGTTATTACTCGCGCTTGTGACCAGCTGTTGGCACATCGCTACATCAGCCAATGGCACATCACCAAGCAAAATCAATGTAGTTGCATCTTCGTCCAGATAGGGTGCTGCTTGTTGCACCGCATGGCCTGTACCTTTTTGCTCTGCCTGATTTACCCATGTGATGGCTTCTTGCCGAAACGCATCCTTTACTTGCTCCCCACCGAAACCATATACCACGATAATTTTTTGTGGGTTTAATGCTTTGGCAGTGTCGATAACATGTCCTAAAATAGGCCGACCACCCACCACATGTAACACCTTAGGCGTATCGGAATGCATACGAGTACCTTTACCCGCTGCAAGAATAACAATATTTAATAAAGACATGGTATAAGCTTAATGGATTAAGATGAAATTAAGATTAAATTACAACTTGAAAGTATAAACAAAAAAGGCAGCCTAAGCTGCCTTTT
>DHYP01000035.1:0-217 GCA_002414145.1 Methylophilaceae bacterium UBA5127 | reverse complement strand
AATCCACTTGTGAAGCATTATTTTTCATCGCTTCTTCCGCCGCCTCTTTAGCAGCAATGGCTTTTGCTTCATCTAAATCATGACCACGAATCGCTGTATCTGCCAACACGGTAATCATACCTGGTTGCACCTCTAACATTCCACCAGAGATAAAAATCAAGGTCTCTTCGGTCTCGCTAGATTGTTTGATACGCAGTGCACCTGGCTTGATTGTCGT
>DHYP01000050.1:48073-48289 GCA_002414145.1 Methylophilaceae bacterium UBA5127 | reverse complement strand
AGCTAATCAGCATTAAAAAGAGTGAGGCTTTGGTGCGCGTGAAAAACAGCACGCCTATTCAAAATGAATCACCGCTCAATATCACACTTTTGCAAGGTATCTCCAGCGGTGACCGCATGGACTATACCATTCAAAAAGCGGTAGAACTCGGCATCAAACACATTCAACCCATTGCCACAGAACGTAGTGTGGTTAAACTCAGCCAAGAGCGCGCGG
>DHYP01000050.1:38974-48054 GCA_002414145.1 Methylophilaceae bacterium UBA5127 | reverse complement strand
GAAGCGTGTAGAACATTGGCAAAATATCGTAATTGCTGCTTGCGAGCAATCTGGTCGCGCTTTTGTGCCGCATGTAGCCATGCCTATGGGCTTAAGCGCATGGCTGACCAATCATCCATCCAATCAAACTTGCCGCATTCTACTTAACCCTTTCGGCGCGAAACGCTTTGCACAAATCAACAAACCCAGCGGAGAAATTCAATTGCTGATTGGCGCAGAAGGTGGCTTAAGCAACAAAGAAATTGAATTGGCAACTGCCAATGGTTTTCAATCAATAATTTTAGGTCCGCGTATTTTGCGCACGGAAACCGCAGCGTTAACAGCTATTGCAAGCATACACAGCATCTGGGGTGATTTATAATATTATTTGTAATAATTACAAAATTATATTAAAATAAATGTAATTTATACAAATAAAAAGGTGGTTTGATGTCGCTTGGTCACAATATCCGCAATTTACGCAAATCTCAAAGCATGACATTACAACAGTTAGCCACACTCACGGAGTCGGATGCAGGTAACTTATCACGTATCGAACGCGGCGAGTTAGGCGTTTCTGAAGTACTTTTACGTAAAATCGCTAGTGCACTCAGCACCACACCCGCTGTTTTATATGCGGAGGAAAACACGCCGCTCGCCACCACGCGGCTAAGTCAGCAATCCCTCAAGCTGAACAGTCAAAATGCGCAAGACTTTGTGTATTGGTTTCGCTCTGCTGCCCCTTATATCCATGCCTTTGGCGGAAGTACATTTGTCATTGCCTTTGGAGGTGAAGTCGTCAATGAGCACCAATTTATTGCGCTCTCACATGATTTAAACTTACTTGCCAGCCTTGAAGTACGCCTAGTACTCGTACACGGTGCGCGCCCGCAAATTGAGCAGCGCTTAAAGCGAAACAAACTGACCCCTGCTTTTCAAAATGGATTACGCATTACAGACGATGCCGCGATGGAGGCCGTAAAGGAAGCCAATGGCGCAGTAAGGGTAGAAATTGAAGCGTTGCTATCAATGGGGATTGCCAACTCGCCCATGGCTGGCTCAGACATTCGCGTAGCTAGTGGCAATTTTGTGACAGCCAAACCCATCGGTGTAATCGACGGAGTAGATTTACAACATACTGGCGAAGTGCGCAAAGTAGATGCTGTTGGCATTCAAAAACGTTTGGATGACAATGAGCTAGTATTGTTATCTCCCATGGGATACTCACCCACAGGCGAAACATTCAATCTGACTCTTGAAGACGTAGCGGTAAGTACCGCCATTGCCTTAGACGCAGAAAAGCTTATTTTCTTGATGGACTCAGAAGGGGTATACAATTTGCGCGGTGAATTACTGCGCGAAATGACCGCAGAAAAAGCTAAAAACTTGCTTAAAAATGTGCAAGAGAGCGATGAGCCTATACACTTTTCAGAAGATGTTAACTACTACTTACCAGCCGCCGTGCGCGCCTGCGAGCATGGTGTAGCACGCACCCATCTTATCTCACGCCTGATTGACGGGGCTATTATTCAAGAACTATTCACCCACAATGGTGTAGGCACAATGATTACCGAACTACCGCTAGAGACTATGCGGCAGGCTAATATTGATGACGTAGGTGGCATATTGAAGCTGATTGAGCCGCTTGAAAATGAAGGGTTTTTAGTGCGCCGTGGCCGCGAACGTATTGAAATGGAAGTGAATTATTTTTACGTGATGGAGCACGACAACCGCATTATAGGTTGCGCTGCGCTATATCCATTTAGAAATGAAAAAATGGCAGAGTTTGCTTGTTTAGCGATAGACCCACAGTACCGTGGTGGCGGACGTGGAGACAAACTATTCAACTTCTGCCAAGATCAGGCAAAAAAATACGGGTTCTTACAGGTGTTCTGCCTAACCACACGCACAGAGCATTGGTTTTTAGAGCGCGGATTTATCGAAAGAGCCGTTGAAAACTTACCCGCTGAGAAAAAGAAAATCTATAACCTGCAAAGAAAATCTAAAGTGTTTATAAAAGACTTATAAACAAATCATCACTCTAGAAATAGCGATTGGCAAAATGACCAATCGCTATTGACTATTTAAAGATCAAACGCTTATGTGCGATTATTGTGTTTTCTTTTTCTTAGTTTTGGTGGTGGTTTTCTTAGTTGCTGCTTGTGGAGCACTTTCAGTTACTGGCGTAGCCTCACCTTGAACGTTCAAGTGCCCGCCAGTACCAGCTCCACCCTCAATGATTTGTGGCTTATAACTCTTCACCGCACGCACAATATTGTTATAAGAATCGGTAAACGCCGCGACAATCACTTTACCTTCAGCGGTATTACTATAACCACCACCTGCGCCACCTAAAGCACCACCAAATGCACCGCCAAACAAGTTGAAGTCTGTATTTTTAGCGCTTCCCTCTGCGGCAGCCACTTGCACACTAGAGCGGTTATCAACTACAGTTAACAATGTACTTGCCTCTTTAAACTTCAAACCACCCGCTAACAATGCCGCCCAGCCGCCGCCAAAATGACCTAAAGCACCGCCGACACCGCCAGCATCATTGTTACTAAAAGTAATCGAAGGACTCAAAGCGTAATCAGCAGCAACCATCTGACCTTTTTTGAAATTGCTGGTCTGACGTAACTCACCACTATCACGCAAATTGCGCTCGCCCTCCATCACTTGCATGGCAGCGCCGCGATCGACCACCATAAAACAATTAGATTGCTGGATTAACAACTTAAGTACGGGAACAGTAGATCCAAGCTTATACTGACCAGATAACTGACCATACCATGCTGCATTCTGGTCTTCCACTACCGCCATTGTGCCCAACGGTTTGTCGCACTTTTCTAATTGTGCATTAGCATTTTGTGCATTAGAGCCTCCCGCAGATCCAGTAGCTGTTGTTTTTGCACCTGAATCTCCTACCTTCATTTCTGCGCATCCAACTAAACCTGTTGCTAGCACAACACTTGTCACTACTAATACTTTTTTTAACTTGTTATCCATTGCTTGTCTTTCTTAAATTTAAATCACACATAAAAATAAGGCTTAGTAGCAGTAGCTACTAAGCCTCGTTCAATTCAGTTCATTAATGTTTTTTACTTTTTTTCTTCTTCACTGGCGCCTCTGCTGCAGGCTCTTCCTCACCCTGAACCGCGAGACTACCGCCAGTACCTGGCCCGCCCTCAATCGTTTGAGGTTTGTAATTTTTGACTGCACGCACTAGATTGTTATACGAATCAGTAAATGCAGCCACAATCACCTTACCTTGAGCAGTATTGCTGTATCCACCGCCAGCAGCTCCTAAACCACCGCCAAATAGGCCGCCGAAGAGACTAAAGTCTGTATTTTTTGAGCTGCCCTCTGCCGCCGCCACTTGCACACTCGACCGATTATCCACTAGCGTTAACATTGTACTGGCCTCTTTAGTTTTAATGCCACCAGCAATGGCTCCAACAGTTCTGCCAGCAATGCCTGCTAACGCGCCACCAATCCCACCTGCATCGTTATTACTAAAGGTAATAGATGGACTCATCGCGTAATCCGCTGCGACCATTTGGCCTTTTTTGAAATTGCTGGATTGACGTAGCTCACCGCTATCACGCAGATTACGTTCTCCTTGAATCACCTGCATGGCAGCGCCGCGATCAACCACCATAAAACAGTTAGACTGCTGTACCAATAACTTAAGCACTGGCACAGTAGAACCTAATTGATATTGTCCTGAAATCTCTGCATACCAAGCGGCATTTTGATCCTCGACCACCGCTAACGTACCCAAGGGTTTATCACATTTTTCTAATTGCGTATTAGCATTTTGCGAGTTAGAGCCTCCAGCAGAACCAGTGGCTGTTGTTTTTGCACTGGAGTTGCCCATCTCAGTACCCAGCAAATCAGCCTTTGCAGATAAGGCAATTATTGCCAATAAACCAGCTACTACAAATCTTGTTTTCATTCCCAGTCCCTTAGATATTTAAACTGCCTATCATTCCAACGTAAACATAAAAACATGTCAATCCCCTAAATATGGGATAGCAATAGATAACATCCTTTTTCAATTTTAAAAGTGACATTATGATTAAACCTGACGCTAGTACTTTGCAAAAATTAAAAAAGAAAATAATTCATGATGTGAAAAATCACTCACTTTTATATACAATCTACAGCATTCTGAATTCTGAGACTTTACACCATGTTAAGCGAAACTACCGCAGCCAAAAAAGCAAAAACGCTTTCTGAAGCACTTCCTTATATCAAGCGCTTTTTTGATAAAACGATTGTCATCAAATATGGCGGCAACGCGATGACTGACGAGCATCTAAAGCAGTGCTTTGGGCAAGATGTAGTGTTGCTCAAACTGGTCGGCATGAATCCTGTCGTAGTACATGGCGGTGGCCCGCAAATTAACGAGATGTTGGATAAACTAGGCAAAAAAGGCCAGTTTATTCAAGGCATGCGCGTGACTGACGAAGAGACCATGGATGTCGTTGAAATGGTGTTGGGCGGACAAGTGAACAAAGAGATTGTCAACCTGATCAATCGACACGGTGGCAAAGCGGTAGGACTGACTGGGCAGGATGGCAATTTTATTCATGCACACAAACTATTAATGGAAGATTTAAATGACCCCTCAAAGATGATTGATGTTGGTCAAGTAGGTGAAATTAGTGCAATTGACCCAAGCATCATTAGCTTTTTAGACAGTGGCGACTTTATTCCAGTGGTAGCACCAATTGGCGTCGGTGTTGACGGTGAAACGTATAACATCAACGCAGATGTCGTCGCTGGTAAATTAGCCGAGATTCTAAATGCAGAAAAATTGATTCTGCTGACTAACACGCCTGGCGTACTAGATAAAGACGGTAACTTACTGACTGGTCTAACGCCTAAGCATATTGATGAAATGGTAGCGGATGGCACGCTCTCTGGCGGTATGTTACCGAAAATCAGTTCTGCATTAGATGCTGCGCGTAGCGGGGTCAAATCTGTGCACATTATTGATGGCCGCGTTGAGCATGCACTACTGCTGGAAGTACTCACAGATGAGGGGGTAGGTACACTCATCAAAGCAAAATAACACCGATCCACACTCATTAGCCAACTCTGGGATAGGTGCAATGCCAAAAACTTGGATCTTTGATCTCGATGATACACTACATAACGCCTCTAAGCATATCTTCCCAGTGATGAATCGTGCTATGACACAATACATTATGGACGAATTGGAGATGGACGAGCATGCAGCACATCAGTTACGCCAACACTACTGGCGCATTTACGGCGCAACACTTAAAGGATTAATGCGTCACCATGGAATAGATGCCCATCACTTTTTAAAAGAAACCCATGCTTTCATAGACTTACCTAACATGGTAGTGCAGGTTAAACAATTAAAACACATGTTAAAAAGCCTGAATGGGCGTAAGTGTGTATTCACTAATGCGCCTCGTGATTACGCCATCCGTGTGTTAGAAATTTTAAATATTGCGGATTGCTTTGCCTTAGTATTTAGCGTTGAATCGACTCAATTTCATGCCAAACCAAGCGCCCGCGGCTTTGCTATGCTGTTGCGCAAACTCAACGTGCGTGCGGCCGATTGTGTTATGCTTGAGGACAGCTTACCTGCACTGATGACGGCAAAACGTTTGGGTATGCGCACCGTCTGGGTCAGCAAAAAGGTGCAAAAACCAAATTATGTTGATTATAGAATTAACGCTGTGTTAGCACTCACACACCTTAAGTTATAATAAATCGAACCTATTCATCTAGAGAACAACATGGCATCAGACCGCAAACAACAAATATTAGAGACACTCGCCCAGATGCTGGAAACCCCCAAGCGCGAGAAAATCACTACTGCTTCTTTAGCCGCCAAACTAGAGGTGAGCGAGGCAGCTCTCTATCGTCATTTTGCGAATAAAGCGCAAATGTTTGAAGGGCTGATTGAGTTTATCGAGACTTCAATTTTTGGTGTCATTAATAAAATCACCACCGACGAAACTAGCGGCGACAAACAAGTACAGTTGATTATTGTCATGCTACTTAAATTTGCCGAAAAGAATCCAGGGATGACGCGCGTGTTAATTGGCGATGCTTTAATCAACGAAGATGATAGACTTCAGCTGCGTATTAATCAGCTCTACGATCGCATTGAAGCCAGCTTAAAACAAAGCTTAAGAATTGCAGAAACCACCGCTCAAATCAAAGTAGACCCTAGCGCACATGCCAACCTGATCATGTGTTACGTGATTGGTCGCTGGCATCAATTTGCAAAAAGTGGCTTGTGACGCAAACCATTAGAGTTTTCTGACACCCAAATTAGTATTCTTAATATTTAACACACTCAACACCATTATGGAAAATACAGTTTTTGGATTTACCGAAGCACAAATTACAGCGTTTGGGCTTACTTACGGTGTAGGTGGTCTCATGCTGCTCATGATTTTTATTGTGGGCCATCTAGCATGGAAATCTAAAGCAGGAAAAATGGGTACGTTCGCCCTATTTCTAGCGCTCACTTTTGGCTTCGTGGGCTTTATCGCAAAATATCTTATTCAATATTTTCTAAATGTTCACTAGCTTCAAATTTGTAAGCATATAAGGAACTAGATTTTCAATCCAAGCTTCAGCGCATGACATCTAGCCTCAAACACTGCTGACTTAATCTGTTCAGCCTCAGTATACTGCATTGCAACAACACCAACGTCTACGGCAGTAGCCAGCTGCAATGCGCTTAGCAAGCGTTCAGCTTCATCGAGCGCACACTGTTCAAGCCCTGTCCTGCCGCGACTATCCGCCTCACATGCCTGCAAAAACGCCTGAAAACGCTCAGGTTGGCGAAATGCATCTAACTCAGTCAGAAAGGTTACCATCGTGCTAGCCTTCATTTTTGGCACAGCATGCAGTTTGCCATGAAACTTAGCCACAATATGTGCTAAGACTTTACAGTCATTGGGTACGCGTAAGCGCGCACATACCGCTTTTAACAACTCCACACTACGCTGCTCATGCCCAATATGTCTAGGCAAAAGTTCTTTGGGTGTTGTGCCTTTACCTAAATCATGCGTGAGCGCTGCAAAACGTACTGGCAAGCTAAACTGCTGCTTGGCGGCATAATCCACTACCATCATGACATGCACGCCCGTATCTACTTCAGGGTGATGCTGTGGAGGCTGCGGTACGCCCCATAATCGATCTAATTCTGGAAAAACAATTCTGAGTGCACCACATGCGCGTAACACTTCAAACATACGGCTAGGTTGTACTTCCATCAAACCGCGGGAGAGCTCCTGCCAAACACGTTCAGGGACTAACGCATCTACTTCACCAGCTTCTACCATAATGCGCATCAAAGCCAAGGTTTCTTCCGCTATGGTAAAGTCTGTCAATCTTGCGCAAAAGCGCGCAGCGCGCAAAATTCTCACTGGATCTTCTACAAACGCATCACTAACATGCCGAATCACTTTAGCTTGAATATCTGCTTGTCCATGGAAGGGATCAATAAGCTGACCATCTGCATTTTTTGCAATGGCATTCATGGTGAAGTCTCGTCTGCTTAAATCTTGCTCTAGCGTGACCTCAGGGGCAGCATACACCTCAAACCCTTTATAACCTTTGGCTGTTTTGCGCTCCGTACGCGCTAACGCATATTCTTCGTGTGTTTTTGGATGTAAAAATACAGGAAAATCTTTGCCTACTGGTTTAAAGCCAGCGCTTATCATCGTGCTGACGTGCTCGCCCACAACAACATAATCACGGTCTTTGATTGGCAAACCAAGCAACTCATCACGCACCGCACCGCCGACACAATACACTTTCATTTAGCGACCATAGCCAGTATCCAGTGACTCAATCAGCGTTTAGCATTAATGATACGTCCAGCAGCACAACGGTAATCCAAATAAGCCCCTCTAGGAGTTGCATTGGTCAAATACTCAGGCACGATTGCTTCTAAAGGCATTAACGTGACACCCAAGGCATGCGCATTATTTTGCCCCGTGACATTATCCACCTGCATGGAACGTATATTGTCACGGCTCATCAGTGGGATAGGCGACAACTCCATTGCCCAACCTTGCAGAAAAGATAGACGATCATTTAAACCTATGATTGGGCGAGGCTTGTTGAGTACTGTCATTACTTTGGTCACGAGCTCTTGTAGTGTGTATACCTGCGGCCCGCCCAACTCGTACACTTTATCGTAAGTAACACTATCCTCTAATGCATTGACAATACAAGACACGACATTCTCCACCCAAATTGGCTGAAACTTAGCATGGGGTTTGGCTAAGAATATAACAGGCAGCACTTTGACCAGTTTTGCAAACAGGTTAAAGAAATTGTCAGAACGACCAAAAATTATAGAAGGTCTAAAAATCGTAATATTCAATTTTTTACTATACTCAAATACGGCTTCTTCGCCTGCTGCTTTACTGCGTAAGTACTTGCTAGGCGCAGATTTGCTTGCTTGTAACGCACTCATCTGAATCAATCTGGGGATATTCAACTCTTCACACAATTGCGCTAAGCGCCTTGGTAACTGATGGTGCATTTTTTCAAATGTGGAGTTTCCTGACTCATGCAGAATCCCCACTAAATTAATCACAATATCGCTACCCGCTAATAGGCTTTTTAGTTTTTGCTGCTGTGCTAAATCACACTCAATCACATGCACTTTCGGCAACAATATCAAGTGCTTAGCTAACTCTCTTTTCCGCGTTAACACAGTGACTTGATAGCCAATCGCATCCAACCTCGCAACCAAGCTTGTCCCCACAAAGCCAGAGCCTCCTAATACTGTAATTTTTTTCATATAACCTTACCTTACTCTACAGATGATTGAATAATTTCTACCTCAGCATTACGCGCAGGCACAATTCCCAGCCGCGTTTTCAGCGGCATGCTTTTTAATCCCAAACGTTGTGAATACAAGTGCGCATTAGACATGACTTTTTTAACGTAATCTCTAGTCTCGTCGAAAGGAATAGTTTCTGCGTAAATAGCACCTTCCAATGGGACTTCTCCCATCCATTTTTTAGCACGACTCGGACCAGCATTATAACCTGCTGTGGTCATGGTTTCTTGCCCATTAAATTGATCCA
>DHYP01000050.1:38579-38942 GCA_002414145.1 Methylophilaceae bacterium UBA5127 | reverse complement strand
GCGAGTGTGATATTTGTATCTAACTCATGAATCATACTGCTGTTATAGGCCTGTAAACCAACCTTTTTTGCAATCCATTTGGCGGTAGCTGGCATCAGTTGCATCAACCCTGATGCGCCTACATGAGATTTTGCATAATGCATAAATCGGCTTTCCTGACGAACAATGCCATACACCCACGCCTCATCAATATTGGTATCTTTTGTCGCTGTGCTTATCAAATCACGATATGGCGTTGGATAGCGCAAATCATAATTGTGCAGCTCTTTTGTTTTATCAGCGGTCATCACGCTAATATCAAACCATTTTTTTCTTGAAGCGTATGCGGAGGCGGCAAGTAGCTGCCTGTCATCAGAACCATCA
>DHYP01000050.1:35042-38544 GCA_002414145.1 Methylophilaceae bacterium UBA5127 | reverse complement strand
ACCAAATCCAGTCTTTGTAATGCATCAGCACGCTTCACTTGTTCTAACTTGGCAAATGCATCTACTTCTGCATTGCTGGGCACATAAAAATCAGGTTGTGTACTCATACTGGACTCCAACTCCTCCTGCGCAAGCCATCCATAATAATGACGCTCAGTAGAAAGCGGTGCTAAAATACTATTAGCTTCTACGATTTTATTTTGTACCTTGTATGCGCGCCCCTTCCAGTAACGCCAGGCAGGTTCATCTGCTTGGTCTGGCGGCATCGCAGCGATTACCTCAAGGAGTGCACTCCAGTCTGCCTTACGTAAAGCACTACGTGCATACCACTCAAACTCCTCTTTACTCAACGTTGAGTTTTCAGCCAATTGAAACCAATCATATGCCTGTGGCTCATGCCGTTTTGCTGCGTTTAGCGCTAGCTTGCCATAAAAATCACTTTTTTCTTGTGCGTTGAAATACTGCTCTGATTTTTTAAACATCACCAAAGCTTGTATGGAGTCTGTTTTTGCTAATTGTGTTAATGCTAACAAATATAATGCACGGCCATACCGATTACTCGTACTAAAACTTTTTTTACCAAGTACCAATTGTGGCTTGGTCAAAGCAAGGTCAATTTGCTTATCCAACTTTTCATCTACTTGACGGCTACGCTTTGCTATGCCTTTCGCCAACGTAATCCTATTGTCAGACAAGGCCATGTTAAAGCGCTCAAAAATATCATCCTCCGACAATACTTTTGCTGCTTGTAGTTGATCAAACAAGTCATTGCAGTTAGCAGGCTGTTCTCGTGATTTAAACCAAAGTGATTTTGCAGATTCCAATGTTTGCGCGCCATACACGGCTGCACTGGCTTCTGCGGCATAGCAAGCTACACCCGCATCGCTGGATTGATATTGGGTATAAACACTTAAAAATGTTGGCCAATCTTGTTTTTTGCCTAATTGTTTTAACCACTCGCCTCGCAATCGATCTGCAAATGGTAGCGCACTATATCGCGCTAAAAAAGCATTCATCTCATCATTACTGACTGCATCCAGATTAAGCAACATTAACCAATAATCCGCATACGGTGCAAGAATATAGTTTTGATTTTTTAAACGATTGACTGACTCTGCTAGAGCAAATGCATTTCTTTTTTCGTAAGCCGCTTTTGCATTTAGAAACTCATCGTCTCCAGCATCTGCGATTACATACATTGCTTGAAACAGCAGAATCAACACACATAAAGTGCATGTCATTTTTGCTAAATGGAAACGACTGATTGACACGCTTTTCACCCTACCCACGCAAGAAACGGCTGAGAAAATACAATGACATCGCTGCTAGTAAAAACCAGAAAATGTATTTTGCTAGCTTTTTAAACCACAAGAAATATTTTTTCTCGCCCGAATAACAATACATTCCAAGCAGCAACAGTGCTGCAATGACAAAGAATATGGCTACAAGCCTTATCACTATCATGACGCACCTCCTGTAACACGCTTTTTGATGTTCAACTAAAATGCGGCATCAACACTGGCTCAAAAAACTCTTTTTGCGCTACATAGCCAGCAGGAGCATCCTCCACATTTTCGAATATCGCATATTCCCAAGCCGCTTGATCTGCCAATAAGGCGCGTAATAACTGGTTATTTAAGGCATGGCCTGATTTATATGCGGTAAATGCACCCAAAATTGGGTGTCCCAACATATATAAATCACCAATTGCATCAAGCACCTTATGTTTGGCAAACTCATCTTGATACCTTAAACCATCTGAATTAAGCACGCGATATTCGTCTAACACAATGGCATTGTCCAGACTGCCACCACGCGCCAGACCATTTGCACGCAAATACTCCACTTCATGCATAAACCCAAAGGTTCTTGCCCGACTAATCTCTCTAATGTAAGAATTATCAGCGAAATCAATATGTACCGTTTTTCCTGAGTTCTCAAACACAGGATGCGCAAAATCAATGGTGAAATCCATTTTAAACCCATGGTAAGGCTCAAACTTTACCCATTTATCTGCTTCTTTTATTTCCACTAACTTTTTGATGCGAATAAACTTTTTAGGTGCTGGCTGCTCAACAATACCCGCAGACTGCAATAAAAAGATAAATGGACCCGCACTTCCATCCATAATTGGGATTTCAGACGCGTTCACTTCTACCATCACGTTATCCACGCCAAGTCCAGCTAAAGCCGACATCAAGTGCTCTACTGTCGCAACACGTGCGCCATTCTGCTCTAGGGCTGAGCATAATCGCGTATCGCGTACAGCTTCTGGTGTTGCTTGAATTTCAGGCGTACCTGGCAAATCAACGCGCCGAAATACAATACCTGTATCAATGGCTGCTGGCTTCAAAGTCATGACGACCTTTTCACCATTATGCAGGCCCACACCAGTCGTACTTATCACTTTTTTTAAAGTTCTTTGTTTAAGCACCTAATGTCTTTCCTTTAGTCTCAATTCTGACGATTGATAGTACTACTTTTATTACGTATGACACATAACGTTAATCTGCCTGTTTGCGTAAAAATGCTGGAATATCATACTCTTCCACGCCAGACATTTTCATCGCCTCTACTTGGGCACGACGATTATTACTGCTAAACACCGCAGGGGCTTCATCTTCTTCCACCTCCATACCAGCAAACATTGGCTGCCCGCTTGTGCCATCACGCAGTGCTGTCATGACTTTAAGCTCAGGTTTTGGCTGGCGACGCGCGACTGCCCCGCTCAAGCCTGTAGCCACCATGGTGACACGCAAGTTCTCACCCATGCTTTCATCCATAACGTTACCGACGATGACAGTTGCATCTTCTGCAGTAAACGCTTTGATGGTATTCATTACATCATAATACTCTTTCATTTTAAAACTACTACTTGCACTAATGTTGACTAACACACCACGTGCATTTGCCAAGTTCACATCTTCTAACAGTGGACTGGCAACTGCTTGCTCAGCTGCAATACGTGCACGATCAGGACCACTTGCTTCGGCAGAACCCATCATTGCCATTCCCATTTCAGACATCACAGTGCGTACATCCGCGAAGTCCACATTCACCAAGCCTGGACAATTGATAATCTCTGCAATCCCTGAGACCGCATTATGTAGCACATCGTTCGCAGCACGGAATGCTTCTAAAAATGGCACATCCTCACCCAGCACTTCCATCAGTTTCTCATTAGGAATCACAATCAGTGAGTCAACGTGCTGAGACAGTTCTTCCAAACCTTCTGTGGCCACTTTGGTGCGTTTACCTTCAAAAGCAAATGGCTTAGTGACCACCGCGACTGTCAGGATACCCATCTCTTTGGCTACTTCCGCAATAATCGGTGCAGCACCTGTACCTGTACCGCCACCCATGCCTGCGGTTATAAATAGCATATCAGCGCCGTCAATCGCCTCTGCAATGCGATCGCGGTCTTCCAAGGCAGCTTCACGACCAATTTCTGGCTTAGCACCAGCCCCTAAGCCTTTAGTGATGTCAGCGCCAATTTGCAACA
>DHYP01000050.1:33989-34980 GCA_002414145.1 Methylophilaceae bacterium UBA5127 | reverse complement strand
CAAATAAACTCTACGCCACCCACGGATTTTTCTATCATATGTGCAACTGCATTACCGCCGCAACCACCCACCCCAATCACTTTAATGACTGCTTCTTGCGTATCTTTTTCCATAATTTCAAACATCTTAAACCTCCTTTTGCCCTTTATTTTTGAACCTAGTTGAGATGTTCTTCAAGCTAGATCCTGCCCTAAATCAACTGCTTTACTACTAAACTATCCAAAATCTAAAAATTTCCTTGAAACCAACTCTTCATTTTCTCCAACACTCTGCCTACCGAACTCGATTGCATGTGCCCTAATAACTGGCGTTCTAATTGTTGCTTACCCATTAGCACTAACCCCACACCTGTGGAATATCTTGGATTACCGATGACTTCTGACAGGCCACCGACATACCTGGGCATGCCTAAACGCACTGGTGTATGAAATATCTCCTCACCAAGCTGGACCATGCCGCGCATCGCAGCCGAGCCGCCTGTAATCACAATGCCTGAAGCAATCATCTCTTCCATGCCGCTACGTCTAAGCTCTTGCTGCACAAACTCATAAAGCTCTACCACGCGCGGCTCAATCACTTCTGCTAAAGTTTGTATGGACAACTGGCGTGCCTCTCTGCCATCTACACCAGGCACCTCTACCACTTCACGTGGATCTGCTAATTGTCTGAGTGCACAGCCATATTTCACTTTTATTTCTTCGGCAGACTGTGTGGGGGTACGGAATGCCACTGCTATGTCATTCGTCATTTGATCGCCTGCAATTGGGATGACTGCGGTATGACGGATAGAGCCATTTTTAAATACGGCAATATCAGTTGTACCACCGCCTATATCAACCAAACACACCCCTAGTTCTTTTTCGTCTTCGGTAAGCACAGCAACACTTGAAGCTAATGGTTGCAAGATCAAATCGCTCACTTCTAGGCCACAACGTTTAATACACTTCACTATGTTTTGTGCAGCCGCCACAGCACCCGTGACAATGTGTAC
>DHYP01000050.1:31351-33922 GCA_002414145.1 Methylophilaceae bacterium UBA5127 | reverse complement strand
GTCCATCGATAATGAATTCTTGCGTCAGAATATGTAGAATTTGCTGATCTGCTGGCAATGCTACCGCGCGCGCCGTTTCTACCACGCGATCCACATCTGTTTGCGAGACTTCAGCATCTTTAATTTTGACCATGCCGTGTGAATTTAAGCTTTTAATGTGGCTTCCCGCGATGCCTGTGTATACCGTATTGATTTTACAGTCCGCCATCAATTCAGCCTCTTCAATGGCGCGCTGTATCGCTTGCATCGTCGAATCAATATTAACCACGACACCTTTCTTGAGCCCTCGCGAAATATGCTGCCCCAAGCCAATCACCTTTAAAGTGCCGTCTGGTAATAGCTCAGCCACAATCGCCACAATCTTAGAAGTGCCAATATCTAACCCTACGATTAAGTTCTTATCTTCTCTTACTTTTTTAACCATGCTTTTCCCCACCACTTTTCTGTCTATGTCGACGACCTAGCCGCTATTTTTTACAACATATTGCCTGGCTTACGCACTGCAAACCCATTTGGATAACGCAAATCTGCGTAGCGCAAATTCAATTCCAGTTGATGCAACGTACTGATATAACTTTTCACAAACCGAGTCAGTCTACTTTCCATATCCACTCGTCCTAGTGCAATCAACATACCTTTGTCTGTTTTAATCTCCCATGAACGTCTAGGAGATAAAGTCACCTGCTCAATTTTCATGTGTGCCTGATTTAAAATAGCGTTATAGACGCCATAGCCCTTACTCACCTCGGCGACGCCATCACCAGGCCCATAAAATACTGGCAAGCTTGCGTCTGAGGCCGCATGAAAAATCTCACCATAGGTATTCACCAACGCAATATCACCCCAGCGCGCCAATACCTCATGCTCTTCGATGACCACATCAATTTGATCTGGCCAACGCCTTCTTACGCTGACTTTGCGCGCCCAAGGAAGCTTTTCAAACGCATCTCGAGTACGTTCCAGATTTAATGTAAAAAAGTTGCCTTTTAAATGCTTCTCAATAATTAAGCTAATTTGTTCATGCGTCACATGTGACAAATGCCCTTCTACCTTCACTTCACGTAATGGAAATATGGGCAAATGCACAACGGCATAAAGCAAAATGTACAACATCATCACAACAGCAGTTGCGAATAAAAAATTGGCAATCCAATTCATTAGTTGTGGTTTATTCCACATGTGATTTCTCCACAGTCATCTCTAAAATACTTAACACTAGCGCGTCAAAACTTAAGCCAGCCGCTTTTGCCTCCATGGGCACCAGGCTATGATCTGTCATGCCTGGACTCGTATTGACTTCCAGGAAGTAATGATTCCCTGCCTCATCCATTAAAAAATCTACACGACCCCAGCCCGCGCAACCCAACACCTTAAAGGCTTGAATCGCTTCCTCTTGAATCTGTGCTTCTTTTTTGCTGTCTAGCCCGCATGGACAGTGATACTCTGTGTCATCCCTGATATATTTAGCTTCATAGTCGTAATACTCGTTTTTGGGTACGATACGCACAATCGGTAACGCCACATTTCCCAAAATTCCCACTGTATATTCGCCGCCCCCGATAAACCTTTCTGCTATCACCAACGGATCCGCTTGTGCCGCCAGTGCATAAGCTTCTGCCATATCAGCTAATGCTTTTACCTTGGAGATACCAATACTTGACCCTTCATTGGCAGGCTTAACAAACAACGGCAAACCCAACTTGTGTACAACCTGATTTAAATCAGTTTTTGCATCTATCAACTCAAAATCAGGCGTCACTACACCAGTGGCTCTCCATAATAACTTGGTGCGCCATTTGTCCATCCCTAGTGCAGATGCCATGACGCCGCTACCTGTATATGGGATTCCCATTAAATCTAATGCGCCTTGCATCGTGCCATCTTCACCATGCCGACCATGCAGGGAAATAAACGCGCGGTCATATTGCGCAAGCGCGCTTAATGGCTGTGTTGCTGGATCAAATGCATACGCGTCCACGCCTTGTCTATGCAAGGCTGCCAAGACTGCCGATCCACTCTTAATTGACACCTCACGCTCACCAGAGGTACCACCAAACAGCACCGCGACTTTCCCAAATTGTTTTACATTACGCATACTCACCAATGACCCTTACTTCTTGTTGCAACATGACCCCTGTGTCCGCCAACACTTTTTCTTTAATATGTTTAATCAATAACTCAATATCCAATGCTGTGGCATTACCCACATTCACTATAAAATTGGCATGCTTTTCTGACACCTGCGCGCCCCCGATAATGAAGCCTTTTAAACCACATTCTTCTATTAACTTAGCTGCATAGCGACCTTCTGGATTTCTAAAAGTCGAGCCTGCACTTGGCAGATTGAGTGGTTGACTCGCTAAACGCGTTGCCAGCAATTGCTTGATTTTTTGTGCCGACGCTTTTGCATGGCCTTCAGATAATTCAAACCAGGCACCCAAGAACCATTCTCTTTCATTTGGTACGCCTACGTGCCGATAGCTAGGTTGGTATTCAGACTTGTCTCTTACCTTCACCTCGCCCGCTTGATTAATGGTCTTAACCTGTTGCACGATTTGCCAAGTCTCGGCA
>DHYP01000050.1:30933-31292 GCA_002414145.1 Methylophilaceae bacterium UBA5127 | reverse complement strand
GAATCCCCGCCATGAATTCAGCGCCTTGTTTTGCCTCGTTTGCGCAGAAACGCGCAAGCTTTGCACACGTCACACCCGCATCGGCATAGACTCGATCAGCGTCCATATACAACGCATTGAGTGCCTGATGCATCACAATCACTGTGCCNNCACTCCGCCATCCCTGACTAACAAATTGCTGCCTAAGCCTATAAAATAAATCGGCTCAGCTTCTGGCAACGATTGCAAAAAGTTTTGCAAATCTTCTAGGCACTCTGCAATAAATAATTGATCAGCCCGCCCGCCCACACGCCAACTGGTGTAGCGTGCCAATGGCTCATGCTTAAGCAAGTTAGATTGTGTAGTGGCTTTTACCATCA
>DHYP01000050.1:24195-30740 GCA_002414145.1 Methylophilaceae bacterium UBA5127 | reverse complement strand
ATAGGTGCTTCACCTGCTGAATACACTTCAGTCAAAATCACCACATCTGTACCTGAAATGACTCGCACAAAATCCTCGAAACAATCACGTGTTCTTGTATAACGATGTGGCTGAAATGCTAATACCAAGCGCCGATTAGGGAATGCGCCACGCGCAGCAGCAATCACAGCCTGCATTTCTACTGGATGATGTCCATAATCATCGATTAACGTAAACGTACCGCCAGATAATGCTTTTACTTCGCCATAACGTTCAAACCGACGACCAACCCCCTTGAACTCGGCCAGCGCTTTTATCATGGCGTGATCTGGCACACTAAGCTCACTTGCAATAGCAATGGCGGCAAGTGCATTTAACACATAGTGCTGCCCAGGTAAGTTTAATGTCACATCAAACGTCGTAGTGACACCATTAATACGCTCAACCGTAAAGTGCATTTTGCCGTTATCTGCTCTTACATTTTTTGCGCGTATTCGCGCATCTTCACTCATGCCGTAGGTCATGACAGGACGTGTGACACGCGGTAGAATTTCGCGAATATTGGCATCATCAATACACAGCACAGCCATTCCCCAAAATGGAATTTGCTGCAAAAACTCTACAAATGCATTTTTGAGCTTATCAAAACTATGTTCATAGGTATCCATATGGTCTTGATCGATATTGGTCACCACTGCTAGCACGGGTGTGAGATGCAAAAAGGAAGCATCTGACTCATCCGCCTCTACTACAATGTACTCACCAGTGCCTAAGCGCGCATTTGCACTTGCTGACTCTAACCTGCCGCCAATCACAAAAGTTGGATCCATGCCTGCTTCTGCCAGAATACTTGCTATGAGACTGGTGGTTGTGGTTTTGCCATGTGTTCCAGCCACCGCAATGCCTTGCTTAAATCGCATAAGTTCAGCCAGCATCAGCGCGCGCGGTATCACTGGGATTTTTTTCTCGCGCGCCGCAATAATCTCTGGGTTTTGCTCATTGACGGCACTTGATACCACCACGACATCCGCATCACCCAAATGCGCTTTCGCATGCCCCTGATAGACAGTCGCACCAAATGAAGCCAGTCGTTTTGTGACTGCGTTATTAGCCAAATCTGATCCGCTTACATTGAAATCAAGATTAATGAGCACCTCTGCAATGCCGCTCATTCCTGAGCCGCCAATACCGATAAAATGAATGTTTTTAACTTTATGCTTCATCTTTATACGCCTGCAATGGCGCACTCCATACAAATCTTTGCCACTGTTTGCGTTGCTTCTGGCTTAGCCAGCTTTTTGGCATTCACTGCCATTTGCAAACACTTCTCACGCGAAAACGTTTGTAATATTTCAATCACTTTTGCTACATCAAATTCCGTTTGTGGTACCAGCATGGCTGCACCGCTATCCGCCAAATATTGCGCGTTTGTCGTTTGATGATCATCAACGGCAAACGGGAAGGGCACCAATACGCTGGCAACCCCTACACAAGCAATTTCAGCAATCGTGAGTGCGCCTGCCCGACAGATCACCAAATCGGCCCACGCATAAACATCAGGCATATTTTGAATAAATGCCCGTGTCACTGCCTCTACCCCTAACGCCTCATAATGTGCACTCATTGCTTCAATATGCTTTTCCCCCGCTTGATGGATAACCTCTGGACGTACATTGACTGGCAATTGAGCCAAGGCTTTTGGTATCACGTCATTCAGCGCGGTTGCCCCTAAGCTACCGCCCACGACAAGCAACTTTAGCTTCCCTTTACGTTGCGCATAGCGTTGCTCAGGCGGATCCAGTTCTGATAATGTCTGCCGCACTGGATTACCAACCAGAATGCCCTGCTCTGGCAATACACTTGGGAAAGCCACAAGCACACGACTTGCAAACACACTTAACACTTTATTGGTTAAGCCAGCGATTGAATTCTGCTCATGAATGATGAGCGGCTTGCCTAGCAGCCTTGCGATAATGCCCCCTGGAAAAGCGGCATAGCCACCCATTCCTAACACCACATGCGGCTGATGCTCACGCATCGCGCTTAAGGTCTGTTTAAAGGCAACTGCTAATCGATATGGCAACTTTAGCCACCCCAGCACACCTTTTCCACGCACGCCTTGCATTTGAATTTTGGCAATCAAATAAGGCTTGTCTATGATGAGGCGGTTTTCCATGCCTCCTTCTGTGGCCAACCATACAACACGCCAATTATGTGATTTCAGATAATCCGCAACAGCCATTGCAGGATAAATATGGCCACCCGTACCACCCGCCATAATCATGATGGTGTGCTGTTCAAAACTGGTTACCGCATTATCAAACATCATGCTGGCAGCCCCTTCTGTAGCCGACGGTTTTCAAAATCGATTCTGAGCAAAATAGCCATGGCGATACAATTCGCCAAAATCCCGCTACCACCAAAGGAAAGTAAGGGTAATGTCAATCCCTTCGTTGGCAGCACACCCATATTCACGCCGATATTAATGATGCCCTGCACACCCATCCAGATACCGATACCTTGTGCCAGCAATGCACCAAAGTAGCGCTCATTTGCCACTGCCTCTTTACCAATACCGAATGCACGTATCACGATCCATGCAAATAATCCAAGCACTGTTAGCACGCCTATAAACCCTAATTCTTCTGCAATTACTGCCAATAAAAAGTCTGTATGGGCTTCTGGTAAATACAGCAGTTTTTCTACGCTCGCCCCCAGCCCAACACCCACCCACTCCCCTCGACCAAACGCAATTAGGGCATGTGACAATTGATAACCTTTACCGTAAGGGTCAGCCCAAGGATCAAGGAACCCAATCACACGTTGCAAACGATAATCTGAGCTCACAATTAGAAAGTAAATGGCCACAGGCAAAATGGCTAGCAAAGCAATGAATATCTTCACGTTAATGCCACCTAACCATAAAATTGAAATGGAGATAGCCGCAACAACTGCAAACGCGCCAAAATCTGGCTCTCTTAGCAATAAAAAACCGACCAAAATCATTACTGCTACCATCGGCAAAAAGCCTTTAACGATGCTATCCATTTGCTCAGATTTACGCACTGCGTAGTCCGCCGCATACATTGCAGCAAACAGTTTCACAAACTCTGAAGGCTGCAGATTAATCACAAATAGAAATAACCAGCGCTGACTACCATTCACATTACGGCCGACACCAGGAATCAGCACCAACACCAACAACCCCAACCCTGCTAAAAAGAGATACGGTGCCATTTTTTGCCACCATGCCACTGGAATTTGAAATGTGGCCAGGGCAGCAGCTAACCCAATCACAATAAATATGGTTTGGCGAATCAAATAGTAAGCCGCTTGATGCCCTGTCGCTTTATCCGCCTCTGCAATCGCAATAGAGGCGGAATAGACCATGACCAAGCCTAAACCGAGTAACACTAATGTGACCCATAGCAACATTTGGTCATAGCTTGGTGAAAGCATACGCTCACGTGGAAGATGAATAATGCCTAGCACGTTGCCGCCTCCAACGCTTTAACTGCTTCTATAAACACCTCAGCACGATGCACATAATTTCTAAACATATCAAAACTCGCACAGGCAGGAGACAGCAACACAGCATCTCCTGGGAACGCGACCTTATGCGCAATGGCAACTGCCTCTTCCAAACTGACTGCATCATAAATAGGCACATTTGCACTTAACAACACCTCTTCTATCAATGCTGCATCACGCCCAAATAGCACCGCCGCTCTACCATTGTGCTGAACCGCTTCGATTAATGGGCTGAAGTCCTGACCTTTTCCATCGCCACCCGCAATCAGCACTACTTTCTGTTGCTGACCATTTTTAACCATACCTTTGATTGCTGCGCATGTCGCGCCTACATTGGTGCCTTTTGAGTCGTCATAAAAATCTACTTCGCCTATGCTTGCTACCCACTCCACGCGATGTGGCAACCCCTTGAACTGACGTAGTCCAGTGATAATTGCGCTCCTATCTATGCCTAAATTACTACAAATCGCCATCGCTGCGAGCGCATTTGCTACGTTATGCTGACCTTTAATACTTAAATCATCTACGGTCAGAATACGGCGTTTACCGCTGACCAGCCAACCATCATCCTGCAATCCAAAATCAGTAAAATTAATTGCTGGATTCAGCCCAAACGATACAGACTCAGTAGTGGCCAACCCAACGCTGGCTGGATCATCTCGATTAACAACAGCCAATGTAGCGTTAAGATATATGCGTGCTTTAGCGGATGCATACTCCTGCATCGAATCATATCGATCCAAATGATCTTCTGAAAGATTCAATACAGTAGCTACATCCACTTTTAAACTACTGGTAGTTTCTAGCTGGAAGCTCGATAGCTCAAGTACGTACACTTGGGGATCCTCTAAAGCCAAGGTATCTAGCACGGGTAAACCAATATTGCCAGCCACCACTGTTTTCAAGCCTGCCTTTTTACATATCTCGCCCACCAAACTCGTCACTGTGGTTTTGCCATTGGAGCCCGTAATGGCAACCACTTTTGCTGAACTCGCCCGATATTGTGCGAATAACTCGACATCACCAAGGACGGGCACACCATGCTCAATCGCTGTCCGAACCGCAGGCTCTTTCAGTGAGATACCTGGGCTAATCACAATCAAATCTGCATGAATTAAAACCTCTGCTTCAAATGGCCCTGTATAAATTTTGATATTTGGGAACATCTGCAACACGCTATCAATGCCTGGCGGATTTACACGTGAGTCTGCCATGAACACGTGAGCTCCCTGTTTGCGCAACCAGCGTAACGCAGACAGCCCAGTGTCCCCTAGACCCAGCACCAACACATTTTTATCAATAAGCAGATTTTTCATCTTAATTTCAATGTAGATAATCCAATCAATACCAGCATCATGGTAATAATCCAGAATCTCACGACTACTTGCGTTTCTTTCCAGCCTTTTTGTTCATAGTGATGATGTAGCGGTGCCATCAAAAATATTCTCTTGCCTGTCCCTGTTAATTTCTTGGTGTATTTAAAGTAGAGCACTTGAATAGCCACAGAAAACGTCTCCATGACAAACACACCACCCATAATAAACAGTACAATTTCCTGCCTAACAATCACGGCGACCACACCCAATGCACCGCCTAATGCGAGCGCACCGACGTCTCCCATAAACACCTCTGCTGGATATGCGTTAAACCATAGGAATCCTAAACCAGCGCCCGCCATAGCCGCGCAAAATACCATTAATTCACTTGCGCCTGCCACATAAGGTATGCCCAAATATTTAGAGAAAACCACATGCCCAGCCAGATAGGCAAATATTGCTAAAGCACTACCTACCAGCACGGTAGGTAGAATCGCTAACCCATCTAAACCATCGGTTAGATTCACCGCATTACTGCTGCCTACTATGACCAAGTAAGTCAAAATTACAAATGTGATTGCGCCTAATGGCAAAGTTAAATGTTTAAAGAACGGCACGATTAATGTGGTTTCTACTGGAGTTGCCGCGGTTTGATAGATGAATATGGCGACTCCCAGACCAATGACACTTTGCCAAAAATATTTAGCCTTTGCAGATAAGCCTTTAGGGTTTTTATAAACCACCTTACGATAATCATCGACCCAGCCAATTGCCCCAAAACCCAAGGTAGTTACTAACACAACCCAAATAAAGCGATTATGTAAATCTGCCCACAGCAATGTGGAAATCGCTATTGCCACCAAGATGAGCGCGCCACCCATGGTTGGTGTGCCCGCTTTGACTAAATGCGTTTGCGGCCCGTCATCTCTCACTGCCTGACCAACTTTATACTCTGTTAACTTTCTAATCATGCTAGGACCCACTACAAATGAGATAGTCAAGGCCGTCAACGTCGCCAATACCGCGCGTAATGTAATGTAATCAAATACGTGGAAACTACGTATATCCTGAGCTAACCAACGTGCTAACGCTAATAACATTAGACCTTCTCCGTATCTTGTTTTGGTGATGACTGAGGTGCCTGCTCAATCAGTTTTACCACGCGCTCCATTTGCATGAATCTGGAGCCTTTCACTAACACTGTCACTTGAGCATTCATTAATAACTTGACGTAGAATGCAAGCTGCTCCAACTCCGTAAAGTGCTTTGCACTCGCTCCATATGCCATACAAGCATGCCGACTCAGCTCACCGAACCCGATAAAATGCTGTATTCCCCTCTCACTTGCATAGCACCCGATATCAGCATGCATCGTTGCGGCATCCCCACCTAGTTCACCCATATCCCCCATCACAAACACTTTGATTGCGGGTTGCTGACTCAACACATCAATAGCGGCCTTCATAGAGTCTGGATTAGCGTTGTAGGTATCATCAATCAACACTGCACCGTTCACACCTTGCTTTTGTTGTAGACGCGCATACACACCATCAAATCCCGACAAACCTTGGGCAATATGCTCATTTGAGATGCCCAAGGCCACGGCGGCTGTGCTGGCAGCCAACGCGTTATACACGTTGTGCTCACCTAACACATGAAGCCTAAATTCAACCGTTCCATGGGGTGTGCTTAAATGCATCTGGGTGTAAGTGGTATGCG
>DHYP01000050.1:23758-24181 GCA_002414145.1 Methylophilaceae bacterium UBA5127 | reverse complement strand
ATATTGCGCTATCACATCTGCTGTCCGTTTTAGTGAAAAATCCAGAACTTTTCGGTGCTGATTCAGCGACTTCCAATAATCTGCAAAATCATCGTCAGCATTGATAACGGCTATGCCTGAAGAGGATAGACCTTCAAAAATCTCACCTTTGGCTTTAGCGATATTTTCGCGAGAACCAAGCTCACCAATATGTGCTGTACCCACATTATTAATGACAGCAACGTCTGGTTTTGCAATATGGGTAAGGTATGCAATCTCACCTAAATGATTCATACCCATTTCCACCACCACATAAGCATGGTGTTCGCGTATCTTTAATAGCGTTAAGGGCAGGCCTATATCATTATTTAAATTGCCGTATGTGGCGTGAATCCGATGCACATCTGCTTCAGCAGCAGCCAAGATGGCATTCAACATTTCCTT
>DHYP01000050.1:20603-23708 GCA_002414145.1 Methylophilaceae bacterium UBA5127 | reverse complement strand
GGGCGCTTTTGTTTTATTTCGCCAAAATGCTGCCAGTTGGCCTAACGCAATACGGCTGTCATTTACTAAAACAGCGGGACGCGCCTGACTATTCTCTTCTGAGATTAATACTGCCGCAGCGCCTTGTGCAATTGCATCTTCTGCAAATTGATTTCCATCAAAGCGCTCACCTTTGATTGCTACGAATAATTGATTTTTTTCGATACGACGGCTATCTGTGTCAACACTCTCAATCGATGTATCAACACCAAGCAATGTGCCATTTACCGCCAACGCCACTTCAGAAAGCATCATCATGCAACACCTCCTGATAACTCGCGAGCACCAATGTAGCTTCATACGCATCACTAAAATAGTGCTTTACGCCTGCAATTTCTTGATAATCCTCATGCCCTTTGCCTGCGATTAATACAATGTCATTTTCTTTTGCAGCATGAATCGCGATAGAAATAGCGGTGGCTCTGTCTAGCTCTTCAATATAATCAATCTGCATCCCTGTTTTAATCTCATCTACGATAGTCTGAGGATTTTCACTACGCGGATTGTCTGTGGTAATCACCACAGCATCTGCATATCGGCTCACGACCTTGGCCATCTCAGGGCGCTTGCCAGTATCGCGATCCCCGCCACATCCAAATACACAAATCAGCTTCGATTTTGCATGCGCCTTTAATGTTTTTAGCACCTTTTCTAAGGCATCTGCCGTGTGTGCATAATCCACCACGACCAACGGTTTACCATGACCTCCCAACATTTCCATGCGCCCATGTACGGGTTTTAAATGTGAAATTGCTTCTATCGCCCTCTCAAATGGCACATCAGAAACCAATAAAGTTGAAAGTACCGCCAAAACGTTATAGACGTTGAACTCACCTATCAGATTGACTCTGACATCTGCGTTACCGTAAGGAGATATCACATGCATCGTAAAATGATCTTGGTGCAATTCCACTGCTGTTGCACGTACTTCGCCAGAATGAATACCATAGGTAATGGTGTGTTGTTGCATCAAATGCAATTCGTCCGCTAACTCTTGACCAAACGCATCGTCATGATTAATCACACTGGCCTTTAACGTACCCCATGCAAACAGCCTTCTTTTTGCCTCTTGATACGCTGCCATAGTTCTATGGTAATCAAGGTGATCTCTTGTCAGATTTGTAAGCACCGCCACGTCAAATTGCGTGCCACTTAACCTGCCCTGATCTAAGCCATGTGAAGACACTTCCATGGCGACCACATCCGCCCCTTCATTCACGTAGCCTGCGAGCATTTTTTGTAGCTCAATTGAACCTGGCGTCGTATTTTGTGTAGACTCTAGCTTACCTAAGAAACCATTACCTAACGTTCCGACAACAGCCGCTTTCCGATCCAAATATTCAAACGCCTGTGTAATCCAATGCGTAACAGAAGTCTTACCGTTCGTGCCAGTCACCCCAATTGTCCATAATTGCGATGAGGGCTTTTTATAAAACTGACTTGCAATGAAGCCAGCTTGCAATTTTAAATTTGCAATTGCGATGTTTTTAACATCCCACTGTTCATTCCAAGCAAAATCTTGTTCATCCCATATAACAGCAACAGCGCCCTTTTTAATCGCGTCACCAATGTATTTGCGCCCATCTGAAGATTCGCCTGGATATGCAATAAACAAGCTCCCTTTTTGCACCAGTCGGCTGTCGGATGTAATGCTAGAGATTGGAGCCTTAATGACATAACGCGTCATACAATCTCCTTAACTTCTTGGGTGTCTGCAGGAATCACGATATTATTATTTGGGGCATCTGGTGGAATCGCTAGTAATCTGAGCGTTTCAGACATGACATTACTAAACACTGGAGCTGCTACCGTGCCACCGTAATACTCACCGTTACTTGGCTCGTCAATCATGACAGCCATAATCAAGCGTGGATTAGAAGCTGGCACCATCCCAACAAAGGAACCAACGTACTTATCTTTTTCATAACCCTCAGGGCCCAGCTTATGCGCGGTACCCGTTTTACCAGCTACACGATACCCCGCAATTTGTGCGCGTAATGCTGTACCCCCAGGCTGAACCACCAACTCCAACATGTCTTTTACTTGATTAGCCACCTGTGCAGAAAACACCTGATGCCCAACTGGCGCTTCTTGCTGTTTAAATAAGGACAAAGATCTGAGCTCTCCCTCATTGGCAAACACCGTATAAGATCGGGCGAGTTGCAGCAATGTCACGCTAATTCCATGCCCATAGGACATCGTAGCTTGCTCAATAGGGCGCCAAGTCTTATAGTTGCGCAACCTGCCTGATGCCTCTCCAGGAAATCCAATATGCGTAGAAGTGCCAAAGCCCAGCTGGTTAAATGTGCCCCACAGTGCTTCTCTTTTTAAGCTAAGCGCCATTTTCGCAGCGCCTACGTTTGACGACTTCTGTATCACTTGTGACACTGTCAGTACACCATTGGGGTGCGCATCATGAATAACCGCAGGGCCAATTGACATATAACCAGGCGCAGTCTGAATTTTAGTTTCAGGGGTGTAGTCACCAAACTCCATCGCAGCTGCTGCGGTAAATGGTTTCATCGTTGAGCCTGGCTCAAAACTATCGGTAATCACACGATTGCGCGTCTTACCTTTGATATTGACAGGATTATTTGGGTTATACGTTGGCAGATTCACCATCGCTAGCACTTCACCCGTTTTGGCATCCAACACAACCGCCGCACCTGCCAAAGCTTTGTTTGTTTCTACCGCCTTTGACAACTCCCTGAATACCAAGTATTGAATTCTACGGTCAATACTTAAAATCAAGTCATGTCCATCTTGCGGCAGCTTCACCGCCTCCAAGTCGTCTACAATATGGCCCTTACCATCTTTAATCACCTTGCGGCTACCAGGCTTGCCAGAAAGCAAAGCATTCTGAGCCAACTCAAACCCTTCTTGACCGTTATCATCAATGCCAGTGAACCCCACCACATGCGCAGTCACATCGCCAGCTGGGTAAAATCTTTTATACTCCCGTTGCATAAAGATGCCTGGGATTTCTAACGCCATGACTTGGTGAGCCAAATCTGGGGAGATCCGCCTTTTGATATACACAAACTCGCGTTGCGTATCAGCAATTTT
>DHYP01000050.1:20208-20592 GCA_002414145.1 Methylophilaceae bacterium UBA5127 | reverse complement strand
AATTTTTTTATCGAACTCACTAAGCTTTAAACCAAGCAGCTTGACGAGCGCTTTCTTTTCATTCGCGCTAATTTCCACATCTGGCGGACTGGCCCAAATCGATTCGACAGGACTACTAATCGCCAACAACTCATTGTTTCTGTCTACAATTTTGCCTCGATATGCTGGCAATGTCAGCGTACGGTTATATCGAGCATCTCCTTTTTTCTGCAAAAAATCTTTGTGCATACTTTGCAAGTAAATCGCACGCGCGCACAACGCCACAAAAATCGACAAAACGCCAATCAGCAGCACTCTACGCCGCCACGCTGGCAATTTAACTAATCGATGTTGGCTTTGCTTAAAAATCATGTTCTTACACTAATTGGCCGCTTCTAAATTTAT
>DHYP01000050.1:19817-20179 GCA_002414145.1 Methylophilaceae bacterium UBA5127 | reverse complement strand
GCACGCGCATATGCAACTTTTGCTGCGCATACTCTTCCAGACGAGAATGCATTGCCCAAGTACTTTGCTCCAATTGCAACTGCCCAAACTCTGTTTCATAGGTTTGTGTTAGCTGCTCTTGTTGTTCCAATTCGTTCTTCAAATTACGCGCTTTGTGCTGCGCAGTAATTACCCCCAAGGCCACCAAGATTAGTACCAAAAACAAAATTAAATTGATTTTGGTCATGACACCGCCGTCCTTTCCGCCACACGCATGACAGCGCTTCTTGCACGCGGATTGCGTTTTACCTCTTCCTCGCTCGGTTTAATCGCGCGTCCCACTGACCACATCCTTGGCTGAGGCAGATCCTTAGCTTTCACTG
>DHYP01000050.1:15721-19756 GCA_002414145.1 Methylophilaceae bacterium UBA5127 | reverse complement strand
CAGGCAAGTCATCCCGATTTTCCTCATTCTGGATAAACCTTTTTACCAACCTGTCTTCCAATGAGTGAAAGCTAATAACCACCAAGCGCCCGCCCTCTTTCAACAAACTTAGACATTTAGGCAATACTAGCGATAACTCCTCAAGCTCTTGATTGACGAAAATCCGTAAAGCTTGAAAGGTACGCGTTGCTGGGTTCTGCCCCGGCTCAGCCTTTGGGATTGCACTTGCCACGATCTTGGCAAGCTGTCCTGTAGTGGTGATGGCATGCCCATCTTCGCGCTCTTTAATAATCGCCCTTGCAACCTGCTTAGCAAACCGTTCTTCGCCATAATGTTTTATTACCTCTCCAAGTTGTTTTTCCGAAATTGTGCCCAACACTTCTGCTGCTGTTTTGCCACGGGTTTGATCCATACGCATATCCAGCGGACCATCGAACCTAAAACTAAAACCGCGCCCCGCCTCATCTATTTGCGGTGACGAAATACCCAAATCCAACAAAATACCATCCACCTTATTTAAGCCACACTGCGCAATCACCTGCTCAATTTCGGAGAAATGCTGATGCCTAATTTGGAAACGTGTATCGGAAATCGCAAGCGCACTCTCTATTGCGGTAACATCTTTATCTAGCGCAATAAGACGCCCACCTGTCCCTAGACGACTAAGAATCAGGCGACTATGTCCCCCTCGACCAAAAGTGCCATCGACATAAATTCCATTTGATTTAATATTGAGTGCGTTTACTGCTTCTTGTAGCAAAACAGTGATATGCGTCACCGATTGCTCCGCATCTAAAACCGACACTGAGACTAACGAGGGCGCTGAGTGAGCGCCCTTTATCATAGCGAAAATCCCTCTAACTCTTGCGGAATCAACAGATTGTCGGTATCCATCAACTTTTCAAGCTGAGCATCCCAAGCGACCACATCCCACAACTCAAAATGACTACCCTGACCCACAATCATCACTTCCTTATCCAACCTTGCAAACTTACGTAGCACCGGGTTGACCGATAAACGTCCTACTGAATCCAAAGTCAATACATCGGCCTGCCCCACGATCATGCGTTGCAATGCGCTCGTTTGAGGGTTAAAACTAGACAAGCTGGTAAGCTTGGTTTGAATGGGTAGCCACGCCTCTTTAGGATACAAAATCAGACAACGATGGGGGTGCGCAGTCAGCACCACTTCACTTTCACCACCTGACGTGAGCGCGTCACGATGCTTAGCAGGTATTGCTAACCTGCCCTTGACATCCATACTTAACTGCGTCGCCCCACTAAACATATCTTGATTTCAGCCCCAATATTGTTATCTTATTTTTTAGCTTTTATAGCCCTAAAAACAAGAAAGTCTTCCTAAAATTCCCACAATTCAACACAATTCACCCTGTTTAACCACTATAGATAAAAAAAAAAGGCTTTGCAAGCATTTTTTAAAAATTTATCTTTATAAGACAAAGACTTAAGGAGGAATTACCAACACAGCCATTAATCATTAAAATCAAAGAGATATGCAGATTAATGAATGTTTAATATGATAAAAAAAGAATATCTTATTGAATTTTAGGCAGTAAAAGAATCTGTGTTACACACAGCAAATTAGACTTCACAATCCCCCAAATTGGGGATTGTTAAATTACACGGGGTTGTTAGTATGCATGCGATGGGTTACTTAACGGTATTCATAACTCATCCCTCTGCCGCACCTTTAGCTAGGTGCGGTCTTTTTTTAGCTATTATATAAAAAGCTAGCCGATAAGCCGGGTTCTGTCGTGCACTACTACACGTAACAGTCATTCATCTAGGCGCACAATTACTTATGCGCTCAAGCAACCTACCCGCCAGTGACGCGAGCCACGCCTTGCTACTTTCATAGCTTACTGGCCTATTTGGTCTTGCTGCAGATGGAGGTTACCGCGTTTCACGTCCACCTTTCGGTTTACTCGTCTCTGTGGCCCTATTCCTCGCCTCACGGCGTACGGCTGTTAGCCGTCATCCTACTCTATGCAGCCCGGACTTTCCTCTCCCCAACAAGTTAGGCAGCGACTGTCCAGCTAGCTTTTTTGTATTTTAACATGGACAAACATTAAGGCTTAACTACTAAAGCATTTTTGACACTCTTTACACCGCTCACTTGTTTTGCTATTTGTTCTGCGCGCAGTTTAGTATGCTCATCCTTAACAAATCCACTTAGCAAAACAATGCCTTCTTTGGTTTCAATGCTAACATCAAAGCTTTTAAAGTTTTTTTCAACTAAATACTGAGATCTAATTTTTGTGGTGATTGCAGCATCTTTGGCTGCACGCTTTAATATCTTTTTTTGCTCAGCCGATTTATACGCCGAATACTCATCTTCACTTAGACTGTGATTATGATTTTTATCTGCATTGGCAAAGCCACCCTTTTCAAACAAACTGTCCTTATCTACTTCCGCAGCACTAAGTTTCCCATCTCCATTTGCATCCTGCGCCTTAAATTCTTGACTGTACCCAGTTTGCGGCTGATGTATCAAGCTGGCATCGTCCGCAAGCGCAGCAATAGAGGCTCCAAACATAATGAGTGCCGTAAAAAATAATTTATAACCTTTTATTATTAAATGCATAACCATCTCCTTTAAGTGGCAATAATCCATCTGTCTATGATGAATTTTTGAACTAAACCAGCTTCCAACCTACACTTTGTCCCGCGCGCAAAGGTATCAGCACATCGTCATTAAATGGTAGGTTTTCTGGCACTTGCCAGCTTTCTTTAACCAAGGTGATTTTTTCATTGTTTCTTGGCAGCCCATAGAAGTCTGCGCCATAAAAGCTGGCAAAGCCTTCGAGCTTATCCAAAGCGTTAGCTGCTTCAAATGCCTCTGCATACAATTCAATTGCTGCATGCGCAGTATACATGCCCGCGCAACCACAACTCGCTTCTTTGGTTTGCTTGGCATGTGGAGCGCTATCGGTGCCCAAAAAAAACTTAGGATTGCCACTGATAGCCGCGTTCACCAACGCAAGCCGATGTGTTTCACGCTTTAATACTGGCAAGCAGTAATGATGTGGTCGCATGCCTCCTGCAAACATGGTGTTGCGATTCATCAGAAGATGATGTGCAGTGATTGTCGCCGCTACGTTTTGACCAGTGGAAGCCACAAATTCAACCGCATCTTGTGTTGTAATATGTTCAAACACCACTTTTAAAGTGGGGTAACTTTCTATTAATGGCTTCATGTGGCGATCAATAAAGACTTTTTCGCGGTCAAACACATCCACATCAACGTCGGTCACTTCTGCATGTACCAACAGCGGCATCCCAACTTCTTGCATCGCCTGCAAGGCGTTAGCGCATTTATCTAAATCAGTGACCCCTGAGTCTGAATTGGTGGTCGCACCTGCAGGATAAAGTTTTACACCATGTACCTTGCCGCTCTGCTTAGCCTTAACGATCTCATCCGCACTGGTGTTGTCCGTGAGGTAAAGTGTCATCAGCGGTTCAAATTTATGACTACGCGCTAAAGCCTGCATAATACGTTCACGATACGCAATCGCTAGCGCAGTAGTCGTCACTGGTGGACGCAAATTAGGCATCACAATAGCACGTCCAAAACGGTGCACGGTATCTGGTAATATAGCACTCAGCACTGCGCCATCACGTAAATGCAAGTGCCAATCATCAGGGCGGGTAATCGTAATTTTATTCATCATCTTTTAGTTTCAGCGCCAGTTCATAAAGTTCATTTTTTTTCTGCCCCGTAATTTCTACCGCCAATTTGACGGCTTGTTTAAGCGGCAGCTCTGCTAACAACAACCTTAACACGCGTTCAGATTCTTCATTGATTAAATTGCTCTCTTTGCTAGGTTCTGCTTCTACCAGCAACACGAATTCACCACGCTGCTGATTGGAATCGCTTTCCAGCCAATGCATTGCTTCACTTAATGGGCAACGGTGAAACGTCTCAAAAGTTTTAGTGAGCTCTCTGGCAATCGTTATCCGCCGCCGCCCGCCAAGGATTTGCAATAAATCTTCAACACACTCCAGAATGCGATGT
>DHYP01000050.1:15385-15627 GCA_002414145.1 Methylophilaceae bacterium UBA5127 | reverse complement strand
ATTCTCCGTAATACCAGAAGCTGACAACGCGGCAATCACTGCACATGCGCCTGGAACAGGTACCACTTTAACCCCATGATGACGCAATACATCGACGACTACAGCACCTGGATCACTAATACCAGGGGTACCAGCATCTGAAATTAGTGCAATATTTTCACCTGCCTGCAAGCGCTGCAATAATATTTGCGCCGATTGCTGCTCATTATGCTCGTGCACAGCAACCAGCTTTTTAGAAATTC
>DHYP01000050.1:12039-15350 GCA_002414145.1 Methylophilaceae bacterium UBA5127 | reverse complement strand
CTGTGCCTAGTGTCTTCCGCCGCAATCGCATCTACATGCTTAAACGTTTCGATTGCGCGTAACGTAATATCAGCTAAATTGCCTATAGGCGTAGCAACCACATATAATGTGCCTTGTTGATTCATCGAGCCATTTTAACCAAACATGGACCAAAAGCCTAAAAAAATTATATCCAACCAGTCCCCATGAAACTCAACCACAATAACGCAGGATTAGCCGCAGAAAAAATAGCTGAAACTTTTTTGGTGAATCGTGGACTTAAGTTAGTAACCACAAATTACCACTGCCGTTTTGGTGAAATAGATTTAATTATGCAAGATGGAAAATCGCTCGTATTTATAGAAGTCCGATTAAGAAGCAATCCACGTTTTGGATCTGCCGCCTCAAGCATCACGCCAAAGAAACAACAGAAACTGATCAATACAGCGCAACATTACATACAACAACACAACATCAATCTGCCTTGCCGATTCGACGCTGTGCTACTGGATCAAAACAATAGCGCGCATGTCGATTGGCTGCGTAATGCATTTGAAACCTAAAAAGCGTATCATTTAACCTAAAGTGTTTAGACTTCATTTGCATAATTCACAAGGGTCAGTCAATAAAAACACACAGCAACTTACTGAGGAGTACACAATGAAAGTTATACCAAAGCTCATTTTATCTATCGCGCTAGCAAGCCAAATTGCTGGTTGCGTTCCAGCCGTTGTGGGCGGTGCCGCCGTTGGCGGCTCGATGGCAACCGATAGACGCACATCAGGCATCTATTTAGAAGATGAAAACATTGAGCTTAAAGCCACCAGAAAAATGGAAACCAATCTTGGTGAGTATTCACACGTCAGCATTACTAGCTACAATCGCAATGTATTACTGACAGGACAGGTACCAGATGCCGCCAAAAAAGCATTAGCACTCACGCTAATGAAAGAGGTAGAGAATGTACGTAATATCACTGACGAAATAGTCGTTGGTCCAAAAACATCCATTTCCACACGCACCAACGACACCTATATCACATCCAAAGTCAAAGCACAGTTTGTCACAGAAAATCGCTTCAACGCAAACCATGTGAAAGTGGTGACAGAAGATGGCACGGTTTTCCTAATGGGCTTAGTCACAAAACAAGAAGCTGAAGATGCCGTAGAAATTACCAGAAACAATAGCGGCGTTGAAAAAGTGGTAAAAGTATTTGAATACATTAATTAAATTGGAAATTTTATGGCAACTCAAGAAATCATTATTCTCGGCCTCACACTTGCAGGCAAACCATTTCGTCCTAGCGACTGGGTAGATAGAATGTGTAGCACTTACGCCACCTTTGGTGAAGATAAAAAGTTACGTTACTCGCCCTATCTCAAACCAAAGGTTGTGGATAGCGTAAGGTGTCTAGCTGTCGACATGCGACTTAAAGAAGTCAACCCAGAGGGGTTTGAGCAGTTGATTCAGTTTGCTAACGAGAATGAACTCGGCATTCTGGATGAGTCAGGTCAAAAAATCACCATCACCGCTTAAGTGACTGATTTCCCTTCGCAATTAAATCTTCTAAATATTGTCTAGTTAATAATCCGCGCTTGACCTTAACAAGCTCACCGCGCGGACTATAGATATATGTGGTTGGTAATACTTCAGCGCTACCAAACTGCGCTATGGATTTTTCATCACCCAAAACGATGGGGTAAGTCATTAACATTTCATCGACATACTTTGACACAGACTGCTCAGTATCATAATCAATGACAACTCCGATTACCATGACATCCTTGCCTTTTCTGGCATCATACAACGCCACCAGATCTGGAATCTCCTCCAAACAAGGAGGACACCAAGTCGCCCAAAAATTGACGAGCACCCACTTGCCACGATAATCCTGTAATACATGTTTTTTGCCAGAAATATCCCTCAGTTCAAATGTTTTTACTTCCCCGGCAATGCTCTGTACTTGCGCCAAACAGAGCACTGTTGTTAAAAGCATTATTTTCAAAACTTTCCACATATTTATCACCTTAATGTAAATTAATTCAGTGGCTAATCATTTTATTTTCAAGTAACATCTTAACAGTTTATTGGAGTTTACGTATGACGTTAAGTATAAATCTTGCCCCCCTAGATTTGGCATCTTTACCCACAGCAGAAACAAATCCAAAAAAAATCTCCGCATTTATTAACAGCTTGGCACATGCAGATACGTTTCAATCAGCGTCTCGCTTGCTAGACGTTTTAAAAACCTTCAATCGTCAAAAATTTAATAGCAGTGTACGCATAGAAACGCTTGAGCACTATCGTAAAATTACTGCAGAGCTTGCCCATGATCTTGAAGAGGTTTATGCAACAGCGCCTGTGCCATTGTCGGATGAAGCTAAAAACTATGCCGCCCTTGCTGAAGCACTATGGCTAGAAACTGGCTATGGCTACAAACGTGCGCTCGTCGATTTAAAACATAAACTATTTAACTTACAGAGCGACAAACAACACTCTCTCGTTATTTTGCGCATCATCGAAGCACTTAAGAATGAAGCTTTAGTTAATTACCTTACATACACCCCACCTAGCGACTCGCTGTGGTCCGACCTGCACAAAGTGTACTATCACGCATTGCAGCTCTCTCTAGAAAATGTAGAACTCCATGAACAAAGCGCATCCTCAGGAAAAACAATTACACTCATGTACAGCCAAGCGTTGTTAATGCATTTAGCCAACCCGCAACGCCTGCACAAGTCTAATATAAAAATCATTTCCAACTACATTCCAAGCCTTGCAAAGTATGCCGAATTACGCGGTATGGGTTATGTTGAAAACCCCGTTGGGGCCTTTTTAATAGAGCTAGACTCCAAAAAGCCGCCTGTGCCTTACTTGAAAAATAAAAATAAGCCCAACATTGAAACTGACATTCTGCTGTTGACTATCGAAGTCGCAAGGCAAGTGCATCAGCAATTAAGATATATCCAACAAAATAAAATTAGCCCTAACAACCCGCTTCCCACCAGCGCCTTAGAAATCGTTGACGAAGCATTGCTCATGCATCTAATTAAATACTTTGGTATTTCCGCTTCTAGATTATTTACTCGAGTTGCAAAGAAAAACTCAGTATCCGTCGCAGTTGGATTAGAGGCGGCAAGTATTTTATTTAGATCTGCGCAACGCGCCAATGATGACATTTGCACGCAGTGGGAAATGATCAATGCCAGCCCCAATGGTTATGCATTAGAAACTGCGGAAACACATCACGTTTCTGTCAACGTAGGAGATTTAGTCACTGTCCAAGAAAGTCCAACTGGGCAGTGTGTCGTTGGTCATATCGTGTGGATTAT
>DHYP01000050.1:7104-12022 GCA_002414145.1 Methylophilaceae bacterium UBA5127 | reverse complement strand
CAAGGATGATCTGATTCAAATAGGCATTAAACTGATTGCACCTTCGGCCGAAACCGTCGCCATCAAATCCAAGGATAAAATTGAATTGGAATATGCGCTGTTAATCCCAGAAATCAAGCTACTTAAACAACCTGCCAGCATCATTACCAAACATAATAGCGTAGGCGAGAATGTATCTATCGAGGTTAAATCTACAAGCAAAAAATTCACTTTGCAAACATGCAAGCTAATCGAAGGAAGCACCAACTTTGACCGCTTAGAATACCGCTTGATTGATGATGATTTATCTTGATATACTACGAATACTAGGCTGATACCTACACAAGCATTGAGCAATTTAATCAGCACAAAATACTTTAAGCAGACAACTTTCTTACCAGTTCTTAAATGAGGCAATAATGAGCGAACATATCATCCATCTTAGCGACGAGGGATTTGAACAAGACGTACTGCAATCCCCTATTCCCGTACTAGTTGATTACTGGGCGGAGTGGTGTGGTCCATGCAAAATGATTGCACCTATTCTTGACGAAATTAGTAAAGAGTATGCTGGTCGCCTTAAAATAGCTAAACTGAATATTGATGATAATCAAGCAACACCGCCTAAATATGGCATCCGTGGTATTCCTACTTTGATGTTATTTAAAAATGGTAATGTAGAAGCCACTAAAGTAGGTGCATTATCCAAATCTCAATTAACAGCTTTTATTGACAGCAACATTTAATTAGCACTATTATCACGTCTGGTTTCTAAATGATTAGAAGCCAGACCTCTCCCCTCAAATCATTTTCTTGTAAGTCACTTACTTCTAGCGAGTTATCTCATGCATTTATCAGACCTTAAACATCTTCCTGTCACAGAACTCGTTGAAATGGCTATTGCCAACGAAATTGAAAATGCCAGTCGAATGCGTAAGCAAGATTTAATATTTGCCATTCTCAAGAATAAAGCCAAAAAGGGTGACAGTATTTTTGGCGATGGTACGTTAGAAGTGCTTCAAGATGGTTTTGGGTTTTTACGCTCTCCCGACACCTCATACCTCGCTGGCCCAGACGATATTTACGTGTCACCCTCTCAAATTAGACGTTTTAATCTACATACGGGAGACAGCATCCAAGGAGAAATTCGCACCCCTAAAGATGGCGAGCGTTATTTTGCACTTGTAAAAGTAGACGTAGTAAATGGCGAGGCTCCAGAGAACACCAAACATAAAATCTTATTTGAAAATTTAACACCTCTTTTCCCGACAAGACCACTGACGCTTGAGCGCGATATCCGTGGGGAAGAGAACGTCACCAGTCGCGTCATTGATATGATTGCACCGATAGGACGTGGTCAACGTGGATTACTAGTCGCCAGCCCTAAAAGCGGTAAAACAGTGATGATGCAAAATATCGCGCATGCAATCACGGCCAATCACCCGGATGTGATTCTAATTGTGTTGCTAATTGATGAACGTCCTGAAGAGGTGACCGAGATGACACGCTCTGTGCGCGGTGAAGTAGTGGCATCTACTTTTGATGAACCGGCAACGCGCCATGTACAAGTGGCAGAAATGGTACTAGAAAAAGCCAAGCGTTTAGTTGAACACAAAAAAGATGTGGTTATTTTATTAGACTCAATCACTCGTCTAGCACGCGCTTACAACACCGTAGCACCAGCTTCAGGTAAGGTNNGCTTACAACACAGTAATCCCTTCTTCTGGCAAAGTACTTACGGGTGGCGTAGATGCCAATGCGCTTCAAAAACCTAAACGTTTCTTTGGTGCCGCACGTAACATAGAAGAAGGCGGCTCACTCACTATCATTGCCACTGCCCTAGTAGATACTGGCTCACGCATGGACGATGTGATTTATGAAGAGTTTAAAGGCACAGGTAATATGGAAATCCATCTTGACCGTCGCATGGCGGAAAAACGGATTTACCCAGCAATTAATGTGAACAAATCTGGCACACGTAAGGAAGAGTTACTGATCGAAAAAGATGTCCTACAAAAAATCTGGGTACTGCGCAAATTGCTTTATCCGATGGATGACTTAGAAGCGATGGAATTCTTGTTAGATAAAATCAAGCAAACCAAAAACAATGCAGACTTTTTTGACAGCATGAGACGTGGCTAACAATCTGGTGCAATTGAGTGTTGCCAAAACAATTCTTTTATAAGATAATGCACGGTTTACTGCAACTGCTTAATATAGAGAGAAAAGCATGAAAGCCGAAATCCATCCAAACTACACAGAAATCAATGTCACTTGTAGCTGTGGCAATAAATTCAAAACACGCTCAACTAATAGTCGTGATATGAATATAGAGGTTTGCTCTGAATGCCATCCGTTTTATACTGGTAAACAAAAAATTGTTGACACTGCTGGTCGTGTTGAGAAATTCCGTCAAAAATACGGCATGTAATTCAAAACACCCTATACAAAAGGCAGCTTGGCTGCCTTTTTTGTTTTATTCTCTATGGGCAAGATGAACTTAAAACTGAGCACAAAAGAAAGTCTCAACAATAGAATGTCAACCATAAGAAGCACCAAAACAGAAATCAAAAATGCGTTTTAATCTGGATCATGATTGGCAAGGCAATATGTCGATACCTCGTGCAAAGGTAGGCGAGCGTGCCAAAATTCGCCTACTAATCGTACTTTGCGCCATCTGGTTATGCTTAGGCCTGACTGGACATTCCCCTTGGAAACCTTACGAATCACAATCCATCAGCATTATCAAGTCAGTAATGGAAGGTGGTAGCTGGCTTACTCCTTTAGCGGCCAGTCAAACCGCACTACAAAACCCACCGCTTTTTTACATTATTGCCGCCATATTCGCGACATTACTTAGTCCCATTTTGCCCATACACGACGCAGCGAGGCTCAGTTCAGGTATGTGGATGTTAGTCACACTGCTTATGATAGGCATGACAGGACGAGAAATATGGGGGCGTGGGATTGGCCGTCAAACTACGCTTATTTTTATTGGCTGTTTAGGGCTGGTATTAAGTGCGCATACACTGATGCCAGCCGTTGCCAGCCTAACTGGTATAGCCATTGCCTTTTATGCATTGGCACTATCAAAACGTAGGCCGTATCGTGCATCAGTGTTATTAGGCCTTGGATTAGGTGTCAGCTTTTTGTCCACAGGTCTACTTCCTGCGTTAATGATTATCTCTTGTAGCTTGACTCTGCCACTACTTTTTTCAGCTTGGCGCAGTAGAAGTTTTGCCAGTGTATTAGGTTTAGCTTTACTCTTTGCCAGCCCTTTACTGCTGATTTGGCCGATATTAAGCTTCCTCCATTCTCACACCCTATTCATACAATGGTGGGAAAGTAGCCTAAAAGGGTTTGACTATTTGCATCATCTTTACTTCCTAAAAACTTTGCTTTGGTTTGCTTGGCCAGCGCTGCCACTTGCTTTATGGGGAGTGTGGCGATTTAAAAACCAGCTACTCACTAACCCACACTTTCAATTGATCGTTGTTTTTTTTACAGTTTCTTTTATCTACATCGGCTTAGGCTGTGATGATAAAGAAATTTTTACCTTACCTCTACTTATCCCCCTGACCGCACTTGCGGGAGGGAGTATAGAAACGCTGAAACGCGGTGCAGCAAGCGCACTCAGTTGGTTTGGATTAACGGTGCTAGGATTAATCAGCCTGTTAATTTGGCTAGGCTGGATTGCCATGCTCACTGGTAATCCAGCAAAAATTAAAGAACGCTTAGTGTTTTTATCTGGACTTAAACAAGTGCATTTTAATCTATTCATTGTAGCAATTGCTGTCGTGATTACGCTATCTTGGTTATTTGCAATATTCCGATCACAGCACTCTAATCGCGCCTCTGCCACAAATTGGGCCATAGGCATGACATGCGTTTGGACTTTATTAATGACGTTATGGCTACCGATGTTGGAGTCTGCAAGAAGCTATTCGACCGTATTTACCAGCCTAAAGAAAAGCTTGCCCAAGCATTATGCATGTGTAAATAGCAACCATGTGGGTGATGCTCAACGTGACTTATTACATTATTATGCACACATTAAGACATACCCACTAGAAACCGTACAGCAGCTTAATTGCGATCTATACTTAATACAGGATGATCGAGGTAGAAAAAAAATTGAGCCTGGTCATGATTGGAAATTAATTTGGAAGGGGAAACGTATTAGCGAACGTAAGGAAGGTTTCCGTTTATTTCAAACGTCAAGCGCTAAAACATACGTGCCGTCCAAAACGCGTTAAGCAATATGCTGTTCTACTGCTTCTCTTACGCGAGCATGCAATCCTTGTCCACCATGCTGTTTAACATGTGCCACGATGGATTGAATCATCACTGAGTTCCAAAAACGTTTTAAATGATTGGCAATTTCTTGCTTTGCTAATTCTGTATCTGGGTTGGCCTCAAAAAAATCCCCAATCTGATTTGCCATTTTGATTAATTTATCGGTTTCCATTTTTTCAGTTTCTATACTTAAGTAATTCTATCTGCGTGGCTGTAGGCAACCAACTGTTGATCACGGACAAACCCCAATAATGTAATATGCATGGATTCTGCGATACGCACAGCTAGCCCTGTCGGTGCTGAGATAGCTACCAGCAAATCAAAACCTGCCATCGCCACTTTTTGAACCATCTCATAACTGGCACGACTCGTCGTAATAACAAAGCCGCCACTACGTCCTTGGCTAGCCAGCGCGCCTATAAGTTTATCCATGGCATTATGGCGCCCCACATCTTCGCGAACTAAACCTACAAGGCCATTCTCATCCACCCATGCACATGCATGCGTTGCACCTGTTGCCTGCTGTAATGTTTGCAAACCAAGCATCTGCTGGCATGCAGAGAATATGGTCTGAGCACTTACCTTTTGCATTTCCATTTGAGTGGATGTATTTTTAGGCAATCGAAACACCTGACCCAAACTT
>DHYP01000050.1:0-6978 GCA_002414145.1 Methylophilaceae bacterium UBA5127 | reverse complement strand
GAATTTCAATTTCATACAACTCGTGCTTATTCTGCAATATTCCTTCTGTTAGAGAAAATCCAAGCGCAAAATCTTCCAAATCCTGCGGCGATGCCAACATCACCACATGAGAGATGCCGTTATTATCCAATGCAATCGGCACCTCTTCTGCTACATAATCAGTCGCCTCATTAAAACGACTGTCACGCCAGCGCCGCACAGCCAGTTCACTCAGTGCACAATCCTGCGCAATCAATTTATGCATCAACAAAAACTATTCTACAACCGCAGGTTTAGCTGGCAAAATACCTGTCAGTTCAATTTGTGACTCACTAAATTCTTGATACTCTTGTTGCCAATGCGAGAGCTGGTTCACGCGAGACACTTGCACAGCCGTCACTTTATACTCAGGGCAATTAGTAGCCCAATCTGAGTTGTCCGTAGTAATTACGTTTGCGCCAGACTCAGGGTGATGGAAGGTGGTATACACCACGCCTGGCTGCACACGCTCAGTAAGCGTTGCACGCAATACCGTCTCACCCGCACGGCCGGTAATGCCTACCCAATCGCCTTCTTGAATGCCACGCTCTTCTGCATCGTGCGGATGAATTTCAATGACATCTTCCTGATGCCATACGACATTGTGTGTACGGCGCGTTTGTGCGCCAACGTTGTATTGGGAAAGAATACGCCCTGTAGTCAGGATAAGCGGGTATTTTGCATTCACTTTTTCTGTTGTAGGCACATACTGCGTCACAAAAAACTTGCCCTTACCACGTACAAATGCATCGATATGCATGGTTGGCGTGCCTTCAGGCGCTTCATCGTTACATGGCCATTGAATGCTACCTAATTCATCTAATTTTTCAAAGCTCACGCCTTTAAATGTCGGAGTCAATGCCGCAATTTCATCCATAATCTCGCTGGCATGCGTGTAATTCATTTCATAACCCAAGGCTTTAGAAAACTTGGTGGTAATCTCCCAGTCTTCCATACCATTTTTAGGACTCATCACTCGGCGTACAGGTGAGATACGGCGCTCTGCATTAGTAAAGGTGCCACTCTTTTCTAAGAAAGAGGCCCCTGGGAAGAATACATGCGCGTACATCGCTGTTTCATTTAAGAACAAATCTTGTACGATCACACATTCCATCGATTCCAATGCATGCGTAACGTGTTGCGTATCTGGATCTGATTGCGCAATGTCTTCACCTACACAATACAGCCCTTTAAAGCTACCTTCTGCCGCCAAATCCAGCATATTAGGAATACGTAAGCCAGGGTCAGCGCTCAACGGCCTACCCCAAGCGGTTTCAAATAAAGCACGCGTAGCATCATCTGACACATGACGGTAACCTGGAAACTCGTGTGGCATCGAACCCATATCGCATGAACCCTGTACATTGTTCTGTCCGCGTAATGGATTGACACCCACGCCTTCACGGCCGACATTTCCTGTGGCCATCGCCAAGTTGGCAATTCCCATGACAGTAGTTGAGCCTTGACTGTGCTCGGTTACGCCTAGCCCGTAATAAATCGCTGCATTACCGCCTGTGGCAAACAAACGTGCGGCCTCGCGTATTTTCTGGGGATCTACGCCTAAATCTTTAGCCAGGCTTTCTGGCGAGTTTTCTGGCTTGGCTACAAAGTCACGCCATGCGACAAACGAATCCCACTCGCAACGTGCTTTGACAAAATCTTCTTTGACTAAGCCTTCTGTCACAATCACATGTGCTATAGCCGAAATTAGGGCAACATTAGTCCCTGGTCGTAAGTTTAAGTGGTAATCCGCACGCACGTGTGGAGAGTTTTCTACTAAATCAATCGCTCGTGGATCTGCAACAATGAGTTTTGCACCTTCACGTAATCGACGTTTCATGATGGACGCAAATACAGGATGCCCATCTGTTGGATTGGCTCCCATCACAAAAATCACATCAGACTTCATCACAGAATCAAAGGTTTGCGTACCTGCAGATTCTCCCAAAGTTTGTTTTAAACCATAGCCTGTCGGGCTGTGACACACACGTGCGCAAGTATCTACGTTATTGCTACCAAACACAGCGCGTACTAGTTTTTGCGTGACATAGACTTCCTCATTCGTACAACGTGAGGAGGTGATACCACCTACAGAATCCTTACCATACTTGGCCTGAATACGTTTGATTTCGCTGGCTGCATAGTTAATTGCTTCATCCCAGCTCACTTTTTGCCATTCGTCATGTATGCTTTTGCGTATCATTGGCGTGGTGATACGGTCCGCATGTGTAGCATAGCCCCAAGCAAAACGACCTTTCACGCATGAGTGTCCGTGGTTTGCGCCGCCATCTTTATTGGGAGTCATACGCACAACTTCTTCGCCTTTCATTTCCTCATCAAAGCTGCAACCCACACCGCAATAAGCGCAAGTGGTGGTAACTTTATGCTCGGGCGTGCCAGACTCAATCACTGTTTTTTCCATCAGTGTCGCAGTCGGGCAAGCTTGTACGCATGCGCCACAAGACACACACTCAGAATCTAGAAATGGCTTGTTCCCCGCAGAAACTTTGCTTTCAAAACCGCGACCTTGAATAGTCAAAGCAAAAGTACCTTGCGTTTCTTCACAAGCGCGAACACAGCGTGAACAAACGATACATTTGCTAGGGTCAAAAGTAAAATACGGGTTTGATTCATCTTTGGTTTGACCTAAATGATTTTCACCTTCATAGCCATAACGTACCTCACGTAAGCCCACTGCACCTGCCATGTCTTGCAACTCGCAATCGCCATTGGCGGCACAAGTGAGGCAATCCAAAGGATGGTCAGAAATATACAGCTCCATGACACCACGGCGTATATCTGCCAGTTTTGAAGTTTGTGTTTTGACCTTGATGCCCTCCGCAACAGGCGTAGTGCAAGAAGCTGGATAGCCGCGACGTCCTTCAATTTCGACCAAACATAAACGGCAAGAGCCAAATGGCTCTAGCGAATCAGTTGCACAAAGTTTAGGTACTGTCACGCCACATAATTGTGCCGCATGCATAATAGAAGTGCCTTCTGGCACAGCAACTTCCACTCCATCAATAGTAAGCGTGATTTGTTTCTCGCTCACTTTTTTGGGCGTGCCGTAGTCTTTGTCAGGGTGATATTTTGATGTATCAGATTTAACCGTATTGTACTTAATGTCATCCATAATCGTTCCTTAGCGCCTAAGCTAGGCGGCAGTCTCTGTTTGCTTAAGTCCAAAATCCTCACCGAAATGGTTCAATGCACTCATCACTGGGTATGGTGTCATACCACCCAGCGCGCATAAAGACCCATTCAACATAGTATCGGACAAATCTCGTAATACTTGAATATTGTTTGCATGCTCTTTCCCAGAGGTAATTTTATCCATCACCTCTACACCGCGCGTAGAACCAATGCGACAAGGGGTACATTTTCCGCAACTTTCAATCGCGCAAAACTCAAACGCATAACGTGCCATTTTGGCCATATCGACACTGTCATCAAATGCCACAATTCCACCGTGACCTAATACTGCCCAGATTTTAGTAAACTCTTCGTAATCCAAAGGCGTATCAAATTGGCTTTCCGGCAAATATGCACCCAGAGGCCCGCCGACTTGTACCGCACGTATTGGTTTGCCTGTAGCAGAGCCTCCACCAAAATCGTACAGCAGTTCGCGTAGCGTTGCGCCAAATGCCAGCTCTACCAAACCGCCTTGCTTGATGTTGCCTGCCAACTGAATGGGCAAGGTGCCACGTGAACGCCCCATGCCATAATCCGCATAATACTGTGCACCTTTATCTAAAATAATCGGCACCGTCGCCAATGAAATCACGTTATTCACAATGGTGGGCTTGCCAAACAAACCTTCAATTGCTGGCAAAGGTGGTTTAAAGCGCACCAAACCGCGTTTACCTTCCAAGCTTTCAAGTAGTGAGGTTTCTTCACCGCAGACATAGGCACCTGCCGCGCGACGCACTTCTAGGTGAAATGCCTTACCTGAGCCGCATACATCATCGCCCAAATAGCCCGCCACATAAGCCTTACCAATAGTCTCATTTAAGACCTTAAGTGCATGTGGGTACTCACTACGCAAATAAATATAGCCTTGCGTCGCCCCTACTGCAATGCCCGCAATCGTCATGCCTTCAATGAGCACAAAGGGGTCATCTTCCATAATCATACGGTCAGAATAGGTGCCAGAATCGCCTTCATCGGCATTACATACCACGTACTTTTGCTCGCCTTTTGCACCTAACACTGTATTCCATTTAATACCTGTCGGGAAGGCGGCTCCGCCACGACCACGCAGACCAGAGTCTGTGACTGTTTTTACGATGTCGGCACCACTCATTTTTAAAGCGTTATGCAAGCCTTTATAGCCATCGTGCGCCAAATAATCTTCTAACGAAACGGGATCAGTAATACCCACGCGTGCAAATGTTAATCGCTGCTGCTTTTTCAACCAAGCAAGTTCTTCTGTCAGCCCCAAATTAAGCGGATGCGCTCCTGCATGCAGAAAGTCGGCATCAAATAAGCCAGACACATCTTTAGGCTGCACTGGTGCAAACGCCACACGACCTTGATTAGTCCCAACCTCTACAAATGGCTCTAGCCAAAACAATCCACGAGAGCCATTACGCACTAGTTCAATTTCAATACCACGTTTTTGTGCTTCTGCTATGATCGCCTTGGCTGTGCGATCTGCGCCTAATGATAAGGCGGTAGAATCACGAGGTACATAAACTTTAATCATGATGAAGACCTCGCTTCCTGAATGATTTCGTCAATCTTTTGACTATCCACACGCCCGTACAGTTCCTCATCAATCAATACCGCTGGAGAACATGCACAGTTCCCCAAACAATACACAGGCTCTAGCGTAATCGCGCCATCTGCGGTAGTTTGGTGAAAATCGATACCTAGTATCGATTTAATATGCGCTTCCAGCTTTTCCGAACCCATTGCTTGGCATGATTCTGCTCGACACACTTGCAATACATGCTTGCCTGCAGGATGCGTTCTAAAATGATGGTAAAAAGTGACTACACCGTGCACCTCTGCCACAGACAAAGCCAAGCCTTTAGCCATAAGAGGATAGGCCTCTTCAGGAATATATCCAATGTCATCCTGTATCGCGTGTAATAAAGGCAGTAAAGCACCTGGCACATCTTTGTGAGCGGTAATATGTGCCTGTATTTTCTCTAAATCAACTGCTGTAAGGGTTGTAACCAAATCTATCCCCAAATGTAACGAAATTGTAAATCAACTACATAATGATATACCTAAATCAACACTTGTTAAAGCGTAAAAAGCGCATAGAATAACGCTTTGTTTCACTTTATTAAAACAATTAACCTCATTTTTAACATGGATAATCTGCCCAGCACGCTCATCGATCAATTTGGCCGTAAGGTTGATTACATTCGCTTATCCATTACGGATCGGTGTGATTTTCGTTGTGTATACTGCATGGGCGAAGACATGCAATTTTTGCCTCGCGATGCAGTACTCAGCCTAGAAGAATGTGCACGCCTTGTTAAAGTATTTGTCCAGCTTGGCGTATCAAAGGTTCGCATTACAGGAGGCGAACCGTTAGTGCGTAAAAATGCGCTATGGTTATTTGAAGAAATTGGCAAACTCAAGGGGTTAGATGAGTTAGTGCTTACTACCAACGGCAGCCAATTATCAAAGCATGCAGCTCATCTAAAGAAAGCTGGTGTTAAGCGTATCAACATCTCAGTAGATAGCTTGAAACCAGAGCGCTTCAAAAGCATTACTCGCACAGGCGATTTAAGCAAAGTGCTCGAGAGCATCGACTCCTGCATTCAAATCGGCTTTGAGGGTATAAAACTCAACACTGTACTCATGCGTGGTATAAACGACGACGAGACAGAAAGCCTCGTCCAATTTGCCATCGATAAAAATATCGACATCAGCTTTATTGAGGAAATGCCCTTAGGTGAGGTCAGCCATGCGCGCGAAAATACCTTTGTCAGCAATACAGAAACGCTCAAACTGCTCCAAAGCAAGTACACACTATTGCCAAGTGCTGAGAGCACAGGCGGCCCTGCGCGCTATTGGCGCGTAGCCAACAGATATACAAAAGTCGGCTTTATCTCACCCCACAGCCACAACTTCTGTGAGAGCTGCAACCGCGTGCGCATCACTTGTCAAGGAGAGCTTTACTTGTGCCTAGGGCAAGAAGATAAAGTTGAACTTATGCCTTTGCTCAGAGCCTTCCCTGAGAATGATGCGCCTATTATGGAGGCCATTGTAGAGAGCATGAAAACCAAACCCAAAGGGCATGATTTTGACTTAAAACGTGCCACACCAGCGGTGGTGCGGTTTATGTCGCACACGGGTGGATGAAAGTGCCTATTTCAGCGATCATTCTCTCAGGCGGTCGCGCTTCACGGATGGGTGGCGCAGACAAAGGTTTAGTTATATTCCAGCAAAAGCCGCTTATTCAACATGTTATAGAACGCTTAACACCACAAGTAGATGAAATACTGATTAACGCCAACCGCGAACTGCCTAGTTATGAGCGCTTTAGCTTAGCTGTCCTGCAAGATGAAACCCCTGATTTTATTGGCCCATTAGCAGGTTTTAGCTTGGGTCTACAGCATGCCAAAAATGATTACTTATTGACTGTGCCTTGCGACTCACCATTATTGCCGCAAGATTTAGCGCAACGCCTGATAACTAAACTAATTGAACAGCAAGCTGAAATTGCGGTTGCAAGTAGCAACGGCAACGCCCACCCAGTATTCTGCTTGATGAAAAAAAGCGTGTTGCCATCCCTGACCATATTTTTAGCGCAAGGTGAGCGCAAAGTCAGCGCTTGGCAAAAGCGCCAGCGATATATTGAAGTAGATTTTAGCGACTGCAATGATGCATTTACTAATTTAAATACGTTTGAGGATTTAAAAGCTTTAGAATTAAGTCTGACCTTTTAAAAATTAAGCCCTACATTTTTGTTAAAAAATTTTAACAAAAATGTAGGGCTTA
>DHYP01000004.1:57176-57457 GCA_002414145.1 Methylophilaceae bacterium UBA5127 | reverse complement strand
ATTACTTAGTATTCCCTCAATGTAATTAGGTTCCCCTAAAGACTTGAGGTAATCAACCACTTTATGCACTTCTTGATCAGAAACGAATGCGCCATGAATGCGTTGCGGAAAGCCGCTACCTGGCGGCAAATACAACATATCGCCTTGCCCTAATAATGCTTCTGCGCCCATTTGATCCAAAATAGTACGCGAATCAATTTTGCTCGAGACTTGAAAAGCCACACGCGTAGGCACATTTGCCTTAATTAGCCCAGTAATCACATCCACAGAAGGTCGTTGTG
>DHYP01000004.1:49058-57070 GCA_002414145.1 Methylophilaceae bacterium UBA5127 | reverse complement strand
ATACCATCATCAAATCAGCCAGTTCATCAATCACTACCACAATCAATGGCATCTCATCTAATGGCTCTGGACTATCTGACGTTAAACTGAAAGGATGCGGAATAGCGTTGCCTTCTTTTTTAGCATCATGAATTTTTTGGTTATATCCCGCCAGATTTCTGACACCGAGCGTTGACATGAGTTTATAACGCCGCTCCATTTCAGCAACACACCAATTCAATGCATTCGCCGCTTGGCGCATATCCGTCACCACAGGTGCCAGTAAATGTGGGATGCCTTCATAGACTGACAGCTCCAACATCTTGGGATCAATCAAAATCATGCGTACTTTGTTTGCTTCTGCTTTGTACAAGAGACTAAGAATTAGCGCATTAATCGCTACCGACTTACCCGAACCTGTCGTACCTGCAATTAATACATGAGGCATTTTAGCTAGATCAGCAACCACAGGCTTGCCAGCAATGTCTTTGCCCATTGCAATTGCCAATGGTGAATGCATGTCAGCATACACTTGGCTGCCCATGATTTCTGACAAGAATACAATCTGACGCTTAGGATTGGGGATTTCCAACCCCATGCAACTTTTTCCTGGAATGGTCTCTACCACACGCACACTCACTACAGAAAGTGCGCGTGCTAAGTCTTTGGCTAAATTGGTAATCTGACTACCCTTAACGCCGGGCGCTGGCTCAAACTCATAACGCGTAATGACTGGGCCAGGTTGTGCAGAAAGCACTTTTACTTCTATACCAAAATCAATCAGTTTTCTCTCAATCAAACGCGAAGTGAAGTCCAAGGTTTCTGCGGACTGTACTTCTACAGCATTTTTTGCCTCATCTAACAGATGTAAAGGCGGTAATGTGCTGTCTGGCAGAGTATCAAACAAGACTGTCTGACGTTCTTTTTGCACACGCTCGCTCTGAATGATTTCCAGTTCTGGTGCCTTAATTTCGATGGGTGGACGATCTTCTTGACGTTTTCGCTCAGCCTCAATGAATTCGTCACGCTTCTCTTCTACCTGCTTGCCCGCTTTTCTGTCTTGCCAATCATAATATTTATCGAGACACCAAGCCTGCGCTGCCAGTATCAGTGCGCCTAATTTCTCGGTCATCATAATCCACGACCAACCTGTAAATAAGCTAAATCCAATCGCCATTAAAATCAGCAATATCATGGTCGCCCCGGCAAAACCAAACATATCACGCAATATGGTATCGATGACATCTCCAAGCATCCCACCTTGCATCAATGGGAAATCGGCTGGGAGCGAAAGTAAATGACCAGCCTCAAATGCAGAAGATGCCAATAGTAAAATAGTAAAACCAACCAGATTAAATAGCAGAAAGGGGCGCTCACTGACCGTAGCACCGAGACGCTTATAGACTAGCCACATGCTATAAAAAGCCAATACCACCCACCACCAAGCAGAAAAACCAAACAAATACAACAAGAGGTCAGAAGTCCAAGCGCCAACAGACCCGCCCGCATTATGTACAATTGCACCTTCACTCGCCATATGAGACCACGATTGATCCTGCTTAGAATAGGTGATTAAAATCACGGCCAGATAAACACCCACCAGCACAAGTCCAAGCCACCAGGCTTCTCTCACTAAGTGTGCGCCGTGTTTTTCTTTTGCGCTGGGCTCAGCTTGTATGCGGCCGTTAGCCACAGAAGATTTTTTATTAAAAAACAATGTGTTATATACCTTGCAATGATTTTTAGCTAGTAACTGTCAGATTATAGCAAAACCAAATTACACTAAGGGGGTCTAAATTGCTAAAATATTCACAAAGTTTGAGAGGAGAAGAATTTATGGACATTGGTATTAAAGCAGAAGACAGAAAAAATATCGCTCATGGACTTTCCAGATTATTAGCAGATACCTACACACTCTACCTCAAAACACACTATTTTCATTGGAATGTCACTGGACCAATGTTCAATACATTGCATTTAATGTTTGAAACACAGTATACAGAACTGGCGCTTGCAGTTGATGCAGTCGCTGAACGAATTCGTGCCTTGGACGTGTATGCCCCAGGCACTTATAGTCAATTTGCCAAACTGAGTTCTATTCCCGAGTCAAAGAATGTGCCTAATGCCAAGCAAATGATTAAGGAATTGGTGGAAGGTCACGAAGCCGTCTGCCGTACTGCGCGTAGCGTATTTCCTGCCGCAGACAAAGCGGATGATGAAGCCACTGCTGATTTACTGACACAACGTTTACAACTCCATGAAAAAACTGCCTGGATGTTACGTAGCATGCTGGAAAAAGATTAAGTACTTTTTAGCCTTTGGTCAAACCCTGCTAACTCTCTAAGTAGTTACTGCAAGCAGTACCAATGCTAAAAACCATTCAGTGTTACATAACATACCAAAATAAATTTTTGCAAACATTTAAAATTGAAACATCGCATTACCACCTTACTATTTTGTTATTGAGAAAGCTAATCCATGTCTACCAAACACGTTCACTTACTGATTCTTGGCTCAGGCCCAGCAGGATATTCGGCGGCTGTATATGCAGCCCGCGCCAATCTTAAGCCAGTACTCATTACTGGCATTGCGCAAGGTGGTCAGCTTATGACCACAACTGAGGTCGACAACTGGCCTGCGGATGCAGATGGCGTGCAGGGTCCAGAACTCATGGCTCGCTTTCAAAAACATGCTGAACGCTTTAATACTGAAATGATTTTCGATCATATACATACTACATATTTGAACGAAAAACCGATTCGATTAGTAGGTGACTCTGGCGAATACACTTGCGATGCACTCATTATCGCCACTGGTGCATCTGCTAAGTATTTAGGCATCCCATCTGAAGAAAAATTCAGCGGAAAAGGCGTCTCTGCTTGTGCGACGTGCGATGGATTTTTTTATCGTAATCAAGAAGTTGCCGTCATCGGCGGTGGCAATACTGCGGTAGAAGAAACATTGTATTTGGCAAATATTGCAAGCAAAGTAACACTTGTGCATAGACGGGATAAGTTTAAAGCTGAAGCCATTTTGGTGGACAAGCTCATGGAACGCGTTAAAGAAGGTAAAGTGGTTCTAGAAACTTTCCATACACTGGATGAAGTGCTGGGCGACAACTCAGGCGTGACTGGTATGCGTATCAAAGATGTCAACACTGGCGGTACTAAAGAAATCGCACTGAAAGGTGTGTTTATTGCGATTGGCCACAAACCTAACACAGATATTTTTGAAGGCCAGTTAGAAATGGAAGGCGGTTACATTGTGACTCAAGCAGGTCGACAAGGTAACTTTACTGCCACCAGCGTACCTGGCGTATTTGCGGCTGGCGATGTACAAGACCATGTTTACCGTCAAGCCGTCACAAGCGCGGGGACAGGCTGCATGGCAGCTTTAGATGCAGAACGTTATTTGACCAGTCTAAAATGAGTCAAGTCGCACATTAAAATGCTGTACAAAACGCACAATCTAGGCAAAATACTATGTATTGTGCGTTCTTATTGAGCTTTATATCACTCTGCTATGGCCACGCATGCTGATGATCAAGATGACAGCGGTCTCTTTCAAGAGGCTGTGAAGGGCGCTCGCCCGATTCAGGTCAATCGCGCACAACCTCAAATCAAGAAGCCTAGACCTATTCCCAGGCAACTCATCCGCGATGAACGCCAGGCACTGAGAGACTCACTCAGTGACGATTATATTCCTGCGCATGAGCTGGAAAGCGGTGAGGAGCTACTGTATTTACGTGAGGGTCAATCTCCCATGGTACTCAGCAAGCTTAGACGTGGTCACTGGGTAGTACAGGCTCAAATTGATTTACATGGCTTAATTTCAGATGAAGCCAGACAGTATGTCACTGATTTTATTGCAGATTGCAAAAAACGTGGGATACGTTGTGTGCGTATCGTACATGGCAAGGGCTTAGGCTCAAAAAATCGTGAGCCTGTGTTAAAACATAAACTTCGCAGTTGGCTAATGCAAAAAGATGAAGTCATTGCCTATGCGCAAGCAAAACCAAGCGACGGCGGCAGTGGTGCCGTGTTAGTATTACTCAAGACTTAGCAAACTTTAAAGACCAATTTAACTGAATACCAACACTTTAAATATCCCCATGAAAAACGCATCTTCCAACTTACTTATCCTGACGGCTACTATCACACCGCCTGTTGGTGCAATTAAGCTTTCCAGAACAGATCCTAAATTACGATTAGATGATTATATTCAGGCATTTAAGTTTTATTTACCTTTTGTGATAGAAGGAAAAATTTCTGGTCTTATTTTTGCAGATAACTCTGCTTCTGATATTTCAGAGATACAAAAAATCTGTCAGGCATACAATATTAATGAAAAAATTGAATTTATTTCATTTGAAGGTTTAGACTACCCGCCTGAATACGGTCGCGGCTATGGTGAATTTAAATTGATTGACTATGTGATGCAGCACTCCAAACTGATAGCGCAAGCTTCACCCGATGCTTATATATGGAAAATTACTGGAAGATACATCCTTAAAAATCTTGGTGAGATTGTATTTACTCGCCCCGCCAAGGCAGACATCTATTGCCATTGCCGTAATATTCCTATTCCTTGGTTAGATTTATTTGTACTCAGCTGGAAGAAAAAAGTCTATAACAAAACTCTCAAGAATATATGCGAAAAAATAAGAGAAGATCAAATCAACACTTCATCCGAGATCGCGTTTCGCTCGATATTAGATAATCTAGATACACAATTCAGCATCACCAAGCGCTTTCGTAAAGTACCCGATTTACAGGGAATCAGGGGCTCAGACAGCCAAGGCTATCAAGAAATGAAATTAAAATTATTGGTCAGAAAAGTGCTTAATATATTAGTGCCTTGGTTATGGATTTAACCCAACACAAGATTTTACTTCATACTAAAAGCACGTTTTAATTGCTTACTTTATCTTCTTCAAGTTGATATAACCAAGCTAAAATTTCAGCTATCGCTAGATATAACTCTGGCGGAATATGCTGATCCAAGTCCACTTGCATTAGCAAAGCAACGAGATCTTTAGATTCATGCACAAACACCTGATTTTGCTTGGCAAGCGCAATAATTTGTTCCGCGACCAAGCCCTTACCTTTTGCCACAACTCTGGGCGCATAATCACCTGATTCATACGCTAAAGCGATGGCTTGCTGATTCAAATTTTTGTGTGTTTGATTCATGATGTCGCATCAAATGAAACGGTGAGTACATCTAACTGTTGTCCATTATGGTGAATGGCTTCTGACAGCTTTAACTTTTCTTTATGCAGTAACTGAAAAGTGGATGGAGTATTGCTCTCAATATTGATACGCATGCGTCCATTTATTAAGCTCAGTTTTGCAGTAACTTTACCTAAATTGGGGAAGTCTATTGTGAGCTCACTCGCAATTGGCGATGATGATTGCTCAGTCACGGACTCTCGTGATTGTTGTGTATACTCTGGCAACCGCTGTTGATAGACATCCCATGTCATTTTCTGCCCTGGCCAAACTTCGCCATGCCAAGACAAACGCTGATTTTCTAGGATTGCAAGTTGTTGATACAACAAAGGTTCATGTGAAAACCTAGTTTGATTTTGAGGTTCTTGTTTAATCTGATTAAGCGAATATTGTCCATGCATAAGCTCTTGCAGATGTGACTCATAAAACAATCCTGTAGATGCCACCGCCTGTTTTAAATCTTGGGCAACCAATTGCGGTTGATATGGAAAATGTGTCACTACCGCGGTTGCTTCGAAGCGCCTAGGCGCGCCTTGAGCTTCTGCATGTTGTAGATACTGATCAAGCAGATGACCCGTATGACTAAGCTTTACCTGCGTACCCAATATAGTGGGCTGTGTCTCTTTTAATAAGAATGTGGGGGTAGGGCTGGCATCCAAATACTTGAGTGACAGTGTCTCACCCAACTGAGCCTGCTGTCCAAGCTCCATTTTGATTATCAGATCTTGCACTTGTGGGCCTGAGACTTTGACTAAAAAGGTAGTGTCGTTCACTTTGGCTGTAATTTGCCCGACATACTCTAAACCTTTAACCAGCTGTGCCGTTTTTGCCTCAAGTTCTTGGGTATGACTCCCAATCTGCCCCACAGCAAGCACAGGCATAATCTTGTAAACTGAATTTACTTGCTTAGCAGTAGCCTCTGTATTGCTGAGTATCATATAAAAGCTTATACCCGATAGGCATAATCAAGTTTAGTTTTCATTTGCGCACCATGCATCAATTGCGCCAATGCATCTATTTGGGGGCGAATTAAACTTCTTATTTCCGGCTCATCTTGCAATATGTTTTGCATGATTGCCATCTTTTGCGCTTTTAAAGCGTCTGAAAGCACAACAGAAGAGTCATACACTTTAATTTGATGCATTTTAACTAAATGAAGCGTTTCAAGCTCTAGCACTTTATCCCAATCCTGTTGTCGAGCGGCCTCTAACATTTGACGCATCATTCTGCCCAATGCAAGATATTCAGCAATCAAGGTCTGTGCGTCCATCACTACATACCCACTGCAACGCGCTGAGCGTTGACTTGCGGATTCATTCCAAGTATTTGTGTGACATTAGGTAAAGCCCTGCTTTGTGTATCAATTGATTCCCAAGCAACTTTAAGTTCAGAAAGCAACTTAACTACTTCTTCAATCATTTCTGACTGATTGCGAATATTGGCTAGCGTTAGGCGTTTTGTCATATACAAATATAGCGCATCTAAACTTTCCGCAATCGCACCGCCCGCTTTTTTATCTAAGCTTGAGCGTAATCCACTTTGGATGATTAAGATTGCTTTGGAAATCATTTCACACTTACGCTCAATCTCTTTGTTTTTCATGTGCACCATAGCACTTTTCGAGGCCGAAATTGCGCCATCATATAACATAATAACCAACTGATTGGGACTAGCAGCAACCACACCAGTTTCCAAACCCATTTGGGCATATACATTTGCTCCATAACCTTTAGCACCAAACATCATAAACTCCTAACGTTGTTATTAATTGTTATTACTTAATGACTTAATCTGTTGTGTGAGATACGAACTCGTATTCTGTAAACTGTTAAGTAATGAATCTAGTTTTGTAAACTGCTCTCTATAGCGTTTTTCTATTGCCGTTAATCTGACGTTAATTGCATCCGTTTGTTTATCCAAACGTTTGATTGAATCATTCATTCCGTCGGTACGTGTCTGTAAAATACCTTCCGTGTCTAGCAGACTAGACAAGATACCATCAAGCTGTGTGGCATAGCCTGCGCTATAAGTGACTGTACCTCTTGCCCCCAAAGCGCCCCCTGATACTTTAATTTTGAGCCCCTCACTTGCATCACCCGTGGCACCCGTTAAGTACATTCCTGACCCCGTAGCGGCTACACCATTAATCGTGCCAACCGCATCTACTGTGTCACTTCCTAATTGGCTGACTGTCACGTTATATGTACCTGATTGTGTCTTGCTAGTAACGCTGGTATAACTGACTAGCGCATCAGAAGTGTGGCCTGAGGAGGCAAATAATGCTGCAATTTCACTAAAATGATTGGTCATCGCGTTGGTCAGTTTGGTAGAATCTAATGCCAAAGTACCATCTTGCTGAAAAGAGACCCCCACATCAGACAAGCTATTAATCGTGCCGCCTGTATCCACAGTTTTTGTGAGCACGGCTTTGATCTGATTGACTACAGAACGTGCAGTCGCATCGCCAAGCAAAGCGCCAGAGGCTTTACCTGTTGGGTCATACTTAGTCAAATCACGTAATGTTGTGTTAATTTTATTGTAAGCATCCACAAAAGACTGTACGGACTCTTTAATTTTTCCTGTATCTGTAGCGACCGAAAGTCCTACACTGTCAACACTGGTTGATAACAATTTAAGCGTAACACCACTTATGGCATCACTAATGGTATTACTGGCCTTTTCAACAGCAATACCATCAATATCCAGTTTGGCATTCACTGCATCTTGTAATTGCGTCATATTTTTGCCACTGCCTGCAGCAGCAAGTGGGTCATATGCTAAACGCGACAAGCCAGTGGCGTC
>DHYP01000004.1:46623-49041 GCA_002414145.1 Methylophilaceae bacterium UBA5127 | reverse complement strand
ACCCATCACTATCTGTAACCGCGATTTTTAAACTATTCACCTCCCCTGTATCTTTGGAGGTAATCAGCAAACGATTCGTCGTGCCATCGTTTACAATTGTTGCTGTGACACTACCGTTAGCCGCGTTTATCGCATCTCGCACACCAGCTAATGTGTTATTTGAACTGTCAATCGTAATATTGATATCTGTTTTATCAGCATTGGCCGTAAAGCTTGCAGGTGTTGCTGGAGAAACGACCGCGGGTGTAAAAGTACCAAAAGAAATTGTCAGGGTTCCTGTACCGACTACATCAGTTACATTCGGCACACCCACCATTGCAATCTTATGTGCTTTAGCCAGCTGATTTACAGTCACCGCATAATCACCTAATGAGGCACTTCCATTTGCGGTGGCTGTAAATACGGTCGTATCAGAACTGGTAACACTTTGTGCATTGAATTTTGTAGAAGTGGATAATGCGCTTACTGCTGTTTTAAAAGTAGAAAGTGCACTATTCATTGTGCCATATGCAGAAAGTTTAGATTGATATGCAGTTTTTTGTTTGCTGACTAATGTGAGTGGACGTTTTTCAACGTTCATCAAACTAGTCACAATAGACTCTACATCCAGCCCAGACCCTACCCCTGCAGATGATATTCCCATCACAAAATCCTCTAAATGATGCTACATAAGTGCACGCTATGCGGACTCTAAATACTACGCGGTTTGTCTGATGACTAGCCCTTGTAGCTTATCCAAAGTCTTAGTGATTGCTAGCACTTCCTCATTTGGAATCTGCCGCAATACTTTTTGCGTTGCTGTATCTACTACTTTCACCACAATACGCTCAGAATCCTGATCAATCGAAAACTGAATTGTTTGTAATGCTGGTGCCACATAATCATTACATTTTTTGACAGCCCCAGTGAGTGCAGCCCTGTCAAATTCTGCCGAATCCTGCTCAGGCTGACTCGATTTTTCTACCGCTTTCAAACCACCTTGTACGGGATGACTACCCACAACTGTTGGTGATGTTGTCACCTTACCTAATCCATCTAAAGAAGATTGAAACATGGTTCTCTCCTTAATCTTGCTAAAATTTCCACAGGGTTTTCGCCCTGTGGAAACTTAAACTACCGTTAATAAAGATTAGCCTCTGAGTAAGCTTAATACATTATTGGGTAGTGAGTTCGCTTGCGCTAACATTGCAGTACCTGCTTGTTGCAAGATTTGACCGCGTGTTAAGTTCGCTGTTTCTGCGGCAAAGTCAGCATCCATGATGCGTGATTTAGCAGCTGATTGGTTCTCTGCAGCGACTTGTAAACCACCAATCACAGCTTCGAAACGGTTTTGTATCGCACCTAATGTCGCACGATTAGTATTTGCTGTATCTAATGCAGTATCAATTGCACCTAACGCTGTAGTTGCTGCAGCTGCTGTTGATACGCTACCTGAAATTGTAGATGCCGCTACTGAAGTCACAGCAATTGTATCCGCTGCATCAGCACCCACTTGGAAAGTGTAGCTAGAACCAAACACTGCTGTACCGTTGAATTTAGTAGCAGTACCTAAACGTGTTACTTCTGAAGCTAATTGCTGGAACTCAGCATCCAGATTTGTACGGTCAGTTGCAGAGTTTGTACCGTTTGCAGATTGCACAGCAAGTTCACGCATACGTTGTAATGCATCAGTCACTTTACTTAAGCCACCTTCAGCCGTTTGTGCAAATGAAATCGCGTCGTTAGAGTTACGAATCGCTACGTTCATGCCACGTACTTGTGAGTCCATACGTGTTGCAATCGCCATACCTGCAGCGTCGTCTTTTGCACTGTTAACACGTAAACCTGAAGATAAACGTTGAATAGATGTATTTAAGCCAGATTGTGAAGCGCTTAAGTTACGTTGTGTATTTAATGAAGCAATATTGGTATTAATAACAGCAGCCATGATGAATCTCCTAAATAAAATTAAATTTCAAAATCACACCCTACTTTTAGCTTTGCAACAAATTCTTTTTGCTAGGCAGTTAAATCAGTTATCGGTTAGCATTTGTAAAAATTTAGGGTAAGTGCAAAAGTTAATTTTTTAACCGTTTTACTCACCTCTATTTAAACAATGACCGATAAAGCAGTCGCGATGACTATGATGTCGGCAGTGATTTTAAAATCTTTAGGTTTCCTCCATGTAAATTAAAGAATACACACAAATTTACTAATATTAATCAATATCATAACCAATTAAGGCTGTGCATTATCGCAGTAATAAAGAGGGAAAATACGGTCTGCTCTTGGATATGAAACTCAAAGAAAAAGGGCCTGTGAATCACAAGCCCCTTTTATATTGCATATGTTTTTACAGCAATCAGATCAACTGATTCTTAACTGCATAATGTGTAATGTCAGAGTTATGACGCAAATGCATTTTCTCCAGCAATCTTT
>DHYP01000004.1:39715-46608 GCA_002414145.1 Methylophilaceae bacterium UBA5127 | reverse complement strand
ACATACTCACGGTTTTTACTGAGAGTGACAGCTTTTCAGCAATCTCGCTCACCGAAAACCCTGAGGAAATCATAATCATGGTCTGAAACTCTCTATCAGATAATGTTTCATGCGGAGACTGTGATTCGCCCCCTACTTGTTCAGCTAAAATCTCGGCAACTTCAGGGGTAATATATTTTTTGCCTTTGGCTAATGTATGAATAGCCGTTAACAATTCATTAGATGCGCTATGCTTACATAAATAACCTGAAGCGCCAGATTTTAAAGCTCTCACTGCATATTGATCTTCCATATACATCGATAGCATTAGCACAGCAAGATGCTGATTATCGCGTTTAATATACTTCAGGACATCAATGCCGCTGCGGTCTGGCAATGAAATATCTAGTAGCATGACATCTGCGTCAATTTCTTTAGCAAATTTAATCGCTTCTGCTGCATTCTCTGCTTCTGCAACCACCTCAATATCGTCAGTTGCTGCTAATATTTGTTTGATTCCAGACCTTAAAATTGCATGATCATCTACAACAATTACTCTAATTTTATTGTTTTTCATTACTAAGCTCCCTTGTGCCTACATAGCATCTAGCAAACAGTATGCCAAGAGGAAGTAATCAGTGTGCTACTAAACTAATGACTTAAAAATAACAAATTGAAATATCCAACAATTGGACTATGTGCATAGAAATAATGAAGGGGATACTGCGGTGAAAATAAATAACATTATGATTATATTGATATTTTTACTTCAACCTTTGTGCCTCGGTCAGCATGTTCCGGCTTACCGATAACTAGATGGCCATTTAATGCACTAATGCGTTCTTGCATTCCGCGCAAGCCGTAAGCGTTGGCTTTAAACTTGTCTTCGTCTTGAATACCGACACCATTGTCAATAATTGACATGACAAGCTCATCATCATTTACATTCAGGTCCACAATCACTTGTGTTGCTTTAGAGTACTTTGCGGCATTAGATAAAGATTCCTGACAGATACGATACAGCGCCATAGACTGATCTGTAGAAAGCATGACTTCTGACTGATTTGTTTTAAACAGGCACTCTATACCGACTTGCTTTTTAAACTGCGTTGCCTGCCACTCAATCGCATCGACAATACCCAGATCCAATATACTTGGTCGTAAATTGCCAGAAATACGATGTACTGCCTCAAATGTTCTATTTACAATCGCCTCTAATCCAGAGGTTTGCTCAAGCAACACTGGCTGTCCTGAGGTGATTTGATTGGCAATACTTGCCAAACCAATTTTAATGGCAGTTAAATTACCACCTAAATCATCATGAATTTCGCGTGCGATACTGGTACGCTCTTGCTCTTTAATTTGATTCATATGTGCAGTGAGCTGCTCAAGATCACGTCTGGATTGCTCAATCTCTTGCTTTTCTTGTTTGCTCTGCGTGATGTTAAGCATGATGCCATCCCAGTGCACAACACCATCCTCTAATCGTGTCGTAGTCGCTCTCAGGTTAATCCATTTGGTATCTTGCCATCCATCAATCCAAACACGCCCTTCCCAATCCAATCTCACTAAAGACTCTGCGCAACTGGCTAATTTTTCACGTAAATCAGCACGGTCTTTTGCATTCATAATTGAAAATAAAAGTTGAGCGTCTTCTTCCAGCTCATGTGCAGTCATACCTAAGAGCGCCTCACAACCATCACTCAAATAGTGAAAGCTAATTTCTTGTGTTTTAGACATTTGCATCTGAAACACAAGTCCAGGGATATTTGACACAATGGCTTGAAAGCGAGATTCGCTCTCACTTAGTGCCATCACCACTTTTTCTTCTAGGGAAATATCGTTTTTTGTCACGAGAATATATTCTGTATCGTCAGATTGTATTAGCATAACACGTAGTGCATTTTTGTTGACACTCGTTGCTGGTAACAACTGGTTAGCACTTAGCTCAAATGTAGACTTCTGATCACGCTGCTGATTCACATAAGAAACGAGTGCTTCTCGACTAATACCTAATATAGATTCAAATTGCTCAGGCGCAATAGCAGGCGAATTTGTAGTTAATGCTGCTTTACCTGACTTACTGGCGTGCACCAGTTCTAATGTATGAGCATCGAACAAATAAATCTCATCTTGAGGCGAATATGCAAGTGATTTTAAAATCAGGTGCGATCTTGAAAGTGCAAGCAACGTGTTAATCCTTGTTAATTATTATTCTGAAGTGAGTTCTTTTTCTGTCATCACACGATTTTTTCCAGACCTTTTCGCTAAATACATTGCCTGATCAGCGCGATGAATCACCGCTGCTTGTTCTTCCTCTTTTCGATATAACGCCACGCCAGCACTGAAGGTGATTAGCAAGCGTTCGTTATTGCCTAAGAAGTATGCTTTCGTGAGCATACGTTGCAGACGTGTCATTGTAATGACAGCCTCTTCAATATTGGTGTCTGGAAGCAGAATCACAAACTCTTCACCTCCCAGACGTGTAATGACATCGGTCGGACGAATGGTTTTTTTCACAACATCGGCCAAATGTTTTAGCGCAATATCACCTACGTCATGTCCATAGGTATCGTTTAGATGTTTAAAATTATCAATATCAAGCAACGCTACAGTCAACGGACTACCACTACGACTGGCACGTGCAGCTTCAGCAACGAAGGCATCATCCAAACCACGTCGATTCAAAATTCCAGTAAGTTGATCTATTCTCACCGCTTCACTTAATAAGGTCAGTTCTTCTTGTAGTTTACGTATTTTTTCTTGTGAGCTTTCGGCCTCTTCACGCTGATGCAGTAATGCCTCTCGCGATCTTACAATGTCAGTTTGCATTGCATGAGTATCTCGCATCAGGCTTTCTAACAATTCGTTGATTTTAACGATGTCATCCGTCTCAGACAGCTTTTCTGCATACACCTCGATTTTTCCCTGGTAATTACCGCTGGTGTCAGCCATAAATTTTAAGCGGTCAAGGAATGTCGAAATCATTTGCTTAAATGCGTTTTTCGCTTCAGTTAAACTGTGCTTGATTAGACCTTGTTTATGAATGACTTCTTTCAAACTCTTTTCAGCTGTTTGAATTTGCACACGATCCAACGGACTAGAAATAATCGTTTGCACTGTTGAAACCTGTCCACGTAGCCATTGATCATCTGAAACTAACTCACTGATATTACTCACCAACAGCTTGAGTAGTTTCAATAAATCTTGTTTTATACCCTCTTCATTCGCCCCCACCAGCTCCACACGCATTAATAATGCACGTAGCTGCTTAGCCATAAATTGCCAATCTTTTAACTTACGTGCTTTTTCAGTCAATAATGCAATTGCATATGCCTCTTCACGCAATTCTGGATAGCCATCTAATCGTGGAATCAAGCCATGGTTAAGTGTTTGTTTCAGCACTTCCTGCAAAATCTGGAACGTTTCGTGCAGCTGTTTAGTGTCATCTTCTTGTGGTTTTAACATGCCAGAAAGCTTGTTATCGACTTTTTGCATCAAGCTACTACCAGTATCTGAAGCAACTGGTTTTATGCTCGACTCGGAACTGAGCTCTCTGCTATTAACGCTCTGCACTTCAGATGCGGCCTCTGTATCCGCTTCGACACTCCCCCAGCTTTTAGCAAGGTTGGTTAATTTATTAGCAAGCTCTGGATCATTACCAAAGTTAATCAGTACGCGCTCTAATGTCTCTTTTTTTCTGGCTGAATCGATACCCGCACGTCTTGCATCCCAGCCTTTTAATAAATGACGTATCGCATCTGGCCATTGTCTGGACTGAGACACACTCGCGTCCATCCCTTCATTCAACACCTCTGCAAGACCAACCCAATTCTCTTGTTTTAATAATTTTTCCCAACGGTTAATCCAGTTAGCTTGCTCTGCAGTTTCATTGGGTAATTGCTTAAGCGCTTTTCTAATTGCATTATTGAGTGACTCTTTGCTTGGCACGCCTAAAATTTCATTATAAATAACCTCATAATTGCCTGGTGTCGGCTCAACACGTCGTAATGCCATTTGTTTAATGGTCTCACGTGCGATTTCCGTCGCAGAGCTAGGCTTTTTAGATTGACTTGAATTCAGCATATATTCTTGAACAAGCTTTTCCATATAGGACTTATTGATTAGGCATTCTCTACTAAACGCGATTAATACAATCTAAGTAAAAAGCAGTGATATACCCCTTAATTTAGCCGTTCAGTACAAAAGTATTGAAGCAATCTAGCTAAACAGCGTTGCAAAACCAAATGCTGAGTAAAAAATCTCCGACATGTGAGGTGATTGCAATAAAGTATTGTAAAATAGCGCATGGCGGGCCTCCCCGCATTGTAAGGTAGCCAACCTGGTCAGGTGCGGAAGCAAGCAGCCACAACTATTAAGCAAGTGCCGGGGGTTTGGCTCGCCTCCCCCAATGTTGTTTCAACGTTTACTTTTTTGGGAAATACACTTCATGTCATATCAAGTGCTCGCGCGCAAGTGGCGTCCTAAATCATTCAACACTTTAGTGGGTCAAGAACACGTGGTACGTGCGCTCACCAATGCGCTTGATCAACAGCGCCTGCATCACGCTTATCTGTTTACAGGCACTCGCGGCGTTGGTAAAACGACTTTGGCACGCATTCTGGCAAAATCACTGAATTGCGAAACTGGCATTACTGCATCGCCTTGTGGCATTTGTAATGCGTGTACTGAGATTGACAAAGGCCGTTTTATTGATCTCATTGAAGTGGATGCAGCAAGTAACACACAAGTGGATGCCATGCGTGAGTTATTGGATAACGCTCAATATGCGCCGACAGCTGGTCGCTTTAAGGTTTATATCATTGACGAAGTACACATGCTGTCTAAGAGTGCATTTAACGCAATGCTCAAAACGTTAGAAGAACCACCAGCGCACGTCAAATTTATCTTGGCAACCACAGATCCACAAAAAGTGCCCGTCACAGTACTCTCACGCTGCCTACAATTTAACTTACGCCAAATGGCAAGTGCTACCATCACTGAACATTTGCTGAAGATTCTGCAACAAGAACAAATACCATTTGAATCTTCTGCAATACACCTTATTGCAAGAGCTGCAAATGGTAGTATGCGCGATGCACTTTCGCTTACGGATCAAGCCATTGCCTATGGTAATCAATCAGTCCATGAAGCCGAAGTGAGAAGCATGCTAGGCGCCATAGATCAAAGCTACTTATATGAAATCATTGATGCTTTGCTCGAGCAAAATGGTACTGCTCTTATTGAAAAGGCAAAGCAAATGGATGCGCGTAGCATTTCTTTTGAAGCTGCGCTCAATGATTTGGCTGCACTGCTTCATCAAATTGCAATCGTGCAAAGCATTCCTAACAGCTTGGCTCAAGATTTACCAGAGCGTACTGCGCTCATGACATTAGCTGATAAGATCTCCGCTGATACGCTTCAACTCTATTATCAGATTAGCATTTTAGGGCGTAGAGATATTGGCCTAGCGCCAGATGAGTATGCTGGATTCACTATGACATTATTGCGTATGCTGGCATTCACACCCAGTGAAAAGGTAACGCAAGAAAAATCCATGACGAACGCGATACCGCTTACAAATACTCAAACAAGCAATAATTCTAAGGCCGACACCACCCAAGCTTCGCCTGTTAAAAAGCCACAAGCACCTACTGCTGTGGAACCTGTGATGCATCAAGCTACTCTTGAGAACAACATTGCTGTTTCTGCTTTTGATGGCAACTGGCGCAACCTTGTAGAGAATAATTTAAAGCTAGGTCTTGCACGTGCGCTCGCTCAAAATTGTGAAATGGTCAACTATGATGCAGATAGCATTACCCTACGTGTGGCAGAGGCGCAAAAGCATCTGGCTAGCCCCAATTATCAAGAAAAACTCAGCAGCGCTATCCATCAGCATTTTGGACGAAAAATAAAACTGCACTTTGAGATTGATCAGGAAGCCAATACCCCCGCCAAACAAAATGCTATTGAAAAGACAACCATTCAATCCAATGCAGAAACGGCTATTTTGCAAGACAACTTTGTGCAAGCACTGATGAATGACTTTGGGGCAACCATTATCCCTAACTCAATCAAACCAGTTCAATAATCAATCAACTAAAGGAGATTACCATCATGAAGGGTGGCATGGGCAATATGATGAAACAAGCGCAGCAAATGCAAGCCAATATGCAAAAAGTGCAGGCTGAACTTGCGACGACAGAAGTAGAAGGCATTGCCAGCAATGGCATGGTCAAAGTGACGACAACATGCAGCCATGATGTCAAACGCGTTGTCATTGATGATGCAGCAATGGACGACAAAGAAACATTAGAAGACTTAATTCTCATCGCACTCAAAGATGCTAAAGCCAAAGCTGAAGCCACGTCTAACGCGCGCATGGGCAGCGTGATGCCTGCTGGTTTTAAATTACCGTTTTAATTTAATTCAGTGAAAAATCCTGCAACGCTTGATCAACTCATTGAGTCCTTACGCTGTTTACCTGGCGTTGGCCCGAAATCTGCTCTGCGTATGGCTTATCATTTACTGCAGCGGGACCGCAAAGGGGCAGGCACTTTAGCGTTGGCGCTTAACTCAGCATTGGAAACCATTGGGCATTGCCAGCTCTGTAATAATTTCAGTGAGCAGGCAATATGCACATTATGTAGTTCCGAAAAACGTGAGCCCTCTATGTTATGTGTGGTAGAAATGCCATCCGATTTAATGATGCTAGAGCAAACGCAATCTTACAATGGCATGTATTTTGTGCTCATGGGAAGGTTATCTCCTTTAGATGGAATTGGTCCTAAAGAAATTAATTTAGATAAGCTAATCAAGCGTACACAAGACGGCATCATTCAAGAGGTCATTCTCGCCACTAATTACACTAATGAAGGCGAAGCCACAGCGCATTACATCAGTCAATTACTCCG
>DHYP01000004.1:26326-39689 GCA_002414145.1 Methylophilaceae bacterium UBA5127 | reverse complement strand
AAATCACGTCATGTTCAGGTAAGCCGAATTGCGAGAGGTCTACCTATGGGGGGTGAGCTGGAGTATGTAGATAGCGGCACATTATCTACTGCATTAATTGAACGAAAATCTGTCGCGTAGTCGCTATTTATATTAGCGTGAGCAGTTCTTGCGCCTGCTGAATCATGTTATCTGCACCCCATTCACTTGGCCTGTCCGCTACATCGATATATCCAAACAATGCAACTACAGTTTTCATCCCTGCTGCCTTACCAGCTTGAATATCACGTTCAGCATCTCCAACATAATGACAATCTAGTGGATTGACCTGCATTTGCTCACATGCCATCAATAAAGTTTGGGGCGAAGGTTTAGGTTGCGGAGCCTCATCACCGCTCACAATACTGGCTGCACGTCGATGCAAACCAATGCTTTCTAATAACGGCAATGTAAAACGTTTGGGCTTATTGGTCACTACACCCCATAAAATATTGCGTTGTTCCAATACGCCCAGCACTTCTTGCATCCCATCAAACAAACGCGGACTGCGCGTAAATACTTGATTATAAATATCTAAATATTCGTCCCGCATCGCTGAAAAATGCGCATCTTCTGGCATTATCCCAAACCCTAGTGCTAATAATCCACGTGAGCCATGAGAAGCATATGGCCGAATTTGTTCATCCGCAAGCGGCAGCAAGCCATGTCTTTGACGTTGAATATTGAGCGCATAACCCAAGTCTGGCGCAGTATCCACCAATGTGCCATCTAAATCAAACAGTACTGCGTTCATGGTGCTGCTTTAATTGCATGCACGAGGTAATTAACACTCACATCTTGGTCTAGCCAATAATGTTTAGTCAGTGGGTTATAGCGCATACCAATCTCATCAACCAATGTTAACTCAGACTGACGCATCCAAGCCGCTAATTCTGATGGCTTGATAAACTTTTCATAATCATGCGTACCACGTGGCAGCATATTCAGTATATACTCCGCGCCAATGACTGCTAGTAAATAGGCTTGAGGATTACGATTGATGGTCGAAAAAAATACATGCCCATTCGGTTTTACCAATTTTGCGCAAGCACGCACTATGCTGGCTGGATCAGGCACATGTTCCAGCATTTCTAAGCAGGTGACCACGTCAAATGAAGCTGGCTGCTGTTCTGCTAACGTTTCGACCGAGATATACTGATAATCCACAGCCAGACCACTTTCAAGACTATGCAGTCTTGCTACATTCAGGGCTTTTTCTCCTAAATCAATGCCTGTGACATTAGCACCTTTTTCAGCCATGGATTCAGACAATATGCCACCACCACAACCGACATCAAGCACGCGCTTACCCTGCAAACTAACAAGTTGATTAATATAATCTAAACGAAGCGGGTTAATATCATGTAGCGGTTTAAACTCGCTATTTTTATCCCACCATTTGTGTGCTAAATCGCTAAATTTGTTTAGCTCTGCCGTGTCAAAATTACGCATAATTTTTCTAATGTTTACTCATTTTATGTTGCCATTGTTGAACAATATCGGATAACTCTTGCGGCTCGACGCCATTGAACACGCCCTGCTGCGCCTGTGGTTGGTAATATTTCAAATCACCATTCACCCACACATGACTCACATTTTCTCGACTTGCCACATACACAATATGTGATACTGGGTCATAACATGGCTGCAAATTCAAATCAGACATTTTTACCGCAATTAAATCAGCACACTTGCCTACCTCGACAGATCCGATTTTCGACTCTAACCCCAATGCTTTTGCACCATTGATCGTTGCCATTTCAATAGCGCGATACGCAGAAACAGCAGTTGCATCTCCGCTTTGACCTTTTGCCAACAATGCCGCCAAGCGCATTTCTGCAAACATATCCAGACGATTATTGCTTGCAGCTCCATCGGTACCCAAGCCCACGTTAATACCATACTCGATACACTTGGTGATGGGTGCAATGCCACTCGCCAATTTTAGATTAGAAGCAGGACAATGTGCGATATGACAACATTGCTCTGCCAAGAGCTGCATCTCTAGCTCCGTCATGTGTACGCAATGTGCCAAACTCAAACGTGCACTTAGAAGACCTAGTTTAGACAATCGATGTAGCGGAGTCATTCCATAGGTTTGCTGGCTTTGTATCACTTCATTTTGCGTTTCATGTAAGTGCATATGTATGCCAATATCCAACTGCTCTGCCAACATATTAATTTGTATCAGGCTTTCATCACTTACCGTATAAGGGGCATGGGGTGAAAAATTAAAACTAACCAATGAATCTGTCTTATATTGATCACGAACTTCCGTCCCTTTTGCAATATAACTTGCGGCATTATTTGCATAGTTTGTGCTGAACTCAAGTACCACTAAACCAATGCTAGCCCGCATTCCCATTTGTAGTGAAGCCTGAATACTCGCCTCTGGGTAGAAGTACATGTCATTAAAGGTGGTGGTGCCGCCGCTTAACATTTCAGCACAAGCTAATAATGTACCTTCTCGCACAAAATTTGGTGTGACATACTTTTGTTCAGCAGGCCAGATATGCTGTTCCAACCATGGCATCAAAGCAACATCATCTGCAATACCTCGCATCAGAACCATGGCGGCATGCATATGCAAATTGATTAGCCCTGGCATTAACACATGTTCTGTAAGAATTATTGTCTCTTTCGCCGCATAGTGTTTGATTGACTCATCATTCGTGCAAATACCGATGACTTTTCCATCACGTATTGCTACTGCATGATTTTCAAGCAAAGTATCTTCTGGAACAACGGGCAAAAGCCAACGTGCCACAATTAAAAGGTCTACGGATTCTGTCATGACATTATTATAAACGCTTAGGCAATAAAAAAGCCCCGCTCAAGCGAGGCTTTTTTAATGAACGCTAAAGACTTAGTTACAACCGACTTCTTTTGTACCTTCAGCGCGAATTTCAACACGACGGTTTGGTTGCAAGCAAGAAATTAATTTTTTCGTTGCCTTGTTACCTGCGCATTGTACTACAGGCTCTGACTCACCTTTACCTGTTGCAGTGATGATAGAAGAATCCACACCTTGTGATACTAAGTAATCAGCGACTTGTTTAGCACGACGCTCTGACAATTTTTGATTGTAAGCTTCTGAACCAATGCGATCTGTATGACCAGTGACAATGACTGCTTTAATTTCTGGGCTTGCTTTAATCTTGGCAGCAGCTTCATCTAATGCAGCTTTACCTTCAGTTTTTAGATCAGCTTTATCATAGCCAAACAGTTTTTCAGCACCCACAGTAATTGTTTCATTTTTGGGTGTGCATTTTACTGGCTCAGGTTCTGGCGCAGGCGCTGGTGCTGGCTCAGGCGCTGGTGCTGGCTCAGCAACTGGCATTGGTGCTGGCTCAGGTGCTGCTGCAGCCACAACTGGTGCTGGTGCGCCAAAGCGGAAAACACCACCTAGGTTAAGCAATGTATTTCCAATAGTGCCATTAGCATCCAAAACACCAGGTGCTTGAGCATCTGCTCTACTCCATTGGTGACGTAAGTCTGCTTGCAAACCAAATGTATCGCTAAACAAGTATTGTGCGCCTAAGCCCAAACCTGCTAACCATGAAGTTTTTGATTGTCCAGTTAAGCCTGGAACGTTGTTGTAATCCACTTTATTGCGTGCCGCACCGATTCCAGCTAATACAAATGGACGGAAATTATCACGGCTGAACATGTATAAGGCATCTAAACCTAAAGTTGTTTGCTTGTATTTTCCCGAAGCAGTTGGCACGTTAGTATCTTCATCTGCACGATTATAACCTAGTCGAGCTTGCAAATCCCAGCTTGGACTAAGTTCTTTACCAAGCGCTAAGAATCCACCATAGCCACTGTTGTCTGATTTTAAATCATTATCTGCATGCATGTAGCTTACGCCTGGTACAGCATACCAAGCACCACGGTACATATCCTCTGCTGTAGCAGTGATTGCAAACCCTAAGGTGGCTGCTACGGCTAAACTCACTAAACTTTTTTTCATTTTCTCAACTCCTAATTGATAACTTCTCGCAGGTACTGCCCATCTTTATTTACTATGACACTATACTCAAACTTAACCCACTAAACAACCTACATCCTTTAGCTAGGAAGCTTCTATGCTAAATTTGTTGCACCGACACAACATATCCTTAGCGTGCGCAATCAAAGTAGGTGACAAATCACCTAATCTTTCATAACGTTCGCATACCCCTGACCGAAATCCTAAATAATCAGATTGATACTGCATGAGCTCTTGAATACATTCTATACGTAACGATCCTGCCAAACCAGCTTGCATACGATGGCGTTTACATAATTTTACAAAGTCCCTCAGTGCCTCTTGTGATAATGCAGATAACAATTGATGGTGCTTATTAGCGGTATCTAACATTGCGCCATAAAAACCAATATGCGCTAACTTTGCTATCCAATTAAAATCTGGCTGTAAATCCGCAAAAAAAACAGCAATTAAGCGTACGCTATAACGAGACTGAATTTGTAGTAATGCCTCAACAAAGGATAGTTCATTTAAAAATGTCGATACGGGTAGCTTAACTATATCAACACCCATTTTTGCTTTACTCTCGATGGCTACCAGTAGATTTTGAACATTTTCATGATGCTCACCAACCGTGGCACTAGTTACTGCACGTTTATCAAGCACACCAACAATCTCGTTGCTCACTTGATCATCCAAACTACCAAGTGCACCTACTTGCGGATCCTTTAAATCAATAAAATCAGCGCCTGCGGCCAGGGCTTGCAACGCCTCCTGTGGGTTCTTAACACTTATGAGCAATCGCGTCATACCTAGCTTACTCTTGTTGATTCAGATAAAAAGTGTTGATTTTTTGTTCTAACCATCGCCATGCTTGTAGCTCTTGCGCCCCCGCTGTTTTGTCAATTGCAATTTGCAAATAATGCTTTTCTGTCAACACTTTATCTTTTGGTAATAGATGTAATCGACTCACTAGAACTGCCAGCTCGATCACTGCTGCTTGCGCGCGATTAAATCCAGAAAAGGCCTGATGTGCTGCCTCATAAACCACTTGCATGCGCAACTCTGGCCTGAATTCATCCTCTTTAACATTCACCAATACAAGCTCTTGGTGTGCAAGGGTGTTGGCTAGTCGATATCCATTCACTTTAATAGCTGGAGTAAGCAAATAATCTTGATACTCTCTCACTATCGCGCTAGCAAAAACGCGTACATCATCGGTCAAATTCATCACAGCACATTTTGTTGACAAAATATTATCGAGTGTCGCAGAAGGTTTGTAAGGTGAAATAATCACAAAATCACCTTCCTTCCTAATGCCAAATGGTGTGACGTGCACTTGCCCTTGCACATCTACCGTAGAAATAATGGTTTCATATATCATTTTTTTGATCTAACTTTTCTTTTAATGAGGCTTCTCTATGGCTGATCTTGATTTGCTGCTCTCTTGGCTGGCTATTCACACCCCAATTTAACTGCTCATCTTGCACATACCGTTTTTTTAACTGCCAAGCAATTTGCGCGCGTGCTAGCTCCACACCTAAATAAAATGCGTGTGAGGCATCGTTTTCAACCCCCAGTGTTGGGTACAATGCAAATGGATCGTTTCCAACATTGACCCCATCACGATTGTAGATATGCACACCAGCCTCGCTTGCCATAATCCTGAAGCTGGGATCTTTAATTTGCGAAGCCAATGCTTGTATTTCATCTGAACTATACGGAAAAGGCTTTCTGTCATGCAAACTGAGTAATGCACCTGTATAACCACGAGGCAAGCGATTATCCTGCTTAGCACGAAACATCATTTTCCGCGCCATATCGGCCTCTGCAATTGCATTAGTCGCATGTGTGCTTACTGAGGTTGCCAGCACTGCATTAATGTTGAGCTCACTGATGTCTCCAAACAGCACCGCATTAATACCTGTGGTATCCGCATCCGTCAATTCAGTCAAATTGCCGACCCCCATCATAATCGGAATACTCGCATATTTTTTACGCAGCCTGCGATAACGGATAATTGAATCAGTAAAACCAAAGTGAATTGGATCTAAAATAGGATCGGCAATAAACGGCCTATTTTTTTTAAGGCAGCATTCTATTGCACGATAAAGCGATGCCATATTGGCTGGCTTGGCTGGAATTAAAATAGGCGTCGAATTGACTTCGTCAGCAATCCAAAGTGTTTTCTCAGACAAACTCAATAAATAATCTGCACCAGACTGCCCTGCTAGCAACAAATCCTCAGAATTCATCGAATCTACACTGACCTGAAAACCTGCTGCTTTTAGCATTTTTACAGTATCAGACAAATGTACGAAAGGCTTGCCCGGCAAGCAACCAATATCAATTACATCTGCGCCTTGTGCTTGAAAATGATACGCCTTAGCTAATATTGCCTCTAAAGTTAGGTCAGGTGCATCGACGATTTCCGCAAAAATATTCACTTGATGTTGACTTAAATCTGGCGCGATCCCTTGCTGTCCAAAATATTGTGGCAAGTCTTTTAAATCTTCTGGACCACGCTCGACTGGAATGCCAAATTGTACTTGTAGCGGCGACAAGTCACCTTGACACAGACCTGGCAATATCATTTTATTGGCATCGCCTATAGTCTTTAATCGGCGCGCAATTAATGCTGGTGTCATCAATGCTGCAACTGAAACACCCATTTGCTCCACACGATATTTAAACTTGGGGATATTAGGATTTGCTTGTACTTCGTGAATGACCTGATGCAAGCTTTTTTCTGCGAGCTTTCCTGTTAAAAATAACAGCGTCTCCGTCATTATTGTGACTCAATACTGATTTCTTTTGTGCCAGTTTGATGCACGTCAGCTAGACGTTGCATCACAGCGTGCTGTAACTGTGACATATTCTCTACGACTTGCGTATGCTCAAATTGCGCGAGCTTTACCGCATTATCTAAATCAATTTGACGCGGATATACTTTCACAAAATTCTCACGCGGCGCTTCAGATACGATAGATTCTGCGTCTATTTCCGGGACAGTATCACATGCAAACACAATACTATGCACGCGCGTTTTACCTGCTTGCGCAAACAAATTAGTGACTAAACTATCTGAGAAACCATACGCCATTTTTGCAATGGTATTGGAAGTAGCTGGAGAAATCACTAAAGTATGATACTTACCCTCATAAAACAACTCAACGGGTACACTACTTGCCGTTTTATCTTGGTAAATACGATGTCCTGTGGCTTCTAACTGCGCTTGAAAACCATATTGTTTAAGGATTTCCGCAGCGGCCTTGCTCAGAAAAATATCTACATCATCAAGCGATTGCAAAATGGATAAGGACTCTCTCAGGTAATGTCCTGAACCTGTGATTGCCCAAGCCAAGCGCTGTTGTACTGATTTATCCAAGATGAAAAGGATGTTCTAGTACGATGGTCTCGTCACGCTCTGGACCAGTCGACACAATTGCAATCGGCACACCGCACAACGCTTCTAATCGTTTTAAATAATGTTGCGCATTCTTAGGCAAACCCTCCCAAGTTTTTACACCAAAAGTACTTTCATGCCAACCTGGCACTGTTTCATAAATGGGTTTGCAACGTTCAACATCATCCGCACCTACTGGCAACATTTCTACTACTTTGCCATCTAATTCATAACTCGTACAGATATCCAAACGATCAATCCCATCCAGTACATCTAATTTGGTAATACACAACCCAGTTAAACCGTTAATACGTGCTGAACGGCGCAATGCTGCAGCATCAAACCAACCACAACGGCGTTTGCGTTTAGTGACAGTCCCAATCTCTTGCCCTTTATTTGACATTTGATGCCCCGGCACACCTTCAGTCTCAATATCCAGCTCACTTGGGAATGGTCCGCCGCCAACGCGCGTAGTATAAGCTTTTGTAATCCCTAGCACATAATGCAACATGTTAGCGCCTACACCCGTACCACCAGAAGCCTGACCTGCTATGCAATTACTGGACGTTACATATGGGTACGTGCCATGGTCAATATCTCTTAATGTTCCTTGTGCACCTTCAAACAACAATTTTTCTCCACGCGCATTTGCTGCGTAAATTTCCGCTGAAATATCTGCAACCAGCGGTTTAAGTGCGTTGGCTTGTTCCATGCTAGCATCATACTGCTGCTGATAATCCACAGCTGGCGTACCTAGATAATGGGTTAGCACAAAATTATGATACTCCATGACTTCTTTTAATTTATCCGCAAAACGTTCTGGATAAAACAAATCATAAACGCGTAATGCTCGACGTGCGACTTTGTCCTCATAAGCAGGACCGATGCCTTTGCCTGTGGTGCCTATTTTTTTATCTGCACTTCTCTTTGCTTCACGCGCCAAATCGACCGCAATGTGATAGTTTAAGATTAATGGGCACCCTGGGCTGACTTTTAAGCGGCTTCTAACTTCTAAGCCATCTTTTTCAAGTGCAGAAATTTCGCTCAATAAATGACCCACATCCAATACTACACCATTACCAATATAGCAATTGACGCCAGCACGTACGATGCCTGAAGGCACCAAATTCAATTTATATACACGCTGTGCAGAACCTTGACCCACCACAAGCGTATGACCTGCGTTATGCCCACCTTGAAAACGCACAACACCTTGCGCATGATCAGTCAACCAATCGACGATTTTACCTTTACCTTCATCGCCCCATTGCGTACCAATGACGACCACATTTTTTGCTTGTTTATTTATCATGACTTATCTATTGATCTTAATAATTAATGTTACAGCTTCACTACTTGCCACTCACTCGCTTGTTCGACTAAAGCTCTGTCGCAATTAAGCTCGCCCACATTGGTAATGCTATCAGGCAAAGTTTGTATCACAATTTCGCCTTGGCTACGCAACGACTCAATCTTATCCAGCAACGCTAAATTAGTACCCACGGGAGCTAATATGCCTTTACGGCTTTCTGCTGGCTTTAACGCTAAAACCACGCCGCGTAAATCCAAACTAAACCCAGTGGCAGGACGTGCACGACCAAATGCTTTGCCTACCTCATCATAACGACCACCCAATGCAATAGGGCCTGAATACCCATGCGCATACGCAGCAAATACAATGCCACTATGATAGTGATATCCACGCAATTCGCTCAAATCGAAACCCACGTGAACATTTAAGTTTTTCAACGCATCAGCAATGGTGCGTAAGCTACCCAGCGCTTCGGTAATGGCAGGCAAGCGAGGTAATTTTTCTGCTGCTAGCTCTAGTACTGAAATATCACCATTCAACTCTGTGAGATCAAGCAATGCTTGCTGTGTTTGACTATCTAAACCTTGTACTAAGGCTTTGACGCTAGCTTTGTCTTTGCTTTGTAAAGCTGCATATAAAGCTTGCTCTAGATTACTGTCGACCTGCCCAGCTTGAATCAGGCTTTCAAAAATATCAACGTGACTAAAGTCAATATGTAATTCTTTTAGCCCTAATAACTGCAACGCTTTGATCATAAGACATTGAATTTCAACATCACTTTCAATCCCAGCATGACCAAACAACTCCGCACCAAGTTGCATAGGCTCACGTGTACGTGCTAACCCATCTGGCTTGGTTCGCAGTACGGTGCCAGCATAGCAAAGTCTAGATACCCCTTGATGATTCAGCATGTGCGCATCAATACGCGCCGCTTGCGGTGTGGTGTCTGCACGCACGCCCATCAAGCGACCTGTGAGCTGATCCACCACTTTAAATGTAGCCAGATCTAAATCATGGCCAGTACCAGTCATGAGTGACTCTGTATATTCCAGCATAGGTGGAATCACGTATTGATAACCATGTACCTGGAACAAATCCAGTAATTGTCGACGCAATGACTCAATTCGCACCGCTTCGGCAGGCAGTACATCTTCTATATATTCGGGAAGTAACCAGTTTCGCATCGCGACATTATACCCGTAAACCGTTAAAACAGTTTACGTTAGCGCCCTAAGAACATCAGCAAAAAACCACCTAGAACTGAAATTAGGCCAATAAACCTAAGCTGTCCGTCTTTTAAAGAAATCAAACGCTTAAAGTTTTCACGCCAAGCTTGTGGCATCAGTAAAGGCAAGAGTCCTTCAATCACTAGCATCAAGCCCAATGCCATTAAAAATGAGGTTTTCAAGTAACAACCTTATTATTTTGCAGTATTACCACGCATGTATTTAAAGAAATCTGAGCTGGGGTCTAGTACTAAGACATCACTTTTGCTTTTGAAGCTATTTTTGTAAGCTTCGGTACTACGGTAAAATGCATAAAATTCAGGATTTTTTCCATAGGCATTCGCATAGATCTCTGCGGCTTTAGCATCGCCATCACCCTTAAGCTTTTGTGCTTCGCGATAAGCCTCAGCAATGATGACTTCACGCTGCTTATCTGCATCAGCACGTATGCGCTCAGATGCGGCACCACCTTCTGACCGCAATTGATTCGCAATACGTTTACGTTCTGCAATCATGCGGTCATATACGGATTTACTAATTTCTTCTGAATAATCAACACGTTTCAAACGTACATCTACCACTTGAATACCAATTTGACGTGCCTCTTTATCTGCACGCGTACGTAAATTATCCATAATGGCACCACGTTCTCCCGCGATCACATCATGTACGGTACGCTTACCAAACTCTTCACGAAAACCAGCATTGACGACCTTAGAAAGCCTATCTTCCGCAGCTGCTTCGCCACCATCTCGAATAGAAACGTAATAAGTTTTAGGATCAATAATGCGCCATTTCACAAACGAATCCACCATCATGTACTTGTTTTCACTGGTATTAAATTTGGCAGGCGCTTCCCAATCCAGCGTTACGATTCTTTTTTCAAGATGTTTAACATTCTCGACTAACGGAATTTTAAAATAAATGCCTGGTTCCTTTTTAACAGAAACAATTTCCCCCAGCCTAAACACCAGTGCAAACTCACGTTGATCCACCGTGAATGCAGACATCCACAAGATAACAAGAACGGTAACCAACCCAACTAATAATGTTCCAATATTCTTCATTTGATTTATTTATCCTATTTAGCGCGTTTCGCGATCTCGGCTGCGAAATGCATCACGCGAGCGATCTGACTCTTCTGCACTCGAAGCTGAAGAAGCTTCATTGGCAGGCGCAACTGCTGAGGTAGACTCTTTCGCTGGAGCGGCTCCCCCTGTCGTTGCCATCAACTTATCTAAAGGCAAATAAATTAAATTATTACCTGCTTTTTGATCAATGAGTAATTTACTGGTACTAGATAAAATTTGCTCCTGTGCATCAATATATAAACGCTGACGTGTTACCTGTGGCGCCTTATTGTATTGCGTAAGAATTTGTTCAAAACGACTCGCGTTACCTTTAGCCTCATTTTCAACACGCAATTGATATCCAGCAGCTTCAGCGGCCAATCTTGAAGCTGTACCCTTAGCACTTGGAATCACTTGATTCGCATACGCCTGACCTTCATTAATTTGTCGCTGATAATCCTGATTAGCGCGGTTAACATCTTCAAACGCTTCTTGCACTTGCTCTGGCGGTTGTGCACTTTGTAAGGAGACACTTGTGATTTTAACGCCAGTACCATAACTGTCTAAAATAACCTGCATACGCTCAGACGTATCTGCCAAACCTTTTTGTAGCAAGTCATCTAGCTTGCTTTTACCTACAACTTCGCGAATCGCAGTTTCAGCTGCTGACATCACTGCTTTGTCTGTATCACGATTATTGAATAGATAATCTTTTGCATTCTTAAGTTTGTACTGCACTGCAAATTGCAACTCAATAATATTCTCATCCTCTGTCAGCATCAGCGCTTCTTTAGGTTGTTTGGTTTTTGAGCCTGTTCCTTCACCGTCACTACGGTAGCCCACCTCTAAACGACGCACTTGCTCCATATTCACAATTTCTACAGACTCAATAGGATATGGTAGATGCCAGTTAGCACCTCTCTCTGTGGTTTCTACAAATTTACCAAAACGCTGCACTACGCCCACAGAGCCTTCTTGCACAATATAAAAGCCTGTCGCAAACCAAATCAATGCCGCTATCCCCAATAAAAAAGCTACTGGGAGCTCGAAGTTTGTAGGAGAACCCCCTTTATCTTGGTTTGACCGACCAAATAAACCGTTGATTTTTTTACTTAAATCACGAAAAACCTCATCCAAATCAGGAGGACCTTCGTTATTTCTTTGTCCGAATCCTGGAAACTTAATCATGTAATACTCCAAATCATATTATGCAAAAGCACTTTCTTCTGTACTTAATTGTTTTAATAGCTGCTGATGTTCTATCAGTGCTTGTCGTAAATCATCAAGACCAGCACCGTCTATTGCGGAAATTCTTACTTTGCAAATGTTACCATACTCATCTCGCTCAACCCCAGTTGGCATTCCTACTTTATCAATCTGATTTAACACAACAATTTGAGGCACTTTGGATGCACCAATCTCGTTTAATACCACATTAACTTGCTCAATTTGAGCATCTCTATTGGTACTAGAGACATCCACAATGTGTAACAACAAATCAGCTTGTGCAGCCTCTTCTAATGTTGCACCAAAAGCTTCAATCAAAGTCGTGGGTAAGTGTTTGATAAACCCAACTGTATCTGACAACACGATAGGGTTAGCTTCTGGCAAGTGCATTTTTCTGGAAGTAGTATCTAGCGTAGCAAAAAGCTGATCCGCAGCATACACACCAGAATGTGTTAATCGATTGAATAATGTCGATTTACCAGCGTTGGTATAACCTACCAATGAAACCATCCTCAAGTTAGATCGCTTGCGAGCCCTACGTTGCATACCGCGCTGTTGTTTTAATTTAGTCAGTTTTTCACGCAATTGTTTGACACGTACACGTAACATACGACGGTCAAGTTCCAATTGCGTTTCACCAGGCCCACCGCGCACCCCGATACCACCTTTTTGGCGCTCCAAGTGTGTCCATCCTCGTACAAGACGTGTCGACAAATGCTCTAATTGTGCTAACTCAACTTGCAATTTACCTTCATGCGTTTGCGCACGTTGCGCAAAGATATCTAAGATAAGTCCGGTTCTATCCACAACGCGCGCTTCAAGAAATCGTTCCAAGTTGCGCTGTTGTGAGGGACTTAAGTCATGATTAAAAGCAACCACTTTAGACTCGCTATTTTCCAGCATGACCTTAAGCTCTTCTGCTTTGCCAGACCCTATAAATAACTTGGCATCTGGGGAGTGTCGTTTGCCTTCAACCGTGGCACGAATTTGCATACCCGCGGTGGTGACAAGATGACGCAACTCTTGCAAGCTTTCCGCATAATCTGACTCACCGAAGTCTACGCTGACAAGTACTACGGCATCTCCGCCGACAGGTCTATCAAACATTAAACACTATTCTTCTGAATGCTCTGG
>DHYP01000004.1:20080-26175 GCA_002414145.1 Methylophilaceae bacterium UBA5127 | reverse complement strand
CCTTGCAATTTAATACCGTTGACAAGGTAAATTGACACTTGTACATGTTCTTTTCTTAATGCATTTAAGAAAGGGTCTTGTAACATTTGTCCTTTGTTATTCATTATTATGCTCCTTTGTAATTCTAATAATGCTGGAGTAGCGTTTCATTAATTTAGATCAAAAAATATCTTTAACTCACAGACTATGATTGTACTATTTTGTTCCGATTTCAATACCCCAGACTAGGTATTTTTAATTTAAATAAGCATTTATCCTAGAAATTGTTAACTCTTTCCCTAAAATCGCTATAACTTGGTCAATACTTGGTGACTGTGCAATCCCTGTTAACATTACGCGTAGTGGCATTGCCAATTTGGGAAATTTCAACTGATGCTCTGTCACTATTTGATTCATAATTGCATGAATATGTTCTGCTGACCACTCCACTTGCTCTAACCGTGTTTTTAGCGCTACTAGCACTGGCTTGATTTCATCTGTGATGTGCTTTTCCACATCACTTTGATTTGCAGCTGGTGTTTGATAAAAATAGGCAATCTCTTTCGCCAGCTGGTTGAGGTTATTAGCTCGCTCTCGATAAAGCGCTAGCACTGCTGACAAATCTGGCTGATCTTGCACTGCCACACCAATACGCAGTAAACGCCGTGCAACTTCTTTTGCTAGCGCATCCAGCGGCATTTCTTTGATGTAATGTGCATTCAGCCAATTTAATTTTTCAGTATTAAATTGTGCTGCGGAAGGGGTAATGTGATTTAAATCAAACCACTCACAAAACTTCTGCACGCTAAATACCTCATCATCACCGTGCGACCAGCCAAGTCGCGCCAAATAATTGAGCACAGCCGCTGGAAGATAACCTTCCTCATCATACTGCATGACACTGACTGCACCATGTCTTTTTGATAGTTTCTGGCCATCATCGCCTAATATCATTGAAAGATGTGCGTACTGAGGTACCGTCGCACCTAGTGCTTTCAGCATATTAATCTGGCGCGGTGTATTATTCACATGGTCGTCACCGCGAATCACTTGCGTGATACGCATTTCCCAGTCATCTACTACCACACAAAAGTTGTAGGTAGGCGTACCATCTGCACGTGCGATAATCAAATCATCCAACTCTTCATTGGCAATTTCAATACGTCCTTTAACTAAGTCATCCCAAGCCACCACACCAGTCAAAGGATTTTTAAAACGTACGACAGGCGGAACACCTTGAGGAGGCGTTGGCAACACTTTCCCTTCCTCTGGTCGCCAGCGTCCATCATAACGTGGCTTTAACCCTTGCTGCATTTGCTGTTCACGCAGTGCGTCCAACTCTTCTTTGCTGCAATAACAATAATAAGCACTTCCATCATTCAACATCTTTTGAATGATTTCTCTGTATTTATCCATGCGCTGCATTTGATAGAACGGGCCTTCATCATAGGTTAGACCTAACCATTGCATTCCATCTAAAATAGCTTGCACCGCTTCTGGTGTAGAGCGTGCGACATCTGTATCTTCTATACGTAAAATGAATTGACCGTGATGACGTTTAGCGTAAGCCCATGAAAATAAAGCTGTACGTGCACCACCAATATGAAGAAAACCTGTAGGACTAGGAGCGAATCGAGTACGAACTTGCATATAAACTCTCTTATTAGAAACGCCATTTTATCATGTTGCAATCCATATTTTTTAAACTTCTATCCAAAAAAATAGGCTTGATCTCACACCCATTTGGGCTAATGACGCTATATTTCGCTTGCTTAACCATATAAAGAGAATTATATTCAGCCAAATCAATAATTTATAAACAACAGCTTGACAAAAATAAAGTGAAAAATTTACTTACTACATTTTTGAAAAAAGACGCATCTGGGTATAGTCACGCCAGATTAAACTGGCTGACAGAGCTTAATCAGATTGATGAAATCGCCAGCATAAAGCTGTCGATTCATCACATTACTACTATCCCCAATGATCCTAAGCTCACGTTGCCAGAAAAAATCAATATACTAATTGCCATTGAGGATGCAAATGAAGCTGCGGTGCATATGCAAACCACGCAGTTTGTGAAAGCAGACTACTTAAGCGCACAAGTAGCCGACAATATTATCAATAATCACTATGCTTATCACAGAATATTATTTCTTGCATACACAAAACTGTTTGCGATTAGTTATGGCCGCCCTTCCGACCAGCAGCCCAGTAAACATCTCAAACTAACGATAGTTACCAGAGCCTTGATTGCGGCTGCTAATATGCTGAAGTGGCGATACTTTGAGCACGCAACTGCACCTGCTAACCTTTGGGAGCAAGTCAACGCCATTTATCAGCGCGCTGATGAAGATATGTTATGCAATCAATTAACAAAACCGTTCAAACACTTACCCAGCACAACCATTACAAGCTTATTTCTACAGTTACATATGTTTGGTAGCCTTAACTTTAGCAATTTGCTTAAGCAGCATTTAGATGTCATAGCTCAGCTTTTGCAGTCATGGATGAGCGAGGTGCGTGTAAAGAAAAACATTGAACCTTATCACCTATTTTATATTGACTTAAATAAAGACCATCCCGCGAATCGTATTAGAAAGAAACATCCAGAAGGCCAATGCTTGTTTTGGGATCTTGACGAGATAGAATATATAATTAATGATTATGTTCAATCACTTAAAAGCAATAAAACACCTCATGCATTGCAACAAATTGAGGCAAAAAACACTCAGATTATCAATGAAGCGCTATGCTTTCTTAAAAACGAATGGTCTAAAGATAACTACAAAAGGCAGCGCAGAAAAGAGCCTCGCCTAAAAACAGAACGTGTGGTAACGGTCACCATTGGTATTAACAATATCTGCGAGCTACTCAAACTATCCAACTTAACAACGCACTCAGCAAGGAGTATGTTGGACGGTACGCTCAATGACCGCCGTTTGGCTACAAGCGTAGTCATGCGCGGAGACACTAACACACTCACCATAGGCAAAGAAAAATGGACTGTTTTGGATGAAAGCAACTCTGGCTTAGGCTCACTCATTTCTCAGCGTAATGCCCCCAACATCAAGCCTAATAAGTTAGTAGCGATACTCAGCAAAAATGAGAATACCAAACCTACATTAAACCTCGTTAGATATATCAGGCAGATGAGTGGTGGACAACTCAAAATTGGCATGGAAATTTATACAGACAACCCCACTTTAATCAGTTTAAAAAAACTTGATTTGAGGAAAGAAAAAGATGTTCATCCGCATACACCACCTATTATTAGCCATCTTAATTTCTTAGCAATTTACATCCCACAAAATATTATGTTGGAACGCGCGGCAAGCTTCATTTTGCCAAAAGCAGATTTTATACCAAACGCTTTTTATGAGATTCTCTTTAAAAATAAGCGTGAGATTGTTAAATTACAAAGCCCTATAGAGTCTGGTGATGACTGGGTGCGCTTAGACTTCCCTGAAGAGTTAAAATAATACGAGCGATACGATTTACAAACAAATCCATATTTTTGATATAAAACCGTTGTAAATCAATTGCCAAGTATATATTATTCTCAAAACACATGAGGAGTGGCCATGGAGATTTATACGGGTGAAATTTACGGCAAACAAACTGCTAGTAAATTTGTCATGTACAGCGTCGTTAAGGTCAGCAAAACCAACATTACGCTACAAAATATCGACAATCCATTAAGCTTTTTTGAAACTACCTCACAAAAACTCAGCAGTTCTGGCTACATACGTGTGAGTCAAACACCCTATATTAATATCAACGTTACCAGCACAAAAAAAAAGAAAGTCATTAAAAAGCCCACTCGCTGCCCCTATACATTAGACTTTTTAGCAGCGCGTGCAGATAGCGAGCGACCAGCCATAGCGTTGCCAGATTTATTTAGTTAAACCTTAGTTTTTTAGTATCTGGTTTTTAGTACCTAGTTTTTTAACTAAGCTTAGCACTCAATTATTGAGGCGACCTCTCAAACTTTGGTAAAGCTGGGTTCATGGCATCCCAACAAGCGGCACTTGCAGTATAAATATCCATTTTCGGTTCAAACTCATTGGGATTGTCAAAAGTACCTGCACGCACACCCAACACATTCGGCAACATCTCTAATTTAGAAAATAATTGCGAGCCACAGTTTGGGCAAAATCCGCGTGAAATAGCACGTCCGCTATCACCCTTGGATTCAAAATACTTCACCTCTCCTGAGATTTCTACCGCGTCTTCTGCTACAAACATGGCGGGGGTATAAGGGCCACCAGATGCCTTTTGGCAATCGCGACAATGACAATTACCAGAAAAAATAGGCTTTGCCGAAAATGTATAACGCACCTTGCCGCACAGACAACCGCCAGTAATGGCTTTACTCATGATTTATCCTATTAAAAGAACACGCACAACCATTGTAGCATATGCCNNGACAGGCCCCATGGAGGTTGGGCTATAAGCATGTGAGCAATGTAGATACACGCATATCTCAGTCCATAGAGAGCGCTCTATAGCCGTTCGTGGTGAACTTATTGAACACTATTAGTCCGCGAAAGCGAAAATACATTTTGAATTTAAGTCAAAAACAAAAAGTCACTGGATTCCCGCTTTCACGGGAATGACGGCGTGGGTGTTAAGCAACATCGCTAAAATTTCATACCTCGTCATTCTGAGGCTGTAAGCCGAAGAATCCAGATTTTTGTTGCGTTGCTGCTGGATGCTTCGCTTCACTCAGCATGACGGCATAGGATTTAACTCAATCCGATTGCATTCACATGGTTTTGACTTTCAATCCCCTTTGCCGCGCCGAGCATGTGAGCCCATTGAGGATTAAGAGGCGCGCACCGTTCAAGCTCCGTAGCAAACCACGGTTTATGTGGCTTGCTAGGGCGCACGCTTAAATCAAAAACCCCAAGCATCCCGGAATGGGCGAAACACGTGCAGGAAATAAGCGGCAGCGGGGTCGCCTTCTTTTTGGATACTTTTACTTGGCGAAGCAAGAAAAAGTATCCAAAAAGAAGGCGAAATACCATCAGACTTAGATATGATATTAGTTTTTAGCTAATAACGGGCTATACTGATAATGGAAATTAACTCTGCCCTCAGATAAACACCAATAATAATTATCCAAGGCAACACACAATGCAAAAGAAGTTGTCGCAATCGCTTTTTGCTTTGCAGCTGAAAAATTATGTTCGTATGGATAGTGCACATTTGCACCAAGGCCTTGCAAAAGCGGATAAAAAGCACCCCATATACCACTTACTAAGGGAAGTTTTCGATTAAATTCTTGCGCTATCTTAAGACGCTCTGCAGCTTTGAGTGTATCTATATCTTCAACATAAGCAAAGGCTTCAAGCAGAAATTGACGAACTGTCACTTGGTCTTTTACAGTCTTATCAAGTTCGTAATTCAGTAAATTAAGATAATACTCAACATCCGCTCTTGCTTCACTTATGTATGCTCGGTCATGCTCATAAGTCGCTTGGCTGGATTGAATACGAATTTGAACAACCAGAACTACAAGCGTAAGTATAGATAGTAATGGGGTATATATTCCAGAAAAAGCAGAACCCATCTCACCCCATCTTTGATGGTCATTGGTTATATGCCAACCAAAAGTGTAAATATACAAAAAAATCGGGCTAATAAAGACTAAAAATAAAGCTGTCCAAAAAATCACTGAGGCGATTTTTTTGAAAAATGGATTTTTAAAAATCATAAAATGTTGCCTCACCGCCTCAGGTAAAAGTTAATTTTCCGGTGGCCCACCCACCAAATCATGCCCATCTGCCCTTAAAATCTGCACATCCACAAAATCTCCTGGGTTCAATCCCTCGGCATCTTGCAGGTACACCACGCCGTCAATCTCTGGCGCATCGGCCTTAGTACGGGCAATCGCGATGATATTATCGGCATCATCGGTGGTGATTTCATCCACCAGCACAGTTTGCATGCTGCCAACTTTGGCCTGCACTTTGGCGGCGCTGATACGTTCTTGCACCTCCATAAAGCGGCTTAGGCGCTCTTGTTTGACTTCCTCTGGCACTTGGTCTGGTAAATCATTGGCTTTTGCGCCATCGACCGCAGAATATGCAAAACAACCCACTCTATCCAAT
>DHYP01000004.1:17256-19891 GCA_002414145.1 Methylophilaceae bacterium UBA5127 | reverse complement strand
ACGGCACATCCAGATACGGCAGAATCGCGCCTTCCGCCATGAGCGGAATCACATCATCAACATGCGGATACGGGTACACATAATGCAAGCGCACCCAAACGCCTAATTCGCCAAGCGCTTTAGAAAGTGAAGTCATATGCGTCTTGAGCGGGCGCCCGTTCCAGAAGCCGCTGCGGTATTTAACATCTACGCCGTAAGCAGAAGTATCTTGCGATATGACTAAAATCTCGCTCACGCCAGCATTAACCAGGTTCTCCGCCTCGTTCATCACTTCGCCTATTGGGCGGCTGACTAAATCGCCACGCATGCTAGGGATAATGCAAAAGCTGCAACGGTGGTTACAGCCTTCTGAAATTTTTAAATAGGCGTAATGGCTAGGCGTCAGGCGTACGCCTTGCGGCGGTACTAAATCGGTGTAAAGGTCGTGTGGCTTGGGCAAATTTTGATGCACATGCGTCATGACTTCTTCTAGTGCATGTGGGCCAGTCACCGCTAATACATTAGGATGCGCATTTTGCACGACATCTTTTTTAGCGCCTAAACATCCTGTGACGATCACTTTGCCGTTTTTATGAAGCGCTTCACCAATCGCATCTAGACTTTCTTGTACGGCAGAATCAATAAAGCCACAAGTATTCACGACGACTAAATCAGACTGCTCGTAACTACCGCTAATTTCATAGCCTTCTGCACGCAATTGCGTAAGAATACGCTCAGCATCCGAACCCGCTTTAGGGCAACCCAGAGAAACAAAACCTACTTTTGGAATACTACTCATAGCATAACACCTAACAAAAAATCATTAAAATTCAGAGAATTAACCCTCTAGCCACCACTTGGTGATAAAAATAGAAGCCACCCCAAGCACGATTAACCCAATCTGCTGTAGCGTATCTTTTATAGCCGTGCGTTTATGCAACCCTGGAATCAAATCTGCTACGGCAACATATAGCATGCTTGCAGCGGCCAAACTTAAGATATAAGGAATCCAGCCTTGTACTGTTTGCAACGCAGCATACGCCAACAGACCACCCACCATGGTTGCTAAACTGGAAAATAAATTAAACAATAACGCTCGCTTTTTACTATAGCCAGAATGCAGGAGAATCAAAAAGTCACCAATTTCTTGTGGAATTTCATGCGCAATAATCGCTAATGCAGTCACTAAACCAACTTGAATATTTACCATAAAGGCTGCAGCAATCAGAATACCATCCACAAAGTTATGAAATGTATCGCCTATCATAATCATCAAACCACTTCTGCCACCGTCATGTTCATGACTATGCCTCTGGCGTGTTGCAACAAGACTAGGCGCTTTTTTTTCTACTGATTTGAATTTAAGGCCTGTGTGTTGTGTTGTCGCTTGATGGTCGGGGCAATGCGCTTCGTCATGCATAGCATGCGCTTCACAGTGATCCCCGTGACAATGGCGCCATAACACCAGTTTTTCCAACGTAAAAAATAGCAAGATGCCAAATAAAATGGTGCTCGTCATCGCCTCTACATTTGGCGCCACTTCAATCGCATGCGGTAAGATTTCAAGAAAAACTGCGCCTAATAACGCACCTATCGCATAACTTACCAACAAAGGCACCCAGTGACGCTGGGCGTTAAGTGCAAAAAATGCTGCAATTAATACACTTAATACCCCACCGACCAAACTGGTAGTGATAATCCAAGCCAACGGTGACATTTCAATTACATTCATATCTATTTCTCAAATTAAGGAGCAAGCCAAATCATGGTAGCCATCCTGCCTGTGTCACCATCGCGCCTGAAGGAAAAAAAACGTTCAGTATCCGTATAGGTACACCATTGCTGATCTATACCACTGCCGTAAATTTGCGTGACACCCACTTGATTCAAGCGTTGTATGGCAATTTGGTAAAGATTGCCTAACCATTTATCTGCCTTAGGCATAAAAGCCTTCTCTGCATTAGCATCTTTTTCTATAAACTGCATTCTGACTTCATCACCCACTCCAAATGCGTCGGGACCAATCGCAGGACCAAGCCAAGCCATGAGTGATGTATTTTCAGCGGGCATAGCAGCTACCGTGGCCTCTATCACACCATCACATAAACTACGCCAGCCAGCATGCACAGCAGCAACCGTTGTACCTTGCTTGTCACACAATAGTACTGGTAAACAATCTGCGGTCATGGTCACACACACGACACTCGTCTGACGTGTGAATGCCGCATCTGCTTGCTCTACACAACCGCTTAATGCTGCATCAATGACACGGATACCATGCACTTGATTTAACCACACAGGCTCAGTTGGGACAAAAGCATTCAATAGCTGGCGGTTATGCGCTACTGCGACAGGGTCATCCTTGACATGACTCCCTAGATTCAGACTATCATAGGGCGCTTGACTCACCCCACCTTTGCGCGTGGTTTGTATGGCCTTAACATTTGCAGGCGCTGGCCAATCGGGGTAAATAAAATTGTCAGCGAGATAACTATTCATCTTCTAATAGATCTTCATCTTCAAAATCGTCGTCATCAGCCAAATCAAAATCATCTTCATCATCACCAATATACAAACCATCTTCATCCACATTAAAATCGTATGGTAAAACTTCTTCAGGTGCTTCCACAGCACGCATCGCATCCAACAGTTCACG
>DHYP01000004.1:15540-17220 GCA_002414145.1 Methylophilaceae bacterium UBA5127 | reverse complement strand
AGGCTCATTAGTTTTTGGATGGATTAATCCTAATTTAATCGCATGTAGCGCTTGACGCTTAAAATGTGTGATGGCTTCACGTAGCTCAGGCGTCATCAATTTATGCGGTATGATATTTCCGATCCCATATAAAAGATCGCCTACCATTGGCGCTTTTAAAAACTGCATGTGTACACGAATCTGGTGTGTACGCCCAGTTTCTAGATTGCAACGCATATAAGTATTGGTGCCGAATCGCTCTAACACTTCATAATGGGTCACCGCTGGCTTGCCTGTGCGTGTCACGGCCATTTTGGTTCTGGCATGAGGATGACGACCTATCGGTTGATCAATCTTTCCATTACGCCAAATTTGACCCCATACAATCGCACGATATTCACGCTTAACTGTTCTGGCTTGCAACTGACGCACTAAGCTGGTTTGCGCTTCTAATGTTTTGGCCACAACAAGCAAACCGCTGGTATCTTTATCAAGTCGATGCACAATGCCACAGCGAGGAATTTCAGATAACGAGGGCAAATGAAATAGTAGCGCGTTCAGTAAGGTGCCAGTCCAATTGCCTGCGGCTGGATGTACTACTAATCCTGCAGGCTTATTGATCACTAGTAGCGCATCATCTTCATACACAATATCCAGTGGGATATCTTCTGGCTTAAAAGCATTCTCCTGCATATTGACAGGTGGATTGATGGCCACACGTTCGCCGCCCCATACCTTGGTTTTAGCACTGGCAGCTTCACCGTTGAGCGTTACCAACCCCTCTTTAATCCATGCTTGCAAACGACTACGCGAGTGTTCTGGAAACATTTGTTGTAATGCCAAATCTAACCGATGCCCACCTAAATGCATGGGTACAGAGAAATTGTGGTTTAAGCTTTCTTTCATATTTTGCAATTGCATCAGTTATAATGTTGCAATTTTCTAACCTTGGGTTTTTAATAGTGAACCGTATTTTACCGCTTATCTTGGTTTTACTTTCAGCTTTATTTCTGAATGGCTGTGCAATTTTTGGAGCGCCTACTGAACTCGATGACACCAAAGGCTGGCAAGCAGACCGCATTTACGCGGCTGGCCAAGAAAAAATGCAAGATAAAGACTATGACAAAGCCATCGTCTATTTTCAAAAACTAGAATCAAGATTCCCGCATGGCGCATATGCGCAACAAGCGCAATTAGAAATTGCGTATGCCTACTATAAAAAGGATGATGCCGTACAATGTACCGCTGCTGCTGACCGATTTATCAAACTGCATCCTAATCACCCCAACATTGATTATGCTTACTACCTAAAAGGACTCGCCACATTCAATGAGCGTGGCATTATTGAAAAACTCACAGATCAAGAAATCAATGATCGCGATCCAAAAACTTTAAAACTCTCATTCGCCGCGTTTAAAGACCTGACTGACCGTTACCCTAAAAGTAAATATTTTAAAGATGCAACACAACGCATGGTGTATATCGTGAATGCGCTGGCACAACATGAACTACACGTAGCACGCTATTACATGCAACGTACAGCCTATGTAGCAGCACTTAACCGCGCGAAATACGTCATTGAATATTACCCTAACTCTACGGGTGTAGAAGAGGCTTTAGTCATTATGGTGAGTGCCTACGACAATATGGAAATGGAAGATTTTAAAAATGACACTTTGCGCATTCTGAAAACGAATTACC
>DHYP01000004.1:12675-15513 GCA_002414145.1 Methylophilaceae bacterium UBA5127 | reverse complement strand
CCCATGGTTACTGGCAAAGTAAAACAAGATGAAAAAGTCTGGTGGAAATTCTGGAAAAACTTCTAGATCACGGTACTGCTAACAAAGCCTAACGCGCTTTCACAGGTTGTGAAGCGTTAGGTGACAACATCCAGATATAAAAAAACTCACGCACGACAATCAGAAAAAACTGTCTGGATTTTTTCAATCTAAATAAAGGCAGCGTCACATCCACTGCCATGCGATACACCAAATTATTGCCTTTAGGCGCATCGCGTAATCTTAATAGAATGATTTTTGCCAGTTTAATTCTGGTAAAGATATACCGCTTTTCAACACCCTGTTTTTGCAACCCTTGCATATAACGCTCTAGCAATAAACTTTCCCGCTCGATAAATCGCTCTCTAGCCAAACTGATACTCAATGATTGTAAAGAAGCAGGTAAAGGCTTCCACTGAATTGCTTGTAAATCAATGCCATAATTTTCATTTAGCAACACAATCGCACGAATATCCTTCATCCAGAATGGATAAAACTCACGTGCTATTTTGATATGGTCATGCCACTCACTATCATGCTTTTTCTTGAGCACCGCATGCAAAGCCATAGCATATTCATTGCGATTTAAAGGCTTATCCATCAATCCAGAAGTAAGTTTTTTTAGAAAAATCAATCTTTTATCTAAAAAATCCTGATTAAGGCCTTTTTGCTTAAGAAACTTGATATAGGCGTTAACTGCTTCCTCCTCGTGTGATAACGTTTGTTGCGCAGCTAACTCCATCAAATCAAGCCTTTCGTTTTTCACCAATAATGGGGTCGCCTATGTGCGTTTCACCCCGCTGTTTAGCTAAGATTATTTGTTTCTGTCTTTCTGTCAGTGCTGCTTTTTTCTGTTCTGATGTCTTATCATAACAATGTGGGCAAGAAATACCTGGTGTATAAAGTGTACTTTTTAACTCATCGGGAGATAAAGGCATGCGGCATGCATAACATTGGTCATAATCGCCAACTTCCAAGCCATGCTTCACTGCCACACGCTGATCAAAGACAAAGCATTCCCCTTGCCACATACTTTGCTCTTTCGGCACAGTTTCTAAATACTTTAGGATACCGCCTTGTAAATGATAAACCTCTTCGAAGCCTTGCTGCTTCATATAAGACGAAGCTTTCTCGCAACGAATACCGCCCGTGCAAAACATCGCCACTTTTTTTTGTCTGGTTTTATCTAAATGTTGCGCTACAAATTGCGGAAATTCACGAAAAGTCGCAGTTTTCGGGTCAATTGCACCTTTAAACGTACCAATACTCACTTCGTAGTTGTTACGGGTATCTAGCAACAACACATCTGGATCACTAATCAATGCATTCCAGTCTTCTGGCTTAACATAAGTGCCCACCACATTGTTTGGATTCACGCCCGCAACTCCCATGGTTACGATTTCTTTTTTGAGCTTCACCTTCATGCGATAAAAAGGATGGCTATTTGCGTAAGACGCTTTATGCTCTAAATCACTTAAACGTGGATCTTGTTTTAAATAAGTGATTACAGTAGCAATATCACTAGGGGCACCCGCAATAGTGCCGTTGATACCCTCGGATGCCAATAACAAAGTACCCTTGATGCGATGTTGATTGCAAACCTTCAGAATAGGGGCTTGTAATGCTTGATAGTCAGGCAGGCTGACAAATTTATAAAGTGCGGCAGTTAGAAACTGAGACATGATTCAATTGATAGACTATAAAAAGGCATTTTAGCATTAATTGACACCCCTCTATTCACAAAGCCATTTAAAATCAATATTTTAGGGAGATAACACCAATATTTCTGCTTTTCCTAAACCAGAAACATCTCCCATCCAGCGCTGTACACGTATGCTGTTGATTTGAGAAAACTGGGTGTCCAACAAAGCAAACGATTTAAACAGCAACTTTAAAAAGGGTAGTGAGTGTATACCGCAATCGATCCAAGTGGCCTGATCTATTGGAGTATGTGCCAATAACAAAGTACCTCGCTTCATACCATAACCCAAACGAGCGCCAGTTTTACCCAGCACACCAATCGTACCTGCTTTCATACTAGAAGCGCAATATTCGCCTACATTGCCTTCCACCAGAATCGTACCCCTACGCATACTATCACCTAAGCGCTCACCCGCATTACCTTTGCAGATAATCGTACCTCCCTGCATCTGACTGCCCAAAAAGTCACCACAATCCCCTTCTATAGTTATTGTGCCTTGACTCATTTGATGCCCAATATTACTTAGTTGTGCATGCGTATTTTTAAACACAAGGTGGGTTACATCTTCTCCGACCACATCAAAAAAGTCTGCAACTTTCTGCGTTTTAGTCAGCATTAATGCCTGAATTTGCCCTACTGTTTTGCCATGTAATGCATTTGGCGTTAATAAACGGCAATCAACTGCGTGTTGAATAGCAGATTTTAATGTAAACGTCAGCACATTCATGCTTGAGCGACTCCTGACAAATGACCATTTAAAATCTCATGTAGTTTAAAATGATGCTGACCCAACTTGCCACCATAATTACCTGCCGATATACGTTTGACTCCAGCCCGACTACCTAAACTACAAGCTGCCTCGATACCTACTTTCATCGATAAAGCGATATCTTCAAAAGTCAGCCCATCAACTACAATTTCCATCACGCTTTCAATGTCCATATCGAGCTCAGTGTTGACGACTCCTTTTAAGGTAGGACAAAAGGCATCATTAGTACTAGCAAACATTTTTGGATACTTACTACCGACTTTAGAACCAGATCGCACCACGCCGCCAGGAAAAGGCATAATCACGCTAGGCACTTTCTGCATTGCTTCAATAGCTGCCTCACACGCGG
>DHYP01000004.1:0-12647 GCA_002414145.1 Methylophilaceae bacterium UBA5127 | reverse complement strand
CTTTGCCCTAACACTAAAAAATTACCTCCACCAATTGCACGCACCATGCCTGTCGTTTCTTGCGTTAAAAACTCACCATCCATCACGGGAATACGCCAATATCGTTTACCTTGAATCAATTTAGAAATTTGATATCCATCGCCAAAATAACGTAAATGTTTACCAAGGCTGATTTGGTCATCAGAATCAATGCCAGAGAAAGCAGCGGCTGTTGGGCAAGTGAGAATACACTGACCCATACGTGTTTCCAGTTGCTGCATCAGCACTTTGCTACCCATCGCAAACATCAGAATACTCAAACCAGGACGACCATCTGGCGTCTCATCCACAGAAAGTTCACGTTCTATGCCGGCCTCTACACCACAGCCAATCACGCTGGTTGCAAAACCGGTCATGGCATGGGCTGCATGATAAGCCCACTTGAGATTCTGCGCAGTAATCAATACTCTTGTGCCGCGCATATTAAATGCCTCGGCAAAGGTATCGTCTATTTGTACGCCATTAATTTGCACTGATTTTTCCTATGTCACTTAAGCATCTGGTGCGCCAGACTGAATTTTAGCAATCCATTCGCCAATCTCGATCGTGCCCACTGACTTTGCTTTTGCTAGATCTGCAGGCACTAACACATCTTGCATTAAATCCACGCGCTTCCACTCAGCAAGCGGTGTCTCACATTCAGCACTCGGAATGTAGCGAGAGGTACGTATTTTTTGCATCTGCGGAATATAGCGTGGACAGTTCTGCCATAATTCAGATAATTTCACAGTCACGACAAAATCTGCTTCTTGATAGTGCGCAAGCAGTGTGGGATCTTGCGAGATGCTCGCTGTACCTTGTACACGAATCCGATGTGGACGCTCAAACGAGATAAACAGCATCCCGATTTGTGGGTTACCTGTAATATTTCCCATACTTAAAAACATACCGTTACCATCATAACTGGGAAATAGGAGTGTCTCTGCATCCAGCACTTTGACAAAACCTGCACGACCTCCTTTAAATGAAACTGTAGGTCGACCTTTATCATCAATCGTCGTTAAAAAGAACATCTCACTCTGCTCAATAAAACATTTGGCATCCTCATCAAACGTCGTATGACAGGCAAGCTCTTCAATCCGATCCGCCATTTTTTCGGTGCCAAATTGCGCTTGTAATTTCCTGTGCTGTTTACCGTAAAGTCTGCTCATGTTGTCCTCAAGTGCTTTATTTTTTATAAAAATGATTAATTACACTATTTCTACCATCATCCGCGATTTCATTATCACTGATTTTAAAGTTATCCACTTTAATCGTGTGATATTTATCAAAATAATCTTGCAGATCTTTTTCAACATGCGCGTCAAAATCAGGTTTAGCCGTGTGTGTTTTACCCCAGGCTACTTTGACTACCTTCCCCTCTTTTACGACCAACTCACCGTCTTTAAATACATAGTCTGGCTTTGCAAACATAGCTTCACGGTCAACTTGGTCAGTGTAGACCGTAATATCAGCCGTTGCGCCAACACCCAAATGCCCGCAATTGTTCAGACCTATTAATTTTGCTGCACCAGCACGTGTCATAATCGCGATTTCATACAGACTATATTCGCGATTCAAACTACTCAGATTGCTCATTGCCTGCGCATCTAAGTTAAGTTTTGCAAAAGCATCATTTCTAAAGTTTTTATCCATCAGCAAGCGAATCAAATGTGGGTAGCTTGTGAACGGCGCTCCATTGGGATGATCAGTCGTTAAAAAGATACGCCACGGATCTTCAACACTTAAAAAGATTTCCAAACCAATCGCCCATTGCAAGGCATTGACATAGTTTTGGTCACGATACTTAAACGGCACAACACCACAACCTGCATCACACTCAATATCCATAATCACGGACTTCTTAGGATTGGCGTGCTTAGCATTCAAATGTTGCATCATATTATCGCCAGAAGTGGTGACGGTTTGTCCAAACAAAATCTGTCCAACATCGGCGGTAATATGTTTATTTTTATTCAAAGCTTCGGCAATCTGCGCTGCTGCAGATGAAAACTTCTTATCGCCTTCTGTGCCATAACTATGAAACTGAATGTGCGTGAGGTGCATAGGAATGCCATCACTCGCTCCCATCGTATCTAGCGTCGTCTGAAAATTGCCAGCCGCACCCAAATTATTACAGTGCACATGCAACGGTTTAGCAATACCAAGTTCATGCACGGCGCGACTTAAACTTTGTAAAATTTGACGCGGTGTCACTTGGTAATGCACATTATTTTCATCTAAATTCAAGCGACGCTGATTAAATTTAAATGCGGAAATCCCACCAGGATTCACAACTTTAATGCCTATGGTCTGTGTTGCGTTGAGCGTCCACGCGACATAATCGTTAATCACTTTTTGTTCTGCTTTATTAGCTAATAAACGCAGAAAGTAGTCATCATTACCTAATACTGCGTAACCGCCCTTATCTATCATAGGCGTGTCACCCATTTCAAAATGCGCTTGTCTGGCATTAATGGCGAGTACTGCTGGTTCAAACGCAGCGGTATACCCCATTTCAATATAACGCATGCCAGTATCGGTCGTACTTGGGGTTGCGTTGTGACTGCAATTGGACGTACAGATGTGCGCTTCTGGCTCCGTGTAACGTTTAGTTTCCTGATATTCAGGCAGCATCATGCGTGCAATATTGACTTTACCACCACCTATATGGCTATGCATATCAATCGCACCCGCCATCACAACTTTTCCTTTTAAATCAAATGTTTGACCAATTTTTTCGGTGTCTGCTGGCTTGCTGATAATACGACCATCACGAATATAGATATCCTGCACTACGCCATCTTTGCCATGGGCGGGATCAAACACTTTGCCATTTTTGAGGAGAGTAATCATGCTAGCAAATCCTCTACTTGCACCAACACTTGCGCCAAGGTAGGTACATTACGCTCACGCACTTGTTTTAACGGCAATACCACTGACGAGTCCACTCTAAACAAAGTGCCGTCACAATCCAGTCCTGGTGTGGCGATTGGAATAAATACCTCGGGTTCAACTTCAAACTTAATGGCAGGGTGACCCAATACAATCAAAGGCTTAGCTGTCTTTGGCAAAGGCTTATCTGGGCTAAAACTGTTCACCCAAATAAGCGCATCGTGTACTGGCAGCGTCTCTTGTTGTATCGCCAAGCCGTTTAACCAAGTATGCGCATAATTTACGGTTGTATCGCCATCGCTACCACCCAGCGCTAAGCCTCCTGCACGTGTGGTTTCATTGAGGGTTACCACCGTTTGTGTGATTTGCTGAATCGCTAATTCCGCATGTGCGAAATCCATATCTTTGGCAATCCACACCAGTACCGCATATTTGGCTTGTTTCAATCGCTCAGCAACACTAGCCAGATCAGCCATTGGAACTCCCGCAACTTGATTGGATTTAAGCACTTTACCATTCACCAATGCATGCAATGCTGCCGTCAGCTCAGGCAGTTGAGCTGGTGCACATGGCAATATGCTCGGCTGCTTACCGCTCGGCGAAACACCATATGAAGTATCTAACCCTTGGCCACCTAGATAAATAATGTCTCGTGCTTGTGGGTCAACAAACATGGCCTCTTTTGTCCATACGACACGTTCAAAAAAGCGTGGATTATGCTGCACCACGTCAGTACCAATACACACAATCACATCTGCCCGATTTTTAACCTCCGTGAGTGTTGTGGTTTGCCACCCAGTACTTTGCAATACTTTTAGATTGCGCCATGTGGTAGTGGCATTCATATGCGCTAAACCTGCGTTGGTTTTTTCTGCAAACCGATGCGCAGCTCTAAAGCCCGCTATATCTGTACTAAAGCCAGCCAGTAAAGGCTGTTTTGAGTTTTTTAATATTGTCGCAACCTCAGCCATCGCTTCCGCTAGTGTCACAGACTTACCTAATATTCTGGGTGATGTGTCTAAAGATGCTTGTGAGAAAAATGCAATGCTTTTACTACAAGTACTGGTGGATGCTACCTGTCCGTTTAAAGGTGGTGTTACTGAAACAACGACATCATCACACAACAAACCACATGCTGGGCAAGTAGCGTTGATCAAAGCGGATGGATTGGACATTTGCATAAGCCCTATTCTGCCATACTAGATTGGATTGAATATAAAGCGCATTGAATGCTAAGTGTATAACCAACGATACTTTTTATTCTAGTTAATTTTGTCATGTCTCGCATTTTATCCATACTTAACAGCATTAAATTTGCACAAAAGCCCTATTTATCTGGTCTTATTCCAAGGTTTGATACCCAAACAATTTTCTTATTCAATAGTATGATTTATCTCAATTGCTTAATCATTAGTCGAACGCCTACCAATGTGACTTATGGCATAATATCGGAATGTTTAATCATCTAAAAGAAGACATCTCCATTGTGTTTGAGCGCGACCCCGCCGCGCGTACGCATTGGGAAATACTCACCACCTATCCTGGCGTACACGCGCTCATTATGCATCGCTTTAGCCATTGGTTATGGAAAAACAATTTTTATTGGCTAGGTCGTGTATCTTCTCATATCGGACGTTGGCTGACTGGTATTGAAATTCACCCAGGCGCGACCATTGGTCGTCGCGTGTTCATCGACCACGGCATGGGGGTCGTCATTGGCGAAACAGCAGTCATCGGTGACGACTGCACGCTCTATCATGGTGTGACTTTAGGCGGAACTACATGGAATAAAGGTAAACGTCACCCCACATTAGAAACTGGGGTAGTCATTGGTGCTGGTGCCAAAGTGCTCGGTCCGATCACCATAGGCAAAAACGCCAAGATCGGCTCCAATGCTGTTGTAGTCAAAGACGTGCCTGAAAATGCCACAGCCGTAGGGATTCCTGCCCGTATTTTAGAAGAGGAAAAAGCTAAACAGCGTGACCATACTGCGCAAAAAATTGGCTTTAGTGCATATGCGATAGGCAATGATGAAAACGACCCGATTACTAAAGCCATACACAGCTTACTAGATCACGCCGAAAAACAAGATAAGATCATCACCTCGTTACAAGCACAATTAGTGCAATTAAATGACATGCAGGCTAACACAGAAGTTGGCGAAGCTTTCTCAGCTAAAAAAGACTCTAAACTGAAGAACTAAATCACATAATAATTGACTAAAATAGTAGGTTATTATAGAATCCATATCTTCAGAAAAAGATTGAGTTACATATGAGACTGACTACCAAAGGACGTTTTGCTGTCACCGCTATGCTAGACCTCGCCTTATTCGAGGCAGACAAACCTGTTACCTTAGCAGGTATTAGCGAGCGTCAAAGCATTTCGCTCTCATATTTAGAACAGCTATTCAGCCGACTGCGCCGCCAAGGCTTGGTGACAAGCGTACGCGGTCCTGGCGGGGGGTATCGTCTGGCAAAGTCACATCAAGAGATTTCTGTGTCTGACATCATTACCGCTGTTGATGAGTTAATAGATGCAACACAATGTGGTGGCAATGAGAACTGCCACGAAGACGGCCCTTGCATGACACATGACTTATGGACATCACTGAATAACAAGATTTTAGAATATCTTTCTGGCGTGTCTTTAGCTGACATGGTAGAAATGCAAAAGAAAAAAGGCAATGGGTCAGAAATAGTGTTTTCACCACGCAAACTTGGTACAAGTGAAGCAGTTTCAGCATAATGAGCACAGTCTATTTTGATCATAACAGCACCACAGCACTCAAACCAGAAGTGCTAGAGGCTATGCTGCCTTGGATGACCCAACAACATGGGAATCCAACCAGCCGCCATGTGTTTGGTCGGAATGCACGTGATGCGATTGAGTATGCACGTACACAAGTAGCCAGCGCAGTAGGCGCACAAGCTTCACAAGTGATATTTACTGCGAGTGGTACCGAAGCTAATAATTTTGCAATCGCAGGTATCTCTGGCAACTTTGAGCCTATGCAAATACTCACCAGTAGTATTGAGCACCCCTGTGTTACGCGGCCTGCAGTGGCGATGCAAACGCGCTGCTGGCAAGCAAGCAGCATTGCCGTTGATAACCAGTGTCAAATCAACATGACGCATTTAGAAGAGTTATTAAAATCACCGACACATCTGGTATCTGTCATGCTTGCCAATAATGAAACTGGATCAATACAAAATATTGCGCATATCAGCGAATTAGCACGCAAACACAAAGCGTATATGCATACAGATGCAGTGCAGGCACTCGGTAAGTTACCTGTAGATTTTGCTGAATTAGGTGTGCATGCTATGACCATTTCCAGCCACAAAATCGGTGGGCCGCTAGGAGCTGGTGCTTTAGTGTTAGATAAACGTGTAGACATTCAGCCACTGCTATATGGCGGAGGGCAAGAAAAAGGGTTACGCAGCGGCACAGAAAATATTGCCGCGACAGTAGGCTTTGGCGCAGCATGCACGCTAGCCATCAATGGTTTAGGCCACTACGTGAGCCATACATCAGCCTTACGTCAAACATTAGAGTCTGGTCTGATGAAAATTGGAGCAGCTATATTTGCAGAGCATAGCCACCGCATCCCTAATACCAGCTTTTTTGCCTTTCCTAATATTGAAGGCGAAACGCTAGTGACCGCTTTAGATAAAGCAGGTTTTGCAGTTGCCAGTGGCTCAGCATGCTCCAGCGATAGCACAGAACCAAGCCATGTATTACGGGCAATGGGTATTGAAACAGATTTAGCACGTGGCGCTGTACGTGTCAGCTTGGGCGTTAACAATACCCTCGCGCAAATAGAAGCCTTTTTACTGACTTTGCAAAGTGAAGTAAAAAGATTAAGCGATTTGACCGCCATTGCGGCATAAACATTTGTATTGATTAGAAATTTGAGGATTAGCATGACAGTTCATACCCCAATATATTTGGATTATTCAGCTACCACACCTGTAGACCCACGTGTAGCCGCAAAGATGATTCCATTTTTAACCGAGAATTTTGGCAATCCAGCCTCACGTAGCCACTCTTTTGGCTGGACAGCAGAAAAGGCTGTAGAAGAAGCGCGTGAAGAAGTGGCTAAATTAATTAACGCTGACCCACGCGAAATCGTGTGGACCTCTGGCGCAACTGAATCTAACAACCTTGCTATTAAAGGTGCCGCGCATTTTTACAGTGCAACCAAAGGTAAACACGTCATTACTGTTGCCACAGAGCACAAAGCGGTGATTGACCCACTGCGCGAGCTAGAGCGTGAAGGCTTTGAAGCCACATTTTTACAACCAGAGCCAAGTGGCCTGATTGATTTAGAAAAATTCAAAGCGGCGATACGTCCAGACACTGTGTTAGCTTCTGTCATGTTCGTCAACAACGAAATTGGTGTGATTCAAGATATTGAAGCGATTGGCAATGTCTGCCGTGAAAACAATATTATTTTTCACGTAGATTCTGCGCAAGCCACAGGCAAAGTTGCGATTGATTTAGAAAAACTACCTGTTGATTTAATGAGCTTTAGCGCCCATAAAACCTACGGCCCTAAAGGCATAGGCGCTTTATATGTACGCCGCAAACCACGCATCCGCATTGAAGCGCAAATGCACGGTGGCGGTCATGAGCGCGGTATGCGTTCTGGTACATTAGCAACGCATCAAATCGTCGGCATGGGTGAAGCTTTCCGCATTGCACGCGAAGAAATGTCAACAGAAAATGAGCGCATTCGCATGTTGCGTGATCGCCTCCTCAAAGGCTTGCAAGAAATTGATGAGGTGTATGTGAATGGCGATTTAGAACACCGTGTACCCCACAATTTGAATATCAGCTTTAATTTTGTAGAAGGTGAATCGCTCATTATGGCAGTGAAAGACATTGCGGTTTCAAGCGGCTCTGCTTGTACCTCAGCCAGCCTTGAGCCTTCATACGTGTTACGCGCTTTAGGCCGCTCTGATGAGTTAGCGCACAGCTCAATCCGCTTTAGTATTGGGCGCTTTACTACTGAAGAAGATGTGGATTACACCATTAACTTAATGAAGAGCAAAATTGGTAAATTGCGTGAGCTTTCACCACTTTGGGAAATGCATTTGGATGGAATTGATCTTTCCAAAGTAGAATGGGCAGCCCACTAAAATGCTTCTCTTTTTTCGCCTAGCGACGTTGTCGAGAAGCTTGCATAGAAAACACTATGCGGCCCTTTCCTCCGCCTTGCTAGACAAAAAAATCGTGCGCATTTAGAGTTTTTAAACGTTGTATTTGAAGTACAAGCATTTATTAGAAATTTTTATTGGAAAAATTAAAAGGCAAAACAAATTCAAGGCAGTGAGGCGAAGACAGTACGTTTAGTACGGCAAGCCGAGCTAACGCAGAAGTTGTGAAGCATTTTAATTTTAAGGAGTGTTGAGATGGCATATAGCGACAAAGTTTTAGACCACTATGAAAACCCAAGAAATGTGGGTTCTTTAGACAAAAACGATCCGAACGTAGGTACAGGTATGGTCGGCGCACCAGCTTGCGGTGACGTGATGAAGCTGATGATTAAAGTGAGTGATGCAGGCATCATTGAGGATGCAAAATTCAAAACTTACGGCTGCGGCTCCGCGATTGCTTCTAGCTCATTAGTAACAGAGTGGCTCAAAGGCCGCACGATTGAAGAGGCATATGCGATTAAAAACTCTGAAATTGCAGAAGAGCTTGCACTACCACCTGTAAAAATTCACTGCTCAGTATTAGCAGAAGATGCAATTAAAGCAGCGGTGGCTGATATTAAAGCTAAACAGGCGAATAAAGAGGCTGCTTAAGAATTTTCAAAAAATTCTTAGTTAATTGAAAGAGAATAGCATGGCCATTACACTGACTGAAACTGCGGCTAACCGCGTTGAAAAATTCCTCGCCAACCGTGGCAAAGGCATCGGCTTACGCTTGGGCGTCAAAACTACAGGCTGTACTGGCATGGCATACACGCTTGAATTTGTGGATGAGATGAACGAAGAAGACACGGCATTTGAGAGCCACGGGGTAAAGGTAATCGTTGACCCTAAAAGCTTGGTGTACATTGATGGTACTGAACTTGATTTCACCAAAGAGGGCTTGAACGAAGGCTTTAAATTCAACAACCCAAACGTGAAAGATGAATGTGGGTGCGGAGAAAGCTTTACAGTGTGAGCCAAAGTTATTTTGATTTTTTTCGGCTACCTGCCCAATACGACATTGACTTGGCCTTACTGGATAACGCTTACCGCAGCATACAAGCGGAAGTGCATCCTGATAAATTTGTGACGGCCAGTCCTGCAGAACGCTTAAAATCCATGCAAATCGCCACCCTCGCCAATGAGGCCTACCAAACGCTCAAGCACCCAACTTCTCGCGCTCGATACTTACTGCATTTAAATGGTGTAGAAACGCAAGAAGAAAGCAATACCGCCATGCCTACGGATTTTCTAATAACGCAAATGGAATGGCGCGAGGCCATTGAAGAAGCAGAAAATGCGAAGGATGTTACCGCACTTGACCAACAACTCATGATGATGAAAAAAACTGCAAAATCATTACAACAAGTACTTGCTACTACTTTATCCAACACAGAGACGCTGCCAGAAGCAGCAAAAATTGTGCGTAAACTAAGCTTTATCGACAAAGTAAGCACTGATGTGGGCAATATTATTGCCAGACTAGAAGATTAGAGACATAGACGATTAACTACCATGGCCTTACTGCAAATCTCAGAACCTGGCATGTCCGCCGCCCCACACCAGCACAAGCTGGCAGTTGGTATTGATTTAGGTACAACGAATTCTCTGGTAGCCACAGTACGTAGCGGCATGAGCACCGTACTACAAGATGAGCATGGTCACGCATTACTCCCTTCTGTTGTGCGTTATTTAAGTAGCAATGAAGTCATTGTCGGCCATGACGCGCAAGCACAACAAAGTATAGACCCAGTGAATACCATTGTTTCCGTTAAACGCTTTATGGGGCGTAGCCTTAAAGACATTGCTGATAGAGCGCACATCCCCTATAAGTTTGTGGATGTCTCAACCGAACATGACTCGCGCATGTTGCAGATTGACACTAGAGCTGGTTTAAAAAGTCCTGTGGAAATCTCTGCCGAAATTTTAAAAGCACTTAAAGTGCGTGCTGAAAAAGCGCTTGGAGGTGAACTCACAGGTGCTGTGATTACCGTGCCCGCTTATTTTGACGATGCACAACGTCAGGCCACCAAAGATGCAGCTCGCTTAGCTGGTTTGCATGTATTGCGCCTACTAAACGAACCAACCTCAGCAGCCGTAGCCTACGGCCTAGATAATGCCGCTGAAGGTATTTATGTGATTTATGACCTAGGGGGTGGCACCTTTGATATTTCCATATTACGTCTATCAAAAGGCGTATTTGAGGTTTTAGCCACTAACGGCGACTCAGCATTAGGCGGTGACGACTTTGACCACCGTATTTATTGCTGGGTGCTAGACAAGGTACGTGAAGATGCCAAAAGTTTTACCCCGTTAAATGAAGAGGATACCCGTCTTTTGCTCACCAAAGCACGTCAAGCAAAAGAATGGCTTACAGATAATTTTGAAGCGCAAATTACCTGCAAACTGAGTAATGGCGCTTTTGTTGACGTGACGCTTTCGGCACCTCAATTTGTAGAGCTCACACAAACCTTAGTTATAAAAACTCTTGCACCTACTCGCAAAGCCATGCGTGACGCAGGTTTAGCCTTAGCAGATATTAAAGGTGTGGTGCTCGTTGGCGGCGCTACACGCATGCCGCATATCCGCCATGCCGTGCAAGAGTTTTTTGGACAAGAACCACTCACCAATTTAGACCCAGATAAAGTCGTAGTGCTCGGTGCTGCAATACAAGCCAATGTGCTGGCTGGTAATCGTAGCGATGACGATTTACTGCTACTCGACGTGACGCCGCTTTCACTTGGATTAGAAACCATGGGCGGCTTGGTTGAAAAAGTAATCCCTCGCAACTCCACTCTACCCGTTGCCCGAGCGCAAGATTTCACCACCTTTAAAGATGGTCAAACCGCCATGAGTATTCACGTTCTGCAAGGTGAGCGTGAACTCGTGAGCGATTGCCGCTCACTGGCTAAATTTGAACTCCGTGGCATTCCTCCTATGGCAGCTGGTGCAGCACGTATCCGCGTGACCTTTCAAGTGGATGCTGATGGTTTGCTTTCAGTCAGCGCACGTGAGCAAACCAGCGGAATTGAAGCTCACATCGTGGTAAAACCATCATACGGCTTAACAGAAGATGAAATCACGCATATGTTGCAATCATCATTTGGCGCGGCTGAGGCCGACAAACAAGCGCGCGCATTACGTGAAGCGATTGTAGATGCAGAACAACTGATTGAGGCGGTTAGCGTAGCTTTAACAAAAGATGGTGACAGTCTATTGTCAAACGAAGAAAAACAAACGATTTTAGCGAATATAGAAACGCTAAAATCACTATGTCATACCAAGGATTGCCATGCGATACATCAAGCTACCGAAACACTCAACCATGCGACAGAAGCGTTTGCTGCAAGACGTATGGATGCCTCAGTAAAAAGCGCGCTGGCGGGTAAAAATGTTGAAAATTTGGAGTTATAACATACCCAATCATGCTCAATAGTATTGGTTTAGACTGTCATTCCCGCGAAAGCGGGAATCCATTGAGGTTTAATTCTAAAACTAACTACTTATAAATGTTTTAAATTTAAATATAGATTCCCGCCTTCGCGGGAATGACAGGATGGTAAGTTTCTTTACTAATTAAGCTTTTAACTAAAATATTTAGGAATCAAAAATGACACAAATCATCGTACTCCCACATGTAGAGCTCTGCCCTGAAGGCGCCGTGATTCAGGCGGAAAAAGGGGTGTCGATTTGCGATAACCTACTCAATAATCATATCGATATTGATCATGCCTGTGACAAAGTTTGTGCTTGTACCACTTGCCATGTGATTGTGCGTGAAGGCTATAAAAGCTTGAACCCCGCGCAAGACAATGAAGAAGACTTACTTGATAAAGCATGGGGCTTAGAACCACTATCGCGTCTTTCTTGCCAAGCCATTGTGGGCGATACTGATTTAGTAGTGGAAATTCCCAAATACAGTATTAACATGGCCCTAGAAGGCCACCGTTAAACGACACAATTATTGCTATAAGATCAGCGTATCTTCCAAGAATCTGACCTGACCAGAAGCAATATCATAGATACCGCCAATCAGGCCTATCTTCTTCTCATTGAGTAAGTCTTCAATAATATCGCTACTATGCAGAATTTGTTTAATCTGCACTTTCACATTTAATTCGCATACTTTTGCCACAAACGCTTCATTACTTGAGTCACGCGTGCCAAGCTCAGTTTTTTCTTTTCTCACTGCTGGGCGAATATGATTAATAATCTCGCCGATATGACCTTCTCTAAAATTATCGCATGCCGCTTTCACTGCACCACAACTGGTGTGCCCTAGCACGACAATCAACTTTGAGCCAAGATATTTGCTCGCAAACTCTAAACTGCCAATCCCTTTGTCAGAAGCAATATTGCCAGCCAAACGTACGCTAAATACATCGCCCAAGGCCTGATCAAACAACATTTCGACAGGTGCGCGCGAATCACTGCAACTCAAAAACGAGGTAAACGGATGCTGTTTATCTTTAGTAATCTCAATTAAATACTGAAAATCTTTTTTTGAAGTCTGATTACTCATAAAGCGCTGAT
>DHYP01000018.1:37938-47677 GCA_002414145.1 Methylophilaceae bacterium UBA5127 | reverse complement strand
TGGGAACGTCTAATCCAGTGAGTGTCGCACCTAGGCGCTGACCACTTAAACTATTGATCGTGCCCACGTTTTTTAGATTGTTTGCATCGCTACTCAAGGTAAACGCATTGCCATTATGGCAACTAGCACAGCTGTTGTTAAATACTGTTCTACCAGCACTGGCAGCAGCAGTTAGGCTACCATCAGTATTGCGGTAAGGCGTTTGTGCAAAGGTGCTGAGTGAACTGACATAGGCGGCAAGTTCATCTAAATCTACACTTACACCTGCTTTAGCATCACCTAATGGCTGATTGCGTGTACCTGTGTTGAAGTCAGTATCGCTCATCAAGCCAGTACCGCCTGCAAGTGTGCGGATTTGCTTCTCAAAGTCTTGCACCTCATCAAAATTAGCACTCCAGTGCAAGAAGCCATGACCCATACCAGCGCGCCCATTCAGTGCAATGGTATTGCGCAAACCTTCACCAAAGCCAGTGAGATCCCATACACGGCCATCATGTCCGCCATCATTGTGACAGCTAGCACAGCTCATGTAGCTATCACGTGCTAAACGCACATCTTTTGCATCGTAGAACAGTTGTTTGCCGAGTACTACTTGTGCAGGAAGCTTTTCATTGGTGATGGTGTAAGTTATGGCTGCAATATTGGTCGTTAAATTTCCGTTGATGGTCAGCGGGGTTAAGTCAATAACTGACACACTACGATCCATGAATTCATGGACATACAGGGTATTCCCATCAGCTGAGATTGTCAGGCCTTGTGGAGCACGCCCAACATTGATTTTAAAAAGTTCACGACCGCCAATAGCATCGACTACCGCTACTTGACGACTAGTTTCCAGTGCTACAAACATATACACGCCGCTGGGGTGGTATACAGCTGCGGAACCTAAGCTAGAGTTGTCGTGGTCAATACGTTTTGCGTAATCTTCACTGAGTGTACTCATGTCGATACGTGAGCTGATAGCGCGAATAGTGTTTTGGAAATCCAGATTTTGACCACTACGTGCCATACCACGTTTGATATTGTCTTGTTTAGAAGGTACCCAAGCGGTAGTGCCATCTGGAGAGATGACAGCAGCCGCCAAGTAGTTCGGTATGCCACTGCCTTGGGTCTCGTTATCTACTTTATCGCTATGTTTGAGGGTAATGGTTTTAGTGACAACCATGCTACTTGCATTCGCAACGACTATTTCGGCTCCTGCTGTTGTGGTGTCTATGGTGGCAGTTGATTCACCTGGTAATGGAGGTGTAATAAAGCGTGATACCATCAGCGTAGTGCTGTCTGCACCGATTGATATATGACGTACATTTGCCCCTACATTTGCCGCACCTAGCTGCGCGCCTGTAGCGGGGTCTAGTTTAAGCAATTGTCCTGTGGCCTCCAATACTACGAATGCATTACTGCCGTTGGGGGAAAAAGCCAAGCCATGTGGCTGTGATGCTCGTGGCAGGGCAATGGTTTGTACCACAGTCAGCGTGGTTGGGCTTATCACAGAAATCGAGGCAGAATTTTTGTTGGTGACCCAAATGCGACCGTCTGGTGCAATTGCCACATTGCGCGGAGAGGTGCCTACAGTGATCTCTGCTACGAGAGCATTGGTTGATGTGTCAATTACACTGACAGAATCATTATCAGGGTTAATGACCCACACTCTAGCGGGATTCCCTGTACGACTTTCTAATGCGATTGCAGTAGAGCTGGTCGGACTGTTTGCGGTTTTAGCGGTAGCTACAGCTTGAATATAAGTGCGACGTGAAATGATACCGTTGCTATCCTTAGCACTGAGTGTAACGACATAGGCACCCGCTTGAGCGTAACTGTGAGTGACTGCAGGATTCGCATTATATGGAGTATCCGCAGTGCCGTCACCGAAGTTCCAGCTATAGGTAACGCCTGCGACTGCCGTCACAGTATAATTCGCAGTCCCCCCTGTACTAATGATAGGCGCGCTAATTGTGCCGCTCACATCGGGCGGGGTGTAAGGTGAGGCGGTGACTACAGGTGCAGCCACGTTTTGGCCAATTCCAACAATCGCGCCCAATGAAGGCACACCATTTGCATCAAGTGTAACTACTTGATAGTAACCAGGGGGTGCTGTATTGGCATTTGGCAAGGTTGTGGTGAGACGAATGCCCTCCTGGGTAAAGCTCAATGGAATACGGCGCTGACTTGTGTTAAATGAGTGTGTGCCATTACTTAGGCCGACAAGCACTAGTTGAGAGATTGGAGAGCTAGAGACCATGTCTAGTTGCAACATGGCGTTATTATCATAAGATAAACCACTAATCGCTTTAATAACAGGGCGTGTGGCAAGCTGAGATACACCATTGACGCTTTTAAATAAATAGGGTGGGTAGTAGATTTCTGCGTTGAGATTGTTAACAGGACCTGGAGCACCGCCGCCAGTAGATAAAATGGTACCATTAGGTAAGAGCGAGGTTTGCGAGTGGTATACACGTAGTACAGCAGCATTCGCGCCTACCGTCCAGCTGCCTGTATCTGGGTTCCAGATTTCTGCATTATAAACGCCTGAGCCTGGTTGACCTGAATATAAGTTGCCATAAGTGGTTCCTCCAGTGATCACCACTTGACCATTGGCCAAAACGATGGCATTTGAATAGCGGCGCGCATATGTCATGGCAGGTTGTTCAGTCAGCACTGGTGTGCCTGAGTTAATATCAATTACGGTGGCTTTATTACTTGCAGGCAACTCGTCACCGTTATAGCCACCATTGCCACCGACAAGCAGAATTTTACCTGGGGCAAACATGACAGCCGAATTGGTTGAGCCTACGTTAATTGGCGTTGTAGCGCTGTACGGCCCCTTGAAAGTGCCTGCTGATGTAATGACACCATTACCGCTATTGCCATTAGGATCCAAATACCACATCTGATCTGCAGAAATGCCAAATATCTGGCCATCTGGCGCAACCCAAGCACGAGGATATGAGGTGCGTAAATAATCAGGACCAAAGGCTAAGCGACTATTGGCACCGAATAGTGTGCGCCAGCCTGTTGATTCTAATACCTCAGGCGTCATATTCGCTAAACCCTGCGCAATGGCCACATTGGGGTCACTGATTAAATTAGCCTCATTATAAGGCACCATCCCGCCTAGCATGATAGGACGGCCATCAGGTAAATTAATCATGGTAGCGTACCAACGATCAAAAGCCAGCGTATAGCTTGGCGTAGTGACACTATTGGTAGATGGAGCAAACAAGGTACTGAGTCTGTTGCCGTTACCGCCAGAAAGCAGTAAGCGACCGTCGTTCATGTAGGTGGCTGTTCCACAAAAGTTATCTTGTTGTGTTGCACGAAAATTAGTGTTGTGACTGGAGTCGCCAAAGCCCATGCTTGGATCCCAAACATCTAAATAACGACCGTCTTGTGCGTTGCCTGTTAAAGAAGTGCCATAGCTTAAAACTCGCCCATCTGGCAATATACCTGCATGTAGACCGTTGAGCGGCCAGCTCTGTATTCCAGACCACATGCCTTTAGTGGCAGCATCTGTAGGGATTGTCAGGTTTTGCATCATGGGGTCAGCTTTGACTGGTACAGTGACCCATTGGCTGGCAGGAATGTTAGCAGCTAATGCGGTAGGCACAATAGGAATTTCTAAAGTTAGCATCGTTGCTATCAAAATATTAGCAACAACCTTACGAATTCTTATTGATATCATGGTGTCTCCCTATTGGTGGTATTGCAGTTTCATACTTAAGTTTATTTAACAGTAATTTTGCTACATTTTTGATAGTTGAGTGAGCTCTTTACTAATACGTTGTGTGTCTAGTGGGTTGCCGCTGTAGCGCATCATCAACTCACCTTTTCTATTAATAAGCCACAATGCAGTCGAATGGTCGTTTGGGCGAACAACCTTTTTATCTTTATTAAGTACGGGGTTTCCGTATAGGCTCAAACGATTAGCAATTTTTTCGATACTCTCTGGCTTGCCTGTAATAAAAGACCAATGATTGAGATCTGCATGCATGCGTTTGGCGTAAGCATTTAATTTTTGAGGAGTATCATTCAGTGGGTCTAAAGAGACAGATATAAACTGTACGTCTTTGCCTGTTTCTGGAGGTAATGATTGTTGTATTTCTTGAAGCGCTTTTGTTTGTAGCGGGCACACAGAAGAGCATTGTGTATAAATAAAATTAAACAGTGTGACTTTGCCGCTAAGTTTTGCAATCTGATATGCATGGCTGTCTTGATCAGTAAAGCTTAACTCTTCAAAATTGCTGTAAAAACTGGTGGCACTTGATCCTTCTTTAGACACGGCTTCCGTAGCAATGGTGAATACTAGTGCTGCGATAAGCAGTAAGTATTGTTTAAACCATTGCGAGAGCTTCATTTAAAACTTTCTATTAACCAGCGATTGATTGTCTAAAAACCAGCTTCAACAGCTAAGCGAGAGCAATTGGTTTTTAGGTTCGGTATTTTTTGGTGTAGCGTTGTTTTTTGACTTACTTTATACAGACAAATGGTATGCCCAGCCCTGATTTTTAGCAATAGCCCTAAAGCACTAATGGGATAATCGGCAGGAGCTTAGGGGCTTTTGGCTTATCTGCATGTAAGCCATACAGGACAAGGCTTCCCCCTGTTTTATGCAGATGATGTGGAGTGGTTTGCATCACCTGTTAGCCGATATTTTTAGAGGTGCTTAGCATTCGTTAGTTGAATGTAAACTCAATGTAACTTTTTTTGCTTGATATTGCTTTATTTTTCGCACTAGAAGTAGGCCAAAATAGTCCTTTAATGTGCCTTTATTAATGAGTCTCTAGTAGTTGCGTTAAATCATTAATAATCTCTTTAGAATGTTTAGAGGGGTCTACGCTTAAATAAGCTCTTGCAATTTTCCCCGCTGGGTCAACGAGATAAGTATAGCGCTTAGCTATTTTCACAGCACCCATATCTGCAAGGGCGCCATATTGTGCAGCTACCTTCCCATCTTTATCAGCAAGTAAGGGGAATGGCAGGCTATATTTCTTACTGAACTCAGCATGCGACTGGCTATCATCTACACTCACGCCAATGACTTGGGCACCTAGTTTTTCAAGTTGATGAAAATCATCCCTAAAATGACACGCTTCTTTAGTACAGCCAGGTGTATCGTCTTTGGGGTAAAAGTAGAGCACCACCCATTTCCCTGCATAGCTTCTCAGGGTGATAGTTTCTCCTTTTGCATTTGGTAGACTAAAGTCTGGCGCTAAAGCGCCTGCTTTTAGTCCAGCCGTGTTTGAATTGAAGTAACGGTAGCCCATAAAAGCTAACAGCAATACGACACTATAAAAAATAATTTTGATCGACATGGTTAACCCCTTAATTGCATGGTATGAGTTGGATTGTGCAAGTTTTGTTTGATTTTGTCTAACAAGAATTGCGAAGAAATGTGAGAAAATACTGTTTTTTCGCCCCCGTAGCTCAGTGGATAGAGCATCCCCCTCCTAAGGGGAGGGTCACACGTTCGATTCGTGTCGGGGGCGCCAAATTTTCTTCCATAGCAATTCTACCGATTCATCAATTTAGTAAACAATTGACATGTTAGTCATCATTTTTTCAACTGTAGTTTAATGGATTTTAAGGGTTTAATTCTGCGAGACAAGTCAGTTCATTAAATTGTAACTTTGTATGGCTATTATGCGCTTCTACCTATAGTTTCAGGTTGCTGTTTGAGAGGCCTTCAAAATTGTTTTTTAATGTGTTTTTATCTGTTGTTATTGTCATTCGAAATCACTCAGATGATATAGAAAATATCGTAGTAGAGGCTACTCGCGTGATTGCTCCGCTTGTGAGTGACTATGAAATTATCATTGTAGACAATGCATCGGACGATGCTAGTGTCGCAGTGCTTAAGAAGCTGACTCTAGAAAACGGACATCCAAATTTACAAGTGTATGCTTTAACAAAAGAGGTGAATGCGGATACCGCCTCCTGGGTGGGTTTAGAGAGCGCACTTGGCGATTTTATTGCGGTTATTGATCCATTGGTGGATGATTTTGCTTTTATTCCAGAAATGCTGGATAAAGCTGTCACTGAAGCGGATGTTGTGTTTGCAAACAATAAGTTAAAACCAAGACAAAGCCTGATTTATAGTTTTGCTTATATGGTGTTTGATACTTTGTACAAGTGTTTCAATGGTATTCATCTCGCTAAAGAAGCGCCGCAATTTCGTATTTTGAATAAAAAGGTGGTCAATTTTATTCTGCAACATCGTCAGCCATCCATGACTTACCGTCATTTACCAGCTACTGGTGGCTTTTCTCGGGTTAATTTAACGTATAGTGCCGCACCAAAAATCTCGCATACCAAACGGTTAGGTGAGAGTATTGATCGTGGTATGCGCATGTTGGTTTCTACGACGCAAGCACCAATGCGCTTAGTGACTACATTGTCATTATTTGGTGCTTTTTCCAATCTTTTCTATTCTGTATACGTGTTGGCTATTGCATTTTTAAAAGCCGATGTTGCGGCAGGGTGGGTGAGTTTGTCGCTACAACAATCCGGGATGTTTTTTCTAATTTCACTTGTTTTGTTAGTACTTGGTGAATATATTTTACAGATGGCGAGCTTGTCCAATGAAGGCCCCCCCTATCATGTGGCACAAGAATTTACCAGCGCACGCATGACGCGTCGTGAAAAGCTGAATATTGAAGCACCTCTACCCAATAAGCAAAAGCCTACACTAGAAATATACGCTGAACGGCGCGCATAATGTTCGGCGCAAGTACTACACAAGACGTTGTGGTGATTGGTGGAGGATTTTATGGTGCAGCCATTGCGATCTACCTAACCAAACAGCGCGGCTTTAAAAATGTAGTGCTACTTGAGCGTGAATCCAGCTTGCTTACACGTGCATCTTATAATAATCAAGCGCGTGTTCATAATGGTTATCATTATCCGCGTAGCTTTACCACTGCATATCGCAGTCAAGTCAATTTGCCGAGATTCGTACGTGATTGGCCACAAGCGGTAAAGCAGGATTTTACTAAATTGTATGCGATTGCCAGACGCAATTCTAAAGTCACGGCTAAACAGTTTAAAAAATTTACGGACGAAATTGGCGCAAGCATTGAAGTTGCAGAACCTAGACATCGATCATTATTTGACGCTAACTTGATAGAGGAAGTATTTTTGGTTGAGGAATATGCGTTTGATTCAACAAAATTGCTTGAATGGGCAAAAGAAGAGCTGAGTGAGCATGGTGTAAAAGTGCTTTGTAAAACCACAGCGATTGAGATTAACAACGGTAAAGATCAAACACTAGAAGTGCTAATCCAGTCGGAAGGGCTTGAAAGTAACAAGCAACTGATTAATGCTCGCCATGTATTTAATTGTACTTATAGTGGGTTAAATCAGTTCAAGGGCGATTTTAAAGGCACAGCCACAAAGCTCAAGCAGGAAGTTACCGAAATGGCATTAATGGATATGCCTCCTGCACTCAAGAACGTTGGCATTACAGTGATGGACGGGCCATTTTTTTCAACCATGCCATTCCCAGCACGAGGCTTGCATACACTATCTCACGTGCGCTATACACCACACTTAAATTGGAATGACGAATGTGGCATAGACCCCTACCAAAAGCTTGATATATACAACAAACTTGAAACACGTGTGGATCGCATGGTGCGTGATGTCAGTCGTTATATTCCAGAAATCGCCAATGCAAAATATGTGGATTCTTTGTACGAGATTAAAACCGTGTTAGTCAAAAATGAGAGTGATGACGGGAGGCCGATTCTATTTGAAAAGCATCCAGAATTTACTAGTTGTTATTCTGTACTAGGCGGGAAAATTGATAACATTTTTGACATTATTGAAAAATTAGATATGGAATTTTTATGTTAGCACTGCATAAAGAATTATTGAGAAAATTTATTAAAATCAATGGATTAAGTTTTTTTCAAATTACTGGGTTAATTTTAACTATTTCCATCACTCTATGGTTGAATGTCACTAATCAATCTACGGAGTTTGGCAATGGCCATGGTAAATTTGCTGATCAAGTGGACTCCTATTCTGAGTATCTAATACGTAATACAGTTATCAACAATATTGTAGGTACCGAAAATCAGACGGGCAGTTTAGTACAGACTAAAAATTACAAACTTGAGGATTATCATTATTACCCTGATCACACTCAAAAATACTTTTCTAATAGAGGCGTTCAGGTTGAGTTTTATAAATGGATTGCAAAGTTTAATGAAGACTCATTTGTTAAATATCAAGATACTTACTTCAAAGCCTTTAGATTATTGAACTGCATATTGATCACGATTTGTTTTGGTGTTTTCTTTCTGAGTACCTTAGGGAAAAATTTCTTCGGGGTGTTAGCAATAATTGTTTTTAGCCTTTCGGGAGGTATTGCACTGTTTTGTGCTAATTTGTATTTTTGCGCTTGGGTACTATTTTCGCCTTTGCTGTTTTACCCATTGCTTGTTAAACAACGTTATAAGCTTTATGTGTTATTTGCACTCGTATTTAGTATCCTTTATTTCTCTATCAGATATGAGTTTGCAACTACATTTGCCTTGATGTGGTTGTTCCCTATTTTAGTTCAGCACTGTTTATCTCACAAAAAGCTTGATTACAAACTAATGGCTATCGTTTTCTTAACAGTCATTTTCGGATTTAATATTGCTTTATTGATGCACCACCAGTTTATTGCACATGAAATGAACATTACAATGAAGGAAGCATCAGCACTAATATTTTCTACATTAAAAATGCGAGTGGCTTCAGTTACTGGTGTTTCTTTACCATTTAGTCCTGGTTTTTTTAAATATATGATTATTCGAATGAACTGGGTAGGTTTTACTTTGCCTCTTTTGGGGAGTATTACTAAGTTTGCTTTGTTGTTAATTTTTATTTTTTATGCATGGAAAGAGAAATCTACTAATTATCTTCCTGTATTTGTATGGGCAATAGCTGCATATATCTCTTGGTACATATTTGCATACCAGCACATTATGTGGCATGCCCAATTTGATTCGTTAATCTTTGTGGCAACAATACAGCTTGTATTGGTACTGTATTTGGCAAATTTAGTAAAAAGGCGCTATTGCAAATAACATGGAATGATGTCTTAAGAGTATAAATGCTTTTTTAAATCGGATCGAGTCACTTTAATGTATGGAAATGAATGATGGATAACGCCTTAATTGGATATACAGGCTTTGTTGGTACAACATTGCTAAAGCAAACAAAATTCGAGTCCCTTTACCGCTCAACAAATATCGGTGAAATCAATCACCAAACTTTTAATACGGTGGTTTGTGCAGGTGCGCCAGCGCAGAAGTGGATTGCAAATAAAGATCCAGCTGCAGATTTGGAGAAGATTGAAGGCTTAATCTCGCATCTAAAAACCATTACATGCAAAACATTTATATTAATCAGTACTGTAGATGTGTTTAAAAATGCGATTGATGTTGATGAGAATACAGTTGTAGATGAGGAAGGGCTCAATGCTTATGGTCTGCATCGTCGCTATTTGGAAAAATTTGTTGAAGAGCATTTTGAGAACTATTTGATCGTGCGCTTACCTGGTTTGGTGGGTCCTGGTCTACGTAAAAATGTCATTTTTGATTTTCTGAATGATAACAATCTTAATGTCATCGATAGCCGCGGTGTTTTTCAATTCTACCCTATGGTCAATCTTTGGTACGACATTCAAACTTCACTCAACGCCAATTTGAATTTGGTACATTTGACTGCGCAACCCATTGGTGTTGCAGAG
>DHYP01000018.1:36777-37904 GCA_002414145.1 Methylophilaceae bacterium UBA5127 | reverse complement strand
GTTTAGCCAAGCACTGGCAAATCCAGTAGCTACTTATGATATGCGTACTTGTCATGCGGCATTATTTGGTACGTCTAGTGATTACCAATACAGTATTCGCGATACGATACAAGCAGTGAGGGCATACGCGCAATCTGAGCCAGTCACGATTAAAACAACTAGTTAGGGTATAAGATGAGATTGGCAATTTCCAACATTGCTTGGGATACAGTAGAAGATGAAGCGGTTGCAAACTTACTGAATCAGTACCAAGTGGATGCAATTGATGTTGCACCAAGTAAATATTTTCCGCTGCCAACTGAAGCAACTGCACAAGAAATTTGGGCAGTTAAAGCTTGGTGGGCAGCGCGTGGCATCGAAATTACAGGGATGCAGGCGCTTTTATTTGGTACCACAGGGCTGAATGTATTTGGTAATGAGGAGTCGCAACAGACGATGCTGAATCATTTAAACGCGGTTTGTCGTATCGCAGCAGGTTTAGGCGCCAAATGGCTGGTGTTTGGCTCGCCAAAAAATCGGGATCGCAATGGGCTGAGTGATGAGCAGGTCATGCGTGTGGCAGTTCCATTTTTTAGGCATTTGGGCGATATTGCGCAAAGCTACGGAGTGACGATTTGCTTAGAGCCAAATCCAGCGCATTATGGCGCTAATTTTATGATTAATAGTAGTGAAACCGCCCAAGTAGTGAGAGAGGTAAATCATCCTGCTATTAAGATGCAGCTTGATACTGGCGCGATGACGATGAATCATGAAATTGCCGAAGAAGTACTGCAAAACGCGGCAAATTTAATTGGGCATATTCATGCTTCTGAGCCAGACTTACTGCCAGTAGGCGATGGAAAAACCGACCATGACGCAGTATATGCTGCCGTGAATCAATATTTACCACAGCATGTGGTTTCGATTGAAATGGTGGCCACAAAAACTGAACCGCACATAGTGGCGATTGAGCGAGCGTTAAAAGTGGCTATTCAATCATATCGTCAGGCAGGGGTCTCTTCATGAAATGGCTCATTTTAGTTTTAGGTATATTGTCTAATGCCTCGGCCAGCGTATTAGTAAAAATGGCGATGGTTCCACCCAGAAAGTTTCCATCAATCGCTGAGTTAATAGCTACGCCTCTCACT
>DHYP01000018.1:33862-36693 GCA_002414145.1 Methylophilaceae bacterium UBA5127 | reverse complement strand
AGCGGCATTGTCAAAATTACCGCTGAACGTTGCACACCCGATATTGACAGCAGGTGCGGTAGCAACAGTGGCTTTATTTTCGGTCATTATTTTTAAAGAGTCGTTTTATTGGACGACGGCGTTGGGCATTGTATTCGTAATTATTGGAGTCACTTTGATTTCAAGCCGTGTTGGTTAACCCTTAAAAACTATTTGTAAAATTTAAAGATTTAATATGACGAACTCCCAATTAGCTTACACAAACACTTCTGTTTTAAACCAAAACAACTGGCAAGTGCCAGCCTATGAAACGCAATTATGGTTAGGCAAGCAACATGCGTATTGTGTAGTGATTCCTGTCATAAACGAAGGTGAGCGGATTAAAAACTTGCTTTCTAGAATGGCTGCCATTGACATTGCTCAGCAAGCTGACATTATTATTGTTGATGGTGGCAGTAAGGATGGCTCGTTGGAGTTAGCATCATTAAAGCAAAAAGGAGTGCGCGGATTATTACTTAAAACAGGTTCAGGTAAGCTGAGTGCGCAATTACGTTGTGCTTACGCGTTTGCTTTAAGTCAGGGCTACGAAGGCATTGTGACGATTGATGGCAATGATAAAGATGATCCAGAAGCCATCCCTCGATTTATTAAGGCACTAACGCAAGGCGTAGATTTTGTGCAAGCTTCACGTTATCTGCCAGGGGGTGTTGCTGAAAATACGCCTCTGGTGCGCGATCTCGCGATCCGTTTTGTTCATGCGCCTATTCTGAGTCTGTCTTCAGGCTTTCGTTGGACTGATACGACGCAAGGCTTTAGAGCCTATAGTAAGTCTTTGTTGTTGGATCAGAAAATATCGCCTTTTCGCGATGTTTTTAGTAGTTACGAGCTGCTATTCTATTTGTCATATATCGCGCCAAAATTGGGTTATAAATGCCAAGAGATTGCAACAATCAGGCGTTATCCATTAGGTGAAGTGCCTACCAAAATTAGTAGCTTTAGGGGTAACTTGTCAGTGCTTTTTACTTTATTTTCAGCATGTTTGGGTAAGTTCAATCCCTAATTGTTGAATAATATTATTTTCAATTACTTTTGAATGTAGTCGTGTACGATGTACGTTTGAGTGAGTGTTGGAATTGTGTAAAAATGTCTGAGCATTGTATGTCATGCGGCGCTTGTTGTGCCGCTTTTAGGGTGTCGTTTTACTGGGCGGAAACCGACGCGCACCCTTTAGGCCGCGTGCCTAGCCAGCTAACTCAGGCTGTGAATCAGCATTATGTGTGTATGAATGGTACGGATAAGCATCCTGTGAGATGTGTTGCGTTGCAGGGTGAGGTCGGGCAACAGGTAAGTTGCACCATTTATGATAAACGCTCTAGTACTTGTCGCGAGTTTACGGCGGGGAAGGGGGGGTGTAGCAATGCGCGCCAGAAGCATGGGTTGCCAGAGATCGCGCCCAATTAAGCGTTGTTTTTAGTTTCTAATTCATCCCAGCGTATTAGCTTTGTTTCAATATCTGAAGCGATTTCTGTTAAGCGAGCCTGTAATTGCTTTACTTTTTCAGTATCTTCGCGATAAATGTCAGGATTGGCTAATGCTAAGTTAATATCCGCTTGCTCCTTTTCTAGGGCTTCGATAAGTGCAGGCAAGCTTTCCAATTCTTTGTGCTCTTTAAAACTGAGTTTGTTTGAAGGTTTGGCAGGCGGTATTTTTTGTGCTGTGTTTTTTTCAAGATTAGATTTGTGCTGTGCCGATTTTTCAGTGTGCTGTTGTTGACTAAAACGTAGCCAATCATCGTAACCACCACCAAATTCGGTGAGTTTGCCATTGCCTTCAAAGGCAATCACCTGCGTGACAGTGTTTTCTAAAAATGCGCGGTCATGGCTGACTAGAAATAGGGTGCCAGAGTAATCCTGTAACAGACTTTCCAATAACTCTAGAGTGTCAATGTCTAGGTCGTTGGTCGGCTCATCAAGCACCAGTACATTGGCTGGGCGCGCAAACAGACGTGCCAGTAACAAGCGGTTACGTTCACCACCAGAAAGTGATTTAACGGGTGATCGAGAACGTTGAGGTGGGAACAAAAAGTCTTCTAAATAGCTAATCACATGCTTGCGCTCATTGCCGATTTCTACAAAGTCTGAGCCTGGACTAATGGTGTCTGCAAGACTGGCTTCTTCATTCAGTTGTTCGCGCATCTGGTCAAAATAAGCGACATTAATTTTAGTGCCACGCTGGATTTCACCGCTATCGGCTTCAATATCACCTAAAATCAGTTTAAGTAAAGTGGTTTTGCCTTTACCATTGGGGCCAAGCAAGCCGATTTTGTCTCCACGCAAAATACGTGTGCTAAAGCCTTTAATCAGTGTTTTATCACCATAAGTTTTGGAGACATTATCGAGTTCTGCGACTAACTTTCCGCTGCGCTCACCTGCATCCAGATTGAGCTTAACATTACCTTGACGTTCGCGTCTGGCTGCGCGGTCTAAGCGTAATGCCTCTAATCTGCGCACGCGACCCTCATTACGCGTACGGCGTGCCTTAATGCCTTGACGTATCCAGACTTCTTCTTGTGCTAAAAATTTATCAAATTTAGCTGCATGTGTTTCTTCTACCGCTAAGAGCTCTTCTTTTTTAATTTGATATTGGCTGAAATTGCCGATAAAGTCTGTGAGTTTACCGCGATCTAGTTCAGTAATCCGTGTGGCGAGTTTATCCAGAAAACGCCTGTCATGGGTAATGAATAATACGCTACCGCTAAACCCCAGTAATAAGTCTTCCAGCCATTCAATGGCCTCTAAATCCAAATGGTTGGTGGGCTCATCGAGTAATAGCACTTCAGGTTCTGCAACAAG
>DHYP01000018.1:33264-33800 GCA_002414145.1 Methylophilaceae bacterium UBA5127 | reverse complement strand
GGAAACTAAGGCCTCGGCATCTAATTTTAGGCGGCTGAGTACTGTTTCCACACGCGATTGTGCAGCCCAGCCATTTTGTGCATCCATTTCATGCTGTAGGCTTTGCATCTGAGTCATGAGTGCATCAATGTCAGCCTCTGGCATGCCCATGTCATGACTCACCTGATGATAGTCTATGATAATTTGCTGCAAATTGCCTAGGCCTTCCGCCACGGCTTCAAAAATCGTGTGGGTAGTGTCTAGCTCTGGCTCTTGTGGTACATAGACAATGCGTACACTTGGTGCCCGCCAAACTAGACCATCATCAAGCTTGATGGTGCCAGCAATGGCTTTTAATAAGCTGGATTTTCCTGCACCATTACGTCCAATCAGGCCGACACGTTCTCCCGCATCCAGTTGAAAAGAGGCATGGTCGAGCAAGGCATGATGACCAAAAGCTAAGCTGGCATTGTCTAATGTGATGTGTGGCATAGGGGGTCGTCGAAGCGATTTGTTAAGTGCAGCATTGTAAACGACATCTAGCCTTAAATCAGGCT
>DHYP01000018.1:32659-33257 GCA_002414145.1 Methylophilaceae bacterium UBA5127 | reverse complement strand
AGCTAGCTTGTGAATAATTAATATTAGTGAACTGTTTGTGATCCTAATATGGCAATCGCTTGTTTTTGAATTGAAACATCAGAATTTGGTTGATACTCTTCAACCCATTCTCCTATTTGCGCTTTAATTTGTAGCTCGCTCAAATGGGGAACGCTTTCTAACCATATTAATAAGTCACTTAACCACGCAGGCGGAACTGCTCTTGCCTGTGCGATTCTGAGCTTTTCATGGGTTGTGGGTAGTGTGTTTTCATCATCTGCCAATAGTTCTTCATATAATTTTTCGCCAGGTCGCAAGCCCGTATAGTCAATGCGGATTTCTTCTGGCTGAAAACCAGATAAGCGAATCATATCCTTGGCAAGGTCTACAATTTTGACTGGTTCACCCATGTCGAGGACAAAAATCTCTCCTCCGTTGCCCATCGTGCCCGCCTGCAAGACCAATTGCGTCGCTTCAGGAATCGACATGAAATAGCGCGTGATTTCTGGGTGTGTGATTGTCACTGGTCCGCCAGCAGCAATTTGTTCACGAAACTTTGGGATCACACTGCCACTACTCCCCAATACATTGCCAAAACGCACTGTAATAAATTGTGTTT
>DHYP01000018.1:32131-32622 GCA_002414145.1 Methylophilaceae bacterium UBA5127 | reverse complement strand
TGTTGTAAGCTTTGACAAATTAGTTCAGCCAAGCGCTTGCTTGCCCCCATGACATTGGTGGGATTTACCGCTTTATCAGTTGAAATAAGTACAAACTTTTCTACATGTGCGCTTTGACAGACGGATGCAAATTGATACGTGCCAAATGCATTGTTAACCAAGGCCTCGCATACGTTGTTGTCCTCCATCATCGGCACATGTTTATATGCAGCTGCATGTAGTACAAGTTTAGGACGATGCGTTAATAACACATGATTGATACGTGTTTTGTTTTTGACATCCGCAACAATATAGACGAGTTGCGTGTTGGACTTAAATTGGTTGAATTCTTGTTGTAGTGTATACAACCCAAACTCAGAAATATCCAGACAAATCAGTTTTTTGGGATGAAAAGCCAGAATTTGTCGGCAAAGCTCAGAGCCAATTGAACCAGCGGCACCGCTCACTAAAACCGTGTTGTCGGCAATCATACTGCTCAGTTCTTGCGTGTC
>DHYP01000018.1:23068-32124 GCA_002414145.1 Methylophilaceae bacterium UBA5127 | reverse complement strand
GTGTCTAAACTCACTACATCGCGACCTAACAAGTCTTCAACATCGATTTTGCGGATATTCGAAATGCTGATTTTTCCGCTCATCATGTCACTCATAGAAGGCACCGTCAGCACCTCAAGGCTCGCTTGATTAGCAATATTAGCAGCTTCTCTTCGCTGTAAGTGGCTGGCACTGGGCATGGCAATAATACAGTGCTGACAACCGTATTTTTTAGCAATTGTGGGTAATGAGGCAATGTTGCCTTCCACACGCGTATGCGAAAACTCTCTTCCTATCATGTTGGGATGATCATCCAGTACAGCGACCACTTGCCAGGATTATCCTCTAGAAAGCTCTTTAATCAAGCTAATTGCGGCATCTTCAGCACCTAAAATAATGACAGGTTTGCCTTGTCGGCGCATCGGGTTAAATAAGTGGCGCTCTTTCCAGGCGCGATAAGTAAAACGGCTGCCACCCATGATCAAAATAAGCAATAACGGATTAAGCACAATCACTGTTCTGGGGATGACGATTTGTGTACGCACAAACAGACTAATAAACGCAATGCACAACGCAGAGAGGGCAACAGCTTTAATAATACGTTGCAAATCTGGCAGGCTAGCAAAACGCCAAATGCCTCTGTACAAGCCGAATGTAATAAATGCGCCAGCTTGAATGAGAATGACTAAGGGCAGAAACTTTAAGAATGCGCCCATAAAATTAGGAGGTAGCTCAAAGTTAAAACGCATCAGAAAAGCCAACCACCAAGCCAATGCAGAGGCGAGAATATCGTGCAATAATGCAAGTAAAGATAAGTAATTTACAAGATATTGTTTATAAGATCTCATCATGATTGAATGCTTAATGCGAAATGTTATCGCGTTTTAATACCTTAATAAGCGTAAGCAGAATGATATAACAATCCAGCCAAAAAGATTGATGTTTTAGATAGTAGACGTCCAGTGCCACTTTTTGTGGGATAGGAATCTCATCGCGTCCATTGACCTGCGCCCAGCCTGTGATCCCTGGCTTTAGTTGATGAACGCCATACTCTGTTCTGAGCGCAATTAAGTCGTCTTGATTAAAAAGGGCAGGGCGTGGGCCAACAATAGACATATCCCCCTTAAGTACACTCCATAGTTGCGGGAGCTCATCCAAACTGGTTTTACGTATAAAACTACCTACAGGCGTTAGATACTGATTGGGGTCTGTTTGCTGGTTCAACACATGCGTTGCTAACGCAGGTGTATTTATCTTCATGGAGCGAAATTTTGGCATATCAAATAAGTTATTATTAACTCCAACGCGTTGGCTCCAATAGAGAGCGGAGCCTTTAGAGCTAAGTTTTACGATGAGAAATGTAAAAATAATCAAAAGCAGGGTGATTGGTAACGTAAAAATTACTAACGCCATATCTGTTAATCTTTTTGTTAAGTTTGGGAGGGCATTTTTTTTCATGAGCTAGCAAGTTTTAGATTTACGTACAAGAGCATTAAGAAAGTAATTAAAGGCTCAAAATAGTCTTGTTTAAATAGCCTTATGCCAAACAAATCGATTCACGTAGTCGGTATAACTCAAAATTACCCTAGCAACTTTTTCGGATACGTTGTCTACATTGTAATCACTTGGTAGCCTTAAAGGGCTAACTGTACTTCGCTCCAGACTCTCAAGAATATGAACTGCTTGATTTATTCGCTCGTAATCTAAACCAACCATCATCACTGATGCCTCCTCCATGCCTTCTGGACGCTCATGTGCATGCCGAATATTAAGTGCTGGAAAGTTCAAAATTGAGGATTCTTCAGTAATCGTTCCACTATCTGACAGGACAATTCTTGCGTTCATTTGTAAATGTACATAATCAAAAAATCCTAGAGGTTTCATTAAATGCACTAAGGGGCTAAAGCTGACATTTTTTTCTTCAAGGCGTTTACGCGTGCGTGGGTGGGTAGAAACAATAATTTCTAAGCCATAATCAGCAGATAACATATGTAATACATTAATGAGCTGGTCTAGGTTTTGTGGGGAATCAACATTCTCTTCTCTATGACAGCTGACTACAAAATATTGGCCTGCGATTAAGTTCAAACGTTCTAGCACATCTGATTCATCTATACTTTTGCGGTAGTACTCAAGAACTTCTTACATCGGGCTACCAGTTTTTATTATTTGCTGTGGCGGAACCCCTTCACGTAATAAGTACTCTCGGGCAATTGCGCTGTAAGGCATATTAATGTCACTTAAATGATCCACTATCTTACGATTAGACTCCTCAGGAACCCGCTGATCAAAGCAACGATTTCCTGCTTCCATATGAAATATGGGGATACGTCTTTTTTTTGCAGAAATGGCGGCTAAGCAGCTATTGGTATCCCCCAAAATCAGTATGGCATCTGGATTTTCTTTATCTAACAAGTTGTCAACGCGTGCAATGATGTTACCTATAGTCTCGGCCGCTGTATTACCTACTGCTTCAAGATAAAAATCAGGCTTTCTAATTTTTAAATCTTTAAAAAATATTTCATTCAGTTCATAGTCATAATTTTGTCCTGTATGCACTAAAATGTGGTGCATGTAATCGTCAAGTTTAGCGATTACTCGTGACAATCTAATCAACTCAGGGCGAGTGCCAACTATCGTCATCACCTTGAGTTTCTTTATAGAATTCATACTAACTCCTGAAAAGTGTCAGAATTGTTCGGATCAAAAATTTCATGTGACCAAAACATTGTCATAAGTGGAACCTGACCGACATTTCTAATGCTATGAGTAAAAAATGTAGGCATATCAATATATTGGGGATGGCTACCTGAAACTTTAAATTCATATACTTTGCTATCAAATAACTTACGCAAGCAAATAACAGCTTCTCCACCTACAACAAGAAATCGTTCTACTTTAGAAGTGTGGTAATGATTGCCTCTGGTAATACTAGGTAAGGTGGTTGATAAAAAAGCTTGTCCTCCATTTAATGTGCGTACAGCTTCAAATAAGCTACCGCGTTCATCTGTGCGCATCTGCAATGCAACTGGGTACGCATGAGGAAATAAATAAGAGCGATAAGTGTTAAATAACTCTAAATCAAAATGCTCTCGTAAATCAGGCAATAGTAACTGTTCAGAATACTTCTGCGCCATGGATTGCAGCTTTTCGAGTAGTTCACTCACTTTTAGCTTAACGCCAGATAGATGGAAAATACCATGTAAGTGCTGGTGAATCACATTGTTGATAAATATTGCAACATTCTGTGCGTGTATTAGTTCAATTTGATTATCATGAATAATTACGGGCTGTTCTTTATTGGCTAATTGATAACAAAACGTAGACACTGCAGAGTTGTAAAATGGACGTCCAAATTCACCAAATACGTTTGGGATGATTAAATTAGCAAAAGTTGCATGATGTTTATCTGCCCATTGTTGAAAAATTTCTCCAGCTCTTTTTTTTGATTTTCCGTAAGCGGTATCTCTATCAACATGTGTCGTTGAGGCATAAATGATATGAGGCGTTACTTTTTGCTGTTCACATGCGTTAACAATTTGCTCTGCGAGAGAGATGTTGGCTACGATCAATGCATCATTATTATCGCTTCTGTTTACACCCGCTAAATGTACAATGACGTCACAATCACGCACAAACGTACTCATTTTGTCTAAATCAGAAAACACTTCTCGACCAGCCAAAGCCAACTCAAAATTCGATTTAGACTTAAAATATGCGCGTAGATGAAAGCCTAAAAAACCAAATGCTCCAGTAATGCCTATTTTCATTTTAGTCCCAAATGCTAGCCAAGCTCAGCTTGAACTTCTGGCAGACTTAGTAACAGAGACTCCACCTCTTGAATGGATAGTCTCTGAGTGTTATGTGAAGTATAGTCGCTCAGGTCAGCTAGCGCTGTATCGCCCTCCGTGAAGTACTTATTGTAGTTAAGGTCACGGTCATCCATCCTCACTCTATAATAGTCCCCCATCTCTTCAGCTTTTCTTAACTCTTCTTGGGTGGCTAAAGTTTCATAAATTTTTTCACCATGTCGCATACCAATAATTTTGGTAGAAACCTCAGAATTAAAGAGATTTTTTAGCGCAATAACGAGATCTTCTACTGTACAGGCAGGGGCTTTACGTATAAATAAGTCACCTTGCTGCGCATGCTGAAAGGCGAAAATAACAAGTTCAATGGCATCGCGAAGTGGGAGTAGAAATCTTGTCATTTCTGGCACTGTAATGGTAATCGGCAAACCTGCTTTAATTTGTTTAATGAAAAGTGGGATGACAGAACCTCTAGAGTAAAGCACATTTCCGTAGCGCACACTTGATAGAATGGTCTCATTATTTCCCATGCCTCTAGCAGCTGCATGCGTTACTTTTTCCATTAAGGCTTTAGTCATACCCATTGCGTTAACAGGGTACACAGCTTTGTCTGTTCCCAGACAAACGACGCGCTTCACTTTTTGCTTAATGGAAGACTCAATTACATTATGGCTACCAATAATATTGGTCATTACAGCTTGCATCGGAAAAAACTCGCAAGAGGGCACTTGTTTTAAAGCTGCAGCGTGAAATACAAAATCAACACCTTGCATCGCATGATCTAAACCATCTCGGTCTCGAATATCTCCAATATAAAACTTAATTTTTGGATTATTCAGTTCAATGCGCATATGCTCTTGTTTGAGCTCATCTCTGCTAAATATCCTAATTTCACCAAAATCACTTTTGACTAATCTATCTAGCAAGGCGTGTCCAAAAGAACCTGTTCCACCCGTAATGAGTATGGTCTTATTTGCAAAATCACTCATATCACTCTCATTCAATTGTTGATTTCTTTGTTAAGCAAAGCATTTGTGCTTCTAATTGGCTAAATAACTGATTTCTATTAAAGTGAGTATCATACTAGATTCTCCCTGCTTTACCCATTTCATTTCTTTCAGCAACTGAAAGCGCGACCATGCGATTTGTTGTTTTGACTAATCCATCAATGTCTTCAGAAGCACAGGCATAACCAGCACCTGATTCATTTATTACTTTCGCACCTTCGCCATCTAACATTGCTAAAATAGGTTTGCCGCAGGCCAGATAAGACTGAATCTTACCTGGTATTGTACTTTCAAATATAGGGTCTTGTTTGAGAGTTACCAATAGTGCATCTGCGCATGCAAAATAATTTGGCATTTCTTCAATTGGAAATTGGCCTAATAAATGAAATACATCTCTCAGATTTCTTTTCTTAATTTCTTCTGAAACCCAATCCCGTTCACGCCCATCACCAAGTATTAGCCATTGAATTTTTGTGTTTTGCTTTAATTTTTCAGCAGCAGCTAAAATTGATCCAAAGTCTTGTGCAACCCCGATATTGCCTGCAAACATGATTTTAAACCCTGAAGGTAAATTAGCTAACAATTCAGGGTTAATTTTTCTTGGTTGGTATAGCTCCTCAGCCCAATTAGGGAAAAATTGTAGCTTTGTTTGGGGGACCCCCATTTTTAACGCATGTGCATAAAATCCTTTAGATTGAACTAGTATGCGATCACAATGTTGATATATCCATTTTGTTAGTTTTTCTAAAGTGTTAATCACCCAGCCTTGTTTGATGTCGCTTGCCGCTATCACGCTCTCTGGCCAGAGATCAAGCACCCAAAAAAAGATAGGGGCATTTTTTAGCCATTTCATAAAAATGGCTGGGATTCCTACAGTGATTGGTGAGACTTGAAATACAAAAATTGCATCAAACTTACCTCGGGCTTTGAGTAAACCATACAAGCATGCAAAAATCGCAAAAGAAATATAATTTAAAGCTAATCTAATAGCTTTGGCATCACCTCTTGGAATGAGAGGACACCGAATAATGTTAATCCCTTGGTAATTTTCGCAGTTGCGCTGGAATAAGCCATATCCATCAAAAAAACTTCCCTTGGGGTAGTTTGGTATTCCAGTCAAAACGGTAACATCATGTCCTTTTTCAACAAAACCAATTGCAAGATCGTTGATGCGAAAGTTTTCTGGGTAAAAGTACTGTGAAACAACCAAAATTCTCATCGTAATTGGGTTGCTCGATTTTCATTGATGATTTTGTTAAAAAACTGCAAATACTGTTCGCCTATCATATTCCACGTAAAGTTCTTTAAAACATATCTATTTAGGTTCTCCCCCATGTTTTGGAGTTTTATTGGATCTTCTAGTGCTTTACATAGACCCTCTTCAATTCCTGCTACAGATGCCTGAACTACAATACCTCCAGACACCTCCTCGACATCGTTGAACCCGCACTGATTAGTAATAAGCACAGGGGTTTTTAGCATGCCAGACTCTAATACGACAATTGACATTGCTTCATGCCTTGAAGGAATAACTAAAAGTTCAGCATCTCTATAAGCCGCTACTTTATCTGTTCCGCTGACATAACCGACANNACGACAAAATGAATTCTACCTGATACAGAAGAGTGAACTCTAATTTGGTTTAACTCTTCAAGCATGCCTCCATCAGGTCCAGCAAAAACCAAGTGATGGTTCGGGAACCTCGTTGCAATTTTCAGAAATGCCTTTAATAGTAAATCAGGGCCTTTAATTGGGTTTAATCTGCCCATAAATAATATGTAAGGTGATTCTTTTATACCAACTCTGCTTACAAATGGGGCTGAATCTCTTGGCAAAAAGTCTGACTCATTGACCCCATTAGGGATAACGATAATATTGTCAGACTTAACACCATATGCTTCGAACAATGGTATTTCATCATGCGTAACAGCAATATAGCCAGATGCATCTTTGATAATTCTTTTTCCTATCAATAGATTAAACAGTCTTTTTAGAATAATAGACCGTCCAAATAAGGTTAATTCACCAGCAGGACAAATGACATAGGGCTTGGCAACAGTTTTAGCAAAAAAATAAACAATCACATTGATCATGTTCCAATGTCCCATCATATGAATGACATCAACATTTGATACTAAACGCTTTATTTTCTTAATCGAGAATGCGACGACAAAAAAGCGTCTGAAGAGACATCTCAGCGCTAGTAATTGCACCTTCTCTAAACTGTTTATACGATCGTCATTCAGACCAACATTTGTAGTGACAATGGTACATTCACAGCCTTTTCGAACAAAAGTTTTGCTCATTTGAAAGGTTCGCTCTGCCGTGCCACCACCGATAATTGGAGAGAGTAGCACTGTAGTATTTAGTATTCTCATCGTTAACAGAACTGTTCGTTATTCATTTTGTTGGTGATGACCCTTATATACTGAACCTAGTGCAGGAGTATATCCAAGTTTTCGCTTAATAAATCCGATGATAGATTCCATGCGGTGTACGCCCAGTAATACAATTGAAATAAAATATAAATGAAAAAGAAGCCGTTTCCCCAAACCAAGTTTAATTAATTCAATATAGTATTTAAAAAAGTCTATTATTGGCTTGTCAGCTTGAACCGATAGTATTGGGTATGAGTAGTTTGAAAGATCATTGACAATGCTTTTATAAATTTTTACATTGCGAGAGATTTCGGTCGCATGAGCAATTTCTAACATGCCTTTCATAAAATTAATAGAGGAATCAATTGTTCTCGTTTTTGGTACAAACTTTCCCTTTTCTGCTTCGCTATTACCAAAATCTGGAATCCCGCCATTGCGGTACAGCGTCACAATTTCTGGAGAAAAGACACCATTCATATCGACCAAAATATTGGCAACCAAATAAATTTGGTATAGAAGACTGCCATCGAATGCATTAGTTGAATATTTTAGAGCCGATATTCTATGTAGTGTTACGCCTGGTATTACAACGGATCTTTTATAGAAAGTAGTAATAGTACTTGCCCCAGATGGGAAGAATATTTCTTTGTCAAAGTATTTAAAATATTGAATGATGTTTTTAGGATCATCCTCAAATGAAGCAAAGCTTCTCAGATAAATGCCTACATTTGGATAATTACCAATTGCATTAGTAATTGTTTGAAGTGCATTGGGGCACATTAAATCATCATTACCCATAAAAACACAGTACTCACCAGATGATCTTTCAATTAGATCTCTTAGATTTGCGTCATAGCCTAAATTAGTTTGGTTTTCATGATATTTGATTTTTCTTTTAGGATATTTTGAAATAAAGCGCGCTACTATCGCCCGAATCTGATCCCGTTCTGGTGAGCAATCTTCATTGATTACTAATTCAAAATCCTCAAAATTCTGTGATAAAACTGACTCAAGTAAGTCAGAAAGTACAGATGCGCGGTTGTAGGCAGGTATACAAACACTGATTTTTGGTTCAGATTGAATCAAGGTATACTTCCAATTGCATCATAAATAACAACATTCTGAATTAACAATAAGTACCCTATATAGAATTACTTGATTCATTACAAACCTAAGTTGGGTACATTATTTACTATACTGTATTGTTGTGCACAAGAGGTGCAACTTATATATTCCTCAAGCTTTGTAAGTTTCTCAGAGTGACAGTTTGGGCAGCGCAATAAATTGAAGAGATCAATGTTTTTATTACGCTTTTTCTGAGAGAGTATATTGCGCAAAACATTACGGACTCCTTGTTTGGCAGAGGTTTGGTAGACTCTTTGTTTTATAGTAGAGACATCTTCTATCGCTTTCCATGACGCATCCACTTCTGGATTCAAAACTTCAAAGTTGATAGTGTCTTGCCAATAATACCGAACATGAAAATCAAAGGGATGGTTAGGAATTGTCTCAGATGTCACCCATTTCTTTGCCTGATGCTCATATAACTCAACTAACTCAGCATCGTGTTGCCACGCTCTTTTTTTTCTAATTACTAACTTTTCATCACGAACGGTTACTTCTAGTCTATGGTCTTTATATGGATTCACACGTTCCATAAAAGCATCTGGAGTTTCAATATATCCTGCTTTGGCCACGCGTTGTAATTCAGATAAAAATTTTTCAGGTTCAGTTGAATGCTCTAGAACATGAGACGCAATAACAAAATCAAAAGCTTTATCTTTAAATGGCAGGTTTTCTACAAAACCTAACACTGTAGGCCTGTCGGAAATAAGTGGAGCCCAATGACGTTCTCTAGTGTGTTCATATGCATCTAATAAAAC
>DHYP01000018.1:6984-23026 GCA_002414145.1 Methylophilaceae bacterium UBA5127 | reverse complement strand
ACGAGCCTACTTCAAGTACTAAGGCTTTTTTACCAACTGGACAATGAGCTCTTCGCAGAGCCCATGCTAACTTTAAGAGACCTATTGATTTAAAGAGCCTCATTAATCGAGACTCCAGATTAAAATTGTTCAATTGCAACCCACTTATTGTGTTTAAAATTTTTTATTGATTTAGCTGGAACTCCAACCGCTATAGTATTTTTTGGTATTGACTTTGTAACAACTGAGCCAGCTCCAATTATTGAACCAGCTCCGATTCTTACGCCCTGCAAGATAGTAACTTTTTCACCTATGTATACATTTTCTTCAATGACAATAGTGCTATGAGATAGTTTTCTAAGTGCAGGAGGTATAGTGGGGCTTGAGGGATGTCCGCTGGATTGCTGATAGCTTCCATGATCATGATCCATAATAGTTATACCACTACCTCCCAAAACGCCATTCCCGATAAAAATTGAATTAACGCATCCAATATGGAGGTCATTGCCAAAGCTCACTCCAGTACCAATATTTAAAGTTGGGTTATATTTTTCACCATTAATATTGTATAAAGCCTCAATTCTATAGCGAGCACCAATACTCAGGGTGCCAATTGATATTGCATTCCAGCCACAAACTCTACCAAAACCTACAGGGGTAAATCCTCCACAGCTTCTGAACCGCCAAATATATGCATATGATATTAATTTGCAGACACAGATACATATAAAAGAAATTAAGCCGATATTGCATGCAAAATTAAACCAGTATTTATATTTTTTAAAATCGTACATTTTTGCCCCCATTGGCTCTTACCAGTTTTAACTAAACCAATTAGCAATTCATTTAGTTCTGCCTATTTCAGTATACGAGTTTAGTATATTTATTTCTTGATTTTACTTAACGCAATCGAAGTAGAATATACTAACGAGCATATTACACTCATATTAATTTTCTTTAATTTCATTAGCCCACTTTAAAACTTGTTGCATTCTAGATACGGCATCATGCCCATCAGTAATTACTCTTTTATACCCCGCACTTGCAACTCTCTCTCTTAATGAATCATTCTGTAAATAGTTTCTGATTTTTTCTACTAACTCGTTTGGTGTACGAAAAAAATCGGCCTCTGCCCCTTCTTTAAACATGCTAGCTAGGTCTGGTGTGTACTCAGCTAATAACAGTGTATTGGTTGCGGGAATTTCAAAACATCGCCTTGTGTAGGTGTCTCGATTTAATTTAGATAAAAAACAGAGTGCTATTTTTGCACCATTCAAAGCTAGATTGTAATCACTACCGAACATGAGTTTTACAGGAACATGTCTCGACAATTGCTTAGACTTTGCAAGCACTGGATCCCAATCATAACCAGGGCCAAATATACGTAATTTAAACCCCGCTTTTTCTATTTCTTCTAAGTAATTCAGTCTGTCATCGGGCTCATAATGACCGACAAACACAACTTCGCATTCAAATTTGTATTTCTCCTCATTATTGAGTGTAGTAGGGTAGTTATACTCTGGAACAAACCAAGATCTAAGGAGTTCAACACGTTTTGCACCTGCATTTAAAAACTCATCTACATTGTGATGTCTATATGACAAGATTAAGTCGTATTCAGGTATTCCTTTTATAAAGTGTCTCCATGTCCATTTAGGGTAGTGTGGAGAAAATGGGTCATCGTTATTGTAACCTATCAGCGTTAGGTTGGCGTGCTTAATTCTTTTTAAGGTGTCAGGTAATATATGCGTTCCACGATATATAAAGACTATATCTGGCTGTTTTTTTTCAACAAAATCAATTAAATCTTGATTAAGCTTTTTAATGATGGGGCCACAAAGATACTTATATTGAGCTCGATTTTTAACGTAATAAAAGTGTTTTAAGTAGTTAGATGTTACTGAGAAATATTGATGCCAAGGGAATGCAAGTACATCGTGCCCTAGTTTTTTAAATGATTGATATACAACCTCTTCATGTAGTTTTGAGTGCCAATCACCTACCACTAAAATTTTCAAACGAATATTTCCTAATCAAATTGATATAATGAATTCTTATTTATAACGTACCAGCGCTAGAATTTGTTCGGCCGTACTTCTGTAAAAATAACGCTTATTTTTAAAAGATTAATGTAATTTCACCAAGTTTTAATCTAATGGTCATTTTTTTTAAGAAGCATAATATGTTCTGTGCCAAACTTAGAAAACAAGTTAGAGTGCAAAGTAAATCTGATATAAGTTGCAATTAACTTTTTTGGCCATCTGCTGATGGTAGGTATTGGAAAGTAGTGTCTTCTCGTCTTAATTAGCTGAAGATTATGATTATTTGCTAATTGTATTAATCTTTTTAATGACATTTTATTCGTTTGATATCCCATTGAATGACCAAATAATTTTTTACGTAATATGTAGTATGGTAGTAGAAATTTCTCGTATGGATTGGGGTTAGGGGTAAACTCAATGACAGCATAAGCTTTGTCTTTCATTGACTCAGAGACCTTCTTTAGAGCATCATCAATAGAAGGGACATGGGCTAACAGTCCAACACATATAACAACGTCATAATCATCATTTGTATTAATATTTTCAATAGGGCTGTTAATTAGTTCTACTTTATTAATCATGTGATTTGGTAGTTTGCTTTTGGCAATTTCAAGCATACGTGGTGATATATCAACTAAAGTAAATTGATTTGACGTATTAAAAAATGCAGATGAAAGGCTGCCATCACCACAACCCAAGTCTAATATTTTTACATTTGAAAGTTCACCTAAAAATTCTTTCAAAATAAAAATTCTATTTTCAATTATGCTGCGCCCATTTTCTAAATAATGTGGACTGTTAAAAAATTCTGTAACAACTTCAAAATGCTTTTTCATAAGTGGGTGTTAATTTCTCTAGTACTTTACTGCTAATTTAGTCAAGCACATTAAATGATATCTAATGGAAATGTATCTATAGCCTTATCCAAGTTTCAGGAATAATGTCAGACGAGTTAATTTGAGCTTCAAACCACTTATTAGGCGCTACTACAATCTTATTTTTATTGACATTTAGCCATGCCCCCCACCAACTAAATGTGCTGTTCGCAATGATATTGTGTTTACATAAGCTCATTAGTCTCATGTCATTGTAGCTATCTTTGCCTTTGTTATGGTCTATAAAATAGCATGGGTGGTCAATTTTTAGATTTTTCTTAACCCATTCCATATCATCAGAAAAAATATAAAAACTAGGGGATTCAACTATATTGGTAATGTAGCGTATAGCATTCTTATAATAATCTATACTACAGAGTCCATGAACAGCTAAGGTTGTTGGGTTTTGTGCAATGTCACCGCGACGGATATGTATGCTCACAGAATTACTATTTTCAATCTGAAGTGCGCTAAATTTATTTTCTTTTGATAGCTCTGTTTTAAAGGTAAAGTCCTCCCTAATTAGACTTTCTATATTTTGAAAATATTNNTTTCGCTAAGCCAGTAACCAATTAGATAACTGTCACATGGAATGTTTTTAATATTAGGCCAATAATTTACTTGTGGCTCAACTATAAAACTATTTCCTCTCAATGCTGCAAAATGACTGCGAAGTAATAGCTTTTTAATTAAAGTGTTCGCGCGCCAACCTAATACTTGCTTAATATCATTTTTAGAAGCAATGTGACAATTTAGATTAAATATAGTGTCAAGTTCAAATCCATTGTGTAGGCTATAGTTTTCAAAATTACTGACATCTAAACACATTTCAATGTTGTTATTTATAGATATGGCTCGAGCGACAGCGTATTGAAACATCTGGTTACCAAGGCCGCCAATAATGTTAGAGATAATCATAAATAGACTAAAAGCCCCTATCTACCATTTTGTTAAAATAAGATTTTAATAGGTTAACGCTTGGTTTTATAGCAAATAAATAAATAATCTCTAAAAGCTTTAAGGGTAAAAGTAGAATGAGTGCAACTCTAACGAGACCATTTGCAATTTTTAAATATCCAAAGATATATTTAAGCTGTTGCCCTATAAAGTTTGAATATGTAGATAAATTCCACTTGCTTCTATTTGTTTCATAGTTTTTTAAGTTATCAACTGTGCAGCCGAAAAGTTTTTGGTTGCTTAATGCTAGGCGTCCTTGAGCCATTAAATAAAAAACAAACAGCACATCTGAAGCATTCCACCCATACCTATCTACAAAATCAATCCATGAGAAACCATGCAAAACCTTACGTCGTATTAGTCCATAAATTGGATGTGGCTTTGCCGATCCTTCCCTCAATATAAAATATTGCACTTGCCTAACAAACTTTGAGGGCTGGCACATTCGTTTAAGGATTTTGTAAAAGTTTGGATATCCAGAAATTAACATGCCATTTTCATCTCTTGAATCAAAATCACAAAATGAAACAACGGCCGATTCATCGGCTAGTAATTTTTGATATAACACCTCTATAAAACTTTTGTCGTGCCAATCATCATCTGCAGCCCACATAAAATATTCGCCACTAGCTTGCTCCAAAACAAATTGAAAATTAAAAACTGGCCCGTTATTCTTCAATTGTTTAAAATACTTTACTCGATGGTCATTACGCATAATCTCGCGCACTACATCCTCCGTGTCAGCATTTGGTGAAGCATTATCAGAAACAATAATTTCCAGATTTGTATATGTTTGCCTAGTAATCTCTAAAAGCACACGACGCAAACTATTCGGACGACTATATGTTGGTATGCCAACACTGATAAGCGGATTTTTTTTTATTTTGTATGACCTACTCATATTTCTTCTTTTCCAAATTTAAGCCTAATCAGGCGACACAGCTTTAACTGCCAATACTTAATTAGCAAAAATACTTTGGTACGTATCTGATTAGCCGATACTATTGAAGCAATTAACGAAAACACCCCAACAATCATTAAAAACATAAACTCATAAAAACGACTATTGTAATTAGGTGTATGAGCACTTTTGGCAAAAAGAGCAATTGCGATAGGTCCTATTGTTGGTAGAAATAGGTCAAAGAAGTACCACGTCCACTTTTCAAAAACGAGTAATTTTTGATGCATGTTATGTATTGTAAACAATACATAACATGCATTTAATATAACCCAAACCCAACTAGCCCCTAAAGCGCCATATGTAGGAACAATCCAAAATAATGCAGGGACAAAAACACCTACAGCCAAAAGATTGGTTTTGATACCCAGGCTAACCCAACCATGCGCAAGTTGTAATTGAGCTGGCATATGCATTAATCCATTTAAATAAACTCCAATTGCAAAAGCAGATAAAATTGGAGCAACATTTTCGGCAAGACCCATATTTCCAGACCACACAAATATCAGCTCTTTAGGAAAAAAGCTAATTATCATCACTGGAGTTGCCGTTAAAAGGGTTACTAACTGCGACCCTTGATGATAGGTAGACACAAGTAAGCTCTGGTTTTTATTTATATAAAGCTCAACTAACCGCGGGTAAAATGCAGTTGTAATTGGTCCAACAATCATATAAAGAACACCTGCTAAGGTAGCCGCAAGTGTGTAATAACCAAATGACTCCAACGAAAGTAACTTGGAAAGTAAGACCTTATCTATCTGTGTAAGTAATATGGCTAAAAATGTAACCAACATCACGCCACTAGCAAACTTCCAAATCTCAGTAATTGCCTTTAGCTTAAATTTTGGTGATATAGTAAGTATCGGTAATGCACTACGTACAGCCGAAGAAAATACTAAAATAGTCAATATTGAAACTGTAGCCTGCCATAAGAAGAAAGCCTTAACTGTAGGTGAAACAAATGCTAACAGAGTCACGACACCACCATGACGTAGCGTTGCAAAAATGGCACTAGCTACGTTGTAAAATACCTGCCGTTGCAAACCAAATAGGGAGCCACGATAAATCCCTTCTACAAACCGTAATGCTAAAACCAATGCCAAAATTGAAATTGCCTGAGCAACTTCATTAATTGGAAGTTTGCCCGCCTTTAACCAGTCACTTGCTAGATAATCAGACGCAGCCCATACCGTTAGCGCGATAATTATTGCTATGCAAAAACATATGATTTCTAGGCTCCGTAGCAAATCATGAATCGACTGAGATGTGTGTGCTCCTGCAGAAAATCTAGCCATCTCCCTATTTAGCGTTGGAGTCATCCCCATATCAAGCAAAGTGAGCCACGCTTGCATAACTGCAAAAACTCCAATCAGCCCATACGCTTCCATTCCAAGGTATTGGATATATAAAGGTATAAAGGCTAGCCCCATTACAGCTGTCCAGCCTTGACCGAGGTAATTGGCAATAATGTTACGTTTTAACAATTTTCTTGATTACTCAAAAAGCCAATACCAACATTTTGGATATGATTTAGTAAAGCAGGATTATCTATTTGATGTTTAAGGGACAGATCTACTTTCCAAGGTAAAAGTAATTCATCAATTTTGTTCTCAAACGCATGTAAATCACCCAGTTGTAAACTCAACCCTTCTATACACAAATCTATATCAGATGCTGGTTTTTGCTTACCAGTGGCCCTGGAGCCATATAACCAAACTTGCACAATACGGCTATCCCCTTCAAACACCTGTTTTAGTTTTTGTACTGCAGTATCAGGTAACCCGAATAACATAAAAAATTAGGCTAAGTTAGATTTTAAGGTGAATAACTTATGCAATAGCTCTTTAAATAACATAAAGTAAGTTTGGGTAATCGCTTCTACAATTTCATTTGCCACTGCCTGGTTGTATGTATGAGAGGTTTTATTTCGGCTTTGTATCATTGCCATCCAGCCTTCACCATCTTGCACCAAGCCCTTATTGTAAGCCTCACGTGTTGCATCACGCGAACCAGTAATATCCTGCGTACCTTGGTAAGTAAAATAGTCTTTCATCACATTCCAAGCGAGTTCATGCGTAAATTCAAACGCCTGAATCAAGCCTTGCTTTTCCAAATCTGATAGCGAGCGTGTTTTGCTTAGCTCTACAGCGGCAGTCAGGCTTTCTAAAGCTTTTTCATAATTGTTCAGCCGCGATACCCAACGTAATTCTTGGGTGTTTTTACTATTCATTAAACAACCCCCTTAATCTATAAACCTAAGCAAATGTTATCAGAAACCATCTAAATTCTAGCCGACTCTTTTTAGGTATCCATCAGGTGCTACTGTAATCAGTAGTTTATTTTCGATTGATTTGTCTATCTCAAATTCAGGGTGCGTTTTTAAATATTCCCAAACTGCTGTTTTAGGATTGTTGCCTGGCTCCCAAGGCCGATTTGTAAACACGTCTGCTGGTACGTCTTGAACAAACGTATCAAATACTACACAGTAACTACCTTTTGAAGTTAATGGGGCGTAAGCCTCCAGTTCTGCTAGCACATGCTCGTGTGTATGATTTGAGTCTAGGCTGATCAAAATTCTTTTATAGTCTTTAGCGTAGTCTTTCACTTGCTGAATAGTTTCTGCGGCTATGGATGAGCCTTGAATCATGTCAATTCTATTGGCCATAGAGTGTGCTTCAATTGCTTTGCGATTGTGCTCTCGAATATCAATATCAATACCTAAAACTCGTCTTTTAGGTTTTTTAGGATCTAGTACCTCACCAGACTCAATCGCATCACAATAATCCAGCATTGCAAGAAAAGATGCACTCATAATAAGAGAGCCGCCATGTGCAATGCCAGTTTCTATAATTAAATCTGGCTTAACCTCCCAAATAATCTCTTGCATCGCAACCATATCTTGTGGGTATTGAATGATTGGTCTACCCATCCAGGAGAAGTTATACACATAAGACTTTCTCATGCTTTCTTCAATCCAGTTCATGGATTGTGTTTTAAAACTTTGATCTTTACCAAAATTTTGTATTCTTTGATTTCTTTCTAATACGAACTCTTTAATTAAATCGCTCATTTATGTGCTTTCTGATGATATTTTTTGTATAAATTAGCTAAATTGATAGCTAAATCTTCATAATTATAGGGAAACTCATTTTTTATCCTGTCTACTTTAATTTCAGGAAAGCTCCAGTCGACAGCATCTTTGGAAAAAGATACCCCAACACCTTCTTTGCTTAAGATATTTGCTATCGTTTTATTAGACGTGTTTTTGCCTGAGGCTAAATTATAAATACTGTGAGAACCATTAACAGCAATTTTAGGTACTAGATTTACAACATCAGTAATTGAAATAAAGTCTTTTGAAGACTCTGGTGAGGTTTGAAAGTTGACCTTGCCAGTCTTAGCTGCCTCGCTTAGAACTGAACATAAAAAATTGTTTGAATTCATTTCATTACCATATACATTTGATAAACGTATAATTTTCACATTTTTTGCACTGTTAATACACAGACTCTCTCCCATTAGTTTGCTGAGATTGTAGAAGTGACTAGGATTAATAGGTGATACTTTCAGTATCGCATCTTCAGTTGTCTCTAATCCGCCTTCGTAAACTCTAGTGCTGGAAAGATAAGTAAGTGACTTAAAATTTCCAGTCTTTAATATATCTTTTAAAATGCAAATGTGAGCGTCTATTGTTTCAAATGGCTTTTTTCTGAAATCTGCAGTTAGTCCAATGCAGTAAATGACATGACCTAAGTCGTTCTTTAAAATATTTTTTAACCAATCTGGATGATTTCGATTTGACTCTATTGCTTCGAATTTTTGATCAAATAGTGATTTAGATAAATTTTTACCAATAAATCCTGAGGAGCCCAATATAGTATATTTCACTTGCGCCAACCAATTACATTTAAAGGGTTGCCAGCATTAATTGAGAATTGCTGAATTTCACCACGAATGATAGAGCCAGCTCCAATTACACAACCCTTTCTGAGAATGGCTCCATCAAGAATGACACAGTTAGCTCCAATCCAGACATCATCCTCAATAATAATGCCACCTTTTGACATTTTAAAACCCTGCTCACGAATTAATAAGTCTTTATTTTTATGCTCATGATTAACAGGAGCTAAAGTACAGTTAGCAGCTATTGCAACATTATTTCCAATAGAAATTCCATTTCCAGTATATAAAACACAACCAGAGTTAATGTATGTATTATCACCAATCGTGATGTTTCCCATACCACCAGCTGGTTTAATCTTTACAAAGCTGTCTATCATGCAGCCAGCGCCGATAATTATTTTTGTTCCTCTTACAGAGTCTTCTATATCTGCAAGTGATGAAATGAGAGCACTTTGATGTATTTCTATCAATTTTTTTTACCATGTATTTAGTATAGGGATTGCAGTTATAAACTTACCGCCCCATTCACGTATATAATTAAGCTGCTCTGTAATTTCAGACTTTAAGTTCCAAGGTAAAATCAATATGTAATCTGGCTTTGTTTCTAAAATAATTTTTTCATCCGTAATTGGTATTCTACAGCCAGGTAAAAATTTATGTTGTTTGTTTGGGTTTCTGTCTACTACGTGTGAGATTAGGTCTTCACGTATCCCAGCATAGTTAATGAGTGTATTCCCTTTTGCAGCTGCACCGTATGCAATCACTTTTTTTCCTGATTTTTTTGCTTCGATTAAAAATTGAATTAAATCATATTTAATTGTATTTGCGCGTAGCTGAAAGTTTGCATAATAACTTTCATTTGTCATCCCAAGTTTAATTTCTCGCTTTAGCAGATTATTGACTTCACCAGAAGCGTGATGTTGACCAGAGTCCTTTCTTTGCGCATAGATGCGTAAGCTACCACCATGTGTTGGAATTTCTTCTACATCAAATATTTGTAGGCCATTTTTGTTAAAAATTGTGTTTACGGCTGTGAGTGACAGGTATGAAAAGTGTTCGTGATATATTGTATCAAATTGGCTATGTTGTATAAGTTGTAACAAGTGCGGAAACTCAAACGTTGCAACTCCATGGGGCTTGAGCAGAATTGAAAAGCCTGCAACAAAGTCATTAATATCCGGTACGTGCGCCAATACATTATTAGCAGCTGTAAGATCAGCCTGTTTGCCTTGATTTACGAGCTCTTTAGCAAGTGTTACGCCAAAAAACTTTTCAATAATTTCAATGCCTTTTTCACGTGCGGCGTTTGCAGTGCTTTGAGTTGGCTCTATCCCTAAGCATGGAATATTTCTTTGTTTTACATATTGTAGTAAGTAGCCATCATTGGCGGCTATTTCAATGACGAGTGATTGCTGATGTAAGTTAAATCGCTGCGTCATTTTTGCAACATAGTGATCCGCGTGCGCTAACCAGCTAGTTGAAAATGAGCTGAAATACGCATATTCAGCATCAAACAATTCAATTGCACCAGCATAATCTTCGGTTTGCACTAACCAGCATGTTTGACATATCAGCACTTTGAGGGGAAACCACTTCTCAGGTGCTTTCAGTGTTTTTTTTGTTAAGTAAGCGTTAGAGGGTGGTGAACTACCTAAATCAATTAATGGCAGCGTAAGTTCAGCGTCGCAATGACGGCATTTCATAAAGTTAATCCTTGAAAATCTTGTTGTAGCATTGGGTGATTGCGGTCTCTTTCAGACAAGTCTTTAATATCTATAGGCCATTGAACATTAATGGCTTTGTCAAGTATGTTTAATGCACCTTCTGATGCTTGATTATAAGGTGCTGTGTGGAGATATATCAATTCACAATCTTCTGTGAGTGTTTGAAACCCATGCGCAAACCCTTCTGGAATTAATAAGCTACGCTGATTATGTTCGCTTAAGATTTCACCGTGCCAGTGTAAGAAGGTAGGGGAGTTTTTACGTATATCTACTGCAATATCAAAGATTTCTCCTTTGATACAGCTCACTAATTTCGTTTCGGCAAATGGCGGGTGCTGATAATGTAGTCCTCTTACTGCGCCTTTTTGACGAGTGAGCGTATGGTTAATTTGCTGTATTGCTTTGTTAAACCCAAAAGCTTTAAATTCTTCTGCGCAATAAAAGCGGCTCAAAAAACCACGGGAGTCCTCTATCGGCTTGCGTTGAATAATTTTCAGTTGGTTAATCGGTGTATCAAAACAATCAAATCTGGACATCACTCAGACCTTTTTGGCTTGCGCATATTCTTTGATTTGAGCTAAACATACAGATTGCATGTTCTCGGCGTTTTTCCAGCACTGGTGCCATTCAATAATTTTGCTGAGTGTCTGCGCTAAGTTCCATCGCGGCTGCCAGTTAAGAAGTGCGCGTGATTTACTACTGTCCAGCTTGAGGTAATTTGTCTCGTGCGGTTGAGGGTTGGTGTCTACTTGCCATGAAGCGTGAGGGGTATTGTTGACTAATTGCTCTACAATCCATTGCACTTCTCTAGTATCGGTTTCAGAAGAGCCAAAATTCCATGCAGATGCGTACTCTTGACCTTTGGAGAGTAATTGTTCTGCAAGTAATAGATATCCTGACAGAGGCTCTAAAACATGCTGCCATGGTCTAACCGCATGTGGAGAGCGAATGATTAGTGTCTTTTGCGCATCTAATGCACGTAAAAAGTCTGGAATTAGCCTGTCTTCTGCCCAGTCGCCACCACCTATTACATTGCCAGCACGTGCTGAAGCAACCGCAATGCCTAACGCTTCTAAAAATGAGCGCCTGTAAGCGGCTGTGATAAGTTCTGAGCATCCTTTACTGCTTGAGTATGGATCAAATCCACCCATTGCCTCATCTTCTCGATATGGCCATATCCATTCACGGTTTTCGTAACATTTATCGGTAGTGACATTAATAACAGCTTTTACGGATTTCGATTGGCGAATAGCCTCAAAAAGATTCACTGTGCCCATCACGTTAGTTGCATAAGTCTCAACAGGATCAAGATAAGATTTGCGTACCAAGGGTTGTGCTGCAAGATGAAAAACAATGCTCGGTTCGGCTAATTGCATTGCTTGTTTAAGAACATCTAAATCTCGAATATCTGCAATTGTGTGTGATTTTAAGCACGACACTACATTAGCAACGTTAAATAAGCTTGGATCTGTAGGTGGGTTTAAGGCGTAACCATGCACTTCTGCACCCAGTGAATTTAGCCAGAGGGTGAGCCATCCACCCTTGAATCCAGTATGCCCAGTGATAAATACTTTTTTTCCTTGCCAAAAAGACATCAAGCCCAAACTTTCCATGGTGCCTTATTGGATTCCCATAGTTCTTCAAGTAAGTTTTTTTCGCGTAAGGTGTCCATTGGTTGCCAAAATCCAGTATGTTCAAATGCCATGAGCTCACCATCATTAGCTAATTGAATAAGTGGTTCACCTTCCCAGCTTGATTGGTCATCACGAATATAATTAATGCATGCAGGCGATAATACGAAAAAGCCACCATTAATCCACCCGCCGTCACCTTTTGGTTTTTCGGTAAAGCCTTTAACGCGACTGTTGTCCATATTTAAAGCACCATAGCGTCCTGGCGGCTGAACAGCTGTGACAGTTGCAAGCTTTCCATGCTGCTGGTGAAAGGAAACTAAGGAGGTAATGTCTATGTTGGCGACACCATCGCCATAAGTAAAACAAAACGCATTTTCGTCTTTTAGGTAATTAGCTACGCGTTTAAGTCTGCCACCCGTCAAGGTATCTTCTCCAGTGTCAACAAGCGTTACGCGCCATGGTTCCGCATTGCGATGATGCACCTGCATCTCGTTATTAACCATGTCAAATGTAACATCCGACATATGTAAAAAGTAATTGGCAAAATACTCTTTGATTACATAGCCCTTGTATCCGCAACAAACAATAAAGTCATTAATGCCATGCACTGAGTACGTTTTCATGATGTGCCACAAAATAGGTTTGCCACCTATTTCTATCATTGGTTTAGGTTTTAAGTGGGTCTCTTCAGAAATTCTTGTACCTAACCCTCCAGCAAGTATAACTGCTTTCATTTAATCACCTAAATAGTATTAAGAGCTTCAAATGCTTCTGGAATAGGGTAGTGGTGGTTACCAACAAATAGCCCATTTCTGTCCACATGTTCTGCATTTTTTAGTTCGCCATGTATTTCATAATCAAAATATTTTATGACTTCATTTTTAGCAAAGTTACCAGCTACTATTGGCCTGCATTCAAATCCTAAGTAATTTAGTTTTTCAAGTAGTTTTTTTCTAGTTAGTTTGCTCTTTGGGCGAATAACAAGGCTAAATCCAAACCAGCTACTTTCCTCTATTTCTTGTTGAATAATGATGTCAGGGTGATTAGTCATAGCTGATTGAAACAGTTTCCCATTTTCTCTACGCGCTGCTATCAAATCAGGTAAGCGTTTGACTTGTTCTATCCCTATTGCCCCTTCAAGCTCAAGAGGGCGTACGTTGTAGCCAGGCAAAACAAAGCGAAATGACTCTTCAAATGGGTCATCGCTTTTTTCACTGCATACTAAGTTCTTTTTTGGTAAGTTTCTTGTCCAACCATGTGCCCTAAGCGCTAACAGTATTTGGTATAACTCTTCATCGTCTGTGACAACAATGCCTCCTTCCATGGTGGAAATGTGATGACTAAAGAAAGTGCTATAGCCTCCCATTACGCCAAAAGTGCCAGTATGTTTGCCATGATACTTAGCACCCATTGATTCGCAGTTGTCTTCAATTAAAACAATATTACGATTGTTTATAATCTGTTGTATTTGACCAAAGTCGTTTGGATTTCCAAGTAGGTTTACAGCCATAATTGCACGAGTTTTACTAGTTACAGCATGTGCTAACTGACTAAGGTCGTAGTTAAGTGTATTGATGTCAATATCCACAAACTTGATTTTCAAACCATACTGATAAAGGGGGTAATAAGTAGTGCTCCATGAGATTGCAGGCACGACAATTTCATCACCACGTTGTAATCGTAGTCTGGTATTTCTAGTATAGAATAGTGCCGCAACCATTAATAAAATTGCTGACGAGCCTGAATTTACCATTAAAGAGTAGTTACTACCGACGTACTTTGCGAAATCTCGTTCAAAAGCTTTAACGTGCTCGCCCATTGTAAACATGCCAGAAGCAATAACACGTTGCATTGCATCAAGCTCTTCTTGCTTCCAAGTTGCGGTTGCTAGTGGGAATTTGTAAGTCATTGCTTGTAGTCCTTAAGATAGTATTGGTACGTCTCTTTTATGCCCTCTTCAAGACTATATTTTGCAGACCATCCCCACTTGCTTTGAAGTTCAATATTTACTAGTTTTCGCGACATCCCAACTGGTTTATCTAAGTTATGCTTGAACTTTCCTTTAAAACCAATAATTTTTGCTACAGTTGTGTAGTATTCGTTGATTGTGAAGTCATATCCCAAGCCTATATTCATGTATAAGGGTAAGGAATCAAAATCTGTAACTGCGGTAAAGATAGCATCTGCTAAATCGCTAGCGTACATAAACTCGCGACGTGCACTTCCATTTCCCCATATTTCTACACTTGAGCTCTTAATTTTTGCTTTGTGGATTTTATCAATAATTGCGGGAATTAGATGAGAGTTTAGTGGGTCAAATTTGTCATATTTTCCATACAAGTTACAAGGAATTAAAGTTTTGTACTTGAAACTGTCATTTTCTTTTGTAATATACTCACAGAGTCTAGCTGATATAATTTTAGCTAAAGCATAACCTTCATTTGTGGGTTCTAATTCACCTGACAGAATCATATCCTCAGTAAGTGCTTCTGGTCTATTGCGAGGATACATGCAAGAACTTCCAAGATTCAGAAGGTGTTTAATATTTGATTCTTTAGCAGCCAATATTAAGTTGCGATTTAAATCCAGATTCTCCACTAAAAACTTAACAGGCTCACGAATGTTAGCTTGTATCCCACCTACTTTACCTGCAGCGTGTATTACAAAGTCTGGGTTATGCAATTCTAAATATGTTTTTGTGGCATTGTAGTCTCTAAGATCTAGTTCAATACTAGTAGGTGTCAGTATTTCATATTGGTTAGCATCAGGGTGTTCTAGAAGGTTCTTTCCTACCATACCAGAACTTCCTGTTAGAAGAATTTTTTTAAACATTTGATATAATGTCTATTATTCGTGACCATTAAACAAAGCATACCCATGTTTTTTAATCAACTCGTCACGCTGCGCAGATTTATAGTCTTCACGTACCATCTCTGCTACAAGCTCGTCAAAGCTGATTTTGGGAGTCCAGCCGAGTTTTTCCTTAGCTTTTGTAGGGTCTCCCAATAATGCTTCCACTTCCGTAGGGCGGAAGTAACGTGGATCCACTTGAATGATACATTTTCCGCTGGTATCAAATCCCTTTTCATCCACCCCTTGGCCTTGCCAAGAAATATGCATATTTAGCTCTTTTGCCGCAGCATTGACAAAATCTCTAACGCTGTATTGTACGCCAGTAGCAATTACAAAATCTTCTGGCTTTTCTTGTTGTAACATCAGCCATTGCATCTCCACATAATCTTTAGCATGTCCCCAATCGCGCAACGCATCTAAATTACCAAGGTATAAGCAATCTTGTAACCCTAGTTTAATGCGAGCTAGAGCACGCGTAATTTTACGCGTAACAAAAGTCTCACCGCGTATCGGACTCTCGTGATTAAATAAAATACCATTACATGCGTAAATGCCGTAAGCCTCACGATAGTTGACGGCAATCCAATAGGCGTAAAGTTTGGCTACTGCATATGGGCTTCTTGGATAAAATGGTGTGGTTTCCTTTTGCGGTGTTTCTTGAACTAATCCGTATAGTTCTGAGGTAGAAGCTTGATAGAAACGAGTTTTGGTTGTGAGTCCTAATATTCGAATTGCTTCTAATATTCTGAGAGAGCCGAGTGCATCAGAGTTGGCAGTATATTCAGGCTCCTCGAATGAGACTGCTACATGACTTTGTGCCGCCAAGTTATATATTTCATCTGGTTGTACTTTTTGAATAATATGTGTCAAGCTTGACGAGTCAGTCATATCTCCATGGTGTAGAAAAAATGGATTGCCTTTGACGTGAGGGTCTTGGAATAAATGGTCTATTCTAGCGGTATTAAAAAGAGAGCTTCNNCTAAGACCATGAACTACATAACCTTTGTTAAGCAAAAACTCCGCTAAGTAAGCACCATCTTGCCCAGTTACTCCAGTAATCAGGGCAATTTTTGGGTTGTTATGCATCATTGTTATACTGTCCAAAGTTTAGGTGTCT
>DHYP01000018.1:3902-6956 GCA_002414145.1 Methylophilaceae bacterium UBA5127 | reverse complement strand
CATAGGTGTCTGTGACTTATTAAGATTGGCGTATTATAAGCCTAGTCACTACCAAATAAATCTCTTGTGTAGATTTTGTCTTTTACGTCAGATAACTCACTGGTGATTCTGTTAGCAATAATGACATCTGCTTTTTGCTTGAATTCTTGAAGGTTATTAATGACTTTAGATTTGAAGAAATCGGCTTCTTTAATCACTGGCTCATATACGATGACTTCTATGCCTTTTGCTTTAATACGCTTCATAATGCCTTGAATAGAAGATGCACGGAAATTATCTGAGCCTGCCTTCATAATCAAGCGATAAATGCCGACTACATTGGGTTTGAGTTTGATAATACTATCAGCAATAAAATCTTTACGCGTAGCGTTAGCATCCACAATTGCGTGGATAAGTTTTTGCGGGACTTGACTGTAATTAGCTAAAAGTTGCTTTGTGTCTTTGGGGAGGCAATAGCCGCCATAGCCAAAAGAAGGGTTGTTGTAATGCTTACCAATTCTTGGATCCAAGCAAACACCATCAATAATCTGGCGTGTATCAAGCCCGTGGGAGGCTGCGTAAGTGTCAAGCTCATTAAAATATGCAACGCGCATGGCTAAGTAGGTATTGGCAAACAGTTTGATGGCCTCAGCCTCTGTGCTATCGGTGTATAACACTTCAATCTCTTGTTTAATCGCGCCTTGTTGCAGGAGCTTTGCAAAAACTTCTGCGCGGCGGGAGCGCTCGCCCATCACAATCCGTGATGGGTAGAGATTATCATAAAGTGCTTTGCCTTCTCTTAAAAACTCAGGAGAAAACAAGATGTTGTCAGTGCTGAACTGGGCGCGTAGTTTGACTGTGTAACCAACGGGCACTGTCGATTTGATAATGATGGTTGCGTTAGGGTTAATCGCTAGCACATCCTGAATCACTGCTTCAATGGAGCTTGTGTTGAAGTAATTGGTATCAGGATCGTAATCGGTAGGGGTGGCAATAATGACGTAATCAGCGTTTTGATAGGCCAGATTTTTATCTAAAGTGGCTTGGAGGTTAAGCGTCTTTTGCGCAAAGTAATCTTCGATTTCTTTGTCTTCAATGGGCGATTGCCGCTGGTTAATCATGTCCACTTTTTGCGGCACAATGTCCACTGCTACGACTTCATTGTGCTGTGCTAATAAGATAGCATTGGATAGCCCAACATAGCCTGTGCCCGCGACTGCAATTTTCATATTCTTAGTCTAATCATCATGAACACGGCATTATATCGTTATTAGTTTAAATCTTTAAGACTTAACTCGACCATAACTGTCATTAAATCTTACGATGTCATCCTCACCGACATAATCACCGCTTTGAACTTCAATCATGACTAAATCTAGCACACCTGGATTTTCTAGACGATGTTGGGTGCCTGCGGGGATAAAGGTTGATTCATTACTGGAGACAAAAAATTCTTTTTCGCCATTAGTGACTTTAGCCATGCCACTGACAACGACCCAGTGTTCACTACGGTGATGATGCATTTGGAGGCTGAGTCTGCAATTAGGTTTGACTACAATACGTTTGATTTTAAAGCGTTCACCTTCTTCTAGCACGGTGTAGTTACCCCAAGGGCGGTGTACGGTTTGATGGAGCTTGTAGGCTTCGTTACCCTCTTCTTTAAGCTGGTTATAGATATCCTTGACGTGTTGCACTTGTGATTTATCGGCAACCAAGAGCGCGTCTGGCGTATCGACCACCACTAGATTTTCCAAGCCTACCATGGCGATTAGCCGTTTGTCGCTTTGTACAAAACAATTTTTGGTTTTGTTTAAAATAGCGTTACCTGCAATGCGGTTGCCATTCTCATCAGCTTCGGTCAATGTGCTCATCGCATCCCAAGCACCAATGTCATTCCAGCCGATATCGCAAGGAATGACAGCAACATTCGCTGATTTTTCCATCACGGCGTAATCAATAGAGTTACTAGGGACATTTGCAAAAGTCTCGGCATCAAATTCGATTTGAGAAATGTCAGAGGTTTGTTTAAGAGAGGCTACGAAACATGCTTTTGCAGCATCCATAATGTCTGGGGCATGTTTTTGCAGCTCTGCGAGCATGGTTTCTGCGCTAGAGCAAAACATGCCAGAGTTCCAATAGAATTGGCCAGAGTCCACATATCGCTGTGCTGTTGCCAGGTTAGGTTTTTCTACAAAACGCGCGACTTCATACCCGATGGTTTGATTGTTATGTGTGATGTTTTTAGTTTGATTCGCCTCAATGTAACCATAGCCAGTTTCTGGCGCGCTGGGCTGTATTCCAAATGTGACAATTTTGCCTGATTGTGCAATTAAGCTTGCGTTTTCAACCGCTTGTTGAAAAGCCGCTTGGTTGCTGATGAGGTGATCTGCAGTGAGAATGAGCAAGATTGCATCGCCACCATGTTGTTTTTCGACATATAAAGCGGCCAGTGCTACTGCTGCAGCTGTATTTCTGGCAAAGGGTTCCAATAAAAAACTGGTTTTAATATTGTCGTGGTTGACTTCACGGTAATCGTCTTTAGTGTTAAATAATAGCTCACGATTAGTCACTGTCAGTACTTCGGACACGTGAGGCAAAATCGCACCACGGATAAATGATTTTTGTAGGAAACTTTCATTGTCAGCTAAGCGAATAAAAGGCTTGGGATGCAGTTCACGGGAAACAGGCCATAAACGTGAGCCTGCACCGCCACATAAGATGCTAGGTATAATTGTCATGATGTCGATTCTATAATGAGCTGTCCATATTATGTCATAGCTCATTATAAATGCGCAAAGTGACGATTTAATTTTTTGGTTGATTAAGCATCGCGCGGATACTGGCCATTTTGGATTTGCCATAATCTTTACTGGCAAGGAGTTGGTCAGGGTCGTTGAATGGATTGCCAAAGTGTTTGACATCTGCACTGGGGAGCTCAGCAATAAAGCGGCTTTGCTCACACATTTGCATTTCACCTGCGCGTTTGCGTTTTTTACACCAGGAAATATTGAGCGATTTTTGCGCACGCGTAATGCCTACATACATTAAGCGGCGTTCTTCTTCAATTTGGTTGTT
>DHYP01000018.1:239-3883 GCA_002414145.1 Methylophilaceae bacterium UBA5127 | reverse complement strand
CACGGTGGGGGAGAATGCCTTCTTCACAGCCAATTAAAAAGACATGCCCAAATTCCAAGCCCTTGGCAGCGTGGAGGGTGGAAAGTTTTACTGCATCAGGTTCGCCTTCTTCACGGCCTTCTAGCATGCTGATGAGCGATACCATTTGCGTGAGCTCGAGTAAAGTCTTACCTTCTGATTCATTACCAAACGCTGTGCTGGCTTCTCCCTTTTTGGTGAGCCACGCGATAAATTCTTGCACGTTTGCCCACTTGCTTTCGGCGGCACGCGGTTCTTCGCTATCGTATAAAAACGTTTCGTACTGAATGGTGTTGAGCAGGTCATTCAGTAATTCCCCAGCAGGGTCTTTGACGGCGCGTGTTTGTAACTTGTTGATATATTGGCAAAAGTTAAGTAAATCTTCTAATTGTCTACTGCCCAGTTGGCGTTGAAACTCGCCTTCAAACGCTGCGGCGAATAAAGAAATTTGATGTGTGCTGGCATACTCGCCCAAGCGTTCCAGTGTAGTGTTGCCTATGCCTTTTTTAGGCGTGGTTGAGGCACGAATAAACGCAGGATCGTCGTCCTCATTGGCCACTAATCGCAAATAACTGACAATATCTTTGATTTCAGCTTTGTCAAAAAATGATTGTCCGCCAGAAATAGTGTAGGGAATTTTTTGATTGCGTAGATACTGCTCAATAATGCGTGCTTGGTGGTTACCACGGTAGAGAATGGCATAGTCTTTAAACTGTGTGCGATGCTCAAATTTATGCGCTTGTAACTTCATGGTGACTGATTCAGCCTCGTGCTCTTCGCTCATGGTGGCAGAGACTTGTATCATGTCCCCCGTTCCCAGATCGCTCCATAATTTTTTTTCAAACAGCTTGGGATTGTTAGCGATGACTTGGTTTGCTGCACGTAAAATGCGCACAGTAGAGCGATAATTTTGTTCCAGCTTAATCACTTTTAAGCGGCTAAAATCAAGCGTAAGTTGACGCAAATTTTCAACATCTGCACCGCGCCAGCCATAAATAGCTTGGTCATCATCACCCACAGCTGTAAATTGGCCGCGTACGCCAGTGAGCATTTTAACCAGTTTATATTGGCAGGCGTTGGTATCTTGGTATTCGTCAATCAGTAGATATTGTAGTTTGCGTTGCCATTGATCCAAGGTATCGCTATGTGTGTCGAACAGCTCAACAGGAAGCTTAATTAAATCATCAAAATCAACAGCTTGATAGGCGCGTAGTGTCTGTTGGTAGATTTGGTAGACTTTGGCGGCGGCATGCGTGAGGTCTTCTTCAGCCGTGGCTTTGGCTTGATCTGGATTAATTAATGCATTTTTCCAATGGGAAATTTGCCACTGTGTTTTGCGTAGCAATTGTTTATCAGTAGTTGCAAGTACATCGCTGAGAATTTTAAAGCTATCGGAAGAGTCTAATATAGAGAACTGTGGTTTATAGCCAATGTGAGCACATTCTTGGCGTAAAATCTGTAAACCCAGCGAATGGAAAGTGGTGACCGTTAAACCTTTTGTGCTTTTGCCCTGCATCAGCGTGGCCACCCGTTCTTGCATTTCCAGAGCAGCCTTATTGGTAAAGGTAATCGCGGCGATTTCTTTAGGGTTATAGCCAGCTTCTTCAATTAAATAGGCAATCTTTTGAGTGATGACACGTGTTTTGCCACTACCAGCACCAGCAAGTACGAGTAATGGGCCATCAAGGTATTTCACTGCTTCGCGCTGTGGAGAATTTAGGCTGTTTAACATAAGGTGAGACACTCATTCGAGCTATAGTAGGCGCGCGAAATAAGCTTTATAGTACTATTCTGATTAATAACGGTATTTTAATGCAATCTACCACGCTTTATGCCAACATTTGACCTAAAGACGATTATTTTTATGTCAATGCTCCTAACGTTCATGCTTTCCATGTTGTTAGCGATTACCCGTTCTCATCATAAAGAGGTGAGTGGTCCTGGCTTTTGGGCTATCGGAAACTTGGTGGTCGGTTTGGGCATGGTCATTTTATTCTCCAAATTTGAATCCACGCAATGGAATATTTTACCTGGTGTTGTGCTCATCGGGGTTGGATTAGGATTGTTCGTGAACGGTATTCAGGCGTTCTCAGGTAAACGCGTAAGGTATTTACTGCCTATTTTGATTGGCGCGTTTTTAGGCATTACAAATGCAATGATCATTTTAATGATGGATGAGTTGAGAGTCATCATTATGTTTAATGCCTTTGTATTTTCAATCATCTATTTTTTAGGGGCGCGACTAACTTTTGGTAAAGATGATGGTTTGGTTGGTAATTTGTATTGGATTGCCTCCAGCTTATTTTTTATGATGGCGTTGCTACTGATGGCACGCTCGCTGTCTGCCTTTTACATGGAAGACAATTTGTTTAAGAACTTCTTAGACTGGCCAGTCAATGGATACACCTTAATGCTGGCATGCGTAATACAGTTTTTTGTTTCAGTTTTATTTGTTTTGATGCTAACCGCGCAAGTGAATCAAGATTTGCAATCAATGGCGACTGTAGACAGTCTTACTAATGTATTGAATAGGAGAGGGTTGCAAGATTCTGCGCTGAAAATGCATGCAATCTGTAAGCGACTTGATATTCCGATGGCATTATTGTTGGCTGACTTGGATCATTTTAAAAAAGTGAATGATACTTATGGACACTTGGTTGGCGATGAGGTGCTCATCGTCATCGCTAAAACGATTAAAAATACCTTGCGTGCAGGCGATGTAGTGGGGCGTTATGGTGGGGAGGAGTTTTGTATTCTGTTGCCAAATACAAGTGAGTCTGAGGCAGTTGCGCTGGCGGAACGGATTCGGGAAATTATTCAACAGAAAGCAATTTCTATTCGCCATGTTAAGAAGACTACGCAATCACAAAGCGAAATACATTGCACCGTGAGCATTGGTGCAGTGGGTTCTGAATCTGTCGGTTATGATGTGCAACGGCTACTCGCTTCTGCCGATAATGCACTTTATATGGCGAAAAATCGCGGTAGAAATCTAGTGGCAACCAATACAGGTATCGCGACTAAATCTGCCTATCATTCTGATGAGGTGTCTTGAGTTTCTTCTGGTGTGGCGACTTCGTCGAGCACTAATTGTTTTCTGCTGGCAGGTGTTTCCAAGCTCACTCGGCCAATAGCACCGCTTCTATAATCTGTAAGTAATGTCATCGCTGTACGCTCCATGTCCCACGCGCCATCATGGCGTTTATAGGCGCGGCGTTTGGCAATAGCTTCCAGCAAATCCACACCGTCCATTACATTGACGTCTAATTTCATGGCACCTAATTTATAACGAGTGTCCAGTAATTGGGGGTAGTTTTTGAGTAAATTGTTGCCTAAAAATAGTGCTACATCTTCATCAATGACAGCGTTTCTGCCAATCGCATGACTTGCGGCCAGCATGTAACCATCTGATTCATATTGTATTTTTGGCCACGTCATGCCTGGAGTATCGGTAATGCTCATGGTGTCATCTAAATCAAAACGCTGTTGGCTTTTAGTTACCGCTGGCTCATCGCCGACTTTGGCAACGCGACGGTTATGCAGGGCATTCATGAGGGTAGATTTTCCTACGTTAGGAATGCCCATAATCATCATGCGCAGTGGTTTTAAGTGTGTGCCACGATGCG
>DHYP01000018.1:0-234 GCA_002414145.1 Methylophilaceae bacterium UBA5127 | reverse complement strand
TGCGGAGCCAGTTTGCGGCAAATGGCAGGGATTTTTTTTGCATCGCCCGCTTTTTTGCAAGAAAGCGCAACCGCTTTGGTATTGGGCTGCGCATTGAAATAATTGAGCCAAGCTTGTGTAATCACAGGGTCTGCTAAATCTGCTTTATTTAGAATTTTGAGATTAGGCCGTTGACGGAGTAAACGCATTTCATCAATCATGGGATTATGGCTGGCCGCAGGCAGACGCGCATCT
>DHYP01000027.1:52809-54340 GCA_002414145.1 Methylophilaceae bacterium UBA5127 | reverse complement strand
CATACCGTGATTGCCTCTGGGCGTGAGCCTAATGTGTTGGTACGCCTGAGTGCTGGTGAGGCGATTGGTACACATCTGGAGTCAACCCAAATGAAAACGGTTGCTAAAAAGCAATGGCTTGCAGACCATTTGCGCTTAGGCGGTAAGTTGATTTTGGATGCAGGTGCTGTAGCTGTTTTAACCAAACAGGGTAAAAGTCTGCTAGCGATTGGTGTAGTAGATATTATCGGTAGCTTTGAGCGTGGTGATGTTGTGGCGTGTGTGGATGAGCATGGTACGGAGTTGGCACGTGGCATTGTCAATTACAATTCGCAGGAAGTTGCGCGCATTAAACGCAAGCCAAGTCAAGAAATTGAGCAGATATTAGGCTATATTGAAGAATCGGAGTTAATTCATAGAGATAATTTAGTTGTGCTTTAATACGGCTAAATGGCGATTTGATTAAGGATAACTATGGAAAACAAGCAAGTACAGCATCACACAGCGTTAGTCGCCATCGTGATGGGCTCAGACAGTGATTGGCCAGTCATGAAACATGCTGCGCAAATGTTAGCTGACTTTGGTGTGAGTTATGAAGCTAAAGTGGTTTCTGCGCATCGTACCCCAGATTTGATGTTTCGATTTGCTGAGAGTGCGGCAAGTAATGGCTATCAGGTCATCATCGCTGGCGCTGGTGGCGCTGCGCATTTGCCAGGTATGGTTGCTGCTAAAACCACGTTGCCAGTGTTGGGTGTGCCAGTACCTTCTAAACATCTACAAGGGCAAGATTCATTGCTTTCTATCGTACAAATGCCTAGAGGGATTCCCGTCGCCACATTCGCAATTGGTGATGCAGGCGCTGCAAATGCAGGGCTATTTGCAGTGTCAATGCTGGCAAATCAAGATGCCAATTTAGCAAAAAAACTGATAGAGTTTCGCGCTAAGCAATCAGATAAAGTACATGCAATGGAGTTGAGTGACAAACCATGAAATCAAAAGAAGTTCGTAAGTCTGTGATTAATCCTCCTGCGATGTTGGGGATGTTGGGTGGCGGCCAGTTAGGCCGCTTTTTTGTGATTGCTGCACATGAAATGGGTTATCTGGTAACCGTCTTAGATCCTGATCAAAATAGCCCAGCAGGTAAAATTGCAGATGTGCATCTGTGCGCAGGCTATGATGATGCGGCAGCACTCAAGCACATAGCAGAAAGTTGCCAAGCTGTGACAACTGAATTTGAAAATGTGCCAGCTGCGACTTTAGAGAAATTAGCAGAGTCTGTAACGGTACGTCCTAGCGCCATCTCCGTGGCGATTGCGCAGAATCGTGTGCGCGAAAAAAACTTTATCAAAGAAGCGGGTTTGCCTGTTGCACCTTTTGTTGTGGTGAATCGTGCAGAAGATTTACCAGATGACTCCAGTACACTTTACCCCGCCATTTTAAAAGTGGCGCGCTTTGGCTATGATGGTAAAGGACAGGCGCGTGTCAAAAATCAGGCTCAGGCGATGACAGCATTTACCCAGTTTAAGCAGGAAGTCTGTGTTTTGGAACAAAT
>DHYP01000027.1:47191-52787 GCA_002414145.1 Methylophilaceae bacterium UBA5127 | reverse complement strand
GGTGTCGGTAGTGTTGGCGCGTGATGCAGAAGGCAATATTGCCGCTTTTCCTACTGTAGAAAACAGTCATTTGAATGGTATTCTGGATGTGAGCATTGCACCTGCGCGTTGCTCAGAAGTTATTAAAGCCAATGCGCAAGAGCTGGCCAAAAAACTTGCAACGCAGTTAGATTATGTAGGGGTTATCGGAGTAGAGTTCTTTGTAGTAGGCAATCAGCTACTAGTCAATGAGATTGCGCCACGCCCGCATAATTCTGGGCATTACACTATTGATGCCTGTGTGACGAGCCAGTTCGAACAGCAGGTGCGAGTGATGACAGGTTTGGGTTTGGGCAGTGCGCAATTACATAGTAGCGCGGTGATGGTCAATATATTGGGCGACAGTTGGTTGGCGCATGGGCAGGAGGAAGAGCCTGCATGGAGCTTAGCACTAGCACATCCAAATTTGAAAATGCATTTATACGGTAAACAAGCACCGCGTAAAGGCAGAAAAATGGGGCACTTTACAGTGATTGGCGATGATAAATCTGCAATTTTAAACGTTGCACAAATCGCACGCGGTGCGCTACATATCGGAGAGTCGTAATTTTTAAATAAAGGGGGATGTCCATGGCTTTGCTGAATCAAGGTTTGGAAAATAGCGTGGTGCCAAAAATAGCCAAGTATATTGCAATTGTGATTGGCTTATTGTTTTTGTTTTCGTGGCTGAACCCATTCGTGGTCATAAACGCTGGTCATCGCGGGGTGATTACTACCTTTGGTAAAGTCAATCAAACCGTACTAGAAGAAGGGTTGCATTTTAGAGCCCCCGTGATGCAGAATGTGCGTGAAATTAATGTACAGATTCAAAAAGCAGAGGGGGATGGCGATGCCGCATCGCGTGACCTGCAACAAGTACATACCAAAATCGCGCTAAATTATCATTTGATTCCCAACCGCGTGGCCGAAACATATCAAACCGTCGGTGATTTGGACTCTGTTGGGGATCGTATTATTGTGCCAGCAGTACAAGAAGCATTTAAAGCCACTACCGCAAAATATACAGCGGAAGAGCTCATCAGCAAGCGCCCAGAAGTGCGTGATCAAATCAGTCAGTTCATGAAAGACAGGCTGTTGCGTCACGGGATTACGATTGATGAGTTTAGCATCGTCAATTTTCGATTTAGTGAAAGCTTTAACCAAGCCATTGAAGCTAAAACCACAGCGGAACAATTGAAATTAAAAGCTGAGCGTGATTTAGATAGAATTAAAGTCGAAGCTGAGCAGAAAGTTGCCTCAGCAAAAGCAGAAGCTGAATCGTTAAGATTACAAAAGCAAGAAATTACACCAGATTTGCTTAAATTAAGAGAAATTGAAAATCAACGTTTGGCGCTAGAGAAGTGGAATGGTCAGCTACCACAAGTAACAGGCGGCTCGGTACCAATGATTAATATTAAGTAGTACATCATCATTTTTATTAAAGTGTATACCTTTTATAAGGGAGAGCAAGATGAGGCTTACATCAAAAAGGTTGATTCAAGTGATATGCGTTGCTTGTGGGTTAGCGTTTTCGGGGCAGGTTTTGTCGGCAATGGATTGTGAGGCACTAAAAAATAAAATAGAGCAAAAAATGCAATCTAAGGGTGTGAAATCTACTGAGACTAAGTTAAAGATTGTAGATATCAAAACGTCAGCAGAAGGTAAGGTAGTAGGCACCTGCCAAGGCAAGACCAAAAAAATCGTTTATACTAAGTAAGGCAAGCGGGTTAAGTAAGGCAGGCGAAGTAAGAGAGCGAATAAAAAAGCCGAACATCGAGTTCGGCTTTTTTATTTAAGAGATAAAATTACTCAGCTGCTTTAGTTTTAGTCGCCTTTGGTTTTGCGGCGGCTTTGGCTTTTGGCTCAACTTTTGCAGCAGCAGCTTTAGTTGGTTTTGCAGCTTTAGCTTCTTTTTTCACACCAGCAGCTACTGCGTCACCAGCCATTGCTTTGATTGCAGCGCTTAAGCGGCTTTTATGACGTGCTGCTTTGTTTTTATGAATGATTTTTTTGTCTGCAATGCGGTCAATGACAGCAACGTTTGCAGTATATGTTGCTGCAGCTAAGGCTTTGTCACCAGATTCAACAGCTTTAATTACTTTTTTAATCGCAGTACGCAATGTAGAACGTAACGCTGCGTTATGCGCATTCACTTTTACGGACTGGCGCGCGCGTTTGCGTGCTTGTGCGCTGTTGGCCATATCGTTCTGCCCTTATAGAAACCGGTGAGNNGTGCGGTATTTGCCATGTTTGTTTATCCTAATGCTTTAAGGGTAGAAATACGAAACCGTGCATCATAGTGTTTTTTTACTTATTTTGCAAGAACTAATACATAAAAGCGAATGTAAAAAAGGTGTTACTTACAATGATGTCTGGTCAGAGAAGTCAAACACACTTTGAGCATTTGTTTGCTTGGTTGTCGATGATAGTGCGTGTTGACGCAAGTGGTAGATAAACACTAGAATGGTTTGTCCTAATTGATATTATTAGTCAATGAGTTAAGTTGATTTATATTGATATTTACTAAAGAATTGCGCAATGAATATAGATGCTACAGAGCAATACACCGCCACTAGTCAAGCACCAGAGGTGTTGGTGCAGCTGTTTGCGCATGCGGGTATTCAATTTAATGGTTCTCATGCCTGGGACATTCAGGTGCATGATAATCGACTGTATCGTGAAATATTGACTAAAGGTTCGCTAGGCTTTGGCGAAGCCTATATGAAAGGTTATTGGGAATGCCAGCATTTAGATGATATGTTTTATCGCTTGCTGGGAGCAAATCTCAATGAACGCATAAAATCCGTGACTAAGCTAAAATTTATTGGCGAAGTATTGAGACACCGTGTATTCAACTTACAAAAGTCTAGCCGCGCTTATGAGGTTGCCTTAAAACATTACGATATTGGTAATGACTTATTTACAAAAATGCTGGATCCCAGTATGAGCTACTCCTGCGCATACTGGGCGAACGCTCATACGCTGGAAGACGCACAATTCCATAAGCTAGAAATGATTTGTCGTAAGCTTGAATTAAAAGCGGGTGAGCATTTGCTAGAGATTGGCTGCGGCTGGGGAGGGCTGGCTTATCACGCCGCTAAATATTATGGCGTCAAAGTGACAGGGATTACCGTTTCAAAAGAGCAGCAAAGATATGCGCAAACTAAGTGCAAGGACTTGCCCATAGAAATTCTTCTAGTAGATTATCGAGAGCTCACGGGTCAGTTTGACAAGATAGTATCTGTCGGTATGTTTGAGCATGTTGGGCAAAAAAACTATCGCACCTATTTTAATCATGCACATGCATGCCTGAAAGACGATGGCTTATTCTTGCTGCACACCATAGGTGATTACGTGACTTCACATAAAACAGATGCTTGGATCGAAAAGTATATTTTCCCTAATGGCAAATTGCCTTCGGCTAAAGAAATTGCGCGATCAATTGAGAGAAAGTTTGTTATTGAGGATTGGCATAATTTTGGACAAGATTACGATCAAACTCTAATGGCTTGGTGGTATAGGTTTGAGCAAGCATGGCCTGAGTTAAGCCAACATTATGATGAAACGTTTTATAGAATGTGGAAATATTATTTGCAGAGTTGTGCAGGTTATTTTAGATGTAAGCAAGGTCAGTTGTGGCAGATAGTGTTGAGTAAACGGGAACGAGCACACATTTATCGGTCGTATCGATAAACAGACATATCTCTATTAGAAAGCAGTGTCGTGTGTTGACTAAAAAGCGAACAGCGTGAGGCGTATCCGCCTGCATACACGCAAGCATGATAAAATCACGACAATTTTAAATTTCTATTGATATGAATCTACTCAAAGCTCTGGCCACTGTCGGCAGTATGACGTTTATCTCGCGTATTCTAGGTTTTGTGCGCGATACACTCATTGCCCGTATTTTTGGCGCAGGTATGCTGACCGATGCTTTTTTTGTCGCGTTTAAAATCCCAAATTTACTCCGCAGAATTTCCGCAGAAGGCGCATTTTCACAAGCGTTTGTGCCTATCTTGGCCGAATATAAAAACAGACGAACGCATGCAGAAACGCACGATTTAATCAATCACGTCGCGACATTAATGGCTGTTTTCTTAGTCGTGATTAGTATTGCAGGCATGCTGGCTGCGCCATGGGTGGTGCAAATTAGCGCACCTGGATTTGCTGCGGATAAAACCAAGTTTGATTTAACAGTGGATTTGCTACGTATTACCTTCCCCTATATTTTCTTTATCTCATTGGTTTCACTGGCTGGTGGTGTGCTTAATACTTACGGTAATTTTTCGGTACCTGCGTTTACACCAGTATGGCTCAATGTCGCATTTATTGCGGGAGCCTTGCTGGCAGCACCTTATTTTGACAATTCGATTCGCGTGTTGGCGTGGGCGGTGTTTGTGGGTGGTGTCTTACAAATGCTCTATCAATTACCTTATTTATATCAAATTGGCTTAGTGCCCAAAATCAGTTGGAACTTGCAGGATGAAGGCGTTTGGCGTATTTTAAAGCTGATGGGGCCAGCCGTGTTTGGTGTGTCAATCGCACAAATATCCTTATTAATCAATACTATATTTGCTTCTTTGCTGGTAACTGGCAGTGTGTCTTGGCTGTATTATGCAGATCGTTTGATGGAGTTTCCAACGGGAGTGTTGGGTGTTGCTTTAGGCACGATTTTATTGCCGAGCTTGTCCAAAAGTGTTGCAGATAAAGCAGATGGCGAGTATTCGCAATTATTAGATTGGGGTTTGCGTTTAACCTTTATGCTGGCACTCCCAGCCGCAGTAGCTTTGGCTGTGTTGTCTGTGCCACTGGTCACGGGTTTGTTTCATTATGGCAAGTTTGATGCGCATGATGTGGAGATGACGCGTCAAGCACTCATGGCTTATAGTTTGGGTTTGCTAGGTTTAATTCTGGTGAAAGTGCTTGCGCCTGCGTTTTACTCACGCCAAAACATTAAAACGCCCGTAAAAATTGCTATTTTTACGCTGATTTCTACGCAACTCATGAATCTTATTTTTGTGTTTGGATTAGATCTAAAACATGCAGGTCTTGCGCTTTCAATCGGTCTGGGAGCCTGTATGAATGCGGGTGCGCTTTACTATCATTTGCGCAAAGTGAATATTTATCAACCACAAGCGGGCTGGCTGGGTTATATGTGCAAGTTGTTATTCGCCGTGATGGCGATGGCGCTCGTCGTACATTATTTGGCAGGTAGTGATACTTTATGGTTAAGCTATACACTGGTGCCCAAGCTCATGCACTTGTTGCTGCTGTTGGTGGCAGGAGCTGCGACCTATTTTGCAGTGTTGTACATCATGGGCATACGCGTTAAAGATTTTATGCGAAGAGCTCGGGTATAGCGGCTAGTTATGAAAATTTTTAGACATTTACCCAGTACATATCCGCTATCTCGCGCACTAGCCATTGGCAACTTTGATGGCTTGCATTTAGGACATCAAGCGTTGTTAAGCAAATTAGTAGATGTCGCAACGCAAAAAGGGCTTCGCCCAGCCGTCATGACCTTTGAGCCACATCCTCGCGAGTTTTTTATGCCTGGTAACGCACCTGCAAGGCTTTC
>DHYP01000027.1:46779-47146 GCA_002414145.1 Methylophilaceae bacterium UBA5127 | reverse complement strand
GAGTATTTTGAAGACGCAGGTGTGCAAGATGTATTTGTGATTCGTTTTGATCAAGCTTTTTCAGCCATCACAGCGCAGGATTTTATGCAAACAATATTACGTAAGTCATTACATGCCAGCACGATATTGGTGGGTGGGGATTTTTGCTTTGGTGCCAAGCGACAGGGCACAGTAAAGAGTTTTATAGAGGCAGGTTTTGATTTAATAGATTTTCCACCTGTCATTATTGAACATGAGCGCATCTCAAGCACTTTGGTGCGAAATGCGCTAGCGGCTGGAGCGTTAGAAAAAGCATGTGAATTGCTAGGTCGGCCGTATAGCATCAGTGGCAAAGTGGTACATGGAGCTAAACGCGGTCGCCAGCTTG
>DHYP01000027.1:45432-46746 GCA_002414145.1 Methylophilaceae bacterium UBA5127 | reverse complement strand
AGCGCCATGAAAGACCTGCATTAACGGGGGTTTATGCAGTAAAATTGAGTGTTGGAAAATTAGACTGTATGAATGCCGTGGCAAATCTTGGGGTGCGCCCTACCATTGCAGGTGTTCCCAAGCTTATGTTAGAAGTGCATGTATTTGATTTTAATGGAAATTTATACGACAAGCATGTGCATGTGGAGTTTTTTCATAAAGTGCGTGACGAAATGAAATTTGACAGTTTGGACGCACTGAAAGCGCAAATTGCACAAGATGTAGAAGTAGCAAAAGAATATTTTAAAAGATCAATTTAGAACAGAACATGACTGAAGAAAACAAAGATTCAAAATACAAACTAAATCTGCCAGAAACCAGCTTCCCCATGCGTGGAGATTTGGCTAAGCGCGAACCTGCATGGCTCAAAAGCTGGCAAGAGCGTAAGGTGTATGAACGTATACGCAAAGCGCGTAAAGGTGCAAAAAAATTCATTCTGCATGATGGCCCTCCGTATGCCAATGGCGACATTCATATCGGTCACGCAGTGAACAAGATTCTGAAAGACATTATCGTCAAATCCAAAACCATGAGCGGTTTTGATGCGCCCTATGTCCCAGGCTGGGATTGCCATGGCTTGCCAATTGAGCTCGTAGTTGAAAAAACACATGGCAAAAACATCGAGCCAGCCAAGTTCCGCGAGCTTTGTCGTGCCTACGCCGCAGAGCAAGTGGAAAAGCAGAAGAAAGACTTTATCCGCTTGGGTGTGTTAGGGGATTGGGATAACCCTTACCTGACGATGAATTTTAAAACCGAAGCCGACATCATGCGCGCTTTGGGCGAGATTTATAAAAACGGCTATCTCTACCAAGGCTCCAAGCCCGTGCATTGGTGCGTGGATTGTGGCAGCGCGTTGGCCGAGGCTGAGGTGGGATATGAAGATGTGAATTCGCCCGCGATTCATGTTGCTTTTAAAGCTAAAGATAATGATTTAGTGGCTCAATCTTTTGGATTGCAAAAAATTGACGGTGAAGTGTTCGCAGTTATTTGGACAACCACACCATGGACTTTGCCCGCCAACCAAGCAGTGAGTGTGAATGCGGATGTTGAGTACAATCTAGTGCGTACTGAAAAAGGCTTCGTGATTGTAGCTAAAGAGTTGGCATACGATTTGGCAATCAAATGCGGGCTAGATGATACTTTGGCTGTTGCAACGTGCAAAGGAGAGGCTCTTAAAGGCTTGTTAATACTACACCCTTTCGACAACCGCCAAGTGCCTATTATCTGTGGCGACCATGTGACCACCGACGCCGGTACAGGCTTGGTGCATACCGC
>DHYP01000027.1:44541-45365 GCA_002414145.1 Methylophilaceae bacterium UBA5127 | reverse complement strand
AATGAAAAACCACGTGTTTTAATCGGTGGCGATGGTAAGTTTTTCACTAGCGATTTAGTAGAGTTCGAAGCGATTCGCGGTTTAAGCCGCCAAGAGGCCAATAAAGTGATTCTGTCCAAGCTGCAGGAAAACGGTGTGCTGTTCGCTTCTGCACGTTTAAATCATAGTTTCCCGCATTGCTGGCGCCATAAAACACCTCTCATGCAACTCGCGACACACCAATGGTTTATTGGTATGTATGCGCAAGATGCGGTTGGTATCAGCTTGCGTGAGTATGCGAATAAGGCGGTTGATAACACGCAATTTTTCCCTAGTTGGGGTAAAGCGCGTTTAGAGGCGATGATTAAAAATCGCCCTGACTGGTGCGTGACGCGCCAACGTAATTGGGGTGTGCCGATGCCTTTATTTGTGCATAAAGAAACTGGCAATCCGCATCCAAACACTCTGGCTTTGTTAGAAATCGTTTGTAAACAGGTCGAGCAACAAGGCATCGAGGCTTGGTTTAGTTTAGATGGTGCTGCATTTTTAGCACAGCATGCCCCATATCAGGCGGATCAGTTCAAAAAAGTGACTGATACACTGGATGTATGGTTTGACTCTGGTGCAACACATGCTGCTGTGCTAAAACGTCGCCCAGAGTTGCAGCATCCAGCTGATTTGTACTTGGAAGGTTCAGACCAGCATCGCGGTTGGTTCCAATCCAGCTTGTTGACAGGTTGCGCGATTGATGGACGTGCGCCATATGATGCTTTGCTGACGCACGGCTTTGTGGTGGATGGTGCCGGTCATAAAATGAGTAAATCCAAAGGTAATGTGGTTGCACC
>DHYP01000027.1:43638-44484 GCA_002414145.1 Methylophilaceae bacterium UBA5127 | reverse complement strand
CTTCGACCGACTATTCCGGCGAGTTGACAATTTCTGACGAGATTCTCAAACGCGTTGCGGATAGCTACCGAAAGATTCGTAATACCTTACGCTTCTTGCTGGCGAATCTGGCCGACTTTGACGCCAGTAAAGACTTGTTGCCAGTCGAGCAATGGCTTGAGATTGACCGTTATGCGCTGTATCTAGTGGATAAGCTACAAACCGATGTGCTGGCCGATTATGACTGTTACGNNNGTTACGAGTTCCACTTGGCGATGCAGAAGTTCGTCAATTTCTGCAACGAGGATTTAGGTGGTTTCTATCTCGATATTCTGAAAGACCGACTTTACACCACTGGCGAAAATTCCAAGCCGCGTCGCGCTGCGCAAAGCACGCTCTATCACATCACACATTGCTTGATGCGTTTGATGGCTCCAATATTGAGCTTTACGGCAGACGAGATTTGGCAAACATTGGGTATGAGTGTGAACGAATCGGTATTCACGGAAATCTGGTATCGCACTCCTGCACATGGCATGAGTCAATCGACAATTGATGATTGGGGCAATTTGCGTCAATTTAGAGATATTGCGAATAAAAAAATTGAAGAAAAACGTGCTGCTGGCGAAGTTGGGTCATCCTTGCAAGCCGAATTAGATATCAAAACTGATGGCAACAGTTATGATTCATTAACTCGTTTTGAATCGGATTTAAAATTTACGTTGATTACATCGCGTGCCAATGTTTACAAAGAAGCTGGCGTAGGCGTCACAGTCGAAGTAAGTCCAAGCGCTCACCAAAAATGCGACCGCTGTTGGCACTATCGCGCTGATGTGGGTGCTAATCCAGCGCATCCGAGCATCTGCC
>DHYP01000027.1:36779-43531 GCA_002414145.1 Methylophilaceae bacterium UBA5127 | reverse complement strand
AAGCGGGAATCCACTTTGACTTTAGGTTTTTCTACAAAAAAATGGATTCCCGCTTGCGCGGGAATGACGGAGTTTAAAGATGACTGCCGTGTATCGTTGGTTTAGCATTAGCGCAGTTGTGATAGCGCTGGATTTGTATACTAAGCATTTGATTCAAAATATGTTTGTTTATGGTGAGCACCTTGCGGTCACCAGTTTTTTTGATTTAGTGCGCTACCATAATGAAGGTGCGGCTTTTAGCTTTTTAGCAGGGGCTGGTGGTTGGCAGAAATGGTTTTTTACTGGCATTTCTGTGATTGCTTCCCTAGTAATGATTTATCTTATTAATAAATCTCCACAGAAAAAACTTTTTTGTTGTGGGCTTGCCTTAGTGTTAGGTGGGGCATTAGGTAATCTTTATGATCGCATTACATTAGGTTATGTGGTGGATTTTCTTTATTTTTATTATCAGCATTGGGATTGGCCTGCATTCAATGTCGCGGATAGTGCTATCTGCGTGGGCGTAGGTTTGTTGCTGCTGGATAGTCTTAAGAGTACTGAATCAAAAAAGTAGCGCGTTGATAAGCTACGTAATGAATCAACAACGGGGGAAGGTGATATGCCAGATTGGAAAAAGCTTATTTCAGCAAAGATATCGCTTGCCAAAAAAGGCAATAAGCCCAGCAAGCCTAGTACCAGTGAGCGCATTCCTGCTGGCCAAACAGAAGTTAAGAATTTTCCCGTACTCGATTTAGGCATTCTGCCAGAGGTGAGCAAAAGCAATTGGCAGCTACGCATATTCGGCTTGGTTGAAAAGGAGTTAACCTTAGACTGGGAGGCTTTTCAGCTGCTGCCGCAAATCACTGATGTCTCAGACTTTCATTGTGTCACGCGTTGGAGTCGCTTGGATATGGATTGGCAAGGTGTGCTGGCAAGTGAGTTATTAATGCAGGCTAGCCCATTGCCAGAAGCTAAATATGTGACATTGCACAGTTACGATGGCTATACCACCAACTTACCTTTAGAAGCACTTTTAGATGAGGATGTATTGATTGCGCACAGTGTGTTGGGTTACCCATTAACCACAGCACATGGCGGGCCTGTGCGTATGGTTGTGCCAAAACGCTATGCGTGGAAAAGTGCTAAATGGCTCAAAGCCATAGAGTTACATGCGTTTGATCGCCCTGGTTTCTGGGAGGTGCGTGGCTATCATAATGAAGCGTTTCCTTTTCTGGAACAGCGTTTTTCTGATGATGACTAACCCTGCATATTCATTAGCATTAGATTAATGCATGATTGATTTAAGTTTTAATTTTTCTGGAAAGTGCTGGTTATGGCAGGGCAAAGGGGCTTGGCATTTTATTACCTTGCCGCAGGATAAGTCTGAGGAAATCAAATTTTTCAGTGAACACCATGGTGCCAAAAGACGTGGCTGGGGTGCTGTTAAGGTCATCGCGAGAATAGGCAACACTTCATGGGAAACCTCCATTTTTCCGTATGCCAAAGAAGCTGCTTATATACTGCCTGTAAAAGCGGATGTGAGAAAAAAAGAGAAAATCATTGCGGATGATGTTGTGTCTGTCAGTTTGAATATTCATATATAAAACCGATAAATTTGGATTAATATCTTTTGATTACTCCAATTGATAGAATATGGCTAATCGATATCTAAATTTAGTTATATAATTCAATCTGTTATTGTTAATTTAGATTCTATGCCCAACCTTAACTTATCAGTTCAGTACGCATCCACTCAGCATTCGCTACCTACTCGGGCGCAATTGCGTAAATGGGTTAAGGCAGCGCTGCGTGTAGATACAGAAGTGACGATTCGTATTGTAGATGCTGAAGAGGGGCAAATTTTAAATAGCGCCTATCGCGGTAAAGATTATCCAACCAATGTGCTGACATTTCCATTAACAGAAGTGCCTTATTTGATGGGGGATATTGTGATTTGTGCGCCTGTGGTAACGGCTGAGGCGCATGCACAAAATAAGCCCTTAGAAGCACATTATGCACACTTAACAGTGCATGGCGTACTGCACTTGCACGGTTATGACCATTTGACTGAGCATCAGGCAGCGCTTATGGAATCTATTGAGGTGACAATTTTACAGAAATTAGGGTATGCTAACCCTTATCTCATTACAGAGGATGCCAATTAATGGCTACCGAGTCGGAAAAACAAAACCACAGACCCAGTTTATTAGAACGATTAAGTCATTTTTTACTACGTGAGCCAGAAGATAGAGAGCAGCTAGTCGAGCTGCTACACGGCGCATACGAAAACCACCTGATGGATGGTGACTCTCTTGCCATGATAGAGGGTGTGCTACAAGTGAGCGAGATGCAAGTGCGCGACATCATGATTCCACGCTCACAAATGGATGTCATCGACATCACAGATCCCCCAGAAACTTTTATCCCTTTTGTAATTGAAGCAGCACATTCACGTTTTCCTGTGATTGAGGATGACAAGAATGATGTAATTGGCATATTACTTGCTAAAGATTTATTAAGATATTATGCAGGTGAAGATTTTGATGTGCGGGATATGTTGCGCCCCGCTGTATTTATTCCAGAATCCAAGCGCTTGAATGTGTTGTTAAAAGAGTTTCGCAGTAATCGTAACCATATCGCGATCGTGGTAGATGAGTATGGTGGTGTGGCAGGAATGGTCACCATCGAAGATGTCTTAGAGCAAATTGTGGGCGATATTGAAGATGAGTACGATTATGACGAAGATGAAGACAATATTATTCTGCAAGCAGAAGGTAAGTATCGAGTAAAAGCGTTAACTGAAATTGCAGACTTTAATGAGACAGTCGGCACGCAGTTTAGTGATGAAGAGTTTTCCACGATTGGCGGGTTGATTGTCAACAAGTTTGGGCATCTTCCTAAACGTGGCGATGCTATTAATATTGAGAATATTAGAGTCACCGTAGTACGTGCAGATAGTCGGCGCTTGCATTCTGTTACTGTTGAAGTGTTACCAGAGGAGCCATTTCCTATAGAAGCAACGTAGATCAAGTGGCGGCCTAAAATAAGTTTGAACTTATTTTAACTTATTGTTTCTTAATGTTATTGATAGGAGATAGCTATGAAAACTTGGCAGACATTAGGGGTTATAGGATTCGCTTTATATTCATTGGGCGGTATGGCAGAAGAGTCTAAATCTGCCACTCAGCTTCCGACGGATGAGCATGCATTTGTCGATTCGGTAGGTAAGTTGAGCAAAGCAAAAATTGTTGAGCTACTAGGTGAGCCAGCCAAAGCCGATGATGTGAGGCTAAAGGACTCTGGACGTGTCGTGGCATCTGTATGGCACTATCACTTTATTAATACCAATGAAGCTGGTACTTATTATGAAACGACAGAGCTGGATTTCCTTGATGATAAAGTGCATATGGTCGTATTTTTAAACAACGACGGTAGCGATACAAGCAAGAACAGTCAATATGAAGTGCCCGATATCAGGCCTGACTTATAAGTCGATGATACGGCTTAATTGATAAAATTTAGTATAAAAAAGGCGCAGAAAGCGCCTTTTTTATTGTTTTTTAGATGCGTTACTTTTTGAGTGAATCACGAATTTCACGTAATAGTACAATATCTTCTGGGGTTGGTGCTGGGGCTGCTGGTGGTTCAGCTTTCTTCATTTTATTCATTAGCTTAACCATTTGGAAAATAATAAACGCCAAAATAATAAAATTCAGCGAAATGGTCAGAAAATTACCATAAGCAAGTAAAGGTACACCCGCTTTTTTAAGTTCCGCATAGGTTTCAATGGTGCCAGCGGGCACATCCCCCAGCTTGATAAACATATTACTAAAATCCAAACCGCCTACAATCTTACTTACAATAGGCATAATAATGTCACCGACTAGTGAATCAACAATTTTGCCAAATGCAGCGCCAATGATGACACCCACTGCCAAATCCATGACATTGCCTTTTAGTGCGAATTCCTTAAACTCAGACATCATGCTCATTTTCTGCTCCTCAATTAATATTATTTTCAACTTTCACATTTAGACTGCTTGCCTAATATAGTAGTATGCGGAATGTGGTGTCAACAGCGCGCGCGTAAATTAATGATAAAAATGAATAAAGATTTTTTGTTTGCCTTTGTAGCAGGTCTTTTAGCGGTGTTTGGCTTCGCCCCGTATTACATTTGGTTAGCACCAATTCTTAGTCTCGCTGCATTATTTTACCTTTGGTCTCAGTCCAGTCACGCTAAACAAAGTTTTCAGATAGGTTTTAGTTTTGGCCTTGGTTTGTATGTGTTTGGGATCTATTGGATTTATATTTGTTTGCATGATTTTGGCGGAATGCCTTGGTGGTTTGCTGGATTTTGCACATTATGCTTATGTGCGTTTATGGCGTTATTTCCTGCAATGGTGGGTTATTTTTCTAAACGACTAGGGAGCTTGCTTTGGAGTGCACCCGTGATTTGGGCATTATCTGATTGGGTGCGAAGTTGGATATTCACTGGTTTTCCATGGTTGACTTTGGGCTATAGTCAGGTGCCGTTTGGACCTTTGGTAGGCTATTTGCCTATCGTAGGTGTGTATGGCGTTTCTATGATTACCGCGCTAATCGCGTCTTTGATTGCATATTGGATCGTCAATCGAAATATCTCCGTATTCTTGCAAAGAAATATCATCATTGCGGTGACGTTTTGTATAGTGGTTGGTTTGGTATTAAAGTCAATAGAGTGGTCTTCTCCAGTTGGTAAGCCAATACAAGTGGCTTTGGTGCAGGGCAATATTAATCAAGAGATTAAGTGGTCACCTGAGTATGCGCAAAGCACAATTGATTTGTACCTGTCCATGGTAAAAAGCACACATGCAGACTTGATTGTGCTGCCAGAGACTGCGCTGCCCGTGGTTGCGAGCCAGTTGTCGCCAGAAGTGACACAGGCATTGACGCAGCATGCCAAGCAAAATCAGGGCGATATTGTGATGGGTGTGGTGCAATATGATGAGCGTACTAACGAATATTTCAATAGTGCGATAAGTTATGGAAGCGCGCCTTCACAAGTTTACTCGAAGAATCATTTGGTGCCATTTGGCGAATTTATTCCATTAAAAGCGATATTAGGCTGGGTTTACCGCGATTGGCTCAATATGCCACTTAGTGATTTATCACGGGGTGGAAAACACCAAAAGCCAATGCAGTTAGGCAATCAAAAAGTGGCTGTGAATATTTGCTATGAGGATGTTTTTGGGGAAGAGATTATCCGCCAACTGCCTGAAGCGACGATGCTTGTGAATATTAGCAACGATGCTTGGTATGGAAAATCTTTTGCGGCAAACCAGCATATGCAGTTTAGTCAAGCGCGTGCCATCGAAACTGGGCGTATGGTATTGCGTGCCACCAATACAGGCGCTACCGTTATTATCGATCAGCACGGCATGGAACTGGCGCATGCACCACATGACACACAAATGAATTTAACAGGATCCGCACAAGGTTATATTGGGGAAACGCCCTATGTGCGATGGGGAAACTGGCCGTTTATTATCATAAGCGTTGTGATTATCAGTTTGTTGTTGCGCAACAAAATGCGCAACAACAAGTGATATAGGTTAAGAATTAGGCTGATTACCGCCAAAAAAACGTTGGTAAAGTACGGGTAGCAAAAATAGCGTGAGTAGTGTTGAGGTGATGAGACCGCCAATCACGACAATCGCCAATGGGCGTTGAATTTCAGAACCTGGCCCTGTAGCAAACAGTAGCGGAATCAAGCCAAAAGCAGTAATGCTTGCTGTCATGAGTACTGGTCTTAAACGTCTTTTAGCGCCCTCAAATGCAATTTTGGATTTTTCTACACCTTCGTACTCTAATTGCTTAAAGTAGCTCACCATGACGACACCATTTAAAACAGCAATCCCTAACAACGCAATAAAGCCTACCGAAGCCGGTACAGATAAATACTCACCTGATAACCAAAGTGCAAATACACCCCCTATCATCGCAAATGGAATGTTAGATAAGATGAGTATCGCTTGTGGAATTGATCCGAACGTGAGAAATAAGAGTAAAAAGACGAGCCCAATAGAAATTGGTACGACAATGCTTAAGCGCTTGGCGGCACGCTGTTGATTTTCAAATTGACCGCCCCATTTGAGCATGTAACCTTCTGGCAGTTTGACTTGAGATTGTACTTTGTTTTTGGCTTCTTCCACAAAGCTTACTAAGTCGCGACCCTTTACATTGGCTGTGACTACCACCATACGGATGCCTCGTTCACGATCTATTTTGACCGGGCCTTCTGTACGCTCCAGCTTTGCTACCGAGCTTAATGGAATATTGGTGCCATCAGGTAGCGTTATCAGGAGTTTGTCAAATTCGGCAGAAGATAAGCGTACATCACGGCTACCACGCAATTGCACGGGCGTACGTTTAGCGCCTTCTTGTAGCATGCCAATGACTTTGCCCTCCAGCTGCGTTTGTAAAATTTGATTGATTTCTCCTATACTCAATCCCAAACGTCCAGCAGCCATACGATCCACTTTGATTTGCAAATACTGAATGCCACTATTTTTTGGGGTGTAAACATCTTGATTGCCTGATATGGTTTCTAAGACTTTAATAATTTCCTGTGCCTTTTGATTGAGTATGTTTAAATCGCTGCCAAAAATCTTGATGGCTAAATCTCCTCGCACACCCAGAATCATTTCATTGACACGCATATCAATCGGTTGGGTAAAGCTGTAATCCAACCCTGGAATTTGCGACATCACTTTTCTTAGGTCGTCAATTAATGC
>DHYP01000027.1:36388-36751 GCA_002414145.1 Methylophilaceae bacterium UBA5127 | reverse complement strand
ATGCTCTTGGCTTGCCATTCTTCTTTCGGTTTTAGCACCAGAAAATTGTCGGTCTGGTTTAAGCCCATGGGATCGAGCCCCAACTCATCTGAGCCTACCCTTGAGTAGATGCTTTTGACATCGGGAATTTTCGCTAAAATACTCTTCTGTATAAACATGTCAGTCGCAACACTTTGCTGTAGTGAGATAGAAGGCAGTTTTTCAACACCGATGATAATGTCTCCTTCATCCATCACAGGCATGAATGTTTTACCTATAAGGGTATAGACAAAAACAGTAAGTAAAAGCAGCAAGCCTGCACCAACCATCATTTTTTTGCTATGTCTCATTGCGTGTAGCAGAGCGTAGCTGTAGCCAGCAGAC
>DHYP01000027.1:35996-36301 GCA_002414145.1 Methylophilaceae bacterium UBA5127 | reverse complement strand
GGTCAGCGACAGTGCGAGAGAGCTTGCCAATGCAAAGATAATAGTGATGGCGACTGGAGAGAAGAGCTTGCCTTCTAGTCCCTCTAGTGTAAGTAGTGGCAAAAATACGGTGATGATAATGACAATGCCAGAAGCGACGGGCAAACTGACTTCGCGCATTGCCGAGAGGATCATCCGAGATTTAGAAAGCACATGATGTTTCGGCGCATGTGTGAGATGTGCGATGATATTTTCGACCACCACCACGGCTGAATCCGCTAACATACCAATCGCAATAGCAAGACCGCCCAAGCTCATGAGGTTAG
>DHYP01000027.1:28277-35950 GCA_002414145.1 Methylophilaceae bacterium UBA5127 | reverse complement strand
AAGAACGTACTTAACACGGCAAGTGGTAATGCGAAGGCAATCGTGAGCGCTGCTCTGAGGTTCCCTAAAAACAATATTAAGAGAATAATCACCAACACTACAGCCTCGGTCAGCGCTTTGTTGACTGTCTGTATTGCACGCTCAACCAAATTTCCTCTGTCATAAAACACATGCGTGGTCACGCCTTTGGGTAGCGTTGGCGCAATTTCTGCTAATTTGGCTCTCACACCTTCTACTACGGCGCGTGCATTTGCACCACGTAAACCTAACACCAATCCTTCGACTACCTCACTCTTGCCATTGCTAGTGACTGCACCATACCGAGTTAACTCACCGATGTGCACCTCAGCTACGTCCGCAATTCTGACAGGGATGCCTTGGTCGGTACGCACCACCGTTTGCTGAATATCTTCAATAGATTTGAATGCGCCTTCTGATCTGACTAATAAGGATTCTTCACTGTCATTGAGTCGACCTGCACCATCATTACGGTTGTTATCAGTAATTGCTTGACGTAGTGCATTGATAGTGACGCCTCGCGCGTACATCCGTGCGTTGTTGGGCACGATTTCAAAAGTTCGCACTAATCCGCCAAGTGCATTAACATCCGCAACACCAGGCACGGTGCGCAATTGAGGGCGAATCGTCCAGTCTAACAAGCTTCTTTTTTCTTGTAGGCTAAGCGTATCAGACTCAACTGTGAACATAAACATTTCACCCAAGGGCGTAGTCATGGGAGCAATCCCGCCAGAGATGTCTGATGGTAAGTTAGCCCAAACATTACTGAGCCGTTCGGAGACTTGTTGTCTTGCCCAGTAAATATCTGTACCGTCCTCAAAGTCTACGGTGATATCCGTCACTGCATATTTGGCAACTGCGCGTAGACCTACTTGCTTGGGAATCCCTAGCATTTCGACCTCAATAGGGGCAGTAATACGTGCCTCTACCTCTTCTGGAGTCATGCCAGGAGATTTGATAATGATTTTAACCTGTGTAGATGAGACATCAGGAAATGCATCTATCGGTAAAGATTGATAAGCAAGCACGCCTGCTATAGCAAGTATGATAGTCAATAGTGAGACTAAAATGCGCTGTCTCAGCGAAAATTCGATTAATAAATTAAGCATTATTTGCCACCTAATCCTAACCAACTCCCTTTGAGCGCTGCTATGCCACTGATGGCAATTGAATCTTTAGCGGACAGGGGGGCTTGTATAATCGCCTGATTTCCTTGCTCAGAGATGAGTGAGATGGGCACGGCTTCAAAGCCATTTGCCAATTGCTTAAATACAAAGACTTGATTGCTATTTCTGGCAAGTGCGGCTCTTGGTACAGTAAACTGTGTGTTTTGCTTTTCTAAGATAATTTCCGCTTCAACAAGCTGACCTACAGCCAAGTGGTCTGAACCTTGTTTAATTTCTGCACGCACCTGCATGGTTTGGTTGTTTTTGTTGAGACTTCTTAGCACCGTAGTGATGGCACCTTTTGCCTGAAATTTTGGGATATCAATGACCATGCCACTTTTAAGCGATAATGCTTCTTCTACAGGAACGCTAATCTCAATCCATAAAGGGTTAAGCTGGGCAATTTTATAGATAGGTGTGGCACTATCAATACGCTGTCCGACATTGGCCATTTGTTCGATGACTTGACCGTTAATCGGTGAAGCAATGCTAATGCCTTGTGTCATTTTTTTGCTTTGAGATAATGCCTGAATCGCAGCTTCCGACATCCCGGCTATCTTGAGGGCTTGTCTTTTTTCTGACAAAGCCGCACTTAATTCTTCATGTAAGCTTTGAGTCTCTAAATAGCGGCGTTTTGCAATAACGCCATCCTTCAATAGTTCACCATCTCTATTTAAAGTTGCCTCAGCAAGATTTTTTTTAGTAAGCGTCTGTAAGTAATCACTTTGAATAGAAACTAACTCTGGACTAGAGATGTGCGCAATGACTTGACCTTTTTTAACAGTGTTGCCTAAGCTCACCTGTAATGCATCAATTAGCCCTTGCTGCGGCGCAGTTATCATACGCTGCTGTGTCGCCGGCAGTATTACCTCGGCACTATATCGACGTGCTGATGTTCCGCTGTCTGGGTTGATTGCGATTGTTTTAATCTGCATGTTATTGATTTGACTTGAAGTTAATTGGATGACTTCTGCCTGAGCTGTGTTAAGCGTCATAGTCAAAAGCGTAATGAATAAGCAATGTTTCATAAGATACCTAGCAATTAAAATTTGGTTGAATTCACTCGTTTTCATGGCAATACCCCTACCGCTTGGTTGTAGCGTGCAATATCCCATTTTATTTGTAACTGTCGCCTAGAATAGCTGCGCTCCGCTTCGAACGTTTGCGATTGAATTCTGATTAAGCTGACTAAATCTAACTCGCCTAGGGCATAAGCTTTTTGTGCAAGCGTCTCGCTGTGTTTAGCTATTTCGTATTGCTGCTTAGCAATATCAAGCTCCTGCTGGCTAATCATTAAATTATGTTCGGCTTCGTGCAGTTGTGTCTCTAAAGCGAGCCTTAATTTATCTCGTTCAGAAATAGCTATGCCCAGCTGTTGCTCAGAAGTGGCAATGACGGGAGCGCTACGTACTGCGCTATCCAATGGAATGCGGATCTTGACCCCTACACTTTGATTATATGCATTATCAAATGCACCTTGTGCTGAGCGGGCATTTAAAATCACTTGGGGATTTTCACGTTTTTCGATTTGCGAAAGAGTACGCTCGCTTTGTGCAAGTGTAATTTTAGCTTCAGCAGCTTTCCATACAGGGGATTCTTCGTAGCCTTCTAAAGATGATCGCGTTTCTTCAAACTGCACAGGGATTTCTTTTTGACCTGTCAAAACAATATAGCGATAATGCGCATGCATCAATTCAGCATTAGCGCGTATCAGGTTTTTTTGCGCAATCAGCGTTTCCTGTTGCGCGAGCATAAGATCTGTTTTTGCGAGCTCTCCAGCCTGGAATTTTTTTAAAGTATCTGCTTCCAGCCGCTGTGCATTATTAACTTTCTCCTGAAAAAGTGATACTTCGTTTCTGTTTAACGCAATCTCCCATAATGCCTCACGAAGCGCGCCAGCGACAAGAGCACGCACACTTTCGGTATCTGCGTTTAACTGCAATGCGCTTTGATTCGCCACTTCAGCCCGAGCATTTTTTTGTTTTGGCAGCCAAACGGGAAGCTCTAATTCAGCTTGCCAATCTCGCTCATTGCGGCCATTGCCTAAGGTATCGTTTTGATGATACACAGACACACTGGGTGCTTGTGGTAAAAAGCTGTTAGCCATTTTTTGTTTGGCGGTGACTTGAAATTCCTGTGCTCTAATGCGAGCTTGCTCAGGTGAATGTTGCACTGTTTTCTCCAGTACATCATGTAGTGTTAAATTGGGACTGGTGATTAATGTGTCTTCATGGGTATTTGCGTCAATTTCTTGCGCATGTGCAGGCAGGCAACAAAACAGTATCATCCAAACCAATAATTGGATATTTTTCATGGAAGCTCCTAAAACAATTGAATATGTGCTCGATCTTTGTCGAGTCTAAGAATGATTTTTAGGGCTGTGGTGGTGCGCGCGCTTTAAGCTGAGAATACCAATCGTTAAACTTTTTGAGGGGAATAACGCGTGGAGGAGATTGTGAGATTTGTCTATTTTTACAACAAAAAAGGAATACAAAAATTAACGCACATGCAGAAAATATATGGTTAGAAAGCAGTCGAATGGCTATATCAATCACCACAATGTGCGTATCAAATGCAAAATCATTAGTAGACAAGTGGTGATTTTGATCAGATTTTTGTAAAAGCTTAAATGCATGGATATGTAAGCCGTTCATTTGGCCTGAATTGTCACTGCCAATATGTGCGTGCACAAAGGGGGACATGGCTTGCAGTATGGAAAACCATACGACCAAGCATACTATCCTTAATTTTTTATTTAACAATTGCATAGATAGAATGTAACAAACTCAATAGACTTTCACAAGGTATAATATCCAAAGTCTGTAGTGTCTAGTACATATGACATACGCAACTTACAACAATCCATTAAGAATTGTTGCGGTTTGCATTATTGAAAAGGATGTTGGTTAGCATATGCTTTTCTAGGGTAAAATTGCAGTTTTGATTCAACGAATAAAAACCATGGTGTTGACCTTTCAGCAAATCATTTTAAACCTACAGTCCTATTGGGACAAACAAGGCTGTACGCTGTTGCAACCTTACGATATGGAAGTCGGTGCAGGCACCAGCCACACCGCTACATTTTTGCGCGCACTCGGCCCAGAGCCTTGGAAGGCCGCTTACGTGCAGCCAAGCCGTCGCCCAAAAGATGGCCGTTATGGTGAAAACCCTAACCGCTTGCAACATTACTACCAGTTTCAAGTCGTGCTCAAACCTGCACCTGCCAATATTTTAGAGCTTTACCTAGGCTCACTTGAGGCGCTCGGTTTTGATTTAAAAGAAAATGACATCCGCTTTGTAGAGGATGATTGGGAGAACCCAACGTTAGGCGCATGGGGATTGGGCTGGGAGGTTTGGCTCAACGGCATGGAAGTCACACAATTTACTTATTTTCAACAAGTCGGCGGCATTAACTGCAAACCGATTACGGGCGAAATTACTTACGGTTTAGAGCGCTTAGCCATGTATTTGCAAGGCGTTGAGAACGTCTATGACTTAGAGTATTCACCCGGCGTAAAATATGGCGATGTGTTCTTGCAAAACGAGAAAGAGCAATCGGCTTATAACTTTGAGCATTCGGACGTTGATTTCTTGCTTACAGCCTTTAACGCACACGAAAAACAAGCCAAACATTTGATGGAAAATCAACTTGCCTTGCCAGCTTACGAGCAAGTGCTCAAAGCAGCACATACTTTTAACTTGTTAGATGCACGTGGCGCGATTTCTGTCACCGAACGCGCCGCTTATATCGGTCGCATCCGCAACTTGGCTAGAAGCGTAGCCGCCAGCTACCTAGATAGTCGCACGCGCTTGGGCTTCCCGATGGCGCCAAAGGCATGGGCAGATGAAGTACTCGCCCAAATAGAACAAAACAAGAAAGTTGCAGCATGAGTACCAACAATTTATTAGTAGAATTATTTGTAGAAGAGCTACCGCCTAAAGCGCTGAAAAAACTGGGCGAGGCTTTTGGGGCTGAGATATTCCAATATCTGAAAAGTGGAGATTTTTTATCTGACTCTAATTCAAAATTAACTGTATTTGCTAGCCCAAGAAGATTGGCCGCTCAAATAACAGATGTATTAGAAGTTTCGCCCGAAAAATCTAAAAAGGATAAGTTAGTACCTGTATCAGTTGGTTTAGACACAAACGGCAAACCAACCCAAGCTCTAATCAAAAAATTAATCTCGACATGTGGCTATCATGAAGATGTTAATTTTGAGCAAATTGTCAAAGAACGTGTGACATCAGAAAACGATGGGAAAAATGATGTTTTATTTCATTCAGCGATAGCTGCTGGTAGCCCACTACAAAATGCGCTTGAAACAGCACTTCATGAATCTTTAAGAAAGCTACCTATCCCAAAGGTAATGACTTACCAAATTAATGATGGCTGGGAGAGTGTCAACTTTGTACGCCCGGCGCATGGTTTAGTAGCCTTGCATGGCAGTGATATTGTGCCTATTTCCGTGCTTGGTTTGCAAGCCAGCAACACAACACAAGGCCATCGCTTTGAGGCAAAAACACCAACGATTACCCTCAAAAATGCAGACAGCTATGCACAGCAATTAGCCGATGAAGGCGCGGTGATTGCCAGCTTTGAAGCGCGTAAAGCTAAGATTGCGAAACAGCTTGCCGCTGCCGCCGCTAAAGAAGGCCTAAAGCCGATTGAAGATGATGCCTTGTTAGACGAAGTGACCGCGTTGGTAGAACGTCCAAACGTATTGCTTGGGCAATTTGAATCTGAGTTTTTGGAAGTTCCGCAAGAGTGTTTGATTTTGACCATGAAGGCGAATCAAAAATATTTCCCATTGTTAGATGCAAATGGCAAACTCACCAACAAGTTTTTAATCGTATCGAACATTTCGCCCAAAGACCCCAGCAAAGTGATAGGCGGTAACGAACGTGTGGTGCGTCCACGCTTAGCAGATGCAAAATTCTTCTTTGACCAAGACCGTAAAAAAACGCTAGAAAGCCGTCTAGAAGGTTTGGGTAAAGTGGTTTACCACAATAAATTGGGTAGTCAAGGTGAGCGCAATATGCGTGTAGTTGCCATTGCCAAAGCCATTGCCGCACAGTTGGGTGATGCAAATTTAGTTGCTAAAGTAGAGCTTGCCGCCAAGCTCTCAAAAGCAGATTTAATCACTGATATGGTGGGTGAGTTTCCAGAGTTGCAAGGTATTATGGGGCGCTACTATGCGCAACACGAAGGCTTGGATAACGATGTAGCCTATGCGATTGAAGACCATTACAAACCGCGCTTTGCGGGAGATGAACTGCCGCGCAATCAAGTAGGCATAATCGTGGCATTAGCAGATAAGCTTGAGACCTTGGTTGGTTTATTTAGCATTGGTGAAAAACCTACGGGTGATAAAGACCCATTTGCTTTGCGTCGTCAGTCGTTGGGCATTATTAGAATGCTGATAGATTGCAAGTTCTCGTTGTCGTTGGATGCTGTATTGGAGATTGCATTCTTACAATTCGTTACGAATCCAGAAGCGCGTTTTGGAGTTAAAGAGTTTTGTTTTGATCGCTTGGCGGTGAACTTGCGCGATGCAGGCAACAGCCCGCAAGAAGTCGATGCAGTATTATCGCTTGCGCCGAATCAGTTATCTGAAGTACCAAGAAGACTCACTGCAGTAAAAACATTTGCCGCCTTAGCTGAAGCCCCCGCCCTTGCTGCCGCCAATAAACGCGTGTCGAACATTTTGAAAAAAGTGGAAGGCGAAGTGAAGGCGGAAGTAAACGCCAATTTACTGCAAGAGCCAGCAGAAATCGCTCTCAATAGGGCGTTAAGCCAAGTGAAACCGCAAGCCGATAAGCTGTTTGAAAGTGGCGACTACACTGGCTCGTTACAAGCACTAGCTGCGTTGAAAGCGCCCGTGGATGATTTTTTTGACAACGTGATGGTAAATGCGGACGACCCAGCGCTTAAAGCGAATCGTTTAGGTTTGCTGGCGATTTTGCACCAAACCATGAACCGCGTGGCAGATTTGTCGAAATTGGCGGGCTAAATCAACATGCATCCTAATTTTGTCATTCCCGCGAAAACGGGAATCTATTTTAGGTTTTATACATTCGAACTGGATTCCAGTTTTCACAGGAATGACGGAGTGAAGAAATGAAACTCGTACACCTATGAAATTAGTTATTTTGGACCGCGATGGTGTTATTAACAGAGACAGCGCGACTTTTATTAAGAGTCCGAATGAATGGATTCCTATTTCTGGTAGTTTAGAAGCGATTGCACTGCTCAATCAGCATGGCTATCGTGTGGCGATTGCGACCAATCAATCTGGTATTGCACGTGGTATGTTTGATATGGCGACGCTGAATGCCATACACGACAAAATGCAAAAAGCGCTGGCACAAATGGGGGGGCGTATCGATGCGATGTTTTATTGTCCACATTGTGCAGACGATCATTGTGATTGCCGTAAACCTAAAACGGGGATGATAGAAGAAATTGGCCGTCGATTTTCGGTAGAACTT
>DHYP01000027.1:26509-28224 GCA_002414145.1 Methylophilaceae bacterium UBA5127 | reverse complement strand
TTAGCGCGGCAGGCTGTAAGCCAATATTGGTGCGCACTGGTAAAGGTGAAGAAACTTTGGCGCATGGCAACTTGCCAGAAAACACGCTGGTAGTCGCAGATTTGGCTGAAGCGGTACAACACATTATTGCTGAATAATATGTTGCTCTGGTTGCGTTCTTTCGTTTTCTTTGTGGGTGTTTTAATACTGACGCTTCTATTTTCTACGCTGACGATTTTGATTATCCCGCTAAATAATGTCACACGCTCACGCATTGCGAGCGGCTGGGCTTATTGCACGATATTTTGGTTACGTATTACCTGCAATCTCAAGTATGATGTGCGTGGTCGAGCGCATATTCCTAATCACCCTTGCATTGTCTTATGCAAGCACCAATCCGCTTGGGAAACTATTGCTTTACAGACCATATTTCCCCCGCAAATTTGGGTGATGAAACGCGAATTGTTATGGATCCCATTGATGGGATGGGCTTTCATGGCGTTGTCGGCAATCCCCATTGATAGAAGTGCAGGGCGCGAGGCATTAAAAAAATTGGTGGCGCATGGTAAAGATCGACTTGCACGTGGATTATGGGTGGTGATTTTTCCTGAAGGGACACGCAAAGCACCAGGAGAACGAGGAAAATATCATATTGGTGGCGCATGGCTGGCATCACATACACAAACGACGGTAGTGCCAGTAGCGCATAACGCAGGACTATTTTGGCGCAAAAATTCGTTTCTTAAGTATCCTGGCACTATTCAGGTGGTGATAGGCGAGCCTATCGAAACTATTGGCTTAAAACCAGATGAAGTAAACAAACGTGTGGAAGATTGGATTGAAACGGAGATGCTGGCATTAAATGGCTAAGCAGCAATTAACTCTTCCTAATGGTGAGGTGATTCCTTACCAGCTTGAACATAGGCAACGCCGCACAGTTGGACTCAAAATTACCAATGAAGGTTTGGTGGTGCATGCGCCAAAACGCATTTTTGCGTTCCAGTTGAATCAAATTCTGCAAGAAAAAGCACATTGGATTATGAGTAAACTGGCTTTGCGTGAAGCCAATCAAGTCGAACAGATACAATGGCAACATGGCGAACATCTGCTGTACTTAGGGCAAGATATTGTGCTGGAAATTCAACCGAGTGCCAGCAATAAACAACCACAGTTAGAAGCAATGCGTTTAATTTTGGCCACGTCACAAGGCGAAAATGCTGATTTCATACAGCACAAAATCGTGCAGTGGTATAAAAAACAGGCTATGCAAGACTTTAGTCGACGGCTAGAGATTTTTGCTGTTAAGTTGGGTGTGACTACACCGCCGTTAGCGCTTTCAAGTGCAAAAATGCGTTGGGGAAGTTGTAACAGTCGTGGAGAGGTTCGCTTGAACTGGCGTTTAGTGCAAGCACCGCCGCATATTATCAATTATGTGATCTGTCATGAACTGGCACATCTTAAAGAGATGAATCACTCTGCTCGATTTTATGCGGTACTCGCACATCTGTTTCCAGACTATAAGCAAGCAGAAAAAGAACTTAAAACGCTTTCTTCAAAACTGCATCGTTTAGGATAACAGCATTTTTTGTGTTAAATTAGTCTAGCAATACACAGATGATTATCCATTAGGGGAGAGCTAAGATGTCATTTTTAGATGCGGTGAAGTTATGTTTTAACAAGTTTGCTGATTTTAATGGACGTGCTGCACGCCCAGAGTTCCGGTGGTTTGTACTGTT
>DHYP01000027.1:22804-26430 GCA_002414145.1 Methylophilaceae bacterium UBA5127 | reverse complement strand
TTTACTGCCATCACTTGCAGTGGGCGCGCGCAGATTGCATGATGTTAATAAAAGTGGCTGGCTACAGTTGTTGTGGTTGATTCCGATTTTAGGCTGGATTTACCTGATTTATGTGTGCGTACAGCCAGGTGATGCTGAAGATAATCAATACGGCGTACCGCCATTAAATTAAAGTTTGTACTCGTATTAATTAAAAATGTGAAAAGGGAGCGAAGGCTCCCTTTTGTATTCAAAGCAGTTTGCTATGATTAAAGCAGTTGCGCTAAGTCATGGGCGATATCGGCAGGCTTTTGGCCATAGCCCATATAAATACGCGCAGTACCTGTTTTGTCGAATACATATAATCCAGCACTGTGGTCTATCGAGTAACTGCCTGAACTTGCGCTGGGGACTTTGTTAGAAAAAATTTTGTAGCTACCCATGTTTTTAGCGACTTCTTCCAAGGTGCCTGTCAGGCCTAAAAATCGCTTGTCAAAAGCAGGCACAAATTGCGCTAACACTTCTTTGGTATCTCTATCGGGATCTACGGTGACAAATAGTACTTGTACCTGATCTGCATCTCTACCTAATAGCTTCATGGTTTGTTTAAGATCGCTCATGGTGGTTGGGCATACGTCTGGGCAATGCGTGTACCCAAAAAACATGACGACGACTTTGCCTTTAAAATCACTCATGGTACGCAGCTTACCCGTATGGTCAGTCAGCGTAAGTGGCGCACCAAACTGCGCACCAGTGATGTCCGTGCCAATAAAACTGACCTTTTTTTGACCAGCACTGCAAGCGGTGAGCATGGTAAGCAACAAAAAAAATAACCATTTACGCATTTCAATATCCTTATAAATACAAGCTTTTGATTCTAACACACGTAATAAATTCCCTGCTTTAGTTTACAATAACGCTTTTGTGAATTTTAATTTAAGGCAAGATGAACATGGCAATACCAAGCTCAATGGCAGACCGTGATGGCGTTATTTGGTACGACGGTAAAATGGTGAACTGGCGCGATGCCACTACACACGTTTTAACACACACTTTACACTATGGGATGGGTGTGTTTGAAGGTGTACGAGCATATAAAACTGACAAAGGCACTGCGATTTTTCGTTTGCAGGAGCATACCGATCGCTTGTTCCGTAGCGCGCATATTTTAGGCATGAAGATGCCTTTTGATAAAGCGACCCTGATGGAAGCACAAAAAGCGGCTGTTCGTGAAAATCATTTGGAGTCTGCTTATATGCGTCCAATGGCATTTTATGGTGCTGAGGCAATGGGCATTTCTGCAAAGACTTTATCTACGCACGTGATTGTTGCGGCCTGGAGCTGGGGTGCTTATATGGGTGAGGAAGCGATTACCAAAGGTATCCGTGTCAAAACATCTTCATTTGCGCGTCATCATGTGAATATCACCATGTGTAAAGCCAAAGCCAATGGTAATTATATGAACAGTATTCTGGCGCATCAAGAAGCGGCACAAGATGGTTATCAAGAAGCCTTGCTACTGGATGTCGATGGCTTTGTAGCAGAAGGTTCTGGCGAGAATATCTTTATTGTACGCAATGGCAAATTAATCACACCAGATTTAACTAGCGCTTTGGAAGGTATCACGCGTGATACTATTTTGCAGCTGGCTAAAGAAATTGGTCTGGAAGTCGTCGAAAAACGCATTACACGCGATGAGGTGTATAGTGCCGACGAAGCTTTCTTTACAGGTACTGCGGCAGAAGTGACACCCATACGTGAGTTGGATAATCGTGCGATTGGTACAGGTTCACGTGGGCCAATCACTGAGCAATTGCAAAGCATGTATTTTGACATTGTAAAAGGTAAGTCTGCTAAACATGCAGGTTGGCTTACATTAGTATAAGTCTTGGCTGTCACTCCAGTGTTGGCTGGAGTGACAATTTTGGAGATTGGTAACATGTCTGATCTAAAAGAGTTTGAAGTCACTGCGAAAGATTTACCATTGCATTGCCCCACCAAAGAGGTCGCGTTGTGGGCATCCCACCCGCGTGTCTTTTTAGATGTAGTCAAAACAGGGCATGTGGCATGCCCTTATTGTGGCACTCAGTACAAGTTGAAAGCTGGCGAAGTGGTTGCACACCACTAGCAGTTGTCATTTAGCCAGTTGCCATTTCTCCGTTCGTGAATTCTGCTAACGCGCAGTCAGATACCTTAGCGCTACTCAAAGCAGGTAAACTGCGAGGGTGTCAGCGGCTTAAGCTGAACGCAGACTTAACAGCGTTTCCAGCTGAAATTTTTGAGTTGGCTGATAGCTTGGAGATTCTGGACCTCTCAGATAATGCGCTCAGCCACTTGCCGCACGACTTCTCTCGTTTAACAAAGCTTCGTATTTTATTTTGCTCAAATAATCAGTTTACACATCTGCCAGAAGGGTTAGGCGAATGTAAAAACTTAAGCATGATAGGCTTTAAAGCCAATCAGATTAGTGAAATTCCAGAAAGCGCAATCCCAACACAGACTTTGCGCTGGTTAATTGTCACGGATAATGCACTAAGGCAGGTACCCAATGTATTGGGTGATTGTACAAAGCTACAAAAACTCATGCTTGCGGGTAATCAACTAACCGCTTTACCCATGGCGATGGCTAAATGTCATGCGCTAGAGCTGTTAAGAATTTCTGCGAACCAATTTCAGGCATTGCCTGAGTGGTTGTTTAATTTACCTAATCCTACCTGGCTGGCTTATGCAGGGAATCCATTGTGTAATGGGATTGAACAGCGGCGTATTGCACAACATCAAGTACAAGAGATTGATTGGCAAAGCCTGACATTGCAGCAAGTGCTCGGGCAAGGAGCTTCTGGCGTGACTTATCAAGCGATTTGGCATAAACGACAAGGAGAACACGAGTCGGTAGCAGTCAAACTATTTAAAAGCGGCCTTACCAGCGATGGTTTACCTCGATGTGAAATGTACGCCAATGTGTTGGCGGGTGAGCATCCAAACTTAGTAGGAATAAAAGGTGTGGTAAGTCACCATCCACAAGGCGAATTGGGCTTAGTCATGCCTTTGCTAGATGCTAGCTTGAAAGTATTAGCGCACTCTCCCAGTTTGGAAACTTGTACGCGCGATGTGTATGTGGATGACGCGCAATACTCGCAAATGCAAGTGCTGCATATTGCAAACAGTGTCGCAAAAGCAGTCTTGCACCTGCATCAACAAGACATGATGCATGGTGATTTATATGCACATAACATACTTTGTAATCAGACTCAGGTTGTGTTGAGTGATTTAGGTGGTGTGTCTCTCATGCCTGAAGAGATTTCTTTAGCAAGAAGCTTGAAATGTCTGGAGTCACGTGCATTTGGTGTACTGTTAGGTGAACTGCTGGAGCGTAGTCAGATAGGTGCTTTTGAGCATGATTTACTTAGACAGTTACAAGCGCAATGCATGCATGTTGATATTGCTTGTCGCCCAGATTTTGAAACAATATTAGCCCAACTGGCTATTCTGCAATGACTTGTAAGCTGGTACTTAACGCCTGCTCATAAATATCCTGCATGCTGACATGCGCTTGTGAATGGTTTGCTGATTCAGTATTTAAATCGATAGCGCTTGCTATGTGCTGGATAGGCAAAATCTCAGTACTGCCATTATCGGACTTAACT
>DHYP01000027.1:12666-22796 GCA_002414145.1 Methylophilaceae bacterium UBA5127 | reverse complement strand
TGATGCCGATGAGTGCGCCAGAGCCATTCCAGACAGGGGTGCCAGAATGAAACTGCCGTACGTGTAATTTCCAATGTTGCGCTGTATTAGGCATGCCGATGATGTCTGTTTTTAAAATAGGCCAATAAGCTTGGTCAGCTTGATTGGTTGTAACATAACCAACGATGTAAGCAAGCGTGCCTAGCTTGGGTGGGGCATCCGCTTGATTTAACGGCTTTACAATAGCAATCGGTGAAGCAAGCTTGAGTAGCGCAATATTTTGTGCTGGGAATGTTTTTTCTATACCTGCAGCAACCGTAATTCCTAGGCCGTTTCTTAACCAAATCTTTTTTGTATTAAGCAGAGTATATGGCATAACGGCATGGGTTGTGTCGAGCAAAGTAGCAGAGCCAATAATAGACGCATGCAAATAGTTTTTTTCAGGGTTTACTAACTCAGGCTGGAACTTTGCAATTTCACTTTTGGGCAATTGCGCGGCGTTCCATGTACCGCCTTGCAATAGTGACTGCATGGTTTTTAGTGATTGATGTTCTGGAAAACGCGCAAAATTTTCTTGTAGTAATGTATTGGCAAAAGTGGTTTGTCCGCCAATGCTTAATAGCCATGCGTACAAAAGACAAGTGTCAGCAATATCGACATGCTCCGCCTGAGTGTGCGCGGCTGCACTAAGTGCATGCGTGTATTCCCCATTTTGCATGTGCGTTAATATCAAGGCTGTTTCAATCGATTCTGAATGTAATGTATTGGCTGTTTGCTCAAGTAAGCTACGTGCTTGGCTGATTTGACCATGCTGTAAATGTTGTTGAACTTGCGTTAGCACTTGTTTAACGGTGGCGGTTTGTTCTGGTGTTAATGGTGTTCCCGCAAAACATAAGTCAAACCAGACCAAGCTAAGTAGGGTGAAAATGATTTTGATGAGCGATTGCATTTGGTTTCCTATCAATCCATTTATAGCAAAAACCCGCCAGTCTGCACTGGCGGGTTTGAAACAGTGACTATTTGATGTCACTTATAGATTTGTATTTGCACCAGTTGGGCAGGCGGTGCCTCCACCGATACGTGTCAAACGTGGTTTGCCAAGTGTTGATGCTGTCGGATCATAAGCAGCCCCACCAGTAGTGACATTATAGTTAGCTAAGTATGCTGATAACGCATCAATGTCTTGCGCACCACCAAGCAATGTTGTGCCGTTCAGGAACGTAGTAAAGCCATCACCACCTGTTGCCATAAAGTTGTTGACTGTGACGCGGAATGTTTCTGCTGGATTTAATACATTTCCAGTCGCATCCACAATGATGTTGCCATTCAAACTCACATTGCTGATACGTGAGTCGCAAGTTTTGCTGCCATCCCAATCATACTTAAAGCCGTTAGAGTGGTGCATTATGCGTGTTGCTGTAGCAGATTGGCCACGGCAACCAGCAAATTGTTGTTCCAGCACATTTTTGAGGTCTTGTGCTGTCAATGTCATGGTCACCAGGCTATTACCAAATGGTTGCACTGTGTAAGCTTCACCGTAAGTGACATTGCCATCACCTTCACCAGCTGCACTTGACGGGAATGTGAAGTCGGCACGTACGCCACCACGATTCATAAAAGCGATTTGCGCGCCACCAAATTGTGCTGGTGCTGTCGCTGCTAATTGCGCATCTGCAATCATTTGGCCGTTATCGCTATTGCAAGCATTGTTTGAGCTATTTGGCATTGCTTGTGTAATAGAGCCAATTACTACGTTTGCAATGGGAGCGACCATGCTTTCGTAAGTGTTGACAATTCCTGTGATAGCGCTGCTAGGTGTTACGCTCGTGTCGCTACGATCTACTAAGATATTAGTAGCAGACACTGCTGTAATATTGCGTGTGGCTGGGTTGATGGTGACATCAATATCCGTAAGCAAACGACCGTAGTTGGAGGCTTGGGTGACTGGGATTAACCGACCAGTTTTATTTGGAATGCCTGTTGGGCGTGGCGTACTGACTAAAGCGCCATTTACCAGTTTAGTATCGACTGTACCTGCTGAGCAATTGTAGGCAGCATGGCTATGACCACTCACGACCAAATCCACTGCGTCATCTAGCTGACTCACAATTTTTGCAATATCACTACCCACTAAGTTGCTATCACAGCCATTAATGTCTGAACCTACGTTTCCTGTGCTTCCTGCGTTCTGAAAACCACCCTGATGTACTAGCACTACAATAGACTCAATACCTTGCGCACGCAGGCGAGGTACCAAAGCGTTTACAGTGGCAGCTTCATCATTAAAGGATAGGCCTGCAACACCACTTGGTGTCACCACGGTTGGTGTGTCTTTTAAGGTCATGCCAATAAATGCTACTTTTACGCCGTTGAACGTTTTAATGCCATAGGCAGGGAAAAAGGTTTTACCCGTTGCTGTGTTGATGACGTTGGCTGAAAGCCATTTAAATTTTGCACCTTCAAATGGGTAAGGCGTACCTACTGTAGCACCTTTACAGCCGGCGCCATCGACATGACAACCACCGTTTTGTAGACGTTGTAACTCTGATGCACCTTTATCAAACTCATGGTTCCCTACGGCACTGAACTCCAAACCAATGCGGTTCAAGGTTTCTACTGCGGGTTCTTCGTGAAATAAAGCGGAGATTAATGGAGATGCGCCAATTAAGTCACCTGCACCAACCACGATATTATTAGGATTCGTTGCTTTCATTTTTGCGACATAGCCTGCCATAAAATCAGCGCCACCCACTGGCTTTTTGGGAGAAAGCGTATTGGCGGTCACGCCAAACGTGCCAGGAGATTTTAGATTGCCATGGTAATCGTTAAAGCCAATAATTTTGACTGTAAATGGTTGCGCAGCAGTTGTTGTGACTGCACATGCGATTTGGCTTGCTGCTAACATGGAAGCGACTACAAGCATCATTACATTTTTTTTCATGATTGATTTCCTAAGTGAATTTTCATCAGAGACATTGCGTGATTACGTGCGACGACGTTTTGTAGCTAGAAGGCCTAGACCAGCTAACATCAAGGCAAAAGTTTCTGGCTCGGGGACAGCCGCTACTTCTAATTTAAGCGCTCCGTTGGTGGCATTAAATGCTTGTGTTGTACTAAACAAGCTGCCAGTAATATTGTAGGTGCCTGCGCCTAAGGTGAATGTGCGGCTACTGTAATCACTATTAATTAAATTGGCATCAAAGTCATTAGAGTAGTTAGCGCCAATCACACTAGTGAAGCTGGTCTGTCCGATTGAAATGCCATTATTTTTGACGTCAAAAATATCACCAGCAGCAGCGCCATCCACAACAGTTAATGTGCCAGTAAAGCCGCTAGAAATGGTAAATTGATAGGTAAGTGCAGTGCCGAAATTTGGCGAATTGCTATCTGTCATGTCTATCCATTCAACGCCACCAGATAATGCGCCCGTACCTGGACCGTCTGAGCCATCGTTGATATTCAATTCATTCCAAACGCCGTCAGCTAGCAGCGTAATATTAGTCGCCTGTGCATGATATGACGCGCTGACTAACAGCATGACTATTAAAGATTTACTTAATAATTTCATTACTTTCTCCCAAGTTTATTTGTCTCTTAAATGTAAAATAAATCGTTTTAATCACGATGCTGAAGGAAAAGCATAGAGAATATTTGTGACAAGCGCATTTACCGTAATAGCCTATTTCTAATCCGTTTAGACTATGTGCAGTAATCAAGACTGGCGTATTTTTTGAATAGTGCAGGGTTGAACTAGAAGTCGGCTTGAGCTAGAAGTTGACTTCTTACTTAAAGTTACAGGCTTGTGCGTTTATAATACGTGTTTAAATTTTACTTGGGGATTCTGTGCTTGGAAGATTACGGTTCGGCAATCGGATTCACTGCGAGTTCATCGTTACGCGTACGCAATTGGGTGATGATTTTTTCCAGAGAGTTGTCAATTTCCAGTAAGACATCACTAGGCATAGACATTAAAACCTCATTGAGAACACCAACAGTAGGGTCTGGAGCATTAGATAATAATGCAATCGCACTGTCTGTAGCACATAGACCTACGCGTCGATGATCTTTGATGTCACGTACTTTTTTGACGAGATCTTTGGACACCAGTTTTTCAACTAATAAACTACAGGTCGATTGGTGTATGGAGATGCGGTCGGCTAAATCGGATACTCCAATATTGGGTGTTCTGTATATTTCTTGCAACATCCAGAGCTGTGAGCCAGAAATACCGCAAGCTTGTTCAACATCGCGAAAATGTTGTCTCACGGTGCCGTAAATAATTCTAAATTTCTTAAGTACATTTAGAGAATATTTATGGTTTCTAACTTCTTGTTTTAATTGTATATCCATGTGCTCTGGTCTGCTTGTTAGTAACAAGAATTATACACACAAATACTTGGAGTTATGTATAAAATTGTTGATTGTGATGCGCTAGAAATCATACTCACTCAGGCTTATGTGTCACCACAGTATAAGGTGTTTGGGAGCATGCTCCCCATAATGTGTCAATCACTTCTGCCGCATTAGGCAGTGTGCTGTTGGTATTAAAAGTAATGTGTGCTTGATGCAAGTGGCTTGCATGTAATTTGTGTGTGTCTAATTGTCGTTTGAGTTGCATGGCTACTGCGGCTCCCGTGTCGATAAGCGTGATGCTATTACCGATAACTTCGGCAATGGTTTCGCGTAAGAATGGGTAATGCGTACACCCTAACACAATCGTATCAGCGCCTTCGGCAAGCAGTGGTGCGCAATAGTGTGTGATAAGCGCTTTAGTCTGCGGTGTATTTAATGCGCCGTTCTCTACGCACTCGACTAGCCCCTCACAGCCTTGGGTGATGACTTTGATGTCTTTGCCGTAATTTTCTAATAACGCGGCAAACTGTGCACTTTTCAGGGTGCCTACCGTGGCTAGCACGCCAATAATGCCGTTTTTTGTGGCTTCAGCAGCTGGCTTAACCGCAGGCTCCATGCCGATAATCGGTATTTGATATCGACCACGTAGTGTTGTGATTGCTGCGGCTGTGGCCGTGTTGCAGGCCACTACGATTGTTTTGGCATGCTGCGAGATTAAGTAATCAGTGATACTGATGCAGCGTTGCGTGATGACCTCTGCTGATTTGCTGCCATAAGGTGCGTAGTGACTGTCAGCAAAATAGAGTAAATTTTCATGTGGTAACAACGCATGAATGTGCTTGAGCACAGAAATGCCGCCGACTCCTGAGTCCATAACGCCAATTGGACTGTTATTCAATGAAGGTGTAGTCATCGAAACCATAAGAGTTGATTTATAATGGTCGCATTATATAGGATTTTAAATGGCAAACAGGCTGAGTAAAATTTATACACGCACAGGTGATACAGGTGCTACTGGGTTAGCAGATGGTACGCGTGTTGCTAAGGACAGCTTGCGTATTCAAGCTTTAGGTGAAGTCGATGAGCTGAACGCGGTTATCGGGTTGATGCTAACTGAGCCTGTATCAGATAAAGTTAAGCATTGTGTAACGCGCGTGCAACACGATTTGTTTGATTTAGGTGGGGAACTCTGCATGCCTGGGCATTTAGTCCTGAAACCAGAACGTGTAACAGCATTAGAAGATGCGCTTGATGCGTGGAATGAGGCGTTACCTCCTTTAAAAGAGTTTATATTACCAGGCGGAAGTAAGCCTGCGGCTTATTGTCATTTGGCTAGAACCGTTTGTCGGCGTGTGGAACGCACGTTACACGCGCTGAATGCAAAAGAGCCACTCTCCGCAGTCTCATTACAGTATATGAATCGGCTCTCTGATTTATTATTTGTGCTAAGCCGCGTATTAAATAAAGAGGCTAATGTGCCAGATGTGTTATGGGAAAATAGCTATAAAAATCAATAAACTTTATTGCTTGGATAAAAATGGCTCAGAGATGATGAGCGTTGTTTTGCCTAAGCCACATTCACTATGATAAAAAAATTTCTAGAAAAAGTTTTCACTAAGAAACATAAACCCGTCACAAAGCCCAAATCAGCGCATGTTGCTCAGTCTATTGTGATCAAGAACCATCAAATTGATCGGAATTTGATCAGTCCCGCAGCGATTAAAACCTGTGAGGGGCTGCAAAAAGCAGGTTTTGAAGCCTATATTGTGGGGGGGGCTGTGCGTGATTTGCTTCTTAAATATAAGCCCAAAGATTTTGACGTAGCGACTAACGCAACACCTGAAGAAGTGTACAAGATTTTTAGACGCTCGCGTATTATTGGTAAGCGTTTTAGGCTGGTGCATGTGATGTGGGGAAGTGAAACCATAGAAGTTTCAACGTTCCGTGGGCATCATCAAAATGAAGGGGATGCCAAAACAACGGAGTCGGGTCGCATTATTCGCGATAATGTATTTGGCAGTATTGAGGAGGATGCGGTTAGACGAGATTTTACCGCCAACGCTTTGTATTACGACCCCGCTAAAGAAGTGGTTCTGGATTTTCACCATGGCGTTGCAGATTTAAAGGCTAAAGTCCTGCGCATGATAGGTGATCCTGTGACGCGTTATCAGGAAGATCCTGTGCGGATGTTGCGTGCCGTGCGTTTGTCTGCCAAGTTAGGCCTCAAAATAGATGCCAAGACAGAAGCGCCGATACAAAAAATGGCAGACCTGTTGCAAGATGTACCTCCCAGCCGCCTGTTTGATGAAATGCTTAAGCTGTTTTTATCAGGACATGCGGTAGAAAGCATTAATGCGCTCAGGGCGCAGCATTTGCACCACGGGCTATTGCCATTGTTGGATGTGGTACTTGAGCAACCATTAGGCGAAAAGTTTGTGATGTTAGCACTTAAGAATACAGACGAGCGTATTTTGAATGGTAAATCTTCAAATCCAAGTTTCTTGTTTGCGACTTTATTGTGGCATGAAGTGTTGGCGTCATGGCAAGTGCACCAAAAGCAAGGGCACTATGCTATTCCAGCCCTACATATGGCAATGAACACGGTGATTGATATTCAAGCAGAAAAAATGGCCATTCATAATCGATTTACCGCTACGATGAAGGAGATTTGGGCAATGCAGCCTCGGCTAGAACAGCGTTCTGGAAAACGGCCTTATGCAGTACTCGCGCACCCACGCTACCGCGCCGCATATGATTTCTTGCTACTAATGTGCTAATCCGGTGAGGTTCCCATGGAGTTAGGCGAGTGGTGGACGCGGTTTGCAGATGCCAGTACAGAAGAGCGTATAGCGATGTTGCTTCCTGATGCGACTCCCAAAAAACGTCGTCGACGCGCACGTAAGAAGCCACAGGCTATCAAAGAAGAGACTGTGGTATAAAGTTAAATGGCAATTGCGTATATTGCATTAGGTAGTAATTTAAAAGACCCTGTACAGCAGGTTGGGCAGGCGTTGGATGCATTGAAACAATTGCCCCAAACACAACTAGTTAAAGCGTCTAGTTTGTATTTGACTGCGCCAGTGGGGTACGACAATCAGCCAGATTTTATCAACGCAGTTGCATATGTCAGTACCAGTTTGACACCAGAAGCATTGTTGACGCATTTATTAGCAATAGAAGCAGCGTTTGGGAGAGAAAGGCCTTTTCCCAATGCGCCTCGAGTCTTAGATCTCGATTTATTGCTTTACGACAATGTTAAGATGCAAACCACCGTGCTAACATTGCCGCATCCTAGAATGCATTTGCGGAGCTTTGTAATGTTGCCATTGGCTGAGATTGCACCAGAGTTAGTGCTTCCAGCGGGTGGTAGTGTGGCATTATTAGCAGAGCAGTTCCTAGATCAGGGTATAAAAAAACTATCTCATTATTCATCAAAATCTTAGAGCGCACATGAATATCTTTAATCAATTTCCGTATATTGTTATTGAGGGGCCAATCGGCAGTGGTAAGACCACACTGGCAAAAATGTTAGCAGAAAAATTTTCTGCTGAATTACTTTCAGAGAAAGCAGAGGCCAATCCATTCTTGCCAAGGTTTTATCAAGATGCACAGCGCTATGCCTTGCCTACGCAGCTTTTTTTCTTATTTCAACGCTCCCGCCAGATATCAGACATGACACAGCGGGATATGTTCGCCAAGCCTGTCGTTGCGGATTTCTTCTTGGAAAAAGACCCTCTATTTGCGCGACTCAATTTGGACGATGAAGAGTATTCGCTTTACCATCAGATATACACCCACTTGCAGTTAAAGTCGCCCAGACCTGATTTAGTCGTGTATTTACAAACGCCAGTGGATGAGCTTTCTGACCGTATCCAAGAACGCAATATTAGTTACGAGCAAGAGATTCCACGTGAATATATCGCGCGATTAGCCGATGCTTATAGCGAATTTTTTCATACCTACGATGCCTCTAAATTGCTCATTGTGAACAACGAAAAATTGAACATTCTCAAAGATGAAGCTGCCTTAGAGCTGCTAATCAACAGAATTGGTCAAATTAAAAGTAGCCGAGAGTATTTCAATCCTAATTTTGAATAGTTTTGTTATGGAAGAGTTTGTCATATTTTTGTAACAACATGTACCCATATGGGTCATTGTTAAAAAAAGGATACCTCTATACTATTCAACCATCGACTTCGCGGTCATGAAAAGGGGGTAATAAATGAAAAAACTTTTAGTATTAGCTTGTTTGTTGGCGAGTGTGGATGCAAATGCTGGTTTGTTTAGCAGATTGAGGCTTGGTACACCTCCTACGCCGCCTGCACCTATCATTCCGATTGTTATACCGGTACCTGTACCTCAACCTAAAATTGAAAGTCCAGCACCTCAAGTTACAGACTTGATAAGATATTACAACTGGGATAATGAAGATGAGGGTACAGTAAGTGCAGTGCCTGTGCCAGCAGCACTTCCTTTAATGGCATCTGCTTTAGGTATGTTTGGTATTGCAAGACGTCGCAAATCAGGCAGCTCTATTTAATTCCATTTAGGAAAATCTTGAAAAGGCACTCTGAGGGTGCCTTTTTTGTTTTGATGAAAAATACGCAATGACAATACAAAAACTTTCATTGATTTGATTGTAAAATGCAGTATGGATTTAAATAGTTTAATGCATCAGGTCAGTGGCGGTGAAAAGATTGCAATGCTAACCTGTTACGATGCCACTTTTGCAAAACTCATGGAAGCAGCTGGAGTAGATATTCTGCTAGTGGGTGATTCACTTGGTATGGTCTTACAAGGGGCAGATAGCACGCTTGGCGTGACAATGCAGGACATGCTTTATCATACACGGTGCGTAGCTGCAGGCGCGCCTAACACGCTGATTATGGCTGACATGCCTGTCAATAGCTATGAAAGTGATCCTGCGGTCGCATATAAGAATGCGAGTGCACTTTTAGATGCAGGTGCGCATGTTGTAAAGTTTGAAGGCGGTGGTGTACGAGTAGAGACCGCGCGTTATTTGGTTAAACGCGGCATTGCGGTATGTGCACATCTAGGATTTACACCACAATCAGTAAAGCAGCTGGGTGGTTATAAAATTCAAGGAAAAACCGAAGAGAGTGCAGCTCAAATGATCAATGATGCGCAGGCGATGGCAGAGGCTGGTGTGAGTTTTGTCCTATTGGAAATGGTGCCAGCGAGTTTGGCTAGAAATCTCACAGAAGCGATTTCTGTTCCAACAATCGGTATCGGTGCGGGCGTGGATTGCAGCGGTCAAGTGCTCGTGCTACAAGATTTATTAGGCATCTATACGGGTGTCGCAGATAAAGATCCTGCTACCTTTAAGTCGCCGCGTTTTGTGCATAATTTTTTAAAAGAGACCAACAGTATACAAGATGCGGTTAAACGTTATGTTGAGGCAGTTAAAAATGGCACCTTTCCAGCGATTGAACACAGTTATTAATCATGCAAATTGTTAATACCTGTAGTGAATTGAGACGTTTGCTCAAAGCAGAAATAAGCGTTGCTTTTGTGCCCACAATGGGAAACTTACATGCAGGGCACTTGCATTTAGTGGCGTTGGCTAAACAACAGGCATCATGCGTTGTGGTGAGTATTTTTGTCAATCCACTACAGTTTGGTCCAAACGAAGATTTGGCTAATTACCCTCGTACATTAGCTGCTGACTGTGATAAGTTGGCAGAAGTGAATGCTGATATCTTATTTGTACCAACAGTCAGTGAGTTGTATATTGATTTTGACGGTGTTAATTTAAATCAAACGATGACAATCCAGCC
>DHYP01000027.1:6622-12639 GCA_002414145.1 Methylophilaceae bacterium UBA5127 | reverse complement strand
ATTGCGAGTGAATTATGTGGGGCAAGCCGACCTGGTCATTTTATGGGGGTGGCAACTGTGGTGATGAAGTTATTTAATATCGTGCGGCCAGATGTGGCAGTTTTTGGAAAAAAGGACTATCAGCAACTCCATATTATTCGAGAATTGGTCAAGCAGTTTAATTTGCCCATTGATATCGTGGCTGGAGAAACCATACGCGAAGCGAATGGGTTAGCCTTGAGTTCGCGTAATGGTTATTTAGAGATTAACGAAAAAGTACAGGCAACACAGTTAATTCGTGTATTAAATGAAGTCGTCAGTCAAGTAACGCAAGGCAGTCAAGACTTTGTGACGATTGAGGCGCAGGCAATGCAACAATTGACTACTCTGGGTTGGGAAGTAGACTATATTGCAATAAGATCGGCAGTGACTTTACTCAAGCCAACAGTTGAGGAAAATGATCTGATTGTGCTGGGGGCAGCAAGGCTAGGGAAAACGCGCTTGATAGATAATATTGAGTTTTGCGCTAAACCATTGAATTGATTATAATAGCAACCCTTTTACATTAAAGGCAAATTGAATGCAAAGAACCATGCTCAAATCCAAACTGCATCGGGTGCGCGTAACGCATTCCGAGCTGGACTACGAGGGTTCCTGCGCCATTGATGAAACCCTGCTGGAAGCTGCAGACATCCGCGAATACCAGCAGATCGACATCTACAACGTCAANNGATCGTGTGCATGTGACGCATAGTGAGTTGCATTATGAAGGTAGCTGTGCGATAGATGAGGCTTTGTTAGAAGCGGCAGATATCCAAGAGTATGAGCAAATCCATATTTATAACGTAACGAATGGTGAGCGCTTTAGCACCTATGCAATCAGAGCTGAGCGTCATTCAGGTATTATTTCTGTGAATGGTGCTGCAGCACACAAGGCACGCCCCAAAGATATTATTATTATTGCGAGCTATGCGCACTATACAAGTTTGGAATTAGAAAAATATACACCACAGTTAGTCTATGTGGATTCAAGCAATCGTGTTGTCGAGCAGAAACAGCACATTCCAGTCCAAGTTGCTTAACCTTACTACTTAAAAGAGAATATATTTGTTAGAACTCGTGGCAATGAAAGATGCGGTAGTCGACGCATTAGAAGATATTAAAGGTTTTGATATTACCGTGCTTGACGTCAGTAAAATGACCTCTTTGACCAGTTATATGGTGATTTGTAGCGCAAATTCCAGCCGTCAGGCCAAATCGTTGGCAGACAACGTGCGCGAGAAGTTAAAAGAAAAAGGTGTAGAGATTCGCGGTGTCGAAGGCGAGAAAGAAGGGGAGTGGGTGTTGGTGGATTTGGATGATATTATTGTCCATATTATGGTACCTACTACTCGCGCCTACTATAATCTCGAGCAGTTATGGAGTGAGGCAGAGTCTCGCCGAAGTGGTCACGTCACACAGGACAATCTTAAGTCCAAATCTTAGGTCGTAAAACAGCATGAAACTTAGAATTGTCTCAGTGGGTCACAAGATGCCGGGCTGGGTAGACGAGGCCTGCGCGGAATACCTAAAGCGCATGCCTCGTGAACTGAGTATGGAAATCATCGAAGTTAAACCAGATAAACGAGCTTCAGGCAAAAATAGTGAAGTAGTGCAGGACGCAGAAGCTAAGCGTATTTTAGAAATCGTTGATAAAGATTACCTAGTGGCATTAGATGAACGTGGTCAGCAAGTAAATACATTACAGCTGGCGAACAAATTGCAACATTGGCAAGGTTTGGGTCGAGATGTTTCTTTCATCATAGGGGGTGCTGATGGCTTGCATCCTACACTAAAGCAGAAGTCCGATTGGCTTTGGAGTTTATCGCCACTGACCATGCCACACGGAATGGTGAGGGTCATGTTAACAGAGCAACTTTATCGCGCTTATACAGTCAATCAGAATCATCCATATCATAGAGAGTAGTATGAAGACAGCGCTTGTTTGGTTTAGGCGTGATTTGCGTGATTTTGATCATGCGGCCTTATTTCATGCGCTCAAAGAAAATAAGCAAGTGTATTCTGTGTTTGTATTTGATACAGACATACTTGATCAATTAAGCGATAAAACTGATAGGCGCGTCGAATTTATATGGGAGAGCGTGCTTGAACTTAAGCAGGCGTTGAATCGGAGGGGGTCTGATTTAATTGTATTACATGAGCGTGCTATAGAGGCATTGCCTCGACTAGCCCAACAGTTGCGCGTGCAGGCTGTTTATTCTAATCGTGATTATGAGCCAGAAGCGATTCGGCGTGACCAGCTTGTGGCCTTGAGTTTGAAGGAAGTTGGTGTTGGCTTTTATCAATTTAAAGACCAAGCCATTTTTCATGAAGATGAAATCATGACTCAGGCAGGAAAACCCTATACCGTTTTTACTCCTTATAAAAATGCAGTCTTAAGCAAACTCAGCGATTTTTATTTAAAATCGTATCCAGTAGATGCATATATAGCACATTTGGCAAAAGTAGCTAATGCGCTAATGCCTAGCTTAGAATCGCTCGGTTTTACGCGCACGAATCTCAAGCAGTTAAGGTTGCCAACGGGCATGTCGGGAGGGTGGTCTCTTTTTGATGACTTTGTGACACGCATGCCCGATTACCATAATAAGCGCGACTTTCCAGCAATCAAAGGTTCATCTTATCTTTCAGTGCACTTACGTTTTGGTACGGTTTCCATCCGACAGCTGGCTAGTAAGGCGTGGTACAGCACTGAAGAGGGTGCGCGTATATGGTTAAACGAATTGATTTGGCGCGATTTTTATTTTCAAGTTTTATATTTTCGGCCTAATCTGGCAGAAGGCAGAGCGTATAAGCGAGAGTATGAACATTTGAATTACCCTAATAATCTGGGCTTGTTTGAAGCTTGGTGTCAGGGTCAGACAGGTTACCCTATGGTGGATGCTGCTATGCGCCAGTTAAATACAACTGGATACATGCATAATCGTTTACGTATGGTTACCGCAAGTTTTTTGGTTAAAGATTTGTTGGTTGACTGGCGTTGGGGTGAGCGCTATTTTGCAGAGAAGCTCATTGATTTTGATTTTTCTGCAAATAATGGAGGATGGCAGTGGGCTGCTTCGACAGGCTGCGATGCCCAACCGTACTTCAGGATTTTTAATCCGATTGCGCAATCCAAACGCTTTGACAAAAATGGTCAATTTATACGTCAATATGTGCCAGAATTGTCGGAATACGATGATGAGATGATTCATCAGCCATGGAGTAACTCATCATTTCAGCAGCAAATGGCACTGAATATTACTGGGCAGAATTACCCTGCACCTATCGTTGATCATGGTTTGCAGCGAGAAAAAGCACTCGGTTTATATAAGAAATACTAAATTATCAGACAAAAGTGTGGCGAAAATCTGAATTTGGTGTAGATTTTGCTTGAATTAACAGTGTTTGTGTGAGAAATATGTAATTTAGCATTGAAGTTGTCTAAAATGGGAGATGTGCTAACGTAGCAACATGCTGGACAATCTTATCGCGGTAAGTGATAATTGTCGCAGCAGGTTGTGTTAATGTTGCATCATATGGCAGGTACTTAGAGAGTTAAGCGATCAATAATGAAAAAATATATCAATAGAATCTTGTTAAGTGCCTTACTGGTGTTACTGGTGTCGGGATGTGCTACAACCTCAAATAAGGATCCTCTTGAAGGGATTAACCGTGGTATTTATAAATTTAATGATGTGACTGATCGTGCAATCATTAAACCTGTGGCAACCGCATATAAATCGGTGACGCCATCGCCAGTGCGTAAAGGCGTGAATAATTTTTTCAACAATCTGCAAACACTGACTACGGTAATTAATGATTTGCTTCAATTCAAATTTACGCATGCTTTTACTGATGCTGGACGTTTTGTAATTAATAGTACATTCGGAATCGCAGGCTTTATTGATGTGGCCAGCATGGATAACATTGAAAGGCACCAAGAGGATTTTGGTCAGACATTAGGCTACTGGGGTGTCGGTAATGGTCCTTATCTCGTATTGCCGATCTTGGGTTCAAGCACATTGCGAGATACCACAGGTTTAGTGTTTGACAACCTTACTTCAGATGTCATTGCTTATGCGCATAGAAAAGGTGAGGTAAAACTGCACAATCAATTGCGTGTAGCACAGACGATTGATAAACGTGTAATGTTGCTAGACGCCTCTGATATTGCTGATAACGCTTCATTAGACCCCTACGCATTCACGCGAGATGGCTACTTACAACTGCGTGCTAGCCAAGTACAAGATGGCCTAGTGCCAGTTGAACTACTTCAAGATGAAGACCGTGATAGTCATGAAACGGTCGCTGAAGATGCTAAACCAGTAGCAGCAAATACTAGTACAAAATAATAACCCACTGATGTGAGGTAAATTGATAAAAAGCCCCTGTAGGGGCTTTTTATTTTTGGCTTTTACTCGGATGCAGCAACCGTCATTTGCTCAATTAAGATGGATCCCGTTTGTTTTGCACTATGGGGAATGATGTCTGTACCGATCGCAATCAGTTGATTCAGCATATCCTTCATATTGCTAGCAATAGTGATTTCTTCTACTGGATGGACGATAATTCCTTTTTCTACCCAAAAGCCAGCGGCGCCACGAGAGTAGTCACCCGTAACCATGTTAAGTCCGTGACCTAACAGTTCAGTGACGAGCAATCCTGTGTCCATTAAGTGCAATAGATCAGTAAAACTATGTCGCGTGTCTTGCACAATTAAGTTGTGTGCACCACCAGCATTGCCAGTTGTTTGCATGCCTAGCTTGCGCGCGGAGTAGCTAGATAGCACATAGCCTTGCAATACCCCATTTTCAACTAATTGACGGGGTTGAGTTGCAACGCCTTCGTTGTCAAATGGACTACTGGCAGAGCCCTTCTTTATATGTGGTAATTCTTGAATGTTAAGAATATTTGAGGCAACTGGTTTACCTAGGCTATCGAGCAAGAAAGAAGATTTGCGATACAAGCTACTGCCTGAGATTGCATTAACTAACGTAGAAATAAGGCCACTGGCAAGCGGTGCCTCAAATAATACGGGGTATTGCCCTGTTTTAATGGGGCGGCTACCTAGGCGACGTACAGTGCGCTCACCAGCAATTTTGCCGATGTCTGTTGCAGACCCCATGTCGCTAGCGTCACGTGCGCTACTATACCAATAGTCGCGCTGCATGGCAGTTTCCTGTTCTGCAATCACCGAGCAGCTGATGCTATGGCGTGTGCTTGGATAACCACCGATAAACCCATGTGAGTTTGCGTAGGCAAAGACGCTATCATTTGTATAAACACTTGCGCCTTCGGAGTTGGTGATACGCTGATTATCGACTGACATAGCGGCAGCTTCACATTCTTTTGCGATCTCTATGGCATCTTCAATACTGATTTTCCAAGGATGATGAAGATCCAAGTTAGGCAGGTCGGAAGTCATGAGCGTTGCATCAGCTAAACCACAAAATTCATCTTGAGCAGTGTATTTCGCAATGTTACAAGCGGCCTCTACAGTATCATGTAATGCCTGAGGGCTTAAGTCAGAGCTGCTGGCATGACCTTTTCTCTGACCAAAAAATACGGTGACAGAAAACCCTTTATCCTGATTGTATTCAATGTTTTCTGGTACTCCTAAGCGGACAGAAACTTGTTGGCCAATGCCGTAACTCACTTCTGCTTCTGCGGAAGATGCGCCTGCATTTGCGGCAAGTTTTAACACATCTTGTGAGAGCTGTTTTAAGGTATCTAGATCCATGACTTGTCTTGACTGATGATATGATTGGTATAAAGCTGTTATCATACCGTGATTGACTTCAATCATGCCGTAATTGATTAAAAACATGCAAGATAAAATAGAAACACCAGTTGTGATTAGCAAGACTAAGCTTAAAGCAGAGGCCGATGCCGCACAGGAAATTGGGCAAAAGCTCGTCGACCTGTCAAAAGATAAGCTGGTCAAGCTGAACTTGCCAGAGCTCTTATTTGAAGCAGTGATGGAAGCTAAACGTATCACT
>DHYP01000027.1:5665-6555 GCA_002414145.1 Methylophilaceae bacterium UBA5127 | reverse complement strand
ATATTGATACTGCACCAATTGTTGAACAGCTACAACGCTGGGAAGGTAAGCATCGGGAAGAAAATGCGCGTTTTCACGGGATGGAGCGATGGCGTACTAGGCTGCTCAGCGAGATGGATGCGATTTCAGAGTTTCTGGTGCAGTATCCAAATACAGATAGTCAACAATTGCGTACTTTGATTAGAAACGCACAGCGTGAAGAGGCGGCGGGTAAGCCACCAAAAAGCAGTCGCGAATTATTCAAGTTGATTCGCGCAATATTAGAAGGCAAAGACGCATCTGAGTAATGAGTTTATTAGCGCTGCTGGTTGAGCGTGGCTTGCGTAGTAAGCTCTTCGTCATCACGTATATAGCGAATTTCTACCAGCTTGCCTTTCAGTGTTCTAACAGCGTTAGAAAGGTCTTCTGGTTTATCCAATGAGAGGTTGTTGATTTTAATCAGCCGGTCTCCACGGACTAAACCTGCTAGCGCAGCGGGTGAATTTTTGATGACTGCAATCACTTTCAAGCCTTTCACTTCAGGTGTGGGTTCATTTTCAGCCTGCTGAGCTTTTGGAATCAGCTTGATGATGTGCACGCCGAGAGTAGGCATAGGTGTTTTTGCCCAGTAACTGGCGTAATATTGATAGCTGGTGGGTTCTTCGGCAACCTCTTTTTCAGTGAGCGCTTTCCCTGTTTTAGCTGCTTCTTTAATCAACTCAATTTTTGAATGAGCGGTTTTAGCAGAGCCATACTTGCTATATACAAGCACCACATCTGCTTTAATGGATTTTGCATGTTGCAGTGCCAATTCAGGCGCGACATCTCCAGCTTCAAACCCACTACTTCCCATCATGTCGTAACCATCCTCTAGCATGCTAATGTTGTCATCTTCTTTGTGGTTGCTTACA
>DHYP01000027.1:3565-5641 GCA_002414145.1 Methylophilaceae bacterium UBA5127 | reverse complement strand
GTTTCAGGATTCGCTTGCAGCGAAGCTAAAGGATAAGTGCTTTGGGCCTTGTAGTTTTGTTCGTATAGATTTTCTGCGGCGAATAATTTGACTGAAAGCAAACCTAAAATGATGGTCAGCATACTTACAGCACACCATTTGATTAAGAGCTGCTGACGCAAGTTTCTTGCAATAACGCTGGCTGACTGGCGACCATTTTGTATTTTTGTAGGGGAATGACACATCAATTTGTATATAGGGTGGTTACGCATAAAAGTCCTTAGCGGTCGGGAAACTTGTGGATTGAAAATGATATGATTTAGTTTAACTTAAAAAGTCTGACAAACAAATGGAAAAACAATTCATTAAAATTGGTTTAGTTTCAATTAGTGACAGAGCGGCAAGTGGTGTTTATGAAGACAAAGGAATTCCAAGTTTGCGTGATTGGTTGCAGCAAGCGCTGATAACTCCTTGTGTGTTTAATGAGCGTTTGATTGCTGATGATTTAGCTACCATTTCAACCACTTTAATAGATTTGGTAGATGTGCAAGCGTGTCATTTAATCCTCACGACTGGAGGCACTGGCCCCGCAGTGCGTGATGTTACCCCTGAAGCTACACTGGCTGTTGCAGATAAAGAAATGCCTGGATTCGGTGAGCAAATGCGTCAAATCAGCTTACATTTTGTGCCAACGGCTATTCTGTCACGGCAAGTAGCTGTCATACGCAAGCAATGTTTAATCATTAATCTGCCTGGGCAGCCTAAGTCGATTAAAGAAACGCTAGAAGGTCTAAAGGATGAACACGGCAAACAGTTAGTGCATGGCATATTTGCAGCAGTGCCTTATTGCTTAGATTTGCTGGGCACGGTCGATAGCCCCATGCCTTATCTAGAAACTGACGAAAGACTTGTGAAAAGCTTTAGGCCCAAATCAGCTTTAAAGCCAGCTTAATCAATGAATAAAGAGAAAACAAACAGATGAAACAGCATTACCAACGTATATTATGTGTCATGCCTTATATTTTTGGGCTTTTAGTAGCAATTGTCACATTGCTGATGTTAGTAGAGTTGCCTCCTAAGCAAGGGGGCTGGCCTTATTGGGATAAGGTGCAGCATATGGGTGTGTTTCTGATCATGACTATAGTTGGTTTTTTTGCATATCCATCTAAAAAATGGTGGGTTGTTATGCATCTGGCGGTGTTTGGCGCATTCATGGAAGTACTACAAGGGTGGCTAACCATAACACGTCAGGCAAGTGTCTATGATTGGTTGGCGGATGTAGTAGGTATTCTGTGCGTGATAGTGATTAGTGCAGTTTTTCTAAGACAAAGATAAATAACAAGTATGACTTCAGAGTTCGATCTCATTCGACAGTATTTTAAAAGACCAATAAAAGATACAGATCTGGGTATCGGGGATGATGCGGCTTTGATTCGCGTTAAAAATGGCTATCATCTTGCAGTCTCCGCTGATATGTCGGTAGTAGGTACTCACTTTTTTGCGAATGCGGCGCCTGAACATATTGGTTGGAAATCGCTTGCAGTGAATGTATCAGACATGGCTGCAATGGGGGCGATGCCAAAATGGGTAACGCTTTCAATTGCATTGCCTGAGATAAATGAGGCTTGGTTAGAGGCGTTTTCTCGCGGATTTTTTGCATGTGCAGAAGCGTTTAAAATTGACTTGATTGGCGGAGATACCACAAAAGGGTCATTGAATATAGCAGTACAAATCCTGGGTGAAGTGCCTCTGGATAAAGCAATAAAACGTAGCGGCGCGCTGGTGGGGGATGATATTTGGGTCAGCGGATTATTGGGTAGTGCTGCGCTGGGGTTGGCGCATCTTCTTCAAAAAACAACGCTTTCGCAAAGTGAAGAGGCAGCCTGTCTGCGCGCATTAAATTTGCCACAACCTCGCATAGACCTAGGTTTGGCTTTAAGGGAGGTCGCCACTAGCTGCATAGATGTGTCAGATGGATTAGTGGCAGACTTGGGGCATATATTGCAGGCGTCTGGGGTAGGGGCTACGGTGCATCTTGAGCTTGTCCCATGTCTGGATACAATCAAACCGTGCTTACAAGAGCCACTCGTGCAGCAC
>DHYP01000027.1:0-3532 GCA_002414145.1 Methylophilaceae bacterium UBA5127 | reverse complement strand
GATGATTATGAGTTGTGCTTTACAGCCCCGCCGCATTGTCGTGAAGCGGTGTTGGCGCTGAGTGAAACTTTAGGGTTGCCTTTAACACGTATAGGAGAGGTGGGTATCGCGCCAGCACTTAACGTGCTGCATCATGGCGAGCCAATTAAGCTCAACCGATTGGGATATGATCACTTTGCATAAAATACCGAGCATCAAATTTTTAATGTCGCACCCAGTTCATTTTTTGAGCTTGGGGCTGGGGAGTGGGCTTGCACCTAAAGCGCCGGGTACTGTTGGTACGTTAGTTGGGTTGCCATTGTTCTGGCTGATTTCTAGTGATGCTTTCAGCGCACAATTAATCGTAATTGCCAGTTTGTTTTTGCTGGGCGTGTATTGGTGTGATGTGACGGGCAAAGCACTTGGTGTTAGCGATCACGGTAGTATTGTTTGGGATGAGATTGTAGCAATGATGTTAGTGCTTGCTTTTGTGCCTAAGCACTGGTTATGGTGGTTATTGGCATTTGCGTTATTTCGATTGTTTGATATTTGGAAGCCTTTTCCGATACGCCAAATAGATGCGAGCGTGAAGGGTGGGTTAGGTGTGATGTTAGATGATTTGTTGGCTGCAATCTATGCCATTATGTGTGTAAAAATAGTGATATGGATCAATTAAACCAGTTGGCAATCGATTTGGGCGCTAAGCTAAAGCGAAAAGGTTATATGCTCGCGCTGGCAGAGTCCTGTACAGGCGGTATGGCAGCACAGTGGATTACCAGTGTGCCAGGAAGCTCTATGTGGTTTGACCGCGGTTTTGTGACGTATAGCAATCAATCCAAAATTGAGATGTTAGGGGTGCAGGCAGAAACCATAGAGCAATATGGTGCGGTGAGTGAACAAACAGCGATAGAAATGGTTTATGGTGCGCTAAAGCAAAGTCAGGCAAAAGTCGCAGTCAGTATCACCGGAATAGCAGGGCCTGATGGTGGCTCTTTGACAAAGCCCGTAGGAACAGTCTGTTTTGCATGGGCCAGTCTGGATGGAGGATTAACAAAGTCGACAAAGTGGTTCGGGGGCGATCGAGCACAAATCCGCCAACAAGCCTGCATTGAAGCAATGCAGGGGCTGCTGACAATTTTAGCTTAATATTAAATTTGCGATTGAGGTTTTAGTCTCTATCGTGCCCGTGGCCATGTCTCCAACCACGATGACCGTGATGATCGTCATCCCAATCACGATGGTAACCATGGTATCTGTCACCATCATAATATCGATAACTTACTACTGGCGCATAACGTACCACAGGGGCTGGATAATACGCGCTTGGCGCACCGTAGTATACAGTGGGCGGTGGTGGGTAGTAATAGACTACAGGCGGTGGTGCATAATCGTAACCGCCAATATTAATGCCTACACTAAAAGAATCGCGCGCATTTGCGTTTGAAATAGCGATGGTAGATAGCGTCGCCACCGCAAGAATTATTGATAATATTTTCATATCTCCTCCGTAAAGATTAAAAATCTCCCTTGTTTAGAGAACGCATCATAATTGTTATCGTTGACGCACGTTATGCTTAATCATACCTCAAAACATTGATTAAATGAATCAATCCTATCGGTAGCGCTTATCATAAACAGTAATTTATGAAATAATTAGCAGTTAATTTAAGTGGCTTAAAATAAAGGCAAAAATCACATGGATGATAATAAAAGTAAAGCGTTAGCAGCCGCACTATCACAAATCGAAAAACAATTTGGTAAAGGCTCCATCATGCGTATGGGGGATAGTGATATTGGTGAGGATATTCAAGCCGTATCCACAGGCTCTTTGGGTCTGGATATTGCCTTAGGGATTGGTGGTTTGCCACGTGGTCGTGTTGTTGAAATCTACGGACCAGAGTCTTCAGGTAAAACTACGCTCACGCTTTCTGTGATTGCAGAGATGCAAAAATTGGGCGGAGTCGCTGCCTTTATTGATGCCGAGCATGCGCTCGATCCACAATATGCCGCTAAATTAGGCGTGAATGTACCTGAATTGCTAATCTCTCAGCCTGATACAGGCGAGCAAGCGTTAGAAATCGCTGACATGCTGGTGCGCTCAGGTTCTGTCGATATTGTGGTAGTCGACTCTGTGGCTGCATTAACACCACGTGCTGAGATTGAGGGTGAGATGGGCGATAGCCACATGGGTCTGCAAGCGCGCCTGATGTCACAAGCCTTACGTAAACTCACAGGTAACATTAAACGTACTAACACACTGGTGATTTTCATCAACCAAATCCGTATGAAGATAGGCGTGATGTTTGGTAACCCAGAAACCACCACAGGGGGTAACGCGCTTAAATTTTATGCTTCAGTGCGATTGGATATTCGCCGCACGGGCGCAATTAAAAAAGGCGACGAAGTCACGGGTGCAGAAACGCGCGTAAAAGTCATCAAAAATAAAGTAGCACCTCCATTCAAACAGGCTGAGTTTGACATTATGTATGGCGAAGGCATTTCACGTTTGGGCGAGATTATTGAGTTAGGCGCCAATATCAAATTAGTAGAAAAAGCAGGCGCTTGGTACAGCTACAATGGCGAAAAAATTGGCCAAGGTAAAGAAAATGCAAAAGAATATTTGCGTGAGCATCCAGCGATTGCTGCGGAAATCGAAGCTAAAATTCGCGCTAATGCTAAGCAATTAGCTGAAATTATGCCTTCAGCACGTGGTGAGGATGACTAATTCAAGCACAAGTTTTAAGCGTAAGTAAGGAACGCTAAATCGCTCAAATACCAGAAAAATCACTAAGACAGCGTGCGCTGGAATATTTGTCTAAGCGCGAGTACTCATATGCTGAGTTGGGGCAAAAGCTTAAGGGTTATGCTGATGAGCATGATGATATTCCCGCTTTATTAGATGACTTTAAAAAGCGTGGGTGGTTGTCAGATGTGCGCTTTACGGAACAACTGGTGCAGGCGCGAAAAGCCAAGTTTGGCAGCGCAAAAGTGGCACATGAGTTACGGGGAAAAGGCATTGCAGAAGACTTAATCGTCCATGCAGTAGAAGCAGTCAAAAGTGATGAGTTTGCGCATGCTGCTGAGGTGTGGCGTAAAAAATATAAAGCCGCACCCAGCAATCGAGACGAGTGGGCAAAACAAGCCAGATTTTTACAAAGCCGTGGGTTTGGTTTTGATGTCATAAAAAAATTATTGAATAGTGAAAAAGAATTAAACCAAAATTTTGAAGAATGAAACTGAGTTGTAATGAATAGCAAACCAATTATCACCGTCAAACAAATTCGCCAGCAATTTCTAGACTTTTTCGCCTCCAAAGGCCATCAAGTTGTGGCTTCCAGCTCGCTCGTACCGCACGGTGACCCTACTTTGCTGTTCACCAACGCGGGTATGAACCAGTTTAAAGACGTATTTTTGGGCTTTGACAAACGCCCCTACACTCGCGCCACCTCCTCACAGAAATGCGTGCGCGCTGGCGGCAAACACAACGATCTGGAAAATGTAGGCTATACCGCGCGTCACCACACATTCTTTGAGATGTTAGGGAATTTCAGCT
>DHYP01000048.1:50341-53552 GCA_002414145.1 Methylophilaceae bacterium UBA5127 | reverse complement strand
ATCAACGCCAACATCGGTAACTCAGCTTTAGGTTCTTCTATCTCTGAAGAAGTCGAAAAAATGGTGTGGGGTACGCGTTGGGGTGGCGATACCGTGATGGATTTATCTACAGGTAAAAACATCCACGAAACGCGCGAGTGGATTATCCGCAACAGCCCAGTGCCAATTGGTACGGTGCCTATCTACCAAGCGCTTGAAAAAGTGAATGGCAAGGCGGAAGATCTCACTTGGGAAATCTTCCGCGATACCTTGATTGAGCAAGCCGAACAAGGTGTGGATTACTTCACCATCCACGCTGGCGTGCGTTTGGCTTATATCCCAATGACAGCAAAACGTATGACCGGCATCGTGTCACGCGGTGGCTCGATTATGGCGAAATGGTGCTTGGCGCATCATAAAGAATCATTCTTGTATGAGCATTTTGAAGACATCTGCCAAATCATGAAGCAATATGACGTGAGCTTCTCATTGGGGGATGGTTTACGTCCAGGCTCTATCTACGACGCCAACGACGAAGCACAATTTGCAGAACTCAAAACACTCGGCGAATTGACACAAATCGCTTGGAAACACGACGTACAATGCATGATCGAAGGCCCAGGCCACGTGCCCATGCACCTCATCAAAGAGAACATGGACTTGCAACTAGAGCACTGTGGTGAAGCTCCCTTCTACACATTAGGGCCATTAACCACCGACATCGCCCCAGGTTATGACCACATCACCTCAGGTATTGGCGCTGCCATGATCGGCTGGTACGGCTGCGCCATGTTGTGCTACGTCACCCCGAAAGAACACTTAGGTCTACCTGATAAAGAAGACGTACGCGTCGGCATCATCACCTACAAAATCGCGGCCCACGCTGCCGATTTGGCCAAAGGCCACCCAGGTGCACAAATCCGTGATAACGCGTTATCCAAAGCACGTTTTGAATTTAGATGGGAAGACCAATTTAACCTCGGTCTCGACCCAGAAAAAGCCAAAGAATTCCATGACGAAACCCTGCCACAAGAAGGCGCAAAACAAGCCCACTTCTGCTCCATGTGCGGCCCACACTTCTGCTCCATGAAAATCACGCAAGACGTACGCGATTATGCAGATAAATTAGGCGTAGACGAAAAAGAAGCGCTGCACAAAGGCATGCAAGAGAAGGCGATTGAGTTTGTGAAGAAGGGTAGTGAGGTTTACCAAAAAGTCTAAATACTTTTTGGTTGGTTTATCTCAAGGTTTAATAAGCCTTTAGTAATTTAGAAAGCCAGCTTTCGAGCTGGCTTTTTTAATATTACTTCATCTTTGGAAATCCATTTAACGTCGCTTCTTAAACCAATTGAGTTGGCCAAGTTTTGTAGCAGTATTTGCTTAAAATTCTCTAAACGATTGTTGATCTTAACTCGCCAAGCTTTGCACAAGCACGCAATACTATTTCTAACCGACCTTAAGCTGGCTTATACTTTCACTGATTAAATATATTGAAAGCGTATCTTGGTACAGCGCATATTAGTGATAGAAGATGAACCCAGCATTGCGGAAACCACAGTGTATGCGCTCAACACCGACGGTTTTGAGACGGTTTGGGCAGCTACAGGCCAGCATGCACTAGACCTGCTGAAACAACAAAATTTTGATTTGGCGATATTGGATGTTGGCCTGCCAGACATCAATGGTTTTGATGTCTTTAGGCAAATTAACCATTTATTGCCGGTGATTTTTTTAACTGCACGTTCAGGGGAGATTGACCGTATTGTTGGGCTAGAGCTAGGTGCAGATGATTATATTGCCAAGCCCTTTAGTCCGCGTGAGTTGTGTGCGCGCATACGTACTGTGTTGCGCCGTGTTCAGAAGCAGCAATCTGTAGTAACAGCCAGTTCGGCAAGCAGCACCAACCAATTTTTTATTGATGAAGAGCGTAAATGTATTCAATACTTGGGGGTAGCGCTTGAGCTGTCGCGTACTGAGTTTCGCTTACTGAAAGTTTTGTGCGAAAGACCTGGGCGCGTCTACACCCGTGAGGAACTCATGAACAAAGCGTGGGAACATCCTGATGTCAGCCTAGAGCGTACAGTGGATGCCCATATCAAATTAATCCGTGCCAAGCTTCGCGCCATCAATGCAGACAGTGACCCGATAGTGACCCATCGCGGCATGGGTTACTCACTCAAAGAATAGTGAATCCATGAGTAAGCGTAACCGCATCTTTTTAAGTGTGATTTTACTTTTTACACTCGGTGTAGCAGCGCTTTTGTATACAGTGAGCTCTGGTTTGGATATTCGTTACCGCGAATCTGCAGAAGAAACCTTGGTAGATACTGCTTATATCATGGCGGCTTGGATAGAAACCGATGCCAACGAATCCCTGATTGATGCTACACGTATGAATCAGGTGTTTAATCGCGTTTACAACCAGCGCTTTATAGCCAAAATCTATGCGATTACCAAACATAGCGTGAATTTGCGTGTGTATGTGACAGATGTTAACGGCATTGTGCTGTATGACTCCATGGGACAAGACACGGGGCAAGATTTTCGCAATTGGCACGATATACACATGGCACAGTCGGGTGAGTATGGTGCACGTACTACACGCGTAGATGCAACCGATGCAAAAAGTGATGTGATGTACGTTGCCGCTCCCATCCGCGACGCTAACAATCAAATTATAGGCGCAGTCAGTGTAGGAAAGACCGTTTCTTCCCAGTATGAATTAGTCGCTTCTGCCAAACAAAAGTTACTGAATGTTGGCGTCATTACGCTAGTCGCATTTTTAATTATGCTCATTGTGATCACTGTTTGGCTCGCGAGTCCCTCGCAGCTTACGCATGATATTGCGCAAGTATTCAAACAAGAAAAAATCACCCATCCTGTGAACATTTTGCGCAGATTACGTACCGTATTCAAAAGCGCTTTTTTGGATATGCGTGACGCCATGGCTGGCCGTAGTTATACGGAAGAATATGTGCAAGCACTCACGCACGAACTCAAAAGCCCGCTAACCGCCATTAGAGGTGCGGCAGAACTGTTACGTGAGCCCATGGCGGAGGCACAAAAAATACGTTTTGCCGACAACATTAATAACCAAGCTGTGCGCCTGCAAGAATTGGCAGATAAGTTACTGGAGCTCGCCAGCCTAGAAAAACGCCATACCTTGGATGAAACCAAAGCGGTGAACATCGTCAGTTTAACGCAAGAAGTAATTCGCTCTTTAGAGCCTGCT
>DHYP01000048.1:49836-50334 GCA_002414145.1 Methylophilaceae bacterium UBA5127 | reverse complement strand
GCTGCGGAGCGGAAAAAAATAACCCTGCAATTTGAATCACACGATGAAATCACTGTGATGGGGGATGCGTTTTTACTACAGCGAGCACTCACTAACTTACTGGCGAATGCTCTCGATTTTTCCCCATCCGAAAGCATCATCACCACGCGTGTTGAAACACAAGACAAGCAATGCCTGATTAGCATACGCGACCACGGACAAGGCATCCCAGAGTATGCGCTGGATCGTATCTTTGAAAAATTCTACTCGTTACGTCGCCCAGATTCTGGACAAAAAAGCACAGGGTTAGGCTTACCCTTTGTGCGCGAGATAGCACATCTGCATGGTGGTGAGATTGTATTAGCCAACAATCCTGAAGGCGGTGCAGTCGCTAGTTTAAGCTTACCCAGCATCAAAAGTTAGTTTGTAATGCTTGTTATGTATGAATAAGAGATAGCAATAAAAAGTCTCCAATTCACGCAAACATCTCAAAGCCCGTCATTCTGAGCATAGCGAAGA
>DHYP01000048.1:41042-49777 GCA_002414145.1 Methylophilaceae bacterium UBA5127 | reverse complement strand
AACCAAAAATGGACTCCCGTTTACACGGGAGTGACATGCGGTGGTCATTCTGAGCGAAGCGAAGAATGACGATGGTGAGTTTATACACTCCCGTGAAGTAATCATGCGTTGAATGACATTACTTAATTTCTAATACTTCACACAAATTTCACACGCATTTCTTGTTGAGTTCCCAGTGACTTCTCATCGCTGGCGCATGCTTCACTCTGTGCAGATTTAGCACTAACCAACTAGGAGTGAATCATGAATTTATTAAGGCCTTACTCGCGCATGCTGCTTGCAACAGCTTCTGCGAGTTTGATGGTGTTGTGCAACACGGCTTATGCAGAAACGAATCCCACCACTGATAACGAAAAAACATTATCCCCTTACTTTTTTGTCAAAAGTGATGATCCAAATACCGATCAATTACCGCTTAAATCCACCGATGTGAAGGTGAATATCACTGGCGTGATTGCCGATGTGGTGGTCACGCAGCATTACCGTAATGAAGGCAAACACGCCTTAGAAGCCAAGTACGTATTCCCAGCCTCTATCCATGCGGCAGTATATGGTTTACAAATGCATATTGGTGACCGCGTTGTAGAAGCAAAAATCCGCGAAAAAAAACAAGCTAAAGCCGAGTACGAGCAAGCTAAGTCTGAAGGCAAAAGCGCGTCATTATTAGAGCAAGAACGCCCGAATGTATTCCAGATGAATGTCGCCAATATTTTACCTGGTGACGATATTGCCGTGGAGTTACATTACACAGAAACCATCATCCCGACTTCTGGTAAATATGCGTTTGTATACCCTGGGGTTGTTGGCCCACGTTATAACGGCTCGGTTGCATCAGGTAGTGGTGTGCAAGAGCAGTGGGTAAAAACACCTTATTTTAAGTCTAACGTAACACCCGCCGATACTTTTGCCATGGATGTTAATATTCACACGCCCATCCCATTACAAAACATTAGTAGCACTTCACACAAAATCAAGATTGAGCAATCTGACCAGCAACACGCGAGCCTAAAATTACCTGCGAACACCACCAATGGCAACCGCGATTTTATTTTAGAGTACAGCTTAGCTGGTAACAAAATTCAAACGGGTACGCTGCTATATCAAGGTGAAGATGAAAACTTTTTTATGACCATGATAGAGCCTCCAAAGCGCGTAACTAGCAATGAGATTGTGCCACGTGAGTATATTTTTATTGTAGATGTGTCTGGCTCTATGGGTGGTTTTCCTTTAGATACGGCAAAGACTCTGTTACGTAAGATGGTGAGCAATTTACGACCAACCGACACCTTTAACGTGATGTTGTTTTCTGGCAGCAATACTGTACTAGCGCCACATTCTATGCCTGCTAATGCAGAAAACATTGAGCTCGCAATCAACACCATTAATCAACAATACGGTGGCGGTAGCACCGAGTTATTACCCGCGTTAAAAACAGCCTTGAGCATGGATAAAACCGACACACGTTCACGCAACTTTGTAGTGATTACCGATGGTTATGTCACGGTAGAAAAAGAGGCATTTGATTTAATCCGCAACAATCTTAATAATGCCAATGTGTTCTCCTTTGGCATCGGTTCTGATGTTAATCGCTTTTTAATGAACGGTATTGCGCATGCAGGCGAAGGTGAGGCGTTTATTGTCACTAACGATACCGAGGCAAAAGAAGCCGCTACCAAGTTTAAACAATATGTGGAAAGCCCAGTATGGACGCACTTAAAACTGGAGATCAAAGGTTTAGACGCGTACGACATCCAACCAGAAAAGTTACGTGATTTATATGCAGATCGCCCGATAGTCGTCATAGGTAAATGGCGTGGCAAACCAGAAGGTAGCGTTACCGTTTCTGGCCTTACTAGTCATGGCCAAGCGCATTTTAGTTTAGATATTAAAGAGAGTTTAATTTCACAAGATAACGCTGCGTTACGTTATTTATGGGCGCGCGAAAAAATTGCAGAGTTAGATGATTACACCAAATTATTTGGTGGTGTGAATGACAATGAAATTAAGCAAATTACAGACTTAGGCTTGCACTACAACTTGCTCACACAATATACCTCATTTATTGCAGTAGACCATATTGTGCGTACGAGCGAAAAGGCCAATACCGTGAATCAGCCTTTGCCTTTACCGCAAGGTGTAAGTGAACTGGCCGTTGGGGCGGAGGTGCCTAGCACGCCTGAACCAGAGTTCTACCTAATGTTTGCATTAGCGGGTGGCATGGGTGCATATTTACGTCGTAGAAAGCAACAAAATGTACGTTAAATCAACGCACACTCAGCACTGGGTTGTGGGCGGCTTGCTTGTATCAACGCTGTTAGCAAGCTGGCCACAGTGGCTGTGGCTGGCACGACGCAACAGCGATGGTTCTGATGATCCTTGGGGCGTTGTAGCAATGCTAACCATCATTGCACTGGTATACGCAGATAAAGATCAGCTACAAGTGCCTAAAGCATCTGCGCTCAGTGTAACGGCATTATTGGCTATCACAGCAAGCGCAGCGTGGGGAGGCTTGCCTCCTATCCTCTCCACGGCCATTGCGCTAATGGCTTGCACTTGGCTAATTGCCCACATGCTACCAAAAACACGCGCATTATCACCTTTGCTTGCACTTGCCATGCTTGCGTTGCCCTTGGTTGCCTCACTCAACTTCTACTTGGGCTACCCATTACGCTGGTTTTGCGCACACAGCACTAGCGTATTACTTTCTGCGTTTGGCACAGTAACAAGCCCTGAGGGCGCTAGCCTATGGTGGAACGGCAAGACCATTTTAATAGATGCACCATGTGCTGGTATTGCCATGTTGTGGATAGGCTTATATTTGGGCGCATTGTTTTCATATCTGAATAGCGCCCAGACACTAAGAACACTCATTAACTTAAGCATGGCAGGCGCATTAGTCATCTTGGCCAATGTGATACGCAACACCTTACTTTTTTATAAAGAGTCAGGCATGTTGGACTTGCCGCATTGGACACATGAAGCTATCGGCTTAGTCACTTTTGCGTTATTTGTGCCTTGTGTCTACTTTGTTTGTCATGCCCAATTCTCTTTTAAAAGAAGCACACCATGAAAACTAGCCAGCTTTCTCAAGTTTTATTCGTTTGCATAATGCTTGCCTGCGCAAGCCGTACATGGTGGCTACCTAGCCACCGTGTCGGCACTACCAGCAAGACCCAAATAGAACAAAACTGGGCGTTTGCACAATGGAACGTAAAGCAAAAAAACCTTTACAAATTACCGCTCTCAAGCCTTGAGCAACGTTTTGCAGCAAACTTTCCGGGACACATTGCGCGTTTTACCGATGGCGATGCAATTTTGGTAGTAAGACACACCACTAAGCCCACACGTATGTTACATTCCGCATTAGACTGCTACCGTGGGCTAGGCTATCAAGTCACGCAACCACGCGTAGTAGAAAATAATCAGCATCAACGTTGGCGATGTTTTAATGCATCGAAAGGACAATCGCTACAAGTGTGTGAACGTATCTTTGATAATCAAGGTGGGCAGTGGACAGATGTATCTGCATGGTATTGGGAAAGTTTATTCAAACAAAACAACAAAGAATGGTGGGCAATCACAAAAGTAACAGGTATAAATAACGCAATATAAGCCACAAAAATAGATATGAAAATATTTAAACAGTCTCTGGTCTTGATGATACTCATGCTGATAGTGAGCATCATAGGGCTATGTGCTTGGCTCTATAGCCCTTGGGACAAAACAGCCTGGCGTTTACCTTTGCGCCTACCGCTGGTGGGAGTCACACAGGTGCGTGCATTGCCACTTATTCAATTAACCACCTCTTCAGTTGGACTTCGCTTGCTCAACCACACACAGTGGCACAGCAAACATGGCTTAATTAACTTAGAAAACAAAGCAGGGCTTGTAAAACTCAGCTGTGCAAACTGTGTTTTTAATTTACGCGGTCTAAGCAATAAAAGCATCATATTTGAACATGTTAATCTTTCTATTAATCGCACAGGCCAGCAGCTCACAGGCATGTTAGAAACGCAAAGTGAGAATGCAATTACCCGTGTGTTATACACCGCACAAATCCACATGCAAGGTGTCGATTTAGTGTGGTCTCTACCCACCACACCCATTGTAGATTTGTTAGCACCGTTGAAATCTCAATCAGAAACAATACAAAAAGCGCACGTCACTGGCACATTATCGGCCACAGGAACGCTACACTGGCCAAGCAGAATCTGGAGCGCCAAACCCCTTATATTGGGTTTTGATGTTACAGGCCTAGGCACAGAAAAGCTTAAAACTGCAGAGCTCAAATTTCAATGTCCACAACCTAACGAAAAGGCAAATAACGTAGCAACAGCATCGCAAATTTGGTTAGATAAAAAGGGGCTTGGACGCTGGCTACCGATGGCTGTCATCATTGCGGAAGATGTGCAATTTATGCATCACAACGGTTATGACATCGACACCTTAAGCTATCTTTTAGCACAAGAAAAGCCCAACAAACAGCTAGGCGGTAGCACTATTAGCCAACAATTAGCTAAGTATTTTTTCACAGGCGGGGAGCGCCTATGGAAACGAAAAATTGAGGAGTTGCTATACGCAGTTGAGATGGAAAGCACTTTAGGTAAAAACCGTATTTTGAATTTATATTTAAACACTGTCGACTGGGGGCCTGGCATATGTGGAGCCTACGATGCAGCGCAATTTTATTTTGCAGTAAACCCAGATAAACTCTCAGCAGTTCAGGCGGCTTGGTTAGCAGGCATTATTCGTAGCCCACACCGCGCATGGTCCAATGAATATCTTAAAAACTCGCCTGATTTTGAGCGCGTTAAATCGATTGTACGCTATATGCCACAAAGCGCACGCTCAACCCCGTTAACTCTTACGTTTACAAAGCCAAATTAAATTGTGTCTGGGCGCTAATCTAAAGCACTAATCTAAAGCGCCAAATAACAAAATGGGCGCCATCACCGCGCCCACAGCCCATATTTTTACTTATTTCACCCCTTAAACATTAGCCAAACTTAAAACTAGAAGCCACCACCCCACCAAAAAAGTGGGTCTCATGGTAGCAACACTCGGCTTTGTCATGCTCTGCCGCACCCACGGCTACCATTAAGGGCAACAAATGGTCTTCACGCGGATGCGCAATACGGGCTGCGGGCGCATATTGCCAATGCATTAAATCAGTGACACGCTGCTCTGGCGTGCGCTCTACCAAGCTGTGCTGTAGCCAAGCATCAAATTGTGCTGATGGTGCTTGGGCTGAACTGCCCATTCTTCTCAAGTTGTGATAACTAAAGCCGCTACCTATGATTAAGATATTTTCATCGCGCAAAGGCGCCAAAGCGCGGCCTAGGGCGAGATGTTGGGCGGGGTCAAAATCACGCTGTAAAGAGAGTTGTATCACAGGCACATTAGCCTCTGGGTACATAATCGCCATAGGCGCAAACGCCCCATGGTCAAAACCACGCTGGTCATCGGTGGCTATAGGTAAGCCCGCTGATTCGATTAAGGCTTTCAGCCTTGCAACCAACCAAGGCGCACCAGGTGCGGGATATTTTATTTGGTAAGTGTAGGCTGGAAAGCCGCCATAGTCATAGACCATAGTCGGGTTTTCACTCGACATGATAGTAAATTGCTCAGCTTCCCAGTGCCCAGAAATCATCAGCACAGCCTTGGGCGGGCTAGCAAGCGCTTGGCTGATGACGAGCAAAGAGGCTTCTAGCTGCCGCATGCTAGCGCGCATTTCTGGGATATATGGCCAAGGGCCGCCACCGTGAGAAATAAAATAAGTGGGTAAGGTTTGCATAGCTGCTTGCAATAGCCCTTTATAAATTATAAACGTGCATCAATTGGCAAGCGGCGACCGCGACCCCACCAAATAAAAACGCTGATGCTGAGTAAAAACACATTCAATGGTAGCACCATATACTCACCACGTGAGGCATGTAAAGCCATGGCTAATAGTTGTAGCACAATACAACCTAAGGCAGCCAATACGGTTAAGTTAGGCTTGATGCGCGTGAGTGATGGCAACAACAGACCTAAACCACCCGCCAAATCAACTAGGCCAATAAAGCGCACAAACTGTTCTGAGTAGTCGCCTGTCCACGGCATCATGGCGCTTAACTCTGGCAACGGCGTGGTCAGTTTGGTAAAGCCCGCAAAACAAAAAAATGCCCCACCCACAATTTGCGCCGCCCATAGGCCTATGCTTAACGCTTTACCTGCAGGTTGAAGATTGCTAGTCGCTGAGCTCATTTCATTTCTCCTTTTCTCATTGTGTTGATTAAAGCTGAAACAAAGTATATTGTTTCCATATTAGTTAATCGATAGCCATTTTATTATTAATATGTTTCTTTATAAGAAACTATGTGGGATTCAATATGCTAGATTTAATGAGTATTAGGGTGTTTCAAGAGATAGTAGAAACTGGCAGTTTTTCTAAAGCGGCCGAGCGGCTAGATATGTCAGCACCGATGGTGAGTAAATATATGGCCAAGCTGGAAAAACACTTAGGCAGCCGATTGCTCAATCGCACCAGCCGCCATGTGAGCGTGACGGAGGCAGGGCAACTCTACTACGAGCAAACGCATACCGCCTTAGATATTTTAAATACCGCCTCTGAAACCGTAGCGCTCTCTAGCGTCACCCCGAGCGGCGAACTTAAAATCAGCGCGCCCGTGTGGTTTGCCAACGCGCACTTTGCGCAATTGCTGCATCAATATCAACAGCAATACCCAAACGTACACTTTGATTTGCACTTAGAAAATCACATTGTCGATATTGCCCTAGAAGGCTTTGATTTAGCGCTACGCGTCACCCCAGAACCAGCCGCTGGGCTTATTGCTAAGCCTTTATGTAACATCTCGTTTTACTTAGTAGGCAGCCCAAGCTACTTGCAGGCGCTGGGCTTAAATTCACAGCACTTAAACAATACTCAGCAAACCATACACGCTAAATTTATCATGCCCAACTACATCAAGCGCGCGTTGGATAGTGCCGCTTTAGGCATACCTAATATGCAGTTAGCCCCTGTTTTAAAAAGCAATGACAATAATTTAATTAGACACGCCGCGCTCAGTGGCATGGGGCTAGCCTTGCTCCCCGAGTGGCTCATTAGCGAAGATCTAACCACAAAAAAACTCATGGCCGTGCAACAAAACCGCCCAATATTTGAAATGCAACTATATGCAGTGTACACCAGCCGAAAATACATGCCGCTCAAGCTTAGAACCTTGATTGATTTTTTAGCCGAGCATCTTAAATAGGGTGAAAAGTGGTGGAGTTTTGGAAAAATGGAAATACTTACGGCGGACTGTAAACGAGTTGGCCTTACTGGATGGTTTTTAATATTACATAAATGTGACTTATAGTCCGTAGATTTAAAAGCTACAAAACAGCACCATGACACTAAAAATGAAAGCTAAAGGTCATGGAAGAGGAATTATTAAAATCGTTTGGAAAACACGTCAAAGCTATTCGGCTCAGTCTAAACATTAGTCAAGAGGAGTTAGCCTTAAAAGCAGACCTTGATAGAACTTATATCAGTGGAATCGAGCGTGGCTTAAGAAATGTAAGCCTAATCAATATCGTCAAACTCGCAAACGCTCTAAATATATCAGTAACTGCGATAGTTGATTTTGATGGACAGCATCATGGGTAATCGAGCTTATTACTCTGCTGAACTCTTTGAGTTTATTCAAACTCCTACTGAAACAATACTGGGTAAACTATCCAGCAATCACTCACAAGATTTGGTGCACTTACAAACCAATGCTTGGAAAGCACAAGTTAAGATACTAAAGCGCGATTTAGCAAAATATTCAAGTGGGTTTATTTGTTTTGAAATGCTAATCCCAAGAATGGGCAAAAGGGCGGATACAGTTTTAATCTTAAACGGTGTCATTTTCGTTTTGGAATTTAAAGTTGGTGAAACGAAATATCTAGAACTAGACCTTAAACAAGTTGAAGGTTACGCGCTCGATTTAAGTTGCTTTCATGAAACCAGCCACGATAAATTAATTATTCCAGTCTTAATTTCCACGGACGCCGAAAGTTGTACGACAAACATAAACAATCAAGATTTTGGTGTTGTGAGACCACTAAAAACCAATGATAGTGATTTATCTAAGTTAATAGATACCTGCTTAAAAAGCTATCAAGCTCAATCGGATATAAATTCGGATAACTGGCTTGCTGGTCAATATAAGCCTACACCGACAATCATCGAGGCTGCTCAGGCGCTATATGCAGACCACGATGTAAAAGATATTGCACGATATGATGCTGGCGCAGTAAATCTTGCAAAAACCGTTAGCAGGTTAAATGAAATTATTCATGATTCTCACACAAACAAGAAAAAAGCAATTTGCTTTGTGACCGGTGTTCCTGGGGCAGGTAAAACCTTGGTGGGTTTAGATATTGCAACAAAGCACAACAACTCAAAAGATGAAGAACATGCTGTTTTCTTGTCAGGTAATGGACCATTGGTTGATGTGCTCAGAGAAGCATTAGCAAGAGACAGTGTTCTTAACAATAGAGCAAAAAACAAAACCGAATCGCGTAGAGAAACTTCTAGTTTTATTCAAAACATTCATCACTTTAGAGATGATGCACTTACCAATAAAGAGCGCCCGCCAATAGAAAAAGTGGTGATTTTTGACGAAGCTCAGCGCGCATGGAATGAGAAAAAGACTTCCCAATTTATGCGTCAAAAAAGAGACCAAGCTGATTTCAATCAATCTGAA
>DHYP01000048.1:39814-40998 GCA_002414145.1 Methylophilaceae bacterium UBA5127 | reverse complement strand
TAGACATCAAGATTGGTGCGTCATCATTGCGCTTATTGGTGGCGGGCAAGAAATTAATGATGGCGAAGCTGGCTTAAACGGCTGGTTTAGTGCATTAAGCAAGAGCTTTTCTGGTTGGAATATTTACTATTCTGAAAAATTAAATCAAACCGAATATGCGGGCAACGAGGCAGATATAGGGTTGTTAGGTCTAACCCAATCAAATGCTGAGACTGACTTACACTTATCAACCTCAATGCGCGCTTTTAGAGCAGAAAAATTTCACATTTTATACACTATCTAATACATAACCAACCAAATAAAGCTAAAGAAACTTATCTAAAAATTGCAAACAAATATCCCATTTTTATAACGCGTGACCTAGAAAAAGCAAAAAAGTGGGTTAAGTCTAAAGCGCGTGGCTTAGAAAGTATTGGATTGCTGGCATCATCTAGCGCAAAAAGACTAAAAGCAGAGGGCATACATGTAAACAACGATATCCAAGCTGCTGAGTGGTTTTTAAATCCGCATAACGATGTTCGTTCATGTCATTTTTTGGAAGATGCAGGTACGGAGTTTTTGGTGCAAGGATTAGAGCTTGATTGGTGTCTAGTTGCTTGGGATGCTGATTACCGTTACGAAGCAAATAGGTTCAAGCATTGGTCTTTTAAAGGAACAAAATGGCAAAATGTGAAAGACGAGTTTCAAAAAAGATACCTTGAAAATTCATACCGTGTACTTTTAACTAGAGCACGCCAAGGCATGGTAATTTACGTACCCTTGGGTGATGATACAGACACAACACGACAATCAAAATACTATCAGGGAGTTTTTGAATACTTGCAAACCTGCGGGCTTAAAGAGCTATTAGCAACATCTTAAAATTGCCCACTAAAACTCTTAACGCGAGCGCCTTTACATTACACTATAGATTTAAATTTTCAAACTAATAAACCAAGATTATCTATGCTAAAACCCTTCAAGCACAATCTTACCCCGTGCTTTGCCACTCTCCACCAAGGCATGCGCTTGGCGCATATTGGCGGCGTTGATGGGGCGTAGTACTTCAGAAACTGTCGTACGAATGCGGCCTGCATCTATCTCTTTTGCGACAAAATTGAGTAGTTTGTGTTGCTCTATCATGTCTGGTGTTTGATGCATGCTGCGGGCGAACATGTATTCCCAATGTAGGCTGGCGGCTTTGG
>DHYP01000048.1:36823-39766 GCA_002414145.1 Methylophilaceae bacterium UBA5127 | reverse complement strand
GCTCACAATACCGCCTTGTGGGCGAATGAGCTCAACGGCGGCTTCCCAGTGGCGCATGTCGTTAAAAATGGCAATGTGGTCTACAAATTTAAAGCCTTGCGCACGTACTTGTTCTACCAAAGGCTCACGGTGATTCACGACAAAATCTGCGCCTAGCGCTTTGACCCAAGCAATCGTTTCTGGCCGTGAGGCGGTGGCGATGACGTTTAAGCCTGCGCGTTTGGCGAGTTGTATGCCAATTGAACCTACGCCGCCACTGGCGCCAATAATCAAGAGGCTTTGGCCTGCATTTGCGCCGTCGCGGTCTATGCCCAAGCGCTCAAAAAAAGCTTCGTAGGCGGTGATGGTAGTGAGTGGCAAGGCGGCGGCTTCTGCATGCGACAGGCTTGTTGGTTTGTGGCCAACAATGCGCTCATCTACCAATTGATATTGTGCGTGTGAGCCTGAGCGGGTGAGATCACCCGCGTAGTACACAGGGTCGCCCACTTTAAACAGAGTGACTTCTGACCCTACGGCTTGCACCACGCCGCTGGCATCCCAACCTATCACGCGCGGTGTGGGTTCGATTTTGTCTTTAGGCTTGCGGACTTTGGTGTCTACAGGGTTAACTGCTACTGCATGCACGGCTACTAACACATCACGGCCTTGGGGCGTGGGCGTCGGCAAATCTACATCTAAAAATGATTCTGGATGACTAATAGGCAAATACTTGGTAAATGCGACAGATTTCAACGCTACTCCTTTTACTTAAGCAGTAAAACTGCTTTGCGTGTACTTTAATAACTATTTTGCTAATTGACTAGCGTATCATCGAATAATTAAAAGACAGCTGTTTAATTTGGTAAAATGTCATTACAAATTAAATGAATAGACTATTTTGACCACCCTAAAAGTTACCAAAAAACCAATTAATACGCCATCTACAGGCAAAGCGCCTGTGCGTCGTGCCGACCCTGCCAAGCGCGACCGTAGCAAAGCACCTCCTAAGCAAGTCACTAGGCCTGAAAGGGCAGAAGAAGGGCAAGCTTCTAGCAAAGGTAAAATGGATGGCCGCGTGCGCGGTAACGATGAGCGTGGTGTCCTCCCAGCGAGAACAGGTGGGGCAAAACCAGCGACTACAAAACCAGTACTAGCACGTCAACGAAACCATAGATATGATGGCAGTTTGCGTGAAGACACCCCTCCACGACCAGCCAGTAGCCAAGAGGGTGGTCAAGCCAAACCAGCAAGGGCAGGAAACACTAACAGAAACCCAAATGTAGATACCCGCACTGCACCGCGTGCTAATCGTGAGGAACCTCAATACCGTCAGGCACCTACACGTGGGGGCAAAGCGCGAGATGGTTTTGATGCGCGTGCACCGCGCAACATTATGCAAAATGATGCTCCCGGTAACGCTGACAACTTGCCTAGACTATCCAAGGTGATGGCGGAGCGCGGACTGTGCTCACGCCGCGAAGCCGATGATTGGATTGTGAACGGCTGGGTCAAGGTGAATGGTGAGATTATTGACGCGCTAGGTACGCGCATCTCACCTGATGCGGAAATCATCATCAGTGGTTACGCCAAAGAACATCAGGCTGAAAACGTGACCATTCTGCTACATAAACCTGTGGGTTATGTCAGTGGACAAGCCGAAGATGGGTATGAGCCGGCAATCGTACTGATTCACCCAGACAACCAGTGGGAAGAAGACTCTTCCAAAAAGTCATTTAGCCGTGGTCACTTAAAAGGTTTAGCGCCAGCGGGGCGTTTAGATATTGACTCTACAGGTTTGTTGGTACTCACTCAAGATGGCCGCATTGCGCGCCACCTGATTGGTGACGATTCCACTGTGGAAAAAGAATATCTGGTGCGTGTAGAAGGTGAGTTAAGTCATGAAGATTTAACAAAACTTAACTATGGTTTAAGTTTGGATGGCGTTAAACTAAAACCCGCAAAAGTCTCATGGCAAAATGAGGATCAGTTGCGTTTTGTATTACGTGAAGGCAAAAAGCGCCAAATTCGCAGGATGTGTGAAATGGTCGGTTTAAAAGTGGTAGGATTAAAACGCATCAGAATTGGGAGCGTCAATTTAGGAAAACTTCCAGTCGGGCAATGGCGTTTTTTACGCGCTGATGAGCGTTTTTAATGGGTAAATTTTATTTTTAAAGGATTAACATGGGGTTGTTTGACAGCATTGCAGGTGAAGTTTTAGGCAAAATGATGGGCGAAAAAGGACAGATTGCACAAGTGGCAATGGACATGTTCAACCAAAATGGCGGTTTAGAAGGCATCTTGGAAAAATTTAAACAAGGCGGACTGGCTGAGCAAGCAGCTTCTTGGGTAGGTAAGGGCGAAAATTTGCCAATTTCTGCTGAGCAAATCAATAGCGTATTGGGTAATAGCTCAATTGCGGAGATGGCTGCTAAATTTGGCATCACGCCCGAAGTATTAAGTGCGCAAATTGCTGAGCATCTACCAACCGTAGTAGACAAAATGACGCCCAACGGTCAAGTTGAAGCCAACTCTGGCAATTTACTTTCCACTGTTTTAAGCATGCTAAAATAATCAGCAGAAAAGTAGTGAGGGGCGTATCGCCCCTTTTTTATTGATGTTCTATAGTTGTTAAAGTAGGTTATGGATATTATTTTACTCATTAAGGCATTTGTACTTGGCATTGTAGAAGGCGCGACAGAGTTCTTGCCTATCAGTAGCACAGGGCACCTCATTATTGCAGGCGACTTATTAAACTTTAATGATGATAAGGGCAAAGTATTTGAGATAGTGATTCAGCTTGCAGCAATTTTGGCTGTATGTTGGGAATATCGTCGTAAACTGTCAGAGACAGTCCTGCATCTCGCCAATCAAAGCAAAGCGCAACATTTCGTACTGAACCTACTCATCGCATTTTTACCTGCCGCCATTCTGGGTCTTGCTTTTCATAGCAAAATCAAAGCATTG
>DHYP01000048.1:28141-36803 GCA_002414145.1 Methylophilaceae bacterium UBA5127 | reverse complement strand
ATTTTCACCCCTCACCGTAGCCATTGCCCTGATTATTGGTGGATTTGCCATTTTGGCAATTGAGCAGTTGCCACTTAAAGTCCAAACTAACAGCACTGATAGCATGACGCCCAAACAAGCGTTTCAAATTGGCTTGGCGCAATCACTCGCACTGATTCCAGGCGTATCGCGTGCTGGTGCTACAATTTTGGGTGGTATGGTATTTGGACTGAGTCGAAAAACTGCTACGGAGTTTTCTTTCTTTTTAGCGATTCCCATCATGTTTGCTGCCACTATCTTAGATGTATACAAAAGTTGGAGTATGCTTTCTGTAAATTGTATAGGCATGTTTACTGTGGGGTTTGTTACCGCATTTATTTCTGCACTGATAGCGATAAAATTTTTATTACGCTATGTTGCCAGTCACGACTTTAAAGTATTTGCTTGGTATCGTATTATTTTAGGTCTGGTTGTTCTATGGTATTTCCATGGGATTTAATTTACGTTTAAACCATTTTTTTCATATTTAGCTGCACTTAACAGCAAGGAATCATCATGAAAAATATAATGAAATACGCCTTGTTAGGCTTTGGTGGGATTATTATTCTCATCATTTTAATTGGTGCCTATTTTGCCGCCACGTTTAATCCCAATGATTACAAGCAAAAAATTATCGATCTTGTCAAAGAAAAAAAAGAGCGCACATTGCATATTGATGGCGATATTAAACTTTCTTTCTGGCCAAAAATTGGCGCAGACCTTGGCAAAATTTCTCTTTCTGAACACAAAACTGACCAAACATTTGCTTCCGTCAACAGTGTCAAGGTGGCGCTTGCGGTGTTGCCATTGCTCAGAAAAGAATTGGTCATTGATACGGTTTACGTTGATGGCGCAAGTGCACATATTATTAAACACGCAGACGGTACCACTAATTTTGATGACTTATTGAACAAAGATGACTCTGAATCAGAAGACATTAAATTTGATGTTCAAGGCATTATTGTCACCAATTCTGAGGTGAGTTTCCTAGATGAAGCAACCAATGCAAAATATAAAATCAGCAAACTTGATTTGCAAACTGGGCATGTTGCACTGGCAGAACCAGTCGATGTAGACACACACTTTACTGTGACTTCTAACAAACCAGAGTTGGCGGCTAATGCCTCACTTAAGGGTAATTTTTTAGTAGACCCCAAAACCAAGCACTTTAAAGTGAAAGGCTTAGATAGTCGTATTCAAGGGGACATGTTCAATGGTAAAGGCGTGGACATCGTCGCCAGTGGCAATGTAGATGCACAGCCAGAAATTATGGAGGTTGTGGTCGATAACCTTAAATTAGTGGCATCTGGCAATTTTGATGGCGCTCACAATGCCATCGACATGAGTGCGCCTTCACTCAACGTGTTAAAAGATGAAGTCAAAAGCGACAAAGTCACATTAAGCTTATTCCAAAGTAAAACAGATGCTGATTTAAAACTCAATATGGTACTGGCGGGCATGAAAGGCTCCCCCAAAGCCATACAAAGCGCTGGCATTACTGGAGACTTGTCACTGGTGCAAGGCAAACGCACCGTGTTAGGCAAGTTTTCATCTCCGTTCTCAGGCAATATTGAAAACTTAATTTTTGACATCCCCAAACTAGCAGGCAACCTAGACATCAAAGACCCAAGCCTACCCAATGGTCAGCTCAAGGGTACTTTTAGTGTTGGTGCGCATACCGACATTAAAAATGAACTCGCCAATAGCCAATTTAACTTGGTGCTGGATGATACAAAAGTAAATGGCGATATTGCAGTGACTGGCTTTAAAAAACAGCATATCAAATTTAATCTTGCCGCTGATAAGCTTGATTTGAACAAACTTTTAGGAAAACCTACCACAACAGCGCCTGCCAAAACCAGTAGCAAACCCGCTGACATGTCTGCACTCAGCAACATGACGCTGGATGGTAAAATCAATATTGGTAGCATAATTTATGACAAATACCGCGTATCTGGCCTTAACGTCAACGTTCTAGCAGATGGTGACAAGCTCGCGCTAAATGGCCTTAACGTTAAAGTAGATGAAAGCCAAATCAAAGGTAGCCTCGGCATCAGTCATTTTGCTAAGCCTCTGTACACCTTTGATATTGACGTAGACCAAGTTGACTTAGACAGATATGCAGGCGGCGCAGGTAGTACCACGGCAAAACAAGAAACAAGCAATAAGCCACTGGACTTAAGCGCACTAAAAGCACTCAATGCCGATGGTAGCATTCGTGTAGGTCATTTAAAATATGGCAAAACAAACGCCAGCAATATTAATATCAAACTCAATGCCAATGGCGAAAAACTGAGCTTGAATCCATTCAGCGCTAAAGTGGATGATAGTCAAATCCATGCTAATTTGGCTATCAGCCAATTCAGTAATCCAGCATTTAATTTTGATGTCAACATCGACAAACTAGATGCTGACCGCTACATTACCAAAAGCGACAACACCACTAAAAGCAGTGGCGACACCCCCATTGATTTGAGCGCGCTAAAAAAGCTTAATGCGACTGGAGAAGCCAAAATTGGCTGGCTAAAGCTTGCCAATGTGAAGACTGAAAACGTCAATATCGGACTTAAAGCGGCCGATGGCATTGCCACCTTATCACCTTTTGCCGCTAATCTATATCAAGGCAGCATGAGCGGTATGCTTAAGGTGGATGCGCGCACCACCCCTAGTATCACCTTCAAGCAAAACATGAAAAGTGTTTCTGTTGGCCCGCTTATGGTAGATGCTATCAATAACGATATGCTGTCAGGCACTGGCAGCGTTAATGTAGACATCACCACACAAGGCAACACTGTCAATACCCTTAAAAAAGGGCTGTCAGGCAGCGCCTCTCTCAACCTTGCGGATGGCGCAATTAAAGGTGTTGACATTGCAGGTAGCATCCGCGACTTAAAAAACAAGGTCAATGTCTTTAAATCTAAAGAGGCCGTTGATTCCGATAAAAGCAAAAAGACTGATTTCAGTGAGTTGACTGCCAGTTTTGATATTAAAAATGGCGTGGCGCATAACGAAGACTTGGCAATGAAAGCACCCATATTGCGCTTGGCTAAGGGTGATAGCAAAGGTGATATTGATATTGCTAATGAAAAAATTAACTATGTCGCCAAACCCACAGTGGTGAAATCCCTTAAAGGGCAAGGGGGTGCTGATTTGGATCAGCTCAGTGGCATCCCGATCCCGATTAAAATCAGTGGTAGTTTTAGCAGCCCAAAATTCGGCATGGACATGGCCGCCATTACCACTGGTTTAGCCAAGTCTAAAGTGCTAGAAAAAGTGGGTGGGGAAAAAGGTGCGGCTGTACAAGAACTGATAGGGGGCGACAGCAAAGTAGATGCGCTTAAAGGGTTGCTTGGCAAGAAAAAAGCCACAGAAACGGCACCTGCCACCACGGATGGTACAAGTGCAGCACCAGCAAATGCTGCCCCTACGGAAGAAACTCAACCCAAACCCAAAAAACCCAAACTTAAAGATTTACTGAATTTCTAAGCATGCCTCTACTGGAGATGCCTCGATTTCTAAAGATGCAATGACAGATTTTGCCAAACATATTATTACTTGGCAAAAACAATATGGTCGCCATGATTTGCCTTGGCAAAACACCAGAGACCCTTATGCAATCTGGGTCTCAGAAATCATGTTGCAACAGACCCAAGTGGTTGCTGTCATTGGCTACTACCAGCTTTTTATGGCGCGATTCCCAACCATCCTAAGCCTTGCCAGCGCAGAACAAGAAGAGGTTTTACAATATTGGAGCGGCTTGGGATATTACTCGCGTGCGCGCAACCTGCATCAAGCTGCACAAACCATCATAGACGCACATGGCGGAAAATTCCCAGAAGACTTTCAGACTATGCAAATACTTGCTGGCATTGGTCGCTCAACCGCTGCTGCCATTGCCGCTTTTGCATTTCATCAAACGCACACCATTTTAGATGGCAATGTTAAACGCATTTTGGCAAGGTACTTTGTTATCGAAGGTTGGCCAAGCTCACCCGCCGTCGAAAAACACATGTGGGCGCTTGCAGAAACGCTCGTACCAGCATCCGATATGATTGCTTACACACAAGGCCTGATGGATTTGGGTGCAACGCTGTGTACACGCAATAAACCTAAGTGCGAAACATGCCCACTCCATCGCACTTGTGGAGCCTATATCCAAAACCTAACGAGTACCCTACCTACCCCAAAACCACGTCAGACGCTACCACAAAAACAAACCACCATGCTGATTTTGCAACACGGAAAAGAAGTGCTATTGGAAAAACGTCCACCTAAAGGCATCTGGGGTGGGCTATGGAGTTTTCCAGAAATCAACATGCAAGAGGTTGCCAGCGTTGTAGCGCTTGAGAGGTTTGGTTTGGAGGCAGAGTCAGACGAGCCTATGGAAATAATTCATCACGCATTCACTCACTTTAAGCTTGCTATCTTACCTCAACCTTTACAAGTCATCAGTAAAACGGAAAGCGTGAATCAGCCTAGCGTTATTTGGTTATCAATAGAAGAAGCAATAGGCGCTGCGTTACCCACGCCCGTTAGAAATATTTTGATTAAATTACAACATCGTCAATAAAAAAGGCCGAATAAATCGGCCTTTTTTATCGCGTAATACAAATAGAAATTAATGCAGCTTAGACTCTAATATGCGATCAGCCAGCATCTGAAAACGTGGCGAGACAAACTTCCTGCTTTGGCTACCAGTGTCTGCAATGGCCAACAATTCTTCAATTGCCGAACGAAAACCCAACTCAAACAACCAATAGTCTTCTTTGTTAATTTCAGATTTTTTATCTGAATTCACATCAGCACATAAGCGATCGAACGCTTCCATACATACATTACGTTCTGCCATATTAGCCTCCCAACATCACACAATAAGCTTAATCATAACAAAATTTTATACATGCAGGGAACTATGTAAACAATTACTTATTTTTGATTCCAGCTGTCTTCCCACATACAGTGTTTGATTTTATGACGATTTGCAATCAATTCATCAATACTTGGCTCATCATTCAAAGCGCGTTTTAGCGCTAATTTAATGGCATCGTAATTGTTTTTGTATAAATCCGCTTTGTCTAGATTGGCTTCTTTAGCGCAACCTGGATCAATCCATAACAGGGCAATGATGCATAAATCATTCACCTGATCTTTTGGGATGATGCCTTCAATCACTGCATCCAAAATACCATCAGCAACACCCGCTTGCACCACACCACCAAACAGTTCAATGTTAAGCGAATCTTTTAAAGTCACTTTTGGCACCATCATGCAAGCAGGGCGTACCATTTGGTTAATATCACGCACGGCAAACATCGCTGTATGGCCTTTAGTTTGCGCCATCATGTTGGCAAATGCTGTGCCTACTGGACCATCGACAGAACCAATCACGATCTCTGGCATTGCAGCGGTAACATCTTTACCTTCAGTATATACAGTGGCTTCGCCTGCTTTAAAAACGATTTTTGACATGGAGTTTCCTTAAAAAGATGAATAAAAACATAGAGTGAAATCTAATCTCGCATTATACAATTTTCAAGTGACAACTTAAATATTAAGCTGCATATCCACATGCCAGATATTGACGTCAATGTAGGCTTCACTCGTCACCACAAAACCCGCTTTCTGATAAAACGGAATGGCATGGGTTTGCGATGAAAGTTGTAACTGGCTTACCCCCTCTTGCTTGCAAATGGCAATCGCCTTTTGCAACAAAGCCATGCCAACGCCTTGACCGCGCCACGCTTGCAACACACCCATGCGCCCCACACGCCCACGCGCCAATAAAATACGCGCGCAACCTATCGCCTGCGCTGCCTCATCCATTGCCAGCAAATGAATAGCGCCATCGTCATATTCATCCCACTCAATATACTCAGGTACGGATTGCTCAACAATAAACACTTGCTCACGTAAAGCTTTAAGCAAAGGTTGTTTAGGATGATTCCATGCTAAAATTTCTATCGTAAACGACTGATTCATCTTGTTGTTATCCCGCTTTTGCATTGCATTTATACATAGTAACAGGCATTATGCACACTTGTTTTTAGTTAACTTTTTATAAGGTTTTATCATGCAAAAATATCAAACCGCTGCTGCCAGAATCATGTTAGCAATGGTCTTTTTAGGTTTAGTCTTACTACGTTTAAGCGCTATTATGGCTTCACCCGAGGGCTATTTACAATATCAAATTACGTTAGGTCAATTTGGATTACCTGCTGTATTTGCCCCTTTGCTTATTTTAGTGCAACTTGTGGCTGGCAGCTGCTTGCTGATTGGATTTAAAACACAATTGTTCGCCCGCATTTTAGCGGTGTTGGCTTTGTTTTTAGCTTTTGTCTTAGGCCGTACAATTCCGGAAGTGTTCTTTTTATACCTTGGCATTGCTGGCGGAATGTTGTTACTGAGTGTGCACCCTCAAACCACTTGTAGTGTAGACAACTTAAAAAAATAAACCGCCTCTGATAAAACAGGCGACCGATTAAGTCGCCTTTTTTACTCCCACTCCAAGCCCGAATATAGCGTATTGACATTGCGTCGGTTAGCAATATCAAATAGCACCCATTTCTCGCGCTCACTTGCTGCTGCTGTATTCATGGTCTGTTCCATAGACTCACCCTTTTTAATGCTTGCTCTTATATCAGCTAATACCGCATTTAAGTAACGTTGCTCATTGCTCAATGCAGTTATCCAATCCTTGGTAGCAGGGCCATGGCCAGGCACTACTTGGCTTACCTGATAAGTTTTTAACACTTCTATGGTACTAATTAACCCCTTAATATCGCCTTCCACCACTGGTGTGCGCTCAATAAACAATAAATCTCCCGTAAACAAAGTACCTGTTTGCCGATCTATTATTGAGATATCGGTATTGGTATGCGCATTAGGATAGGCCGTAATTATGAGCTTTCTATCTCCCAAATCTAGTTCAAGTTGCTCCTTCACGGCAATCGTAGGAGTCACGATTACACTGCCATTTGCCTCTGTACCCAGATATTTTTGGTTCAGCTTTCCGTAAGCCTCCTGACGCAGCAGCATCGCGTCATTTAATTTGGCGTGCCCGATAAACTGTGGTTTATCTTGTAGAAATGCTGCATTCCCATAAATATGGTCTGGATGCACATGTGTATTAATCACATACAATATTGGCTTGTCAGTGACTTTTTTAATGGCATCCCGTAACTGATAACCCACTTTTAAGCTACCTCCCGTGTCAATCACCGCGACACCTTTACTACCCACTACAAAACTAATATTACAGATGTCACCTTGATATCCAACATCGATATCTAAATGTTGTCCATGATGTACATAGATACCTTTGCCCAAGCTTTCAACTTCAAAAGAGGTTGTCTTGGCATCGACTTGTGCACAAGCCGCAAGCCACAATACCCATAAAAAACTTAAATATTTCTGCATTTTGGATACCTTTAATGAAATTACCCATTTGATATTTTTGAGAATACGCTAATATTAAGCGCTTAGTGCAACAAAATACTGTGATGATTGTCACAGCATCAAAAATTTGGGAGAAATGAACGCATGACTAATCAAAAATATAACAAAGTAGCCGTCATCTTGCATTGGCTTATTGCATTTGCCATTTTTGGCATGTTTGCCTTAGGCTGGTATATGAGTGATTTACCAAAAGAAGCCCCTAAACAAATGGCGTTTGATTTATTTGATTTAGGGGTTTACACATGGCAGCTACCTGAAGAAGCAAGTCCACGAAACTTTTACTTCAACTTACACAAATCCATAGGCATTACCATACTTGGCCTAGTACTAATCCGTTTTTTATGGCGGATAACGCACAAGCCACCAGCGATACTCTCTAGTTACAAAGCTTGGGAGCGTAAAACGGCAACTGCTGCACACCATACACTTTATTTGCTTATGTTTGCCATGCCTGTCAGTGGCTTAATCATGGCCATGTCAGGTAAATACGGTGTCAAATGGTTTGGTATTGATGTGATTGCCGGCACCGAAAACAAGGTGCTCCGTGATTTTTTCAAAGAAGCACATGAAATTATTGGAGTAATACTGTTGATTTTAGTGGTTTTACATATCGCTGGTGCGATTAAACATAAGCTGATTGACAAAGATGAAACGATGAAACGCATGTCGCTTCGTTAGTCACCATCATCAATAAAAAAGCCCGCGATGCGGGCTTTTTTATTGATGATATTGCGGGTTAGTTTGCGCACGGCTTCAGCATAGCAGCGACGTTTTAGTTGCGACATAACCTAAAGGTTAATCTCTACTAGAACTTGCATGTGTGAGATTTGGAAAATTATACGTGGTATTGCTTGCTTATCTCTCTCACGGCGTTCAGCATACATGCTGCGTTTTCTGGTGGGGTAAATTGCGTAATGCCATGCCCTAAGTTGAACACATGCCCATTTCCATGCCCATAGCGAGCGAGAATATTGGCAACTTCTTTTTCAATCGCTGCGGGTGAGCCCAACAATATCGCTGGATCCATATTGCCTTGCAATGCTACTTGATCTCCCACACGCTTTCTGGCCTCGCCGATATCCACTGTCCAATCCAAACCGAGCGCGTCTGCGCCAATCGCCGCCTGCGCTTCCAGCCACAGCCCGCCACCTTTGGTAAATACAATTCTAGGCACTTTTTTGCCTTCTGC
>DHYP01000048.1:27711-28088 GCA_002414145.1 Methylophilaceae bacterium UBA5127 | reverse complement strand
GAGCGAGAATTCTTGATAAGCGTTGTGTGATAATGCACCACCCCATGAATCAAAAATCATCACGGCTTGTGCACCCGCAGCAATTTGTGCATTGAGATATTGAATAATCGTTTGTGCGTTGACTTCTAAAATATGATGCAACAACTCTGGACGACTATACATCAATTTTTTAGTGCTGAGAAAATCTGTGCCACCCTTGCCTTCTACCATATAAGTCGCTAATGTCCATGGGCTTCCAGAGAAGCCAATCAACGGCACCCGACCATTAATCGCCTTGCGTATGCTGCTCACTGCATCAAATACGTATTGCAGCTTAGCCATATCTGGCACTTCTAAAGCACGAATGGAGGCTTCATCGCTGGCGGTACGCTCAAACT
>DHYP01000048.1:26107-27651 GCA_002414145.1 Methylophilaceae bacterium UBA5127 | reverse complement strand
GGCATCAGGTACTGTCAAAATATCTGAGAACAGTATCGCTGCATCCAGTGGGTAACGATCCAGTGGTTGCATAGTCACTTCCGTGGCAAAACTTGGGCTTTTACACAGCTGCATAAAACTGCCTGCGTTTTTACGACTTTCTCGATACTCTGGTAAGTAGCGCCCTGCCTGACGCATCATCCAAACAGGGGTGTAATCTGTGGGTTGGCGCAATAAAGCCTTAAGGAATTGGTCGTTTTGTAATATTGTCATGTTGTTCGCTCAAAAAACTTGGGGATACATGCATAGTATCCCCAATGGTCTTATCTTATTTTGATATATCTCATTACCTAGGTAAAGTTGACGAGCCCATCAAAAACTCATCTACAGCCCGCGCGCATTGGCGACCTTCACGAATCGCCCACACGACTAAAGATTGGCCTCGGCGCATATCACCCGCAGCAAACACTTTAGCTTTGGATGTTTTATAACAGCCTTCGCCATCAGTCGTTGCTTTAGCATTCCCTCGTGTATCTTTTTCAACACCAAACGCATCTAACACTTTTTGCAGAGGTGAGACAAAACCCATAGCCAACAATACCAAATCGGCTTTTATGATAAATTCTGAGCCTGATACTTCAGACATTTTGCCATCTTTCCATTCTACACGTGCCGCTTTTAATCCTACGACCTTGCCATTTTCACCAATGAGTTCTTTGGTAGTCACAGACCAGTCACGGTTTGCGCCTTCTTCATGTGAACTGGAAGTGCGCAATTTAAGGGGCCAATTTGGCCACACCATGGCTTTATCTTCTTTTTCTGGCGGTTGTGGCATCAACTCAAATTGGCTGATGCTTAATGCGCCATGACGGTTGCTTGTACCCACGCAATCAGAACCTGTATCCCCGCCACCAATCACCACCACATGCTTATTAGTTGCCATGATGCGCTCTGGAATTGTGTCACCAGCAACAACCTTATTTTGTGGTGTTAAAAAGTCCATGGCAAAGTGTACGCCTTCTAGCTGACGACCTGGTACTGGCAAATCCCGAGGATACTCAGCACCACCTGCCAACACCACTGCATCGTACTCGCCCACCAAATCATCGGCATTTACATTTTCACCCACATATTGGTTCACCTTAAAGGTGACCCCTTCTGCTTCCATTTGCGACATACGACGGTCAATATGCGATTTTTCCATTTTAAAATCTGGGATACCGTAACGTAACAAACCACCGATACGATCATTTTTTTCTAACACTGTCACACTGTGACCTGCGCGCGCCAATTGCTGTGCCGCAGCCAAACCAGCGGGGCCTGAGCCTACGACAGCCACTTTTTTGCCAGTTTTATTTGGGTTGATTTGTGGCGTTACCCAATTGTTTTCCCATGCTTTATCAATAATGGCATGCTCAATCGATTTAATACCAACTGCGTCGTTATTGATATTTAGCGTACATGCTGCTTCGCACGGTGCTGGACAGATACGGCCTGTAAACTCTGGAAAATTATTGGTCGAATGCAATACCTCAATCGCATTACGCCAATCTTGGTGGTACACC
>DHYP01000048.1:12964-26059 GCA_002414145.1 Methylophilaceae bacterium UBA5127 | reverse complement strand
ACAGCCAGTGGTACAGAAAGGAATTCCGCAATCCATACAACGCGCTCCTTGCTGCTTTGCCTGATCATCAGTCAGGTGCAACACAAATTCTTTGTAATTTTTAACGCGGTCCTGTACAGGCAAGTTTGCCTCAGACAAACGTTCAAACTCCATAAAACCAGTCACTTTACCCATGATAATTTCTCTTCTAAATACTTTGATTATGCAGCTTGTTTAGTACTGGCCGCGGCTAACTCTGTTAACGCACGTTTGTACTCATTTGGCATCACTTTAATGAATTTTGCCCGCATGTTTGGCCAGTCTGCAAGAATTTCACGCGCACGTGGACTATCTGTAAATTTGGCATGGTTTTCAATCAGGCCTTTTAAAATCAACTCATCTGGCTGATTCAAATGCTGCACCTTACCCACATCTGCTTCTGCGGCTTCCACTTTTTCCAAGGTGACCATACTCATGTTGCAACGTTTAGCAAACATGCCGTCAATGTCATATACGTAGGCTACACCACCGCTCATACCTGCTGCAAAGTTTTGGCCTGTCAATCCAAGCACGACAACTGTGCCACCTGTCATGTACTCGCAACCGTGGTTACCAACGCCTTCTACTACCGCAGTAGCGCCAGAGTTTCGTACGCAGAAACGCTCACCAGCTACACCGCTAAAATAGCTTTCGCCTGTAGTCGCGCCATACATCACGGTATTGCCTACAATGATATTTTCATGTGGTATTCCACGGAAACTGGCTGGTGGTTTGATGATTATACGACCACCACACAAGCCTTTACCCACGTAATCATTACCTTCACCAGTCAACTCAAAGGTAATGCCTTTAGTCAAAAATGCAGCAAAACTCTGACCTGATGTGCCAGTCAACTTCACATTGATCGTATTATCTGGCAACCCTTTTGCGCCATAACGTGTGGCAATTTGATTCGATAACATCGTACCCACAGTGCGATTCGTATTACAAATCGGAATATTAATATCGACTTTTTCGCCTTTTTCTAGCGCTGGTTTTGCCAACTCAATCAATTTATTATCCAAGGCGTTAGCTAAGCCATGTTCTTGTACATCTGTGTTTTTACGAGACACGCTAGCTGGCATATCTGGCAGATGGAAGATTGTACTGAAATCTAGACCGTTAATTTTCCAATGCGCTATGCCCGCTTTCATATCCAGCAAGTCAGCGCGTCCAATCAAGTCTTCAAATTTGGCAATACCCATGTTTGCCATCAATTCACGCACTTCTTCAGCCACAAAGAAGAAATAATTCACTACGTGCTCTGGCTGACCAGTAAATTTTTTACGCAGTACAGGATCTTGCGTAGCTACACCCACTGGGCAAGTATTTAAATGACACTTACGCATCATAATGCAGCCTTCAACTACTAACGGCGCTGTTGCAAAACCAAACTCATCTGCACCTAATAATGCACCTATCAGCACATCACGACCCGTTTTCATTTGACCATCTACCTGCACAATGACGCGGCCGCGCAATTGATTTAAGACCAAAGTTTGCTGCGTTTCTGCTAAGCCTAGCTCCCATGGTGTGCCTGCATGTTTAATCGAAGAAATCGGTGATGCACCTGTTCCGCCATCATGACCAGCCACGACAATGTGATCCGACTTGGCCTTTGCCACGCCAGCTGCCACCGTACCTATACCTGTTTCTGACACTAACTTCACAGAAATTGACGCTTTTGGATTCGCATTTTTTAAATCATGAATTAACTGCGCCAAATCTTCAATCGAGTAAATATCATGATGAGGCGGCGGTGAAATCAGCCCGACGCCTGGCACCGAAAATCTAAGTTTTGCAATATAAGGCGACACTTTATGTCCAGGTAATTGACCACCTTCGCCTGGCTTAGCACCTTGGGCCATTTTAATTTGAATCTGGTCAGCAGAAGCCAAATAGTCTGCTGTAACACCAAATCGTCCTGACGCCACTTGTTTAATACGTGAGCGCATAGAGTCGCCCGCTTTTAGTGCAATTTCGCTTTCTACCAGATTGCTACCAATCACGCTGGACATAGTTGTAGCATCAGCCACTGCAATAAAACGTTTGGCATCCTCACCACCTTCGCCAGTATTGGATTTACCGCCAATGCGGTTCATGGCTATTGCCAGTGTTGCATGTGCTTCCGTTGAAATCGAACCTAATGACATAGCGCCTGTCGCAAAGCGTTTGACAATGTCTTTTGCTGATTCCACTTGCTCTAGAGGAATGGCTTTACCTAAAGATTTAATCTCAAACAATCCACGTAACGTCATATGGCGACGTGTTTGGTCATTGATGAGTTTTGCGTACTCTTTATAAGTTTCGTATTGGTTAGTGCGCGTGGCATGCTGCAATTTGGCAATTGAATCTGGTGTCCACATGTGTTCTTCACCGCGCACGCGGAATGCATACTCGCCGCCAGCTTCTAACGCATTAGCCAACACTGGATCATTACCAAATGCCTGTTGATGAATACGTATGGTTTCTTCCGCAACTTCTTGTAAACCAATACCCTCAATCTGTGTTGCCGTGCCTGTAAAATACTGATTGACAAAGGCGCTATTTAAGCCAATCGCTTCAAATATTTGTGCACCACAATAAGATTGATAGGTTGATATACCCATTTTTGACATGACTTTATACAAGCCTTTGCCTATGGCTTTTACATAGTTTTTATGGGCTTTATAAGCATCTTCGCTAATATGATTAATCGTTTCAAATGTCAACCAAGGGCACACAGCTTCTGCACCATAACCTGCTAGCAATGCAAAATGATGTACTTCTCGTGCTGAGCCTGTATCAATCACCAAGCCAGTACTAGTGCGTAAGCCCGCTTTTACTAGATCTTCATGTGTAGCAGAACATGCTAATAGGGCTGGAATTGCCACACGATTTTTGCTAACTGCCCTGTCTGATAAAATCAGCACATTGAAGCCATCATGTACCGCTTGCTTAGCATCTTGGTGTAGTTTTTCTATGGCCTGCGCCATTCCAGCCTGACCTAGCTTGGCCTCATAAGTAATATCTAACACTAGTGATTTATATTGGCCTTGCGTAGCCGCCTCTACATTTCTCAATTTTTCCAGCTCTTCAAGCGTTAACACTGGCTGACTGGCTTCTAAACGTAAGGGAGGATTAGTCTCGTCAATACCTAGCAAATTAGGTTTAGGCCCAATAAAAGTCACCAATGACATGACCAGCTCTTCACGAATTGGGTCAATCGGGGGGTTGGTGACTTGCGCAAACAATTGCTTAAAGTAGTTATATAACTGCTTGGGTTTATTTGACAGGATAGGCAATGCCGCATCATTCCCCATGGAGCCAGCACCCTCTTCGCCGTTGTCAACCATGGGTTGCAATATAAACTTGACATCCTCTTGCGTGAATCCAAATGCTTGTTGAGTGTCTAACAATGTTTCATTGAGCGTCAATTTGGCTTGTGTAGATGGCAAATCACTGACGTGATAACGAGACTGCTCAATCCATTGTCTGTAGGGTTTTGCATTCGCCAGTTGTTGTTTGGCTTCGTTGTCATCGATGATACGGCCTTGCTCCATATCAATCAGAAGCATTTTTCCAGGTTGTAAGCGCCATTTTTTAATGATTTTTTCTTGCGGGAATGTTAGCACTCCCATCTCTGATGCCATCATCACGATATCGTCATCAGTCACTAAATAACGCGCTGGACGCAAGCCATTTCTATCGAGTGTTGCACCAATCATTTTGCCATCAGTAAATGCTACAGCCGCTGGACCATCCCATGGCTCCATCAGCGCAGCGTGATACTCATAGAATGCACGCCGATCTTCATCCATTAGCGGATTGTTATTCCATGCTTCTGGAATCAACATCATCATGGCATGCGGCAAACTATAGCCACCTGCTACCAAAAGCTCTAAGCAATTATCAAAACATGCGGAATCTGATTGATTGTCGGCAATCAACGGCCATAGCTTTTCCAAATCCTCACCAATGACTGCTGATTTCATGGCCTCATGACGTGCCGCCATCCAGTTCACGTTGCCTTGAACAGTATTGATTTCACCGTTATGTGCAATCATACGGAATGGATGTGCTAAGTCCCATGCAGGGAAAGTATTGGTCGAGAAGCGTTGGTGCACTAAAGCTAATGCTGAAACGATCGTATCGTCGGACAAATCTTTGTAATATATGCCCACTTCATTGGCAAGCAACATACCTTTATATACGATCGTACGTGAAGATAGCGATGGGATATAAAACTGAGCTTTATCTTTTAAATTAAGTGCACGTACTGCATGCTCTATGCGCTTGCGTATTACAAAACACTTACGCTCAAAAGCATTGTGATCTTCTAATGTACTACCAATAAAGACTTGGCGCATACAAGGTTCAACAGCTCTCGCTGCATCCGCAATATTGTGATTATCAACTGGCACATCACGCCAGCTGAGCAAAGTTTGGTTTTCTTCTTGAATAATTTTGGCAAAAATGGCTTCGCAAGTTGCGCGATGTCCTGCCTCTTGCGGCATAAACACATTACCAACCGCATATTGACCTACACTAGGTAATTGAACGCCCAGTTTGGCTGCCTCTTTACGCATGAATGCATCTGGCATTTGCATCAACAAGCCAGCACCATCACCGAGTTTAGGATCATATCCAGTCGCGCCGCGATGCGTCAGGTTTTTCAGTAGCTCCAAACCTTCCCGTATGATGTGATGGCTTTTTTGACCTTTAATGTGTGCGACAAAACCCACGCCACAACTGTCTTTTTCATTGCGGCTACTATATAAACCTTGGGATTCTGGGGCTAATCCTAAATTTGCATCAATATGAGTTAACTTTGTGGTTTCTGGTGTGTTTGCGGCCTGCATATTCTTTGCCTAATAATTCAATACATAACGTCTAGAGGAACCTTCAATAATACCGTGATATGTGTTCAAGTTCAATCATTTAAGTTTGATTATACGTAATTTCACTTACTTTTTTGCACAATACCCTACTAAAACAGTTGACTATGTAAATGATAATAATTATCATTTACATAGTCAACTCATCAATCTTTATGAGGAATACTGATGGAACATCTTCCATGTGAAAAAATATTATTAGCGGACAGTCTTGGCATTAAATTACAGTATTGCAAAAAATGTGAAGTGGTAGAATTAGAATTAGGCGCCATTACAATACGCCTAAGCCCAGACAGCATACAGCGTATTGCCAATATTATGATGAAAGGCAGCCTAAAATTAGACAAAGTAAACCAGCATGTGCAATCGCACACTGAACCACAGTTCTTACATTAACTCTTTAATGTGGCGAAAGCCTTTTTTGCTGCTTCTAGCGTAAATGCAATATCCGCATCCGTGTGTGCTGCGGATACAAATCCAGCCTCAAATGCAGACGGCCCAAGGTAGATGCCGCTGTCTAGCATGCCGTGGAAAAACTGATTAAACTGATTTTTATTGTTATCATGCATGATTTCGGCATAACTTGATGGGCACTTTTCACTAAAATAAAGACCAAACATACCGCCAACAGACTGCGCACTAAACACGATACCCTTAGCCTTTGCCACATGCACTAAACCATCTACCAGTTTCTTAGTTTGTGCAGTCAGATTTTCATAAAAACCTTCTGCCTGTATCAATTTGAGCGTTGCTAAGCCAGCGGTTACAGCCACAGGGTTTCCAGATAAAGTACCTGCCTGATACACCTTACCCACAGGCGCTAAACATTGCATAATATCCTTACGGCCACCAAAAGCGCCCACAGGCAATCCACCGCCAATCACTTTTCCTAGCGTCGTCATATCTGGCTTGATATTGTATAGCGCCTGCGCACCCCCCAAGCCAACACGGAATCCTGTCATCACCTCATCAAATATCAGCACTGTGCCATATTGAGTACATAGCTCACGTAGCTTTTGCAAAAATGCTAAATGCGGCACGATTAGATTCATATTACCAACCACAGGCTCAATAATCACACATGCGATTTCATTGCCAGAAAGTGTAAACAAATCAATTAATTGCTGCGTATTGTTGTATTCTAAAGTCAAAGTGTGCGCCGCCACACTCGCTGGCACACCACCAGAATCAGGCTCACCAAAAGTGAGCAATCCAGAACCCGCTTTTACCAGTAGCCCATCTGAATGCCCATGATAACAGCCTTCAAATTTCACTATTTTATCGCGCCCAGTAAAACCACGTGCTGTACGAATTGCACTCATGGTGGCTTCTGTGCCACTGCTGGTTAAACGCACCTGCTCTATACTTGGTACCAATTTAGTAATGAGCTCCGCCATTTCCAACTCTAAACCAGTTGGTGCACCAAACGACAAGCTATTTGCTACCGATGCCTGCACGGCAGCCACAACCTCTGGATGTGCATGCCCTAAGATCATTGGACCCCAAGAGTTAATATAGTCAACATACTCCTTGCCATCCACGTCCCACAGTTTGGAACCCAAGCCCCTTTTAAAAAATACTGGCGTGCCTCCAACCGAGCGGAAAGCTCTCACAGGAGAATTCACTCCTCCAGGAATAAGTTGCTGAGACTTTTTAAATAGAGCCGAATTGTTTGAAGTCATGATTGTGTGCACGCTGATAGCTAAAAGTACTATTTTATCAGATGACTAAATACAACTCACTCTTTCAATGCACTTTCCTCCAAATGCATGTTGAAGACAATTTAATTTAGACACTATTACTCTTAGCAATAGCCACCCTGTCAAAATTTATTTTTAAATTTACATATGTTTAAAATATATGTCAGAATATATATATGTATATATATCACATCTGAATTAATATAAAAATATTGAATACCTGTCGCATATTGTTTGTTGATTAGCGCAAATAAACTCTAGCTTTACCAACATATCAAAAATGCATGGGTATTCCTAACTGAAGTTATGGCAGGCAACTATTGAGTTTATTCAATAAGATGCAATGTGGTTGAGTAAACAAGCCTGCGGTTCAATCAGGGGATAGGATTAAATGAGTCTTGCGCTAGAAATTGTGCTTAAATACAAATCATTTGCATGTGCTGGCAGTGCTATTCAAGCCCTTATCTCTGGGCATGCTTCTTTTCAAAACTTGGAAGTTGGTGTTTACTGCGAATCGCTACTCATGCCAATTAATGAGGCCATTACACTTATTGAACAACAATCTTCACCTTCCGCCTACTTATGCAATAAAAATGGCAAGATTAATTATGCGGATATCTTGACCTATCATTTTTCTCGCATAGACGTGATTGGATTAATCGCTAATGAGAGCGAGGCCGAATTATGGTTGCAAGGTTTGCTGTTTGACAATAGATTCATTCAAGCTCGGCTATTTGAGACAGAATACGATTTTTGGCAAAATGCTCATGAGCCTGCGCAGTATCAATGTGCTGGACGGTCTCTTGAAGGACTGCTCGTCAAGCCCAATGGATTACCATCTACGCCTGAGCAATTTGTGATTGACACCTCCCAGAACCCAGGCCGGTACTCACTCAAAAGAGGCTACATTGAGTCCGTTGGCTCCCCCATGTGGCTGAGTCGTCAATTTTTTGAAATGACAAACGCTAATCCAGAGAAGCTCAATAATTTCGATTGGTTAGAAGTCAGCAACATCAATAAAAGAGTTATCAAAATTCGAAATAGGGATGGTATCTTTATTTCAGACAGGGGAGTGCAAGCCATACATCAGAACACCTTGCGCAAGGCTTTGTTTGAAGCTTGAGATTCTTAAGGAAATTTCAATCCACTTGCTACTCCTGATGTTGTTCATTTCATCTAGCCGATTCTTGCGTAGACGTGCTTTTACAAACAGGCAGTATCACCCCATATCCGCTGCATACTTAACCGAAAATTTGCGTGCTCAGCAGATATCACCTCTCGTATTGAGTAATGCGCTTTGCTAGTATCCCGCTTAAGTGGCTCTATAAGCACATCTCCACGAGAACCTATATATGAATGAACAAAAGGCGTTGTTGTGCTCTCGCCTTTGCTTGTCACAACAGCTGTCTCGCCATTTTCCAAGCGCACAAAAGTCCCTGCAGGATAGACCCCCAATACTTCGATAAAACACTTAATCAGCATAGGACTAATATGCTCTTTATCAGTGACTAGCATGTCGCGTAGCGCAGAATTTGGCAGCAAAGCTTTACGATAGCTTCTGCTAGAGATACGTGCACAATAACGATCCGCTAGTGAAATTATTTTAGCTGACTGAGGGATTGCATCGCCTCTAATTCCATTGGGATAGCCGCTACCATCCTCATTTTCATGATGCAACAAAACAAATGAGAGCCAGTCTTTATTATCGACACCTGCATTTTTCAACATATTCACCCCCTCTTGTGAGTGATTATTGATAAGTTTGCGCTCCAATTCCGTGAGCTCGGTTTGCTGATGCTGTAATTTTTCCTGCAGTTTTATCATAGAGACATTCATCGTGAGGGCAGCCGCCGCAATAGCGACGATTTCATCAGATGATTTTTTAAGTGCTCTTGCAATCAGAATCGACACAATTGCGGCATCAACACTATGGCTAACTGGGTAGCTCCCTCCATCACGACTAAGTAAGATAGACGCATGTGCAACGTCTGCACTTATCATGCAAGCATCATTAACCGTTTTAACCACTTCCAGACATTTAGTCTCTAAATCAGGTTCATTAATTACATTCAAAAGCAGGTGTTCTAAACGTTTTTTAGTCAAATTGATTAAGTGCAGTGTAGATGGAACTTTTTTTGGTCTTTCCGCCACGCAGTCTGGCTTAGTCGCTATTAGGCCACCTGACCCAACATACATACCACGCTCTACCAATGCCTCGATTTGCTGCATCCGTTCTACAACATAACCTTTATGCAACAACAAACGACCATTTGCATCAGTCACATCCCATGGCAAAGCCTGACCCACAGTAATATCTGAAATACCAATACGCTTCTTATCCACCCGCCCCCGATTTGCTGTACACCGCCACTTAATTTTATATATATGTATATTATATTAAAGATTTTATAATGGTGTATTGTATTTGGCAACCTAAGGGCTTTATCATGCACAATATTCGCAACCAGAGTAGCGCTTGCTCTACATTAGCAATCACTTTATGCTATCGACACTCTTAATGTTCAGATCACATGCATACCCTATGAGATGGCAAATCAAGTTACAAAGTTACTTGCTAATAGGTCTTTGTTTCTACTTAACGATTAATCCCGCAATTGCTACGGACATTTACACGTGCCCAAAAATAAAACATCAAACTGCAGTATCCATCACGTTGTTTAGCGGGCATCCATCGGAAACGGCCATGCTTAAACCAGATAATGCAGATACTGACGACACAAATCCAGAATATTGGCGTTTAGGCGAGTCACCTTACCCCATTTGGTATGTATGCAACTACCAGCACAGCAAAAAACAACGCTCATTTAAGTTACCTAACACTTATGCTGTTTGTACCAATATCGGCTCGTCTCACGCAAAAGACAGGCTTGAATGCAAGTGATTGGCAGCTATCGTTTTTTGGTGTTTTGCCACTATACAGCGGCTGTTTTTAGATAAGTAACCTCTATAGCTAACGATCTAATTTACCTTTATGATTGAAATTATTACCGCCATCTCATTGTGGGAACTGATTAAACATACGTCTGCTTGGGTAACCAACTTAAAGCGTGCAAAAGAGACGCGTAAACAGCAATCCGTAAATGCGCTCAGAAAAGTTGTGATTGCAGCGCAAAAAACTGCTATCTATATGCGACTATTACAAGAAGGTGGTAAACAGTCGCTCGAAGCAGAAGCAGAACTTGCTACTTTATGGACAGAACTAAGCTTTGCACTGCAGGACTTGGGGATTGATAAGCTAGCGAAACGCTGCTTAATTAAAGGTAAACAGTGGGCGAACCCAACACAGTTGGATAAAGCCTTTTTAGATAAAGCTGACGTTGGGCTAGAAAAAATGGAACAGCTGGCAAATCAACTACTATCAGAGATTAATCACTAAGCCTCTCATGCTGCAATCAACAAGGTCCAAATCACCACCACATTGAGTAGTGCAATAAAGACCGCGGCACTGCCAATATCTTTTGCACGCTTTGCCAATTCGTGACGCTCGATGGAAACTCGATCGACCACTGCTTCTACCGCTGAATTTAAAAGCTCAACTATCAACACCAATAATATGCTACCCACCATTAGCACACGATGTATCGGCTGATGCTCCAGATAAAAAGCCAACGGGATGAGAAAAATAGCCAAAAAGACCTCTTGTCTAAATGCATCTTCATGCCGGTATGCCGCTTTAAATCCTTCAATAGAATAACCTACCGCATTGATTAAACGACGTAAACCTGTCTTACCTTTAAACGGACTTTCCTGATGCAAGCGTGAATTAGTATCTAAATTATCCATAGTTCTTACCATTAAAAACAATGTGCGGGCATTCTAACATGCGTTATCATAATGTTTTACGATTACTGACTTTTTAGCAAAAGGGTTCAAATGGCACGCACTGTTCACTGTATTAAAATGGGCAAAGAGCTCGATGGTTTAGATTTTCCACCTTATCCTGGCGAGCTAGGCAAACGCATTTTTGCCAGCGTATCAAAAGAAGCCTGGGCTGCATGGCTAAAACAACAAACGATGTTGGTCAATGAGAACCGCCTTAATTTGGCCGACCCCAGCGCGCGGAAATATTTGACAGAGCAAACTGAAAAATATTTTTTTGGAGATGGGGCAGACACTGCAACGGGCTACATTCCCCCAAAATCATAATGACCAATTAAAAAAGCGCTTAATCGCGCTTTTTTATACTGCATTTTTTAAGAAGCTAGCGTCTCCCGCTCAATATCTTCGATACTGGTGTGACGAATATCTTTGCCCTTCACCATATACACCACGTATTCTGAGATATTTTTAGCATGATCGCCAATACGCTCTACTGCTTTTGCCACAAACAACACTTCTAATGACATAGAAATCGTGCGTGGATCTTCCAGCATAAAAGTAATCAGCTGGCGCATTGCTGAGCGGAACTGCTCATCCACTTGTTCATCCTGTTTAGCCACTTCTACAGTTTGACTAATATCTAATCGCGCAAATGAATCTAGTGTAGTACGCAACATTTCGCGTACAATCCTCACCATGGTTTTAATTTCGGTAAAACGTGGCCTAAACATACGATCTTCATCATAGATACGCTGTGCGGTGCGTGCAATTTTAGTGGCCTCATCTCCGATACGCTCTAAGTCGGTGATTGTTTTAACAATCATCATAATCATACGCAAATCACCTGCAGCTGGCTGGCGACGTGCAATAATATGGCTACAGTCTTCATCAATCTGTACTTCCAATGCATTCACACGCGCATCGGTCTGAATCACCTCTTTAGCTAACTTCTGATCGGCTTTAGTTAATGCCTCTAGCGCACTGACAATCTGCTGCTCAACCAAACCACCCATCTCAAGCACTTTTGAGCGTACTGATTCTAGCTCAGCATCATATTGTTTGGAGGTATGTTCGAATTGCATATGTTTTTCCTAGTCTTATATTATGTCTGAACTTAACAAAAAGTTATGACAGCATTGTGAATGTTTACCCTATTTTTTGTAGGTTTTAACACCATCAGCGGTTGCCAACAATAATATATTGGCAGGTCGTGCGGCAAATAAACCATTAGTGACTACGCCAACGATTTGATTAATTTTTGTTTCCAGCGCAACAGGATCTGTAATCGTCAACCCATGCACATCTAAAATGATATTACCGTTATCTGTTGTAAAGTCACGCAATTTTGGCTGACCGCCTAATTTCACCAACTCACGCGCCACTTGGCTTCGCGCCATCGGTAGCACCTCTACTGGCAATGGAAATTTACCCAGTACTGGCACATACTTACTCTCGTCACAGATACAAATGAATGTTTTAGCCACGGCTGCCACAATTTTTTCGCGTGTAAGCGCACCGCCGCCACCTTTTAGCATATGCATATGCTCGGTAATCTCATCAGCACCATCCACGTAAATATCCAGACTATCCACATTATTCAGGTCAAATACCTCTATGCCGTGCCCGCGTAAACGTTGTGCTGTTGCTTCGCTACTGGCTACTGCCCCATCAATTTTATGTTTTACTTTGGCTAGTTCTTCAATAAAAAAGTTCGCTGTTGATCCAGTACCCACACCAATAATGCCCTCTTTTACATATTCCACCGCCGCTTTTGCCACTTGTTGCTTTAGTTCATCTTGCTTTGTTTTATCTAATGTAGCTGCCATTTTTCGTAAATCCTCAACAATTTCTTTATAATGCAAACAATTCTGTATCATACACTGCAAAAGGTGTATTTATAAATATCGCAAGAGCATAAATTGACTATCAATTACCTAGAAAAAATACAAAATTCTCATGTTTACGGTGTAGCAAAACAAACACCCCTAGAATTTCAGCCCAGTCTGTCTGCTCGCATTGGCAACAAAGTGTTGCTTAAACGCGAAGACATGCAGCCCGTGTTCTCATTTAAATTGCGTGGCGCATATAACAAAATGGCTAATCTTTCGCCAGAGGTGCTTAAGCGCGGTGTGATTTGTGCGAGTGCAGGAAATCATGCACAGGGCGTAGCTTTAAGCGCACAAAAATTAGGATGCCGTGCCGTCATCGTCATGCCCACCACCACCCCTGCCATTAAAATTAATGCTGTCAAAAGCCGTGGTGCAGAAGTCGTATTATTTGGTGACAGCTATTCTGATGCTTATGTGCATGCCCTTGAGCTTGAAAAATCCCAAAAACTGACTTTTGTGCATCCTTATGATGATCCTGATGTCATTGCAGGGCAGGGTACCATCGCCAAAGAAATCTTAGACAATCATGCCGAGCCTATAGAGGCTATTTTTTGTTGTGTAGGCGGTGGCGGACTGCTTGCTGGCATTGCCACTTATGTAAAAGCTATTCGCCCAGAAATCAAAGTCATCGGCGTCGAAGCGAAAGATGCGGAAGCCATGACGGAATCCCTAAAAAAAGGGGAACGGATAATGCTTGAGCAAGTGGGCTTGTTTGCTGACGGTGCTGCGGTGAAGCAAGTTGGAGAACACACCTTCGCTTTATGCCAAGAG
>DHYP01000048.1:3418-12956 GCA_002414145.1 Methylophilaceae bacterium UBA5127 | reverse complement strand
GTATGTGGACGACATGATCGTGGTCGATAATGACGCAATCTGTGCTGCCATCAAGGATGTGTTTGAAGACACGCGTAGCATCCTAGAACCTGCTGGCGCTTTAGCAACGGCAGGGTTAAAAGAGTATGCTAAGCAGCATGGCCTTACAGGTAAAACGCTTATTGCCATTGCTTCTGGTGCCAACATGAACTTTGATCGCTTACGTTTTGTTGCAGAACGTGCAGAGCTAGGCGAGCAACGAGAAGCGGTGATTGCTGTGACAATCCCAGAAAAACCAGGAGCATTTAAAACTTTCTGCCGACTACTAGGCAATCGCAACATTACTGAGTTCAATTATCGCTATTCCGATCCAGTCAGCGCACACATTTTTGTAGGCATCGCCATTGCTAAACCACAAGATGCCACCGACTTGGTAAATGCTTTGCAACTTCAAGGCTTACCTGCACTTGATTTAACTAATAATGAAATGGCAAAACTGCATTTACGTCACTTGGTAGGCGGCCATGCACCACAAGCTACCAATGAAGTCGTGTATCGCTTTGAATTTCCTGAAAAACCTGGGGCGCTCATGAACTTTCTAGATACCATGGGACATGACTGGAACATCAGCTTATTTCATTACCGTAACCATGGTGCAGACTTTGGTCGCATACTAATCGGCATGCAAGTACCTCCAGAAGAGAAGCCTGAATTTGAAGCGTTTCTCAAAAATCTTGGCTACCCATACTGGAACGAAACTGACAATCCAGCCTATCGATTATTCTTAGGTTAAGTACATATAACTGAAGCACTAGAACCCATTTGGCTACAAAAACTTAACTGTTCTGGCTACAATCAACCATACAAAACTTTTACAAAATCTAACAGGCTGTTTTATTACGATTTTATTTTCACTCATGATTAGCATTAATCTTGCTAGATATCATTCTATCAATGGAACCATACCACTATAATTTAGCCTAAGTTTTCGCTAGCTGTGCCACTGTTAATTATTGGAGAAGTAAATGCATTTAAGAAAAACCTTCACCGCGCTTGCTTTAAGCGCTTTTATCTCACCTGCCGCTTTTGCCGATGCAGGGAAGGCCTACGTGACCAGTCAAGATGGCGGCGTGACTATCATTGACCTTTCAACCATGCAAACTGCTGGTACCATTGATGTCAAAGGTGAAGGCCCTCGTGGCTTAGGCGTCACCGATGATGGCAAATTTTTAATTGTCGCCACACGTGAAAATGGTAGCGTATCCGTGATTGATACTGCGACTAATGAAGTTGTAAAACAAATCCCCGTAGGTAAAAACCCTGAGTTTGTGCGCGTAAAAGGCAATTTAGCTTTTGTCTCGTACGAACCAAGCGCTAAAGGCGGGCCACCACCTGCACCAGGTTCTGCAGAAGCAAAGTCAGCTGATGCCAATCAGGACGACGATGATAAAGAACCAGCACGAATTGGCATCATCGACTTAAAAAATGGCAAAAAAATTCGTGAAATTATCGGCGGCCCAGAAACCGAAGGGATAGAGTTTAGCAAAGACGGTAGCCAACTCGTCATTACAAACGAAGCTGACAACACCATCACAGTACACAACATCAAAACAGGAAAACTGATTAAAAAAATTAAAACACATGAGTACGGCGACCGCCCACGTGGCATCAAAGTATCACCCGATGGTAAAACGTATATTTCCTCTTTGGAGTATGGCAACAAACTCATGGTAATGAATAAAAACTTTAAAGTATTGCGCACTGTAGATACGGGTGCGACACCTTATGGTATCTCTTACGATAAAGATGGAAAATATATTTTTGTAGCAAGCAATAAAGACAAACTGTTACAAGTGTTTGATGCAAATACTTACGCAAAAGTGAAAGACATTCCGACTGGCAACCGTTGCTGGCATTTCAGCTTTACACCTGACGATACACAAATTATGCTCGCATGTGGCAAGTCCGATGCAATTTTTGTGATCGATACAGAAAAGCTAGAAGTCACCAAACAAATTGAAGTAAAACAAATGCCATGGGGTTTGATTACCTATCCTAAATCGATGGGCAGTTTAGACACAAAGCTTAAGTAACACGCCGTTATTTACAGTGCTCAAGCCCCGCAATGCGGGGCTTTTTTATAATTGACTTAAGATAAACGCCCAGTCCCTAGGATCTACGGGCGTAATAGATAAGCGGTTCCCACGCTGTAAAATGCGTAAATTTGCCAATGCTGGAGTTTCACGCATCTCTTTTAAACTCAGTAAACGCGTCTTGCGCACCAATTTTACATCGACATTAAACCAACGCGGCGTTTCTGGCGTGGCTTTAGGGTCATAATATTTATGTCCTTCGATAAACTGCAGGCGATCTGGATAAGCCAACGCACTCACTTCACAAATACCTGCTACTCCTGGCTCATCGCAATTCGAATGATAAAACAACACACCATCACCAACTTTCATTTGATCACGCATAAAGTTACGTGCTTGATAATTGCGTACACCATACCAATCCACTGTTTGATTGGGCATCCCTGCCAAATCATCAATCGATACATCACCAGGTTCAGATTTCATTAACCAATATCGCATGTTTTCTCACTCAAATTGTTTTTTCATATGATACGATGATGCTCAAATAAAAAGGAACATCGATGGCAAAAAACTTGGCTAAAAATGTACTTGGTACCGCATTACAAAGTTGTAGTCTTGCTCCGCTCACGGGTTTTACACGAACAGGATGCTGCGAAACTAATGCGGAAGATTTTGGCAATCACACTGTATGCTGCCAAGTCACAGATGAATTTCTAGCGTTTTCAGTAAGCCGAGGCAATGATTTAACTACCCCGCGTCCAGAGTATGGGTTTGAAGGCTTAAAAGCAGGTGACCGCTGGTGCCTGTGCGCTGGCCGATGGCTAGAAGCGAGTGAGGCGGGCTTTGCACCTCCTGTGATTTTAGAAGCTTGTCATGAAAGATGCTTAGAAGTCGTGAGCTTAGCAGATTTGAAATATCATGCGTTGCGGTGATATCGGTTATTAACTAAATTACGGCGCACTGCAAGCGAGTAGGCTCTACAAACTAGAGATCAAGAAAGATTGAGAAAACTGCAAGAAATTGAGAGGCAACTTAGCCAAATATATAACACGTGTTGTTAAGAGTAAGATTTGACTTAAATTGTAATTTTTCTATTATTAATTACATAATTAAAAAGGGTGAAAGTGTGTTTTTATTATGAATGATCCACTCAGTAATTTTGACTGGCTTACATTATATGAAAGATATGATAGCCGCTGTTCTGGTTTTAATCAAAATGCTTTAAAACTTAGCATTTTTGATAGAAATGATTTATCTCGCCCTTCAACTGATAGAGAGCTCTATTACAAACTAGTAAGCATATTTTCCCCATTAAATTTACATACACATGCTGAACCAATTGAAGCTTATGAGGCACTTTTATACTGGAAGCTTTACTCGCAAAAGGCTGCAATATCTAATCTTGAAAAAATATGGCTACCTGAACACTCAACAAAAAGAGTTAAATCGCAGGATACATTTAAAAGACTTTTAAGTGAGCTTCCAATTACCATTGAGCATTCAGGTGTTGAAGTTATTGAACTAATTAAATGGCTAGGTAAATTTAATTTACCAGGTATGGCAAGCTCTACTGCGATACCTGTCAGAACAACATTCCTACACTTTATATATCCTGAAGTTGTGCCAATTTTTGATAGAATGGTTCTTAGAGCAATTGGTGTTTGGGGAAAAAATGCTAATCAAAGCTACAAAGTATTGAGTGAATATCTACCATTTTCTTGGGGGTTGGCTGAAAAATACAGAAATCAAATTGCATTAACAAGAAACGAAAGCCCTATACGTGCAATTGATATGGCTTTGTGGGTTGGTAGGGGTATAGATCAATGAAAAGTTGTAAATGTTTCCAACTATTTATAATTGAATTTTAATGTTTGCTTTTATGTTAAGGTGAAAAATGAAACATTACATTATATCATTTGGCATTGTTGTCTTACTCATATCTGCCTGTGCAGGTATAGATAGAGAGAAGTTCTTAAGCTCTTTGCCCAAGTCAGAAGCTGAAAGCATACTATTATTTAGTGACTGTAATTTTGTGCGAAGTGGTTCGGGTGAGACATTTGCTGGCTACGGAAAAATGGGTGTTTGCTCCATTTCAAAAAACGGGCTCAATATTTACAAAGACAGTAATCCTAACTCAAAAATCATAATGCTTAATTTCAATCAGATTGACTCAATGAATCTAATTAAGTCTTCCTCCGCCTTAGGTGAGAAGTATTCAATAACAGTAGCCCTCAAAAGCAATCAATGGAATTTAGGGTTTAGTGCAGCTGCAATCAGAAAAGGTAATGAAAAAGGCCTTTATGACAGTAAGATCTTGAATGAATTTACAGAGAAATATTACACTTTGCTAAAAGAAAACGGTGTGAAAATAGACGACACGCTACCCGAAGTTAACGGAACAGATGTTTACGATACTTTTAATTACACTCCAACTTATTAAATTGGTCAGACTTTATTGATTTGTAAAATCATTATTAATCTTGTTCAAATGAAGCTGAGACAAGGCGTTTGAACGAACGCAGTACAATTAAGTACGAGGATTGAAAAACAACGCCGTATCAGCGATATTTCAACAAGAGTTATTTTAATTTTAAGGGTGAAAGTGCAACGCATCGGCCCACAGGCAGTACAGTTAGTACGACAAGGTGAGATAACGCTGCAATTTCGCCCTTAAAATTAAAATTTATTTGCTGTGGTGTTACCTGAATCGTTAATCCTGAACCAAAAAAGTTCAGGTGGTAACAGCCTAAAGCACTTTAGGTACACTCGCCAAGGGCGCCTTAAAAGGCTTCCCAACTTAGAGCGCGCACACCGCACCTGATGAGCCGAAACCTATAACAGAGACTAGTTCAAGGAATTTAGACTCAGGCAACACCACAGCAAACAAATTAGAATGGCGATTTTAGAATTGGTATATGACGCAAGCATGAAGCTTACTAATTACAAAAGCTTATTTTGCAAAGAAAGCGTTTCATCAATCTGATGCTGCATGGCATACATCCTACGCTTAATATCACCTACGTCAATACCACCCGCTTTTGTATTTAACAGTTCGTGTGAAATATTGAGCGCTGCCATCATAGCAATACGTTCTACACCAACAATCTTTCCTGCATCACGAATTTCTCGCATTTTATTATCGAGATAACTGACCGCATCTAGCAGGCCTTGCCGCTCTTCATCCGTGCAAGATACTGTAAATTCGCGCCCTAAAATTTCGATATCAATTGGTTTTGCGCTCATTTTGGCTGCTCCTCAGGAAGCCCAACCAATAGCTCTTCCAATTGTTGACTGGCCTGCAACATATTATTTTTTAGTCTAGATGAATCCTGCGCGACCTTATGAAGCTCACTACGCAAATGCTGATTTTCATCACGCAAAGCGCTACAAACCCCTATCAACTTGGCAACGCGTTCTTCTAAACTTTTTAAATCGGTATCCATAGCCCCACTATAATTGAAAAAATTCATTAGAGTCAATAGCTAACGTTGACTATTCAAAGTAATTTAAGACCTTGTAATAAAAGTGTTGCATAAAAAATTATCCCCTTCACTTTTTATTTCGCTATAATGTGCTCAGTTGATAGGTGCCGAAGTTACTTTTCAGTAATAAGGTGAAACTGGGAAACAGGTGAAATTCTCAAGCCATTGAGTCAATAATTCCTGTGCTGCCCCCGCAACGGTAAGTGATTAAAAGGTTTACAACATGCCACTGGATTTTTTCTGGGAAGGCGTAAACAAGATTTTCACAAGCCCGGAGACCGGCCTATGCAACAAGTGTTACTTTGGACAAGCAATCTATCGTAGCAAAGTTTGGAAATACCGCGGGGTGACGGTGATTCAGAACGTGTTGCATACCTTTATGATTTGCGCCCGTTTCGTTCATTTTTATTCCCTAAGTATTTCTTTTTAAAGCATTCGTATGCGGGGTCGCATATGTAATTAGGGAAAATAACATGATAAAAATAATCATTGCCAGCCTTGCGGGGCTGACATTCACAACTTACTCTTTTGCAGCAGAAGAAATTGTATTAGACAACATTACTGTAACAGCCAACCGCTTTGAACATAAGGATACTGAAACTACTTATGCGTCAGAGTTACATAACGCGGGACAAATAGCTATTTCTGGCGCAGCTACGCTATACGATTATTTGGCGCAGCAAACCTCTCTTAATATCTTATCCAACATAGGCAACAAAGCAACACCCTCTATCAATCTACGGGGCTTTGGAAATGAAAACGGTTACCAAAATGTCGCCATTACAGTAGATGGTCAACGCATTAACAGTATTGACTTAACGCCTGCATTGCTAGCGAGTATCCCATTAAGTAATATTGAGCGTATCGAAATTAGTAAAGGAAGTGGTTCAGTCATTTACGGTGATGGCGCTACTGCAGGAACCATTCAAATCTATACTAAAAATAAGACTGGCGTTACTTTTAGCTCTTCATTTGGCAATTATGGACAACAGAACCATCACATCAGTGCCGGCATTAGTGAAAAAATATTTGATATATCCGCTAATCTTGCTCATGATAGCCATGATGGTTATAGCAATACAGACAACACTGGTCATCGTGATAGCTTTGACAGCAACAATCAAAACGCTAAGCTAAAGTTTAAACCAACAGATCAGTTTCGTATTTTTATCGAAGCCACAAACTCCAAGAACGATGTTCGGTATGTGAGTCCTCTAACGTTAGCGCAATTTAATCAGGCACCTAAAACTGCTATTGGCAGATTCACGCATCAAACATTTGATAGCACCCTATGGCAACTGGGTGCTGAATACGATATTACGCCTGAGTTTCAGTTTCGAGCTGTACATTTTGATGAAGACAAGTTTTCACAATTTATTTCTGCAACCCCTTCACATGCAAACTCACGCTATAAAAGCAATGACTTCAGTCTACGGCTTCAACATAATCCATTTAATTTGTTAGTAGGCTTTCAAGACTTTAGCGGGGAAAGACACTCTTTTAGCGACTTTGGCTTTGGTCCAAGTACCGACATCACGACCAAAAAAAATCTAGCAGTGTATGTCCAAGGTGAGTACTTCTTAAATGCTTGGACATTTTCAGCAGGGGCGAGAAACGAAAACGTTAAATATAACTTTGAGCCTATTATTAATCCATTTGCGACATTATCAGGCAAGGATAATTCAAATATTGATGCTTTTGACTTAGGCATAAACTATCGTTTTAACGATAATTTATCAGCATTCGCTAACATCAATCAAGCGTATCAGGCACCAGATATTGATCGTTTGTTTAATTTTAGTGGTGGATTTAACGGGTTTATTGAACCAGCAAAAGTACAAACATTGAATATTGGTCTCAATCAAAATATCAAGAATCATCGGCTAAAATTGACAGGGTATTATGCAAAATTACATAACGAAATCTATCTTGTACCAATCATATTTAGTAATACAAACATCGATAGTTCCCACAAGTACGGATTAGAAATACAAGACTATTGGCAAATTAACGATACATTGTCAGCTTCCGCTATCTATAACTACACACGCGCAATCATAGACCATGAAAATGAAAGCAACGGGCAATACAGTGGCAAACAATTACCTGGCGCGCCTAAAAACAGCATTGTCGCTAACTTAAACTGGCAGTTTTATGAACATGCCATGCTCAATCTCAATCATACTTGGCGCTCACAAGCCTATGCATATAACGATTTTGCAAATAATTTTAGTCAAAAACAGCAAGCATATGAAACAACCAACATGGCCTTAAACTATCAATACCAAAATTACACTTTATTTGCGGCGATTAACAATATTTTTGAGCATAAAAATAGCATACAAATACAAGACAACAGTCTTTATCCTGTCGATTTTGTACGCACATGGCATATCGGGATGAAGGCAGATTTTTAAAAAAATGCTATGATGCTACCCATGGAATCGGAGAGAGTTATGAAAACATCACAAACTAATAAATGTATCTTAATTGCAGCTGCACTCGCATTTTTTATGCTACTCACCCGCGGTAGCCACATGCTCACACCGTTTTCTTTGCCAGATGCCAGTATCGCTTTATTTTTACTTGGTGGTTTATGGCTTAAACGCGCGGGTTGGTTTGCCGCATTTTTTGTATTAGCCACCTGCATCGATTTTGGTGCAGCTGCATTCGATCCAGCACAAGGCTTTTGCCTAACCAATGGTTATTGGGGTTTAATACCAAGCTATGGCGTGATGTGGCTAGGTGGTATTTGGCTAAGCAAACAAGACGATGCTTTTAACGCCCAATCTTATGCATTGGTGGCTTTAAGTACGACTTTTACCGCATTTGTGATTTCTACACAAACCTATTATTTATTCTCAGGTCGGTTTCCAGCACAAGGCTTAATCGAATCAATGAAACATGGCTGGGAGTACTTACCTAGCTGGATGGGCTATGCAGGTGTATATTTTGCCATTGTTTGGCTAACAAGTTACGGCTTGAGAAGTTTAACTGTTTTAAAAACCGCAAAAGAATAATGCCTAAACGTGTAATGACTAATAAACTCAATAACGGCCGCTTTTGATAGCGGCTTTTTTATTCTAAAAACCATATGTCTATTCATCTTGTTTTAGGTGGCGCACGTTCTGGTAAAAGTGCTTATGCTGAAAAAATGGCTTCTCAAAGCGAACTACCTGTCACCTACATTGCTACCGCGCAAGTCTATGATAATGAGTTTCGCCAGCGTGTTGCACATCACAAAGCGCGTCGCCCAAAACACTGGCATTTGGTAGAGGCGCCTTTTAATTTGGCTCAAACACTGGAATCATATGCTAAGACCGATGAATGCTTGATNNNNATGGATTGTCTAACACTTTGGCTGGCACAATGCATTTGCCCAGAGTGTGCGCTACCACATGGTGTAGATTGGCAAATGGAACGTACGCAACTATTGGAAATTTTGCCTAAATTGCAAGGAAAAATTATTTTAGTCAGCAACGAAGTCGGCATGGGAATCGTGCCATTAGGGGAGATCAACCGTCAATTTCAAGATGAACAAGGACGTCTTAATCAAACCGTTGCCAACATTGCGAATGATGTAACCTTTGTTGCGGCGGGTTTGCCACTTAAATTAAAAGGCTAACGTAAAAATATGAGTGAATTTAAACTGAAGGGCGAATACATCGCCCTATGCGACTTACTTAAAATAGAAGGTATTGCAGATAGCGGTGGTCAAGGCAAGGCAATGGTAGCGGAAGGCCTGGTCACAGTAGATGGCGCGATAGAGCTACGTAAAACCGCCAAAATAAGAAAAGGTCAGCAAATAGAATGTATGGGGCAAACCATACAGGTTGTCTAGCAATTTGCTGTCTAGTCATCTAAAGATTGACAAAGTTCACTCTCGGCACGACTCCAGAAAACTCAAGTTGCGTCACGCTGCCGTAATCCACATTAAACCTAAATAATCCTTTAAGCGGCATATTCAGCACATGCGCAATG
>DHYP01000048.1:0-3411 GCA_002414145.1 Methylophilaceae bacterium UBA5127 | reverse complement strand
ATCATGCCGCCATGGGTGATCACCAAAACCTCGTGTCCGGCATGAGCTTGCAGCATGTCATTTAAAAAGGCGATGCCTCGCTGTTGAAGCTCGCTAAACGTTTCGCCATTAGGAGGCGCTACAGATGCGTAGTTTTGTGCCCAGTCATCAAACACATTTCTTGGAATATCATCCCACGCTTGCATTTCCCAATCACCAAAATGTAGTTCTTTTAAGCGCTCATCATGCGCTACTTGTGTCATATTAAGTGCAAGTGCCAGCTTGCTACAGCGCTGCAGCGGGCTTGCATACACACCATGAAAACTGGTATTGGCAAGTTTGTGCTGAAGACGTTGTATCTCCTCATGAAAAGTGGCCGCCACGTCTATATCACTTTGCCCGTAGCAAATTCCCGCTGATACTTGCAAGGCCGTATGACGCACTAATGTCAGTTTCATTGCAAACTCCAAACGAGTGCGCCTAAATAAAACATCAACTCGGTGATTTGTTGTGTGGCGCCTAAAGTATCGCCCGTATAGCCTTGCAAATGCTTGAGTAACTTCGCGCGCCACCAAATCCATGCAATGAGCACTGGCGTTAAAGTCATGACAACAAAGCGTATCATCATATTTGTAGGATGATGACTGGCAACCATCAATCCGATTAAGCTTAACCAAGGCAACAACCCTAGCACATTCGCAATCAGTAAATGCGTCATGCTGATGTGTGTCGCTAGCGGCTTAGCCTTACCACTAGGCTTTGCATATTCTGCTGTAGCCATTACCCATACTGCACATAGGCGGCTAAGGGCATGCCCAGCGATCAACATTAAAGGGACAAATAACATAGGCATATAGCTTAGTGCTTGAAACTTGGCAACAAGCACACCGATTAACGCCAGCGCTCCATAAGTGCCTATTCTGGAATCCTGCATAATAGTGAGCATTTGCTCACGCTCCCAGCCTCCACCCAAACCATCTGCGCTATCGGCTAAACCGTCCTCGTGGAAAGCGCCTGTCAAATAAATCGTGGTGGTCATGCTGACCAGAACAGCAATTGCCTGCGGCAAAACAAACTGCGCCAACACAAAAGTGATGGCTCCTGCCAACCCAACCACTGCACCCACCAATGGGAAATATTTAGCTGCATGATTAAGTTCAGCTTCATGAAAATCAACATAGCGCGGGATCGGTATGCGCGTAAAAAAACCGAGCGCCAATAAAAAATAGCGCCATTCTCTAGCTAGCATCTAGCTTCTCACTCACACCAGCACTCTCAAAACTCGCCATTTCATTTAAGAAATTAACGGCTGCCTGCACTAACGGGTACGCCAGTACTGCACCTGTTCCTTCCCCCAGCCTCAACCCGATATTCAATAAGGGCTGAGCGCCTAAATGTTGCAGCAGATGTTGATGTCCAGCCTCATCAGAGCAATGAGAAAAAATACAATACTCCAAAATACTAGGTTGCAATTTAGATGCTACTAACAAAGCAGCCGTCGCGATAAACCCATCAATCAGCAATATAGCCTTGGTTTGTGCTGCACCTAACATCGCGCCTACCATCATTGCGATTTCCGCACCTCCAAATGTTGCCAATACCTGCATTGGGTTTTGACTATCGATTGCATGTTTCTCAAGTGCCGCCTGCAGAACAGCTGATTTTTTATTTAAACCCGCGTCATCCAAACCTGTACCGCGCCCCACACACTGTTGAATGGGCAAATCACATAACACACTCATCAAACAGCTGGCAGAGGATGTGTTTCCTATACCCATCTCTCCAAATGCCAATACATTACTACCTTCCTCAACTGTTTTCCGCGCTAGATTAGCGCCAAAAGTAAGCGCATACTCACACTGCGCTTGTGTCATTGCGGGCTGATATAAAAAATTGGCTGTACCGTGAACGATTTTGGCATCAACTAAAGCAGGATGCTGAATAAAGGTGTGATTCACACCACTATCAATCACTTGCAAAGCAAACCCATGTTGGCGCGCAAACACATTGATAGCGGCACCTCCATTTAAAAAGTTTTGCACCATTTGTGCCGTCACCGCTTGCGGGAAAGGACTGACGCCTTCTGCCACTATTCCGTGGTCTCCAGCAAATACCAGCATAGTAGGCGCATGTAAAGAGGGTGTGAGTGTGCTCTGTATTAGGCCAATTTTTAAAGCCATGTGCTCTAGCATGCCCAGCGCACCCAGTGGCTTGGTTTTTTGGTTAATTTTGTGAAGTAATACGGACGCTAATTGTTGGTCAAGCGTAGAAATGGCAAATGCTGGTAACGTAAAGGTCATGCCGTATTTTACCTGAGTAAACAAAATAAAAAACCCGCAACCATACAGTATGCGGGTTTTATTCAGTCTATTGCTGTATTAAGGTTTTGTGGCCTCATGCGCTGCCGCTTTTGCTGCTTCTACAGCATCTACGGCTTTTTCTTTAGCTTCTGCCGCCGCCGCTTCAGTTTTTTCTGCAGCTTCTGCTGCTGTTTCTTTTACCGCTTCTTTGGTTTCTTCCACACTAGCTTTTGCCGCCTCTTCTGTCGACTTAGCTGCATCTTTCGCAGAGTCTACCGCTTCGTGCATGCTGCTTGCGGCATCGTCAACGGCCTCTTTAGATTTTTCACCACAAGCCACTAACAAACTTGCTGAAAACACTGTTACAAATAATACTTTCATTAAATTACTCATAAATACTCCTTACATGAATTATTGAGGTGGGATTCGTAATACTTGACCTGGATAAATCTTATCTGGGTGACTTAACATTGGTTTATTGGCTTCAAAAATACCCATATACGCATTGGCATTACCATACATCTCTTTGGCAACTTTGGATAATGTATCTCCTTTAACCACGGTATAGAAACGCGCTTCAGGCTCTGGTGTAGGTACATATAACTGATCTTGCACCGCCTCAACGCCAGCCACATTGCCACAACATAACAACACCTTTTCCTTATTGGACTGCGTATCTATATTACCCTGCACAATCACAGTAGCGCTTGCTCCGTCAAACTTAACATCATAACCATCTGTAGGAAGATTGTTCTTGGCAATATAATCAACTATCGCTTTGGCTGCAGCTGCATTTGCAGCATCTACATTCACGGGTGTAGGCTCTTTGACTGCAACTTCTTGCGCTGCTTTGGCTTCGCCCACGCCAAATAATTTTTCGCCAGCCTCCTTAATAAATGCAAACAAACCCATAACCGCTCCTCTCAAAATATTGGAATAAGTGACAAAGCAAACTCCAAATTCACTTTGACTTAACTAATAATAAAGTAATTGTTTTACTATCACCACCTTAGTTTTAACTAATTTTGTAAACGATTGTTACCAATACTGGTTAAGTTTGCTATAATGCGCGACTTGCAAATAAGTAGCATCATCTTGCAACGCTGGCCGGGTAGCTCAGTCGGTAGAGCAG
>DHYP01000029.1:26731-26984 GCA_002414145.1 Methylophilaceae bacterium UBA5127 | reverse complement strand
TATTAGCATCCTGTACCAAGATTTGACTGGCCTGACTTAATCCAGCGAGGAATTTGTGTGTAGATTGTGTGGAGAACACCATGCTTTCTTTGCAGCGTGGACGACCTTCACCAATTGCGTGGTAATCACCATAGAAATCATGGAACGTGGCGTGCGGCAACCAAGCTTCGTCAAAATGAAGTGTATCAATTTTGCCATCCAGCATGTCTTTGATCTCTTCAACGTTATACAGCACGCCGTCATAGGTGGACTG
>DHYP01000029.1:23853-26593 GCA_002414145.1 Methylophilaceae bacterium UBA5127 | reverse complement strand
GGCATTAAAAATACAGGAATCGCACCTGTCATGATAATAGAGTGCAAAATAGACTTATGACAGTTGCGGTCTACCACCACTACGTCACCAGGGGCTACGGTGCTATTCCATACGATTTTGTTAGAAGTGGACGTGCCATTTGTCACAAAATATAAATGATCACAATTGTAAATACGCGCTGCGTTACGTTCAGAAGCAGCGACTGGGCCTGTGTGATCTAGTAACTGTCCCAGCTCATCCACCGCATTACATACATCGGCACGCAACATATTCTCACCAAAAAACTGGTGGAACATCTGTCCGACGGGCGATTTCAAAAACGCCACACCACCCGAGTGGCCAGGGCAGTGCCATGAGTAAGACCCGTCTGCTGCGTAATGTGTTAGCGCCTTGAAGAAGGGTGGTGGCAGGCTGTCCAGATAGGCTCTTGCTTCGCGAATAATCAAGCGCGCGACGAACTCTGGTGTATCTTCATTCATGTGAATAAAGCCATGCAGCTCACGCAGTACGTCGTTGGGAATGTGGCGAGAGGTGCGGGTTTCGCCGTGTAAAAAAATGGGAATTTCCTCGTTACGGTAGCGAATCTCAGTGACAAAACTACGTAACTGATTAATCGCCTCAGGTTTTTCCTCTGCAATTTCTTCGTCGTCAATAGAAAGAATAAATGCGGAAGCACGGCTTTGCTGTTGCGCAAATGAGGTTAAGTCACCATAACTTGTCACGCCAAGTACCTCAAAACCTTCTTCTTCAATCGCTCTAGCCAAGACCCGTATGCCTAAGCCAGAGGAGTTCTCGGAGCGGAAGTCTTCGTCGATGATAACAATTGGAAAGCGAAATTTCATTCAAATACCTTTATAAATTAATTTTGAGAGCGAATCGCGTTGTCGCGTGCTTGCTCAATCCTCGCCGTAATCAAACATACTGTCTCGTCTCTCGCTCCGCGGCACCTAGCGCTTCATCCCTCAAAATAAAATTTCTGAAAGGTATTTGACGATTTTATAAACTATATTTTCGGAAGCGTTACGCCAACTTGTCCTTGATACTTGCCGCCACGGTCTTTATAGCTGGTTTCGCATACATCATCTTCATCCGCTTCAAAAAACAGCACTTGCGCACAGCCTTCATTGGCGTAAATTTTGGCTGGTAATGGTGTGGTGTTGCTAAATTCGAGCGTTACGTAACCTTCCCACTCAGGTTCAAATGGCGTGACATTTACAATAATGCCGCATCTTGCGTAAGTCGATTTCCCTAAGCAAACTGTTAACACATTACGTGGGATGCGGAAGTATTCCACAGTGCGTGCGAGTGCAAAAGAGTTGGGGGGGATAATGCAGTAATCAGCATTTACCTCAACAAATGAATTCGGGTCAAAGTTTTTAGGGTCAACAATCGTGCTGTTCAAGTTGGTAAACAGCTTAAACTCTTTTGAGCAGCGAATATCGTAGCCATAGCTAGACGTGCCATAAGACACGAGGCGTTGGCCTTCTGCGTTGACTTTGACTTGGTTAGGCTCAAACGGCTCAATCATGCCGTGTTGTTCAGCCATTTTACGTATCCATTTGTCTGATTTTATGCTCATGTTGAGTAGCTGTCTTGAGTTTAAAAGTGAACCGCATTATAAGGCCTAAATACTGATAAATGACGAAAATTTATTGCTAGAAAGTGAAAAAATCCCCATTTAATTTTCGTTAAATGGGGAGCAATGTGTACAAGTTAAATTAGTGAATTAATGCTTGTGGCTTCGGCCATTTCACTTAACATCGCTTCACGATGTTAGCCTACACCGCAACACTACGTTATTTGTCACCACCTAATTCAATGCTGTAACGCCAGAATTGGTCTTCAGCTTCAAAAATTACTTTTGAGGCCTCTGGGTCACGGCTACCTGCTGGGTATTGGTGCACAGGTTTGCGGTCTGCCGCCCATGCTTTTACCACTGGGTCAACTAAGCGCCATTGGGCTTCGGCTTCACTAATATGCAAGTAGTTTGAGTTATCACCTTGCATCAAGTTAAGCAACAAAGCCTCGTAGGCGTCTACGGTATCGTCTTCCGGCAAGCGGTTGGCTGCGTCCAGTTGGATGGTACGGGTGTTGATATCCAAGCCTGGAATCTTAGATTGGATTTCCATTTTGATACATTCACGCGGTTGAATACCGATGATAAGCCAGTTCTGATCCTGACCGCCATTAATTTGCAACGGTGATTTTTTAAAGCGAATAGAGATGCGTGTGTCGGCTTCGTGCAAGCGTTTGGCGGTACGGATGTAAAACGGCACACCTTTCCAACGTGGGTTGTCGATAAACAATTTCAATGCGGCGTAAGTTTCTACCACACTGCCTTTGTCGCCACCTTGTGCGGTCAATTCTTCCAAATATCCTGATACTTTTTCACCATTGACTTCGCCAGCGCTGTATTGCGCGCGGAAGGCATGTTTTTCCAGTTCATTCACAGGGATTGGGCGAATCTCTTCCAACACTTTGATTTTAGCTGCACGGATGCCATCTGGGGTTAAGTCTTTTGGCATTTCCATGGCCGCCAATGCAAGCGTTTGCAAGATATGGCTTTGAATCATATCGCGCAACGCACCTGTGCTATCGTAGAACTGCGTACGGTCGCCCACGCCCAACATTTCAGTGTTGGTGATTTGCACGTGGTCAATGTATTGGTTGTTCCAAATCGGCTCTAAAATGGTGTTGGTAAAGCGCTGTAGCAAGATATTTTGCAACGCTGATTTACCCA
>DHYP01000029.1:22977-23842 GCA_002414145.1 Methylophilaceae bacterium UBA5127 | reverse complement strand
TGGTCGATACGATAAATTTGGTGTTCTTTTAAGTGCGTTGTAATCGCTTTTTGCAATGCTTTGGCTGATGGTAAATCAGTGCCAAATGGTTTTTCAATGACTACACGGCGCCAGTATTTATCCTCGTTAGTCAGACCAACTTTAGCCAATGATTCTACTACTGGCGCAAAATCCACTGGGCGGACTGATAAGAAGTAAGCCAAGTTTTGTGGGAATGTTTTTTCATCACTCAACGTCGCGCTAAGTTTGCTAAATGCGTCTGGGTCAGTTGGCGGATTGGCATGGTAAAAGTTACGTGCGATAAAACGCTCAAACACAGCTTGATCGTAGCCTTTTTTAAATTTGGCATCGAGCATGCTTTTAATATCGGCGCGCCATGCGTCTAAGTCAACCACTTGACGACCAACGGCTAAGATTTTCATTTGGTCAGGTAAACGCCCGAGCAAATCTAGTCTGAACAGACCAGGGTACAATTTAACACGGGCTAAGTTGCCACTAGCACCAAATAAAACCAAGGTACAAGGATCAATTTGTTTTGTCATAATAAATCCAAAAAAGGAAACACCTTAAAATTAAAAGTGAATGGGAAAGGCAAATTAATCTACCTTTCCCACATGATTTAACCATTAACGACTATTGTTGCACATGGTTTAGCGCATATTGCGATTATTTGGTTTTAACTGTGTGACCGCCAAACGCATTACGCATGAGTGATAACAGCTTGTAGCTATAGCCTTCTGAGTCTTGGCTTCTGAAACGGGCTTGCAACGCCGTAGTGAGTACCGGGGCTGCTACGCCTTGCTCAACGGCTTCAACCACGGTCCAACGGCCTTCGCCAGAGTCTGCGACGTAAGGAGCGATTTCT
>DHYP01000029.1:19756-22907 GCA_002414145.1 Methylophilaceae bacterium UBA5127 | reverse complement strand
GCCATGACGCCATAATTCGGTGATTTGAGCCAAGTCCAAATTAAATTCTTTTTTACCTTTGATTAAATCTAAACCTTCGGCAAATGCCTGCATCATGCCGTATTCAATACCGTTGTGTATCATTTTGGTAAAGTGACCAGAACCGACAGGGCCTACGTGTGCCCAACCACGGTCAGGATGTGTCAATGCTTGTGCATAAGGTGCTAACACGTCAGCGTATTGTTTTTCGCCACCGTACATTAAGCAATAGCCGTTATCTAAGCCCCAAACACCGCCAGAAGTACCGCAGTCAATAAAGCCGATGCCGTGTTCGGCCAGCATCGCGCCACGACGTTGGCTGTGTTTGTAGTTTGAGTTGCCGCCATCTACAATGATGTCACCTTTGTTTAGCATGGGGATAAGTGCTTTGATTTGATTTTCGGTGATTTCACCTGCTGGTAACATTAACCAGACAATTTTTTGACCTTGTAATTTACTGACTGCATCTTCTACTGAGTTTGCAGCTTCCATGCCCTCGTTTTGTACGAGTTTGCTGACGAATTCGGTGTTGAAGTCAAAACCAACGACGTTGATTTTATTACGGAGTAAACGTGCAGCCATGTTGCCGCCCATTTTGCCTAAGCCTATCATTGCTAATTTCATTTAGATTTTTCCTATGGTGTGAGGATTGTTTACGAAACATCAACCTTGTGGGTTAAGATGCACTCATGTAATTTAATAACGATAATTATGAAAAATTATCAGCACGAGTTAGGTATAATTATAGCAAATCAAGCAGCAGGGCTCAAAGGTTGCTTTTTATTTTTCAACAGTTTTTAGGTTTTTTATGGCATTACCGAATCAATCTCTCACAAACACACGTTGGTATGTGTTTAATTCTCAAGAAGAAATTAATCAAAAAGCAGTCAATCGAATTTTATTGGCTGCGGATGCGGCAATTAAAAAGTATGGTAATTTTTTAATCGTATTAGCAGGGGGCGGCACCCCTAAGAGTATTTATCAGTTGCTTAGAGAGCAGCAAGCAGATTGGCAGCATTGGCATGTGTATCACAACGACGATCGTTGCTTGCCTGTAGATCATAGTGAACGCAATAGTAAAATGGCACGTGATGTTTGGCTTAATCATGTGGCGATTCCCCCAAGTCAGATTCATGATATTCCAGCAGAACTGGGAAATATTGAAGGTGCAAAAAAATACGCAGAGACTTTACGCGGGGTGCGTACATTTGATTTGGTGATTTTAGGTTTAGGCGAAGATGGTCACACCGCAAGCTTGTTTCCAAATCAAGCTGTTGATATTAGTGCAGATGCCGTTCCAGTATTTAATGCGCCTAAACCACCTGCAGATCGGATTACCATGAGTCAGGAACGTTTAAATAATACCTACGAGGTAATGTTCTTAGTGACGGGCAAAGGCAAGCAGGAAGCTGTTAACAATTGGCGAAATGGACAAGCGATCCCAGCTACTTTAATCTCTCCCCAAGCTGGTGTAGATGTGTACTGCTATGATGTGGATCTGACCTGATGTAGCTATTTCACTTTGTAAAAAGTTGTATTAGTATTAAGCTAAACGAGTGTCAAAATAAAGCGTTAAGTCAAAATAAACGCATGCTATATGTTTAGCTTTAAGGGGAATGATTTGTATCCACTAATATTTAGTGCATCTCAAAAACTTTATCCAATTGAGACACCTAAAGATATTGTAAGACGTGTCAGATTTTTAAGAAGAGCACACTTACACCAGCATGTTCTGACGCATTTTTTTGAGCAACTGCATGTGCATGGCTATCAGTGCGTACTAAGTCAGCACGCTCATGTGTTCGGTACTGTCGAATGGCCTTATATTCATAATCAATGGGATGTAAAGCGGCGCTTTGACGCAATTTTAAGGCATTATCAGCTTATCAAATCTCAACCAAGCTTTTTAGATGTTGCAGATGCAAAACCTAAAAAAGTATTGGATTTGAGTGAATATTCATCAGGTGTTTCTGTAGTAATGGATCGCGCTGATTGGTTTAGGAGAGAGGGAGAAATTGTACTAAATCTGTTTAAGGATGATTTGCGGGTTGAGTCCATCGCCTTTACTTTAGCTGATTTGGATGGCAAATTAGTGCTCTATGTGGGCGCAATTCAGGGAATTCATGCGAATGAAAGTTCCTTGGAAATTAATAAGGCATTGACTAAAGATTTCGAAGGCTTGCGACCAAGAAGCTTTGTGATTGAGCTGCTTAGAATCATCTCTCAGCGGATTGGCGCACATAAAATATATGCTATCTCGGATAGCAATCGCCATCATCGTCATCCTTATTTTGGTAATCGACATCAGGATACACTTAAGACGCAATACGATTTAATATGGGCTGAACATGGGGGTGGAAGTGACCAGAATGGTTTTTTCGCAATTCCAGTAGATAAAAAAAGAAAAGACCTTGCTGAGGTCTCTTCCCATAAACGCGCGATGTATCGTAGACGCTATGAAATGCTGGACAAAATACAGGAAATGGTCGCTAGTCTACAATGCGCCATCTATGCCACCATTATGAATAAATGTCTTCCTTTGTACCCGATAGGGGAGGTTGCGCAGACTTTTTGCTAGTTTTTCAAGCTGTGCATTATTTCCTCGACCTGATGCTGATGCTTTGGGAAAGATGTCCTGCATTGTTTATGAACGGTAGTTCTGTATTAACTTACTGAGTAGTTTTAATTGCTCTTGCTGTATGGCAATCAACTCCTGCCACTGCTGCTCTTTGAGGCTGTCAATTTTTTCATGTAGCAGCATAATTTCAAGTTCTGCCTTTAAATTGACTTCGTAATCATGTTCGGCATTTAAGCGGTCAATTTCAGCTTGCCTATTTTGTGACATTAAAATAATCGGTGCCTGAACAGAGGCTAGCATAAATAAAAACAGATTAAGCAGAATGTAAGGGTAGGGGTCGAACGCCTTGTTGTAATTGACCAAAATGTACGAATTTAAAATCACCCAACATACTAATATTAAAGCAAAAAGAACGATAAACGCCCAAGAGCCACCAAATCTAGCGACCACGTCAGCCGCACGTTGGCCTGCTGAAATATCTCTGTCTAACTCATGGGCAGTGTTTTTAGAGATGTGTGCTTTATTGACAATATGCCTGACCACTTTTTGGGTATG
>DHYP01000029.1:17479-19599 GCA_002414145.1 Methylophilaceae bacterium UBA5127 | reverse complement strand
TTTGCTCGCTGCTTTTCTGGCGATTTCTTTATAAGTATCGGCTATTTGACTATCAGGTTGCGCTACCACGGTGGGTTTGCCACTATCGGCTTGCATGCGAATGTTGATGTCTAATGGCAGGCTACCGAGTAAATCCACATTATAGTCACGAGCCATCACCTCACCGCCACCTGCGCCAAATATATGCTCTTCGTGACCGCATTTGGAGCATATGTGCGTGCTCATGTTTTCTACGATGCCTAGAATGGGAATGCCTACTTTTTCAAACATTTTCAATCCCTTACGCGCGTCTAGCAAGGCAATGTCTTGAGGTGTGGTGACAATAATCGCACCAGTCACGGGAATTTTTTGTGCGAGCGTCAGTTGAATATCGCCTGTGCCAGGAGGCAAATCGATAATCAAGTAATCTAAATCACGCCATTTGGTATCACGCAACAATTGTTCTAATGCACCTGTGACCATCGGGCCACGCCATACCATAGGAGTGTCGTTATCGACCAAAAAGCCGATACTCATGGCTTGAATACCATGTGCCAACATGGGTTCTATGCTTTTGCCGTCGGTACTTTCTGGTCGACCGCTAATGCCTAGCATTTGCGGTTGACTAGGCCCGTAAATGTCGGCATCTAGCAAGCCTACACTTGCGCCCTCAGCTGCTAGTGCCAAGGCTAAATTGACTGAGGTAGTAGACTTGCCAACGCCGCCTTTACCAGATGCTACCGCAATCACGTTTTTAACATTTGGCAGAAGCGTAACGCCTTGCTGTACTTTATGTGAAACAATACGGCTACCGACATTGATGGTGAGCTTGCCAATACCATCAATGCTTGCGAGTGCACTTGCAACCAGCTGGCGAATGTTGTCCAGTTGCGTTTTGGCAGGGTAGCCCAGTACGACATCCAAGCTGACATCATTGCCGCCGATTTGTATGTTTTTAATCGATTTAGCGCTGACAAAATCTTTACCAGTATTAGGGTCTATGCAGAGTTTTAGTGCGCTTTGAATTAGTAGTTCTGAAATGGCCATGATCATCGAATGCTTTAAGTGTAAAAGTTTATTTTAACTGATACTGATGCTTAAAAAGTGAATCCTTAAAGCGAAAGCCTGCTTAATTTGTTAAAATAATACTTTGGTCAATTAAAAAGTTGTTACACATGGCACGCAAAATTCTTGTCACCTCTGCATTACCTTATGCCAATGGTAGTATTCATCTTGGGCATTTGGTGGAATATATCCAGACAGATATTTGGGTGCGTTTTCAAAAAATGCAGGGTCACACCGTGCATTATGTGTGCGCAGATGACACACACGGCACGCCGATTATGCTACGTGCGGAAAAAGAAGGCATTACGCCAGAAGCCTTGATTGCCAAAGTACATGCTGAACATAGCCAAGATTTTGCTGACTTTTTGGTGCAGTTTGATAATTACTATTCGACCAACTCAGAAGAAAACCGCGAATTAGCCAGCAACATCTATAAAGCACTCAAAGCCAATGGCAAAATTGCTAGCAAAACTATTGAGCAATATTTTGACCCTGTCAAAAACATGTTTTTGCCTGACCGATTTATTAAAGGCGAGTGTCCAAAATGTCACGCCAAAGACCAGTATGGTGATAACTGCGAAGTGTGCGGCGCAACCTATAGCCCAACGGATTTAATCAACCCATTTTCAGCCGTTTCTGGCGCAACACCTGTGCGTAAAGAAACGGAGCATTACTTTTTCAAGCTAAGTGAATGCGCGGATTTTTTACAAAAATGGGTTTATAAAAACGCAAGTGTAATTAAGGATATTAAAGATGGGGAAATTATTTCCTCTGAATTACATAGCCTAAATAAGCCAACTTTGCAGGCAGAAGCAAGAAACAAAATGTCTGAATGGCTAACTAATCTTAATGATTGGGATATTTCACGTGATGCGCCATATTTCGGCTTTGAAATTCCCGATGCGCCAGGAAAATATTTTTATGTGTGGCTAGATGCGCCGATTGGCTACATGGCGAGCTTCAAAAGTCTGTGCGCTAAGAGCGGGTTGGATTTTGATGAGTACTGGAAAAAAGACTCCAAAACAGAGCTTTACCATTTTATCGGCAAGGATATTCTCTATTTCCACGCCTTGTTC
>DHYP01000029.1:13896-17456 GCA_002414145.1 Methylophilaceae bacterium UBA5127 | reverse complement strand
ATTGAATATTCAGGTCACCGTACGCCGACACAAGTGTTCGCCCATGGCTTTTTAACGGTCAATGGCGAAAAAATGTCTAAATCACGCGGCACGTTTATCACGGCACGCAGTTATTTAGACCACGTGAAGAATCCAGAATATTTGCGTTATTACTACGCCGCCAAACTCAATGGCAGTATGGAAGACATTGATTTAAACCTAGAAGATTTTGTCGCGCGCGTGAATAGCGATTTGGTGGGGAAATATATCAATATCGCCAGCCGGACGGCGGGGTTTATCACTAAGAGATTTGATGGCAAGCTTTTGGTTCCTTCGACCCAACCAGCAGTAATTCAGGAAATTAAAGCATCAGCTAAGATGATAGCCGACAGTTATAAAGAGCGAGACTGCAGCAAAGCCTTAAGGGAGATTATGCGCTTGGCTGACCATGCGAATGCAGATATTGCCGAGGCTGCGCCTTGGGTGAAAGCTAAACAAGACGGCGATGCTGCCAAAATAGATTTACACTGGGATTGTTCAAGTGCTCTAGAAATGTTTAGATTGCTGACTTTGTATTTAAAGCCAGTATTGCCTTTATTAGCAAGCAATGTAGAACAGTTCTTAAATATCACTCCCTTAACTTGGGATGGTGTTGAAGACTCGTTTAAAACAGGGCATGTCATCAATGACTACAACCATTTAATCACCCGCATAGACCAAAAACAGATTGAAGCCATGACCGAGGCCAATAAAGAAAACCTACAAGCCACACCTGCACCGCAAGCACCTGAGACCAAAGCGTCAGCCACTAAAACAGAAGCTCCTGCGGAAGAGGGCGCTTATATCTCGATTGATGACTTTACCAAAGTGGATTTGCGTATTGCTAAAATCGTCAATGCAGAGCACGTAGAAGGTGCGGAAAAGTTACTTAAACTCACACTAGATATAGGTGAAGAAACGCCGAGGCAAGTTTTTGCAGGCATTAAATCGGCTTACGACCCAGAAACATTAAAAGGACGTTTGACTGTCATGGTTGCTAACCTAGCACCACGTAAAATGAAGTTTGGTATGAGCGAGGGCATGGTGTTGGCTGCAAGTGATGAACGAGGTGGGCCATTTATTTTGTCGCCTGATGTCGGCGCACAAGCTGGTATGCGCGTTAAGTAGCGGTTGGAAATGTTTTATATCATAATAAATTTAATGAGAGAACAGCCTACATTAAAATAGCTAGACGAAAGTTTGGCAAAAATGGGAATTTGATGAGTTAAGCGTTAATTTCGAAAAGGATTTAAAAATGAATATAAGTAAAATTTTCTCGGTCATGTTGTTTGGTCTGATTGTTTCAAGTACAGCAAATGCAGGCGATAGTAATGCTAAAACTGCGGTGGGTGGTGGTTTGGGCGCAGCAGCAGGTACCGCGATTGGCGGTGTGGTTGGTGGTAAAACTGGCGAAGTGGTCGGCGGTGCGGTAGGTGGTGGTTTAGGCGGTGCCGTGACGACCAAAGGTGAAGGTCAAACGGGTGCCGTGATAGGCGGTGCAGTAGGGGGTGCTGGTGGCGCTTATGTCGGCCGTAAAGCCAGTGGCTCTGGCACAGGCGCTATCGTTGGGGCAGGCTTGGGTGGTGCTGGTGGCGCCGTTGCAGGCAAAGTGATCGCTGAACCTTCTAAAGACGGCGGTTCTAGACATTATCGTGGTAAACACAAACATAAGCACGGTAGAGGTCATGCTTATGGCCATGAGAAACATCATCATGAGCATGATGATTAGTGCTTAATTGCTAAAGAAAAAAGCCACCCAGCGGGTGGCTTTTTTCTTATCTTGCTTGATTACTCTTTTTTAGACTTGCTATCCTTGGCGTCTTTTGCATCTTTTTTGTCTTTAGAATCTTTTTTATCCTTTTTATCTTTAGAGTCTTTTTTAGACTTGGTCTCTTTTTTATCTTTTGAGCTGTCTTTAGCATCTTTTGATTTTTCAGACTTATCCGCTTTCTCTTCTTTTGTTTCTTTTTTAGGTTTATCCGCTTTCTCTTCTTTTGTTTCTTTTTTAGGTTTATCCGCTTTCACTTCTTTAGTGTCTGCAGTTTTGCCACTCGTTGCTGCTTTGTCATTGCCTACTGACTTAGTTTCTTTAGCTGGCTTGTCTTTTTCAGATTTGGTCGCGCTAGGTATTACTGCTGTTGTTTTGCCTGAAACAGTGACATCTTTACGCACGTTAGATAGAGTCACAGGGCCGACACCGTCCACTTTTTCCAGTTCATCCACAGATTTAAAACCACCATTTTTCTTACGGTAGTCAATAATGGCTTGTGCTTTGACAGGGCCAATGCCATCTAAACTTTCGAGTTCTGCCTGTGTAGCAGTATTGATGTTAACTGCTGCTAGAGCATTCAAGCTAAAAGCGAAAGTTGCGATTAAAATTAATAACAGTTTTTTCATTTTTCTTTCTCCAAACGCAAAAGTTTTTATATTAAAACAGGTTGTTTATATTATGAGATATAGGGTTGTGAGCACTGAATTCTCCAATATCGTCAATGCGCTACATTATGCTACTGTAAGGCTTACGTCAATCTTACGTTTAATTTGAGCACTGTGCGTAGATGGAAACTAACGCTTCGGCAGGATTTTTTGCCTGAGTGATGGGTCTGCCAATGACTAGATAATTAGATCCAGCTTTCAGCGCTTCTTTAGGAGTGACAATACGTGACTGGTCATCTTGACTAGTATCCGCAGGACGAATGCCTGGCGTGACTAGACAAAAGTCCTTGCCTAGGTTTTGGCGTAACATTGGTGCTTCAAGCGCGGAGCATACAACACCGCCTAAACCAGCTTGTTGCGTGAGTCTGGCTAAACTGAGTACATGTGCAGAAAGCTCAGTATGAATGCCAACGCTATTTAAGGTAGATTGGTTCATGCTAGTTAACACTGTTACAGCAATGAGTATGGGTTTGCTCTGGCTGGATTGGATGGCATCATGCGCTGCTTGCATCATTTCTAAACCGCCGCTGGCATGCACATTGAGCATCCAAACGCCTAGATTACTGGCCGCTTTGCATGCTTTGGCAACGGTGTTGGGAATATCGTGAAATTTTAAATCTAAAAAGATTTGATAGTTTTGACTGACCAGTTTTTCTACAAATTGTGGACCAGCAGCAGTAAAGAGCTCCTTGCCTATTTTCAGCTTGCATAGCTTGGGGTCAAGCTGCGCAATCAGGTTAACTGCGCTATGTGCATCCGCATAATCGAGTGCAACGATGATTTTGCTATCATTTGTAGGATTAGGAGCCATGGTGTGAGGTGTATTTATTTTCGGTTAATCAGTTTAATGTCGCGTGTTGTGGCTTCTGATGGCTCAGAAGGTAGCGATTCCCAAGCATTGCAGGCGGGGCACTGCCAGTGATATTGTTTGGCGCGGAATCCGCATTGGTTACAGTGATAGGCAGCGCGATCACCAATCGCATTTCTGACGGTTTGTTGCATCAGTTGTATGTCTTGCTGATTGTCGTTGACCATGGCCCGCGCTTGTAGAAGCTGATCCAGTGTTTTTAGGTTTGGTTTACGAATGAGCTCGTTGCGTGCTAGTA
>DHYP01000029.1:11654-13841 GCA_002414145.1 Methylophilaceae bacterium UBA5127 | reverse complement strand
ATAAAGCGCATCCATGATAGAAGGAAGTTGGTATGTTTCTAAATACTGATTAAGTTGGCTTAAGCCTGCTTTTAGGCCATCGCTCCCTGTTTGCGTGGCGGCATAGCTTTTGAGCATTTTGTGAGCAATTAGGCCTAAGTATTCTGGCTGTTGAAATTCAATGCGTTTCCAGTGTGCAATCGCAGCGAGATGGTCGCCCAGACTGGCCTCAATATCCCCCAGTAACACATTGGCACGTACGCAGTTTTTATTGGCATCAAGCGCTTGCGTGAGAAACTGCTTGGCGGAGTCATAATTTTGCGCAATCAGATCGTTCATGGCGAGTTCGCAATAATATTGGGCGATTTCTTTCCGAAAAGGAATGCCAGACAATCTCTCTAATTCTGTTGCAGATTCAATAGCTTGCACCCACTCGCGTTCGCGAACGTAGATTTCTAATAATGAGCGTAATGCAGGTTGCCTATAGCGGGTATCATCTAAACTTTTAAATAATTCTTCAGCGCGGTCAAATAGACCCGCTTTTAAATAGTCTTGTGCTAATTCGGCTTTTACTGCATTTTTTTGTGATTCTGTCAGCTCTTTTTTCTCTAACAAGTTGAGGTGTAAATGTATGGCTCGATCTGTTTCACCTGTGCGTCTGAATAGGCTGCCTAAGGCAAAATGGAGCTCAAGCGAATCATTGTTAATATTAATCGCCTCAGTAAACGCTTCTACAGCTTTGTTGTGCTGATCACTAATTAAGAAATTCAGACCTTTGAAGTAGGCGGCGGGTAATGTAGTCGATTCTGAAATAAGTTGTTTGATGTCCACACGTGCGGCAAGCCAGCCTAACGTAAAGAAGAGCGGAAGAACCAGCAGCCACCAATATTCAAATTCTATGAGCATATTAAATAGGGTTTTATCAATGTCTGTATTTTACCTAAGGGGTGATGGCTAGGCTAATACTATTATAAAAAAACAGCACACCTAGGTGTGCTGTTTTTTTACGTACGGTGAATTAAGTTGAATGCAATTACTTGGTAGATGAATCGACTCGGTCGCGTAACTCTTTACCAGCTTTAAAGTGCGGTACATGCTTAGCAGGCACTTGCACTTTACTACCTGTTTTAGGGTTACGACCTAAACGAGGCGGCCGATAATTTAAACTAAAACTACCGAATCCTCGTATTTCAATTCTTTCCCCTGTAGATAAGTTATCTGTCATTGCATCTAAGATGGTCTTGACTGATAACTCTGCATCTTTTACCACTAGCTGAGGAAAACGTTCAGCCAGCAAGTTAATTAATTCAGATTTTGTCATGGCGTTGAGCCTTTATATTATATTGGATGACGATTATTTTTTACTGTCTAATTTAGCTTTGAGCAAAGCGCCTAGGTTGGTTGTACCAGCAGTGGCAGCATCATCAGGAGCAGGCTCTTCTTTAGCCTTAGCAGCTTTAGCTTTTGGCTTGGCTGCTTTTTCTTCAGTGGTTGAAACGCTACTACCGTTAGGATCTTCGGTTAATTGTTTAACGCCTAATGAAATGCGTTCTTTCTCAACGTCAATCGCTAGAATCACTGCTTCGAGTTCATCACCTTTTTTGAAGTTGCGAATTGCTTCTTCGCCAGTTTGTGTCCATGACAAATCAGATAAGTGCACTAAACCATCAATACCGCCTGGCAAGCCAATGAATACGCCAAAATCAGTAATTGATTTGATTTGACCAGAAACTTTATCACCTTTAGCGTGTGTCGCAGAGAAGTCATCCCATGGATTTGGTTTGCATTGTTTCATGCCGAGTGATAAGCGGCGACGTTCTTCGTCGATTTCTAAAATCATTACTTCAACTTCATCGCCTAATTGAGCAATTTTGCCTGGGTGAATGTTTTTGTTAGTCCAATCCATTTCAGAAACGTGTACTAAACCCTCAATGCCTGGCTCGATTTCAACGAACGCGCCGTAATCAGTCAAGTTAGATACTTTACCAAACAAGCGTGTGCCTACTGGGTAGCGACGTGTTAGGGCAACCCATGGATCGTCACCTAACTGTTTGATGCCCAAAGAAACTCGGTTTTTCTCTTGGTCGAATTTTAAAATTTTTGCTTCTACTTCTTCACCCACAGTCAACACTTCTGAGGGGTGTTTCACACGACGCCATGCTAAGTCTGTAATGTGTAGTAAACCATCAATGCCACCTAAATCAACGA
>DHYP01000029.1:10610-11649 GCA_002414145.1 Methylophilaceae bacterium UBA5127 | reverse complement strand
CGAATGCACCGTAGTCGGTAATATTTTTCACAATACCCTTCACTACTGCACCTTCTGTAAGTGTGCCCATCAATGCTTCACGGTCTGCACCCATGCTTACTTCCATGACTGCACGACGTGAAACAACGATATTGTTACGTTTGCGATCAAGTTTGATCACTTTGAAATCCCATTCTTTGTTTTCGAATGGAGTAGTGTCTTTTACAGGACGCACGTCAACGAGTGAGCCAGGTAAGAATGCCATAATGCCATTCACAGAAACGCGCAAGCCACCTTTAACACGGCTGCTGACAAAACCTTTAACGATAGTGCCTTCATTCATGGCGTCTTCTAAATCAAGCCATGCTTGCATTTTCTTCGCTTTTTCGCGAGAGAGTTGTGTAGAGCCAAAGCCGTCTTCTAGCTTCTCAATGGCTACTTTAACAAAGTCGCCAACTGCAACTTCAAGTTCACCTTGTGCGTTTTTGAATTCTTCAGCGTTAATGACGCTTTCAGATTTGAGACCAGCATTGACAATTACGAAGTCGTTATCAACAGAGATTACTTCTGCGGTGATGACTTCACCGGATCGCATTTCTTGACGCGCTAAGCTTTCTTCAAATAAAGCTGCAAATGATTCTGTTGATGATGAGGTTGAGTTAGAAGTAGAAGCCATTAAAAAATTGTATCCATAAAAGTGCTTAAAATATTTCTATTAATATCGTTAAGCAATCCCACCTAGCAGTGGGGTAGTTAATCAAATTCCACATCTGGTAGCAGATGTGACACGAATCGCAAATGATACACAAAAAATATCATGTGTTCAATGACTTAAATGATTTTTTATACAACTTTTTTGTAACAGGTCAGTATAAAATTCACTGCTTCATCAATATTAATATGGCTGGTATCTAGCAATATCGCATCAGGCATCTGTTTGAGTGGCGCTGCGCTGCGCTGACTGTCTCTAAAATCGCGTTGTTCTAAATCACTTAAAATCTTCAAATAATCAGCCTCCTGGCCGCGATTTAGTAATTGCATATATCTTCGCTGCGCCCTT
>DHYP01000029.1:10190-10558 GCA_002414145.1 Methylophilaceae bacterium UBA5127 | reverse complement strand
ACCGTTGCTGTTAAGAATATCTTGAGTTGCGCATCAGGAAAAACCACAGATCCCATATCGCGACCATCAGCAACTAAGCCTGGCGCTTTTCTGAAGCTTTGTTGCAAAGCCAATAAAGCGGTTCTTACTGGCGTGTGTACTGCGACTTCTGACGCTCCACGGCTCATTTCTTCACTACGCACCGCTTCTGTGATGCGATCCTCTTCTAGGAATATTTCACCTTGCTTAAATGCGATTGCTAATGACGAGGCAAGCACGCCAAGTGCTTCAGCATCATTCCAAGCAATATTCTTTTTATGCGCGGCAAATGCAACAATGCGGTAAATTGCACCCGAATCTAAATAGTGGAAATTTAAATGCTCCGCCAC
>DHYP01000029.1:9905-10151 GCA_002414145.1 Methylophilaceae bacterium UBA5127 | reverse complement strand
ATGCTGACGGGCCATCTATCGCAATCACAGGAGTCTCTGTACTAGCTCGCAATTTTTTTAAATTCTTCAAAGTAATTAGGGAATGTTTTGGCTACGCATTTGGGGTCGTTAATTGTAATAGGCACGCCACCAAGGCTTACAAGGGAGAAGCACATTGCCATACGATGGTCGTCATAGGTATCAATCACAGCATTAGCTGAGAGTTTAACAGGAGGTGTAATCTTGATGTAATCTGAACCTTCTTCC
>DHYP01000029.1:9538-9839 GCA_002414145.1 Methylophilaceae bacterium UBA5127 | reverse complement strand
GCGCCAGCTGGCGATGTTGCGCAAGGTCGTTGTTCCTTCAGCAAATAGTGCCATGATCGCTAACGTCATCGCAGCATCGGGGATATGGTTGCAGTCTAAATCGATTGCTATGATTTCTGACGCTTTGTTGGTGTGAATATGGTTGTCACCATAGCTAACTTGACCGCCCATGCGTTTGACCGCTTCAGCAAACTTCACATCACCTTGTATGCTTTTGTCACCAATCCCTTGTACGGTGACATCACCTGCCAGCGCGCCTGCGGCAATAAAGTAAGAGGCGCTGGAAGCATCGCCTTCAACT
>DHYP01000029.1:9203-9494 GCA_002414145.1 Methylophilaceae bacterium UBA5127 | reverse complement strand
GCGTGAATTTGCAAGGATAGTAAACCGTTGCCAACCATCACGTTGCACTTCAACACCAAATTTAGCCATTAGGTTTAATGTGATTTCAATGTAAGGTTTAGATATAAGTTCGCCAACGACTTCAATGGTTGCCTGCTTTCCTGTTAGTGCCAGTGCCATGAGTAGCGCAGTGAGAAACTGGCTGGAAACGTTACCACGAATTTTAATCGGTTTGCTCACATCCATTTTTGCAGGTGAAATCTTGAGCGGTGGAAAGCCCTCGTTACCTAAATATTCAATTTGTGCACCAGT
>DHYP01000029.1:6956-9109 GCA_002414145.1 Methylophilaceae bacterium UBA5127 | reverse complement strand
AAAGCCAGTGCAGCGGTGAGCGGTCTAAACGCAGTTCCTGCATTACCTAAAAAAAGCTCGGCATCTTTGTTGGGAAAATTTCCGTTACAACCCTGTACACGCCAATCTGTTGCACTTAGTTTTTCCAACTTGATGCCTAGGGTTTGTAGCGCATCTAACATACGCTCGGTATCGTCAGAGATTAGTAAATCTCTAATTTCGGTAACACCATCAGCGAGCGCGGCCAGTAGCGGTGTGCGGTTAGAAATACTTTTCGACCCAGGTAGTTTAATCGTGCCATTAGCGTGATGGGCGGAAGGGAGGTGTAGTTGTTCCATAGAATTAATAGTCACTTATTGAAGTTTGGTCTTTGCCCATTGGTTGCGTGCATGGCTGGCACGTTCAAATAATGCTTCTAAGCCAGCGCTATCTTCATTTTCTAGTAACTGTTTAAGCATATTTAGTTCTGTTTGAAAAGCCTCTAGTTCACTGAGTAGTGCTGTTTTATTGGCGATGCTAATGTCGCGCCACATTTCTGGATGGCTGCCTGCAATGCGCGTAAAATCTCTAAAGCCGCTTGCGGCAAAGCTAAATAGTTGTGCCGCATTGGGACGAGAGGCTATGTCATCAACCAAGGCAAATGCTAGTAGATGAGGTAAATGACTGACCGCAGCAAAAATGCCATCATGTTTTTCAGCCGGCATTTGAGAAACCACCGCACCACAATTTTGCCACATTTGCTGAACAGTTTGTAACGCTTCAGAGCTCGTTTCTAGACATGGCGTTAAAATAACATTTTTGCTGACATATAAATCTTGCGTAGCGGCACTGGCACCGCTCTTTTCTGCGCCTGCAATCGGATGACCACCTACAAACTGACTAAACTGCTCGCCCAATACTTGTTTTGCGTTATCTAAAACATCACATTTGGTACTGCCAGCATCAGTAATGACCATGCGTGATGTTAGATGGGGTTTGATGCTTTGTAAAATACTGGCAGTTTGGGCGACAGGCGCAGCAATCAGTATGACATCTGCACTGTCAAGCGCTCTGCCAATATCAGATTCGGCATGATCAATGATGCCTAGTTTAAGTGCTTCGTCCAAACTACTTTGAGTGCGGCCAATGCCAGTGATGTGCGAGTGGTGACCTGCCTTTTTTAAAGCAAGCGCAACGGATCCACCTATTAGACCCACACCAAAAATGACTAATTTATTCACAGCAGAACTTATTTAGAGTACAAAGGGTCAAATTGTAACATGAGCGCTGTTAGTTGATGTCAACGAGGTTTATATGACCACGTTATAAGCGTATAATGTAGATTGCTTTGGGGCTGACCAGGTTTCGACGTGGGTTGCAAAGCAGTGCAGGGCATACCGAGGGCTCAGGTTTCCTCGTAAATCCATCTGAAAAAGTATAGTCGCAAACGACGAAACTTACGCTCTAGCCGCTTAATGCCGGCTGGACGCTGCACCGAAGGGTCTCTCGGTCGGGCGGGTAACCGCAGCAGCGTCATAAAGAGAGACTCGCGTTCAGTTGGGTTACTTAATTGAATGCTAAATCTAAGGTAACTCGCTTATCTCGTGCTTGCTCGTTGGTGCGGCGTAAGTTAAATTAAACAACACAGCTAAGTATGTAGAACTGTCTGTGGAGGGCTTGCGGACGCGGGTTCGATTCCCGCCTGCTCCACCATTTTGATGTAAAACGCAGTATCAGAACGTATTAAAACCCTAGTAAATTCAAGTAACTAGGGTTTTTTTACGCCTATTGTGGCATCATGTTGGGTCTTTACATATCACACTTATGAGGGTATATTTTGAGGGTACGCGGGTTTTTAAGGTTTCACGTACCCGCAAAACTTTGAAGTGAGGTATTAAATATGCCCAAGCTCGCAGATCGTTTAACCGATATTAAGATTAAGAACACTAAGCCTAAAGCTAAGCCATTTAAAGTGGCAGCGGGTAGAGGGTTGCATTTGCTTGTTAAAGTGGATGGTTCAAAGCATTGGCATTTTCGCTATCGTTTTAATGGTAAAGAAAACACCATATCTTTAGGGCGTTATCCTGAAGTGACTTTGTTAGATGCTGAAACTAAAGCAACCGAAGCTCATGCAATGCTTGATAAAGGTATTAACCCAAGTGAGGCTAAGAAGGTACAAAAGCAAGTATTAAGCG
>DHYP01000029.1:5815-6926 GCA_002414145.1 Methylophilaceae bacterium UBA5127 | reverse complement strand
AGCTTTGAAGTGATTGCGCGTGAATGGCTTGATAGTTTTTTTGTAAATAAATCAGCTTCACATAAAGAGAAAACATTAAGACGCCTAGAGGTGTATCTTTTCCCATATATTGGTAATAAGCCAATATCAGACATTACTGCCCCTGAAGTGTTAGAGGCGGTAAGAAGGCCACAGAATCAAAACAAGCTAGAGACAGCACATAGAGCTTTGCAAGTTGCAGGGCAAGTGTTTAGATATGCCGTCCAAAACGGTAAAGCGTTACGCGATGTGACAGCTGATTTAAAAGGGGCTTTGCCACCTGCTAACGTTAAGCATATGGCTTCATTTACAGAGCCTAAAGACGTAGCAGAATTATTAAGGGCTATAGATGGTTTTGTGGGTACGTTAACGGTTGAATGTGCATTAAGGTTAGCACCATTGGTCTTTACACGCCCTAGCGAGTTAAGAAAAGCTAAATGGGCAGAAATTGATCTTGATGCGGGTGAGTGGCGTTTTCTGGTTACTAAAACTAATACCGAGCATATCGTGCCCTTATCAACTCAAGCGATTAAGATACTGAAATTTATACAACCAGTATCAGGGTATGGAGAATATGTTTTTCAAGGTGGTCACGACCCTAAAAAACCAATGAGCGAGGCTGCCATTAACGCAAGCCTTAAACGCATGGGTTACGATACTAAAACACAAATCACAGGGCATGGGTTTAGAGCAATGGCGCGCACCATACTACATGAGCGTTTAAATATAGACCCGCATATTATTGAACATCAATTAGCCCATGCAGTACCCGATAACCTAGGCGGTGCATATAACCGTACTAAGTTTTTAGATCAGCGCAAAGCTATGATGCAGCAATGGGCAGATTATTTGGATGAACTCAAGGCAGGTGCAAAGGTTATCTCAATTCATGGTAAGAGCGCTTAATACAACGCTTGACATATAACGCGGTGCGTTATACTATCATCCATGGCTATTCAATCATTTAAGTGTAATCACACGCAAAAACTATTTGAGGGCGAGCAGCCCAAACGCTTTAAAAATATTCAAACAGTAGCCGAACGTAAACTGCAAATGCTTGATAGTGCGGTGGAGTTAAAAGACTTGCGCGCAC
>DHYP01000029.1:543-5777 GCA_002414145.1 Methylophilaceae bacterium UBA5127 | reverse complement strand
AGGGTGATAGAGAAGGGCAACACAGCATAAGAATTAACGACCAATGGCGCGTTTGTTTTAAGTGGACTGATGCAGGCGCAGCTGATGTTGAAATAGTGGATTACCACTAAGATAAAAGACGAAAGGATTAAACATGGCAACTAACAAATTACGCCCAATACATGCAGGTGAAATATTACGTGAGGAGTTTTTAGCACCGCTAGGCATTACGCCCCATGCGCTGGCTATGAGCTTGCGCGTACCCGCCCCACGCATTAACGATGTAGTACGTGAAAAGCGCGCCATTACGGTAGATACCGCCTTGCGCCTAGCCCGTTATTTTGACACCACAGCGCAATTTTGGATGAACCTGCAAAGCACCTATGATTTAAAAATAGCAGAAAAAACCTTAAGCCAAAAAATTCAACAAGAAGTGCAGCAACTGCAAAAAGTGGCTTAACAGCTCAAACAGTTTTACACCTAGCCCGAGCTTAATTAACTGGTGCGAAAACTAAGCAACCCTAGCTTGGCTGGTGTGGTTTCCTAAATAGGGGCGTGAGGGGCGCGTTATGTCATTATCAATTCAAGAAAAAATTAAGCTTAGAGAAAGCTTCCTAGAGATTACGTCAGATAGTGCAATAAGAATGGCTGCCTATACGCTGGATGAGTGGTTGAACAATGGTGGCTCGCTGCTAGGTTACGGTCAAGTTAGTTCTCAAGATGCACCACCAATAGTAGAGTCATATCCAGGTGGTTTGTTTGGTGATGCATTTCGAAGTCAAAAGCCTTTGCACATAAAACAAGATGGATTGAAAAGAGCAACTAATCTAGCCGAGCATTGGCAAAAAGTTGAGTCGCATGATTACTATAAATGGTTAAAGCTAAATAGTAATTTTCTGAAAGCTTGGGGTAAGTTTCAAAAACAAAAAATTAAACAATCAAGAACTAGTTTAGTTTCCATACTTGTCATAAATGAATTTGCAGATTTTCGTTTTTTAAGATTGATGGCATTGAATGTAGGGTTTCAGATGTTGGCTGATGAGGCAGGATATAAGCCAACATATCCTGATGCAAAGACTATTGATAAAACCAAAGGCTATATAACTAAGCTTAGAGCATCTTTTAAAGGTGGTGTAAAAATTGACAATTTATCGCATCAAGCGCAATTAGATAGACTTTTAGAGCAGTTGTTACTCGAGCTTAATCTTGCACCACGTAAAGAAAAAATAACGCTCACAACGGAAAAAAGAAAATGCTTAGAAGCTTTTGCATATGACTTTATGAGCAGTTTTCAATTCATATCGCCAACGATTTTAAATGATTTGGCGGCAATGTTAGATTGGACTGCTGAACATACAACAATAGACAGAATAGTTAAAAATACTAAAACAAAAAAAGCTCAGTTATTGGCAAAAGCACTTAAATCATATACCGCACAAAAAAGCTGAAAATAGATAATTTATGCGGGTGCATATAAAAGCTAAATTAGGCTTAAATGCGTGGCTAGTGAATTGTTTTGATTGAAATAAAGTTACCTCATACGCAACGGCATGATGCTAAGCGAACTTTTAAAGTATGAGGTAAATTATGATAGAAAACACAATCAACCCCGCATTAAGTAACTTTTCACAACTTCCCAATGAAGCACAAGTAAGGCTACCCGTAGTCAAAGGTATTTTATCCGTAAGCGGTGCAACCGTTTGGCGAATGGTGCGCGCTGGCAAGTTAAAAACCTACAAACTCACTGAGCGAACAACAACCTTTAACGTGGGTGAACTTCGTGCCTTATTAGCAGATAAGGCAGGTGTTTAATCATGGCTAAGAAAAAGGACAGCAAAAGAAAAGGGGCGGCCGCATCAACGACCACCCCGAAAGCTAAAACAACCAAACGCAATTTTAAAGATAATAGCTCCAGCAATCAATGCCTAAAAATATTAGATTGGCTATTTGAAAAAGGCAGCATTACCACCACACAAGCCCGTCAACATTTAGATGTGATGTCACCCGCTGCAAGGATATTACAGCTTAAAAGAGCAGGCTATCAAATTGATAAGATCAATGATACATGGACAAGTGAGCATGGCATCAATCACAAGGGCATCGCTAGATATGTATTAACGCAAAAACAGCCTGTAAAAACGATTAATAGTAGCGAGGTGGTGTTATGACCTACACGCAATTATTTAACCGCGCCTATGCGCTTTGTGTGAAGTGTAACATCCATGCAATCACTCATGACTTGGCCTACATGACTGAAAGCGAACTGGTAGGTGTGATTAGCTTTTTAATGCAATTGCAAGGTAGTTAAAGTATGGCGCGTAAAAATAAACCAACACGACTAGAAGCTATATCAGGTGGTTATAGTGCAATCCCCTGGACTGTATTGGATAGTGTTAGCTTTAAAGGTGCAAGTGATAAGGCTAAGGCTTTATTGTTTGCACTGATGCGCCAACATAGTGGCAATAATAATGGTCGGTTACACCTAGCTAAAAAGTGGTTGTATAACCAAGGCTGGACTTGTCACGAAAATAACACTAAAGCACGTAACGAGTTAATTGAACGCGGTTTAATTGTGCAAACTAAATGGGGTGGCCTGAATATGGGGGCTGATCTATTTGCCCTCACTTGGTACGACATCACCAATTTTGTGGGCTTAGATATAACAGCTAAAGGTTATTCACGCAGTGCATATATGCTTTGCAAGTTAGCACCTACACCAAGAAGAAAACCACCTTCTAAAAAACAAAAGATGCTTCCCAATGACCGTGCCAGTGCAGTGCCAATAACCGTACCAGCAAAGCAACCTACTGGTACGACTACCGTACCTAAAACAGCACTTTTAGACCCTTTCACTGGTACGACTACCGAGAACAATGTATTTATACCATTACACACAGTTAATTCTGTTAAACGTATTGTTGGAGTGAAGGGCAAAAGTGGCATTGCAAAACATCAAACATTAGCTACAAAATAAAGTGAGGTAAAAATGACAACTAAGAAAGTGACAACAAAAAACAATGCGGCACTGGCAAAACAGGCTAAGCAATCTGAAAGTGAGCGTTATGCTAAAGTTAGTTTATCGCCTGCGACTATGAGCGCAGTTTTAGCTGATAGCTTTACGACAAATATTTTTCCCGATTTAGAAATTAGCGATGTTGCTAGTGCGTTACGTGACAAAATAACAACCATTCAAGCGGGTGACATGCAACCAATAGAGGCAATGCTAATAGGCCAAGCACAAGCGCTGCAAACCATGTTTGTAAGCTTGGGGCGGCAAGCGGCAAGTAAAACTAGCCTGCAACAATACACAGCATTTATGAACTTAGCCTTGAAAGCACAAAGTCAAAGCCGTGCCACTATTCAAGCCTTAACCGAGCTTAAATATCCAAAGCAGGCCACTTTTGTAAAACAAGCCAATATCTCAAATGGGCATCAACAAGTGAATAACGCAACCAATACGCACGCACCCGCGCACGTGAGAGAAAATTTAAATCAACCAAACGAACTATTAGAGGTAAACAATGGCAGCAAGACAATGGACATTACAGCAGCGACAACGACAAGCGCAACTGATCCAGCAATGGCAACCGTGGCAACATAGCACAGGCGCACGAACGATAGCAGGTAAGGCAACGGTTTCACGAAATGCTTTTAATGGTGGGTTTCGCGCAATACTGCAAGATGCAGCCAGATGTTTACGTGAACAAAAAAACTTTATTGATAATTTAGATTAAAGTATTTTATTGCCAGTGGTTAAAGCACAATGTTTTTATGTGGCATAAAAAGCGATAAAGATTAATTTTATTGGGTACGTTTGCGGGTACGCACATTTTTTAAATCTTACAGAGTGGCTTATTTATTGGCTTAAATGGAATTGTTTGATTGACGCCTGCCCACCATTTTGATGTAAAACGCAGTATCAGAACGTATCAAAACCCTAGTAAATTCAAGTCGCTAGGGTTTTTTTACGCCTGCAACCGTATGGCTAGTATCTAAACATATAGTAGCTGTTTGAGTGTATGTGCCTACTAAATTTGGCCAAAAAATGGATGGAACCATAATCATAATCTAAGAGGCTGACGGTGGTAGTTGAGATGAGCGCAAACTAGGCAGATTAAATATAAAGCCACAAATGGTCATAAAACTAGTCTTCGACTTACAAGTTCAGGTGATTGAAGCTAAAAGCTTAAAATTTATATCAAGACTATTTTTTATTATTAGTCCGAAAGGACTAATAATGATGTTATCAAAGGAATATTAACTTCATATTGAATACGTAGAATTGTCGCAACTAAGTTCAGAGTGTTTTATATTTAAGGGGTAAGTCATGTTAAAAAAGTGCATTAATACTACTGTATTTACAGTACTATCTTTCTCGTGTTTGAGTGTTTCTGCAGCCAATAATGTTGCTGTGATAACGATTAACCAAGAAGATGGTATGGTCTGGCAAGAAGATATTTCTAAATTACTTGTTGTTGATAATCAAAGCAACTTTACGATGTTGCAAGGTCAGGGTACTACAGGACTATTCCAAAATGGATCATTTGTAACGACGATTGATTACACTACTCATCCTGACTATTGGGAGTGGAAAGTCGGCTCTGATAATGTAGGAAGCTGGAATTGGCATAGCGCACAAACCAATAGTGGTGCTACAGTAGTTACTAGTGGCGACCCGTGGATGGCTGCTTTAAGTTTGAGTAATGTTAGCGGTCATGGTGATCCAGATATCTCTTACGCTTATTCTGCTGTAAACAACAATACTTACAATCAAACTTATACTTTTGCAATTGGTGAGGCGATTGTTCCAGTGAGTTCAAGTAATAATGTACATGCCGATATTGCAGGCGCATTGACAGCAAAAGGCGGCGGAACTGCAACTATTTCCCCATTTGGCGTTAATACTACAATACAACAATTTGAGCTTTCTGCTGATAATGGTTTGAGCTTCACAAATGCTGGCGTAAATGTGGGCCCGTCTTTTTCTGTAAACGGCACGAACAATTATGGTGTGTACGCTAATGATGCAGTTGGGCCTACTGGTCAAACTTGGAATTATATGCAACTTGTGAGTAAATTTACTTTGAGTGGTAATAGCCGAGCTAGTTTGGTAGGGTTTGCTTCTATTGTACCAGTGCCAGAACCAGAGTCGTATGTCATGTTCCTAGCAGGGCTTGGTTTGTTAGGATTTATTTCTCGCCGTCGCAAATAGCTAATCTGAATACAAATATCAAATTAAAACCCTAGTAAATAAA
>DHYP01000029.1:0-505 GCA_002414145.1 Methylophilaceae bacterium UBA5127 | reverse complement strand
GCTCCAATAGATATACCCGTTTTCTGAGGCATCCAATTTACTTTTAAGAATCAGATGGGATGTCACACAACTGTCATATCGATTGTTTAGGCTCAATTCATCTCTAATTTCCCCCTCAAAATTCTATGAGCCAGACAAATCAAGACTTAATCAAGCGCATCCATAAAGACTTAATAGATAGTTATGACGAAGAGTTGGAGCTCGAGTTAGAAGACCGTGGGCTTGAGCAGATTGCTGGGGATGAGATTGCTGCGTTGTCTGATGAGGACAAAGAGTATCGTCGTGTCTATTTTAGAGAGCTGTTTCGTTTACAGGGTGAGTTGGTTAAGCTGCAAGACTGGGTGGCAACAACAGGTCATAAAGTGGTGATTTTGTTTGAAGGGCGAGATGCAGCGGGAAAAGGGGGGGTGATTAAGCGGATTACACAGCGTTTAAATCCTCGTGTGTGTCGTGTAGCCGCTTTACCAGCGCCCAATGAACGTGAACGCACGCAATGGTATTTTCA
>DHYP01000031.1:24660-25293 GCA_002414145.1 Methylophilaceae bacterium UBA5127 | reverse complement strand
GATATGGATTTTCCTGATGGTTTATATAAAGATGGTTATGCGGTGACACCACCCAAACCTTATGCTTACGGCTTACTGGTGCTTTGGACGCAAAAAGACTACGACTTAAGCAAAGGCGTTGCTGGGCTTGCTGAAAGTAGCGTAAGCAAGGTGGCGATTGCCAATCCTAAAGTAGCGCCATTTGGCAAGCAGGCGCTCAAAGTGTTGGACTACTACAAATTACGCGCGGCAGTAGAACCTAAGTTGGTATATGCAGAGAACATTACGCAAGTGAGTCAGTATGTAGATACCAAAGTGGTGGATGTCGGGATTAGTGCAAAATCGATTGTGATTGCGCCAGAAACGGCAGGTAAAGGGCAATGGGTAGATGTGCCGCCTGAAAGTTATGATGCGATTGCTCAGGGTGTGGTTATTCTAAAACATGGCTCCGTCAGCAATGGAGAAGCTGCACGTAAATTCTATGGTTTTGTGCAATCACCACAAGCACGCGAGATTTTTGCAAAATACGGATATAAACTACCTTGAATAAACTCACTGGAAACATCATCGCGGTCACCAGCAACCAATATATGTCATTGATAGATGTGAAGGTGGGGGATGATATTTTTACCGCAACATTGTTAGAGACGCCAG
>DHYP01000031.1:24433-24612 GCA_002414145.1 Methylophilaceae bacterium UBA5127 | reverse complement strand
CAGGTGAGCCTGATGTTTAAAGAAACTGAAGTTTCTCTGGCCAAGCATTTAACTGGGGAACTCAGTTTGCGCAACCGTATTGCGGTGACGATTAAAAAAATTGAGCGTGGCGATATTTTAAGTGCAGTCACGCTTGATTACTGTACAAATACGCTGGTCAGTGTAGTTACCACACGCGC
>DHYP01000031.1:18507-24414 GCA_002414145.1 Methylophilaceae bacterium UBA5127 | reverse complement strand
CTACATCTGCATGTCGGGGATCAAGTAGAGGCGTTAATTAAAGCCAATGAAGTGGTGCTATCCCATGACCTATGATTTAAGCCCTTTAATATTGACTTTTAAATTGGCTACGGTCACTACTACCATTTTACTTGTGATTGGTATTCCATTTGCCTACTGGCTTGCCAATACGCGCATACGTATCAAACGTGCCATTGAAGCCTTGGTTAGCATGCCACTGGTACTGCCACCCTCAGTACTCGGTTTTTATTTATTGTTAGCGTTTAGTCCAGAACACTGGTTTGGTTCTTGGCTAGATCGCAGTTTTGGCTTGCAGCTGGCCTTTAGTTTTAAAGGTCTGGTGCTGGCTTCTTGTATATTTAGCTTTCCATTTCTAGTGCATCCCATACAGGCAGCTTTTCAGAATATTCCGCGTTCATTAACAGAAGCTGCCAAAGTGCTAGGCAAACCACACTGGCAGATATTTTTACGGGTGCTTTTGCCCAATATTAAACCAGCCTTACTCTCTGGCACAGTACTTTCATTTGCACACACAGTAGGGGAGTTTGGTGTTGTATTAATGATAGGAGGTAACTTACCTAATCAGACGCGAGTAGCCTCTATCGCTATTTATGATGAAGTGGAATCACTCAATTATGCCGCTGCCAATTTTTATGCGGGGGTGTTATTTGTGCTCTCATTTGTCATTTTGCTGGTGGTATACGCTATTAACCGTAAAGGTACAAAATGATACATGCCAGCATCAAAAAACGTTTACATGGCGCGCATGGTGAGTTTGCGCTGGATGTTAACTTAAACATTCAAGAAGGGCAGTTTATTGCATTATTTGGCGCCTCTGGCGTAGGCAAAACCACATTGCTGCGCTGCTTGGCGGGCTTGGAACAGCCAGATTATGGGCAGTTGACCGTTAAAGGCGAGACATGGATAGACAGCGCGTCACGTATCAATTTGCCACCGCAACTGCGCCGTGCAGGCTATATGTTTCAGGATTACGCTTTGTTTCCCAATATGACAGTGCGTGGCAATTTAGAATTTGCTTTGCGTAAGGGGAGCAGTAAAAAGCGCGTAGATGACTTGCTTACGATGATGGCCATTGGTGAATTGCAGCATCGCAAACCTGAAACGCTTTCTGGCGGGCAAAAACAACGTGTGGCACTGGCACGTGCACTTGCCGCTGAACCGCATATCTTATTGCTAGACGAGCCATTTTCAGCGTTAGATGCTGAAATGCGCTCACGTTTGCAAGATGAAATACTGCAACTGCAGCGTCATTTTGGCACAACGACCATGATGGTGAGTCACGATGTAGGCGAGGTATACAAATTAGCAGATTCTGTCGTGGTGATGGATTTGGGCAAAGTGACCCAAGAGGGGAGAGCTGCAGATGTATTCAGTGCAGGGCAAACCAGCGGAAAGTTTCGTTTTACAGGTGAAATATTGGCAATTGAGCCTATGGATGTGATGGTCTCACTCACTGTGTTAGTGGGTAACCAAATTGTGCGCGTGGTTGCTATGCAAAATGAAGCTGAAACCCTTAAGTTAGGTGAGCGCGTCATGCTCGTGTCCAAAGCATTTAACCCCATGGTGCTTAAGCTGAAGTAAAAGATGTGCAGTGAACTGAAGGGCTATCACAGAGGTGAGATTGCTAAGGTCTAACTAGGAGTGAAGCATCGCTATCGCGCCGCTTTATGACCTATAGATCGAAAACCTTTTGAGCAATCAGCAATGCTAGCTGCAAAATCGGCAATATGGATGAAATCACAATTAACATGGTGACATTGGATGGTTTTGGATTCTTTCTATGGGTCTGAATAATCAGGAAGTTCGTAATCGCAGTAGCAGGAATACCAAATAGCGCAAACAGCATCGCCCCTAGCCCGACAAACGAACCATTTCCCGTACCCGCAATGATTGTGATGCCGGAAATCACAATCTGTATAAGCAGAACACCACCAACGCCGACTAAGTAGTTCATGCTGCCGCCTTATCAAAGTTTTAATACTCATCTAGCCCAATAGGGCGTATTAGCATAGCGTAATACGCCGCATGAACAAGCGTATAATATCACCATGGATTATCGACGTATATGGCATGTGGGCGGAACATACTTTTTTACCGTTAACCTATTACATCGCCAAGGTAATACATTGCTTATCGACCATATTCAAGATTTTCGTAACGCGGTTAAAAATGTCAAAGATAAATACCCTTTCAAAATACATGCTTGGGTTATTTTGCCAGATCATATGCATTGCATTATAGAGTTACCCAATGATGATGTGGATTACGCAACGCGTTGGCGCTTAATTAAATCAGCCTTCTCAAGAGGTATTGCCAAAACAGAATACCTAAGTGATGTGCGCATCAAAAGACAAGAGCGTGGTGTTTGGCAACGCCGTTATTGGGCACATTTAATCACCAATGAAAAAGATTATCGAGCACATATGGATTATGTGCATATCAACCCTTTAAAACACGGCTTGGTGAAAAATGTTAAAGATTGGCAATACTCCACTTTTCATCGTTATGTTGCATTTGGAGTGTACCCAGAACATTGGGCAGGTACAGAAATAAATATTATGGGAGATGATTGAGAGGTTTTTTCGTTCGGCGTATTACGCTACGCTAATACGCCCTATACGGGCTGTTGGAGCGTCCCTCTCGAAGCGATTGTTAGCTGATTCCATGTTGTCTCACCAGATGTTTATAAATGTTTTTTGAATTGATAAGAACCCCGCATTCAGGGCAATTAGTCATGTATGGAGAGGATTGGCTGTATCCATGTTTTTGTTTTACATGGTCATAGAAATTATCTGGCGTTACTATGCGATTGCATTCTGGGCATTTAATCCTGTAGTCATGCTTCAATCTAAGGTGGTATTGGATTTCAACTAGACTTCCAGAAGCCCCACACTTTGGGCATGCCACAATATCCATGTCGCTTGGCGTACCTTCGTACACAGAATATGCAAATCTCGGCTCGTCAAGTGGAAATATTTCTAAGTTCGATATGTCATATAAGCATATTTTCCCAAGCAAGAACCCTGCATTATGCTTCAACCTAATGTCTTTTGACTCTGATTCTCCTGTTTCAAAATTTATGTCTGTGTATCTTTTAAAATAATCAACCGAAGTTGCCTTTACTATTCCAATAAGATGCTCCGTTTTTGATTCGTTTTTCGTGTGGCGAATCGATAACTTGTATTCCTCTAATAAACTAATATTTGAATCGGATCTTTCTGAGTTTTCAAAACAGGGGTGCTTATACCAAGGTGGGCCAAGTGGCGGATCAATCCAAACACTGCCACCGTTATGTTTAATAAAGAAGACCTCGCAACCACATTTCGGACAAAGAGTGCTGAAGCAAGCACTCTCATGGCTAATGTTGTAGCCAGAAAAATCAGTAGCAGTTGGACCGGACGAACTTGCGCAACTGCCGTATATGTGTAGAGGGATGCATCTTCCATCAACATAGCGAAATTCAACGGGGTTTCCGCATCTGCTACATGTCGCCATCTTTGGTAACCAGCTAACGTAAAGTAGGCATCCTATTTGACGCTTTATATTGCGTCAAATAGGATGCTATATTGTGAGTAATTAATAAAATATATAACAAAATCATATTGTTATTAATTTTTAGTATTGCCTATTTTTTAAAAGTATATGCATCATATTTTTTAATTTACCTTGGTATATAAATGTAAACACTGTAGTTGACACTGGCAAGTTAAATTTTGAATCTTTTGGTTTTAAAGAGTTAACTTTTCATATAGAAAACATGTTTTAGGTACAGACTTTGCTATTTAGGTAATTGCATAGATTTTGTCGTATTTTTGCGTATTTAATGCGACAAAACTAACAATTTTTTAATGATTGAAAGGACATAACATGCCAACGCTCACCATACAACCTTCAGGCCAACAAATTCAAGCGGCTACGGGCGCAAGTATTCTTGCTGCCTTATTAGGCAATAATATTGAGATTGCACATAAGTGTGATGGCAAAGCTGAATGCGGTTCTTGTCATATTTTTGTACAGGAAGGCCGTAAGAGTATTTCTAAAATTCAGCGTACTGAGAATGAAAAGTTAGATAGTATTGTGGGTGTGGGTTCTAAATCACGTTTGGCTTGTCAGGCTGTGCTAGGTGAAGAGGATGTCACAATCGAGCTATTGAGTTTTGTATAAAACGAGTTATTAAAAACCAGCCAACAATGGGCGGAAACTTCCGCCCACTTAATGTAGTACGTATTAAATTGTTTTAACGCGCGGTATGGCGGAGCAGTTCTAAACAAGCCTCCGTTGCTGAGAGTTCAACTGCCAGAAAATCATCATCATTACGAATCAGCGCATCCGCACCGTTGTCCAGCAATATCTTGGTGAGGTTGGCTTTGCCGCTGGAGGCCGTGTACATCAGTGTGGTAGCGCCAGTCGCGTTTTGATTGTCAATATCTATGCCTTTATCAATCAATTGTTGTACCAGCTTAGTGTTGCCAGAAACACATGCTAACCAAAGCGCGTTGTTTCCATCTGTATTGCGTAGGTGTATGTTGACTCCTAATGCGATAAGCTCTGTCACTAAAGCATCGTCACCCAGTAATGCTGCGCGCATCAATGGGGTGAGCGCATGGTGCCAAGGGCTATTGAGATTTTCTGGGTCAAAATTAAAGTCTGTAATAAAACTACGTAAAGCTTCGCTAGACTGTTCTGTAAGTGCGACAGGAGATAAAAAGGCTGGTGCTAGCACTTCGTAACCGCCGTCAACACTGTACACTTCGCGAAAATTAAAGTCTGAGAACATGCTGGCATAGACTTGGCTAGCATTGCCATGGTAGCAATAGATCATCACAGGAATGTCTTTGGGTAAGCTGTTAATGACTTCGCCAAAGCTTTGTTCGCTCAGATGGTCAGCACCAATAATGTGTGATTTGTGATAAGTGTTTTGATCTCTGGAGTCAAAAAGTGCCAATGCTTTAGTGCCAGCATGCGCACGATGAATAAGATCTACCGCTTGTTTTGAAGAAATTCTTTGATATGCAGTTCTCATCATAGCCTCGCTTAAATAGTGGTGGGTTCAAAAGTAAAAGTGGTGGAGATGCGCGAATCCTCTAGCGGCAGACCCACCGTAAAATGATAAATCGTTTGAAAGGTATCATCTGCCAAGCCCAGCAATTGATGTACAGGCTCATCAAAAAAACAACCGATGCCAGTACCCCGTAAGCCATGTGATTCAGCTTGCAAATACAGTACCTGTCCAATCAGCCCAGCTTCTCTATGCATATCGCGGTATGAAGATGCATCATGGGAAATCGCGGCATTATATTCAGCCAGCATACCTACTGCAAAACAGGCATTTGCTGCAATATCTTGATGGCAATGTAAGCTCCGTGCTGTTCGATATAGCGCCGTGCTAGGTGCAGGCGTGAGTAATTGCAGAGGGATATGCTCTGGTATCTCCAACACTGGCTGGCACAAGAATTGGCTATTCAGTGACTGGCTCAATTGCGCAGCCAGCCTTGGTGCACGTAAAAGCAAATATAGCCCAGGTGTGATGCCTTCGACACGATGTATAAATAAAATCAGGTTGATTAATGGGTGGCTCGCAAGCGTATTCCATGGAAACCTGGCAACAGGTAACAATGCTTCGATCATTTGTATAAACACTTGTTTAGGCATGGTATGGCGAGCATCAAAACGTTGCGCGCTGCGTCTGCCCAAGATGATGTTTGCTGCTGAATTTAATGAGTTTTTTGACTCAGCATGCTTGGTAGGGGGTGTAGCTAAGTGCGGGAAAGGTAAATCAGGTCTGGGTTGATAGCGAGTGGCCTCTGCCGCCTCTTGAACTGCTGGCCAACGATACATAGGATGCGCGTCGATTCTTGACGCAACACCATGCCAGTGCGTAGTTGC
>DHYP01000031.1:16481-18495 GCA_002414145.1 Methylophilaceae bacterium UBA5127 | reverse complement strand
CAATGCGGTTTGTTGATTTTGGTTTTACTGCTGGTGCCTCACTGAATCTGATACTGAGCAAGACTTCGGCTTCCTCTTGCTCTGTTTCGCTAAAGCGTTTGTAGGGAAAGTCGTTTTTTCTGTCTAACCCCATGAGCTGATTCAGGCTTTGGCTTGAATACTGTTTATCTTCATACACAGACCAGCCTAACACCGCTGCAGCATAGCTTAAGGCGCCCATCGCATGACCAGTATCAAGCTGGCAGTAGCGGAATGCACGTTCGCCATACTTCCATGCTTCACGCCACATAATTGAGCTTAACCCGATTTGTAGAAAAGGTAAGGCATTAGCCGCGACTGTAATATCAGCCCGATGTTCTAAGCTGTGACTTTCTGCACAGTAATGATAAATGCCATCTGGAATTTCACTGATGCCGTGCACCAGTGCGTATACTTCAATAGGATGCAGATTGCCACTAGAAGGGTTGGCACGCACTGCCCATCGGTCGGGACCTAAGGTTTTCCAAGCAGTAATACCAAAGGAGAGTTGGAGTAGGGCGCCTAAGGTGGCAAGATTGCAAGGCAATATAATGGCTGCATCGAGATGTTCAAAGGGTTGGTTGAATGCACTCATCAATGCAGGGTTACGCTTTAAATCATGGATTGCAGGTAGGGCAATTTTGACGGTGTCTTCAAAATGGCGAAACGGTGCTGGTTGTGCATCCCAATCAAGCGTTTCTGGGCCTGCAGCGTATCTTTCAAAGCGATGCTTGGTGCGTTGATGGTAGTGGCGAGCTACTTGGCGCACGTCTTCATCTACATTGGGTTGAGCATCAGCTATCAGCATCTTCTGCTCCAAAACATAAGTTGTAGTCAACACACACGCCGCATGTAGGCGATTTGCAAATCATGATATCAGCGCGTTCGCACAATTGTTTGTAAAAAAACTTTTTCCACTTCATATTGCCGGTATTTTTTGCAAACAACTGTGGAAAATGCGTTTGCATGAGCTTAGACAGCACATCGCGACTGTCTAATCCCATGTCTTGCCAGAGGTGATTTTCACCCATACAGGCATCTGCGATAAATAAAATGAGATTGCCAGTTTCCTCACTATTGTTACAGCGATAATCGGTCAGCAAATCCACAATATCATCAAATTCATCCAGCCTATTTTCGTCACGACGTAACTTTGCACGTGACAAAATCAACTCTGGCTGTATGGACAAGGCATGCATTGAGTGGCTCCAGTTATTTATGCGGCTGGCCCATGTGTGTAGCACTTTTTAGGGCAAATCTTGGCACATGCCTCACATCCAACGCAGTTTTCTGGATGTGCGATGGTCATGATTTTCTTTTCATATTCGTCATCATCATCGTTATCACCCAAGGTCATTGCGATGCGATCTCCATCTTCTGTAATGCCTACCAGTTCAAGCACATCGCGACCACAAACGCGAAAGCAGCGCCCGCAACCAATACACTTCTCTTCTTCAATATGTTCCGCAAACTGTGGTGTCCATTCTTTCCCACTCGGTAAGGTTACGCTGTATGCCATATTAGCCTCCGATTTCAGCGAGTTTTTTACGCGCTGCTGTCAATTGTTGATACGCTTGGAAAGTTTTCTCTGCTATTTCAGGAATTTTCTCCCATCCTGTCGGTAAATCTTCAGATAAATCATGTAGATCCATCTTAAGCTGTGTGGCTTGACCATTTAGCTTTTTAACTTCTGCCTTAATTGTTTCAATATCACTCATTTAGTTCTCCAATACTTCCGTATGCTTAACCGTAATTTGCCACGTCAGGAAATTGATTAGTTATTTCCACCGCAGCCGTAACCAATTTTTCGCCTTCCGCAGCTAATTTTTCAATGTTTTCAAAACCAAAGCGATGTACATCGCGCAATTGCTTATTTACGACCACCAAACGTCCAGCAGTCAGTATCATTTTGCCAAAGCCTTCATGATGCATTTTCATCATGGGGGAGACCATGATTTTGGTTTGACGCTCAATCGCCAAGCCCACTGCATTATAA
>DHYP01000031.1:14941-16430 GCA_002414145.1 Methylophilaceae bacterium UBA5127 | reverse complement strand
AATAATCGGCATCTCGCGTCTTTGCTCTTTACTAATCAGGTAGGGCGCAAGTAGGGCGGCATTATCTTTACCTTCCCATGCACCATGCGTGTCTTGTGCACGCCATTGTTTAACCAGTTCTTTTACAAAGTCTGATTCCCAAGCATCGTTAGTTGTTTCTGTAACTGCTGCAGCGGTAGCTGACATGTGTTTCTCCTAATATGAATTCGCTATATAAATATGACGGTTAAACAGCTTCTTCTTCGTCATCGAAGTCAAAGATTTTTTCTTGATCTTTCAATAAGGCTTTACGTAGCCATGGTGGAGGTGTACCGTTAAGCACCTCTTGAAGTTTTACTAACACTTCTTCAATCACCTCTGGAGAGGCCACTTTGACGGGGTGAATTTTATGTGCAACGACGCGTGCTGCCGCAGAGCCACCAATTGCTGCCACATACAGCAATGCGCAATCTTTAATCGCCTCTAGTTTGGGGGCTAGCTTGTCTTCGTTGCCATCTTCCTGCAAATCGCCATCAAATTGTATAGTTTCGATAAACTGATGGCTGGTGGGTGTATACTCGTAAATGGCAATATTTTTTTCCCAGCCAAAGTGTGCATCTACACGTTTTAAGTCTTGCGTGGCAAAAGCGATTTTCATGGTCTAATCCTTTTCGTTTGTTTGTTGCTTTTCATTTAAAATCTATAGAGTCACTGTTTGAGGTATGGTAATTTCTGCACTACTGCTGCAACCACAGCTTCCACTTCCACAGCTGGCCGATACTTCTTCACTATCAGGCGTACTTGGGATTTCTGTATTGAGCCATGTCGCAGGGGTCACCTCATGTTCATGCGCAAGGAAAGTATTGCCTAACTCGAACACCAAATCTCGAGTACCGCGATAGCCAACAGTGAGTTTATGGGCTGCACCTAAGCGATCAGAGGTGGGGAGGCCGTAGCGCAAGAACGGAATATGCAGGCGATGTGCCATCTGCCTACCATGCGAGTGGGTGATGAGCAAGTCACAATTTTTAGCGCGATTTTCCAGATCTTCCAAATCTCCAATCAATACCTCGGGGGTATTCAGTTTTTCTAGGATTGGAGATTGTGTTGTAGTAACCGCTGCGGTGATCTCACACCCCATGTCCGAAAGCAGACTCCCTAATGCCCACAGCAAATCGGGTTCAGCACCTATCGCTACTTTTTTACCACCTGTAAAAAAATGCGCATCCAGCATCGCATCTTGTAATTGGCTACGCAGTCGGCGATATTTCATGGGCACTGGTTTACCAGATAAATCCGCTAGATACTTTAAGAATGCATCGTTATTGGCAAGTCCTGTCAGGCTATCAAACATAATATAAGGCACACCGGTTTTCATTTCCAACTCAATGGCAGCTGCGTGCATTTGTTGGCCAATCGCAATGGTCGCTCTGGCTGCACCCATAGTGCGTAACTCTTGCCTAGTCGTGCCGCCCAGTGTGGTCGGCGTAAAATCTTCTGGAATATGCCC
>DHYP01000031.1:13353-14814 GCA_002414145.1 Methylophilaceae bacterium UBA5127 | reverse complement strand
TAATGCGATCCATTGTTTTGACACTACATTCCACCGCCATTTCGCGCACAATGCTCACCACCGCTTTGCTCCAGCCATCTTGAAACGCGCCCACATAATCAGGTGTTGAGGCGTAAATGATGTCCATCTCTGCAATTTCTGGGTGTTTTGCACGAATGAGCTTGATGTAGGCATCGACATCATCACCCTTCGTTTCGGTGAGTCCTGTGCTTGCCAAGCCAATGATGGCTGGTTTTGCACGTTCCCAGATATTCATTACCGCTTGTTCGATGTTTTCCATGCCACCTAAAATGGTGGTCACTTCATTCATCGCAGTGGTTTGCATGGGAATCATTTCGCGAAAATGGCGCACAAATAGCACCAAACCAAATGAAGTGCAGCCCTGCGAGCCATGCAATGTGGGCAAACAACTATTCAAACCCATAAAGGCCAATGCCGCGCCGATTGGCTGGCTCATTTTGAGCGGGTTGACAGTACAAGCTTTATGATTTGTGGAGACGATAGCCATTATGCAACCTTTGCCTCTGCTAAGGACTCAGGTTTGGTTTCCCAAGGCGCTGGTTTGCGTACCTGTTCCCATACAGGATGGAATAGAGCCAGGTCAATACGTTTCACCAACTCAACCATGCCGATATAACCTGCATAGGCATGATGGCGTTCTTGGTTAATATCCAACCAAGGCATTTTGACTTTGAGCGCGACAAACTGGCTACGTCCACCTGATAGCATAATGTCTGCGCGAGACTCTTTAAGCATGGCGTACATGTCGCGAGGGCGCATGTCATCAAACATATGCGCATCCTCACCCATGAGTTCTTTAATCTTTTCTTTGTCTTCGGTAGTGGATTTCTTGACACTGGTACCCACGATTTCCATACCGCCTTCTTGCAAGGCTGATACTACAGACCAAGATTTCACGCCGCCCGTAATCAGCAGAACCTTTTTGCCTTCTAGGCGTTTACGATAATAGTTAATCGCTTCCCAAGCTTTTTTCTCTTCTCGAAAGATCACCTTTTCTGTGCGTGACAGCAACTCTTCAGGCGCGCCTTGCTGTACCAAAAGTTTAGCGATTTGGCGCAAGCTTTCGCTCATGTCTGAAATGCCGTAAAACGAACCTTCAAAAAATGGAATGCCATACCGTTCTTCCATTTTGCGCGCCACATTAATCATGGCTTTAGAACATACCATCATGGCGGCTTTGGCGCGATGTGAGTAGGCCACTTCATTGTATTTTGCATCGCCTGAGATACAAGCGAGTATGCGGATCCCCAGCTCATCCAGTAGCGGTTTTACTTGCCATAACTCACCTGCGAGATTGTACTCACCGATGATATTGATGTCGTACGGAGTAGTAAAGTCTGGCTCTTGAGTGCCAATCACATAGTCAAGCAGTGCCTCACCAGCCAACTTATTGCCTAGATTTTTTGCTCCTACAAAGCCAGGCGCATTGACGGGAATGAT
>DHYP01000031.1:12966-13348 GCA_002414145.1 Methylophilaceae bacterium UBA5127 | reverse complement strand
ATGATCGGTTTGTTGAATTTGGCGCTTGCAGCCTTACACACCGCCTCAATATCGTCGCCAATCAATGCTGTGACGCATGTTTGATAAACAAAGATGGCAGGTGGATCGTACTTGTCTAAAATTTCACGGATGGATTTATATAAGCGCTTTTCGCCGCCGTATACCACATCTAGCTCGTTAATGTCAGTGGTAAAGCCTGTGCGATATAACTGAGAATCTGAAGATTTTGCGCCACGGTTATCCCAACCATTGCCTTCGCATGCGATCGGGCCGTGTACCAAATGCGCGACATCGGTGATGGGTTGCAAGGCAATTTTAGCGCCATCAAATGCACAGCCACCCGCGGCTGCACCTGGCGTGAGCTGTTTGGTACAGCCTTTTA
>DHYP01000031.1:2437-12941 GCA_002414145.1 Methylophilaceae bacterium UBA5127 | reverse complement strand
TTTTACGCTCTTTTTCACCCTTGGTCTGATTTTTATCGCAACCTGGTTCATTAAAAACGTCCTGTACCTTTTCACTCAGAGTAGCCATGATGATGTATCCATACCGTAGTTATGATGTAATCAGCAAACAGTATGCCAACCCTAATTATTGATATAACTTAATGAATATTAAAGATATTTATTTTTTAAATGATACGTAGCAAATGCGACAAACACGACAAAAAGAAGCCTCCGAGGGGAGGCTTTAAGGGGGATAAGTTTGGGAGAAGGATAGTGTCCACTCCCATCCTTTTCTTTTTGAGAAAAGAATTTCTAACGTTAAAACTTCACTAAAATATCTTCGTTACGCACGATCAACTGGCATGCTAAACGCCATGGCGGTGGAATATCTTTTACTTCCGCATCTTCAATCTGTTCTTTAGTGATTTTTCCTGAAAGTTTTAGGACGGTTTTTTCTTTTTCTGTTAATGAAATTCCCATGGGTTGTTTATTTGCCAAAATATCTACTTTGACTGCACAGGAGCCGCACTCACCGTTTTCGCACTCAAAATCTACAGGAATCTTGTGCAATTTAGCCAAAGCGAGCAGAGTGCTGGTATCGCCTGCAGTAGCATAGACCGTAAGATCTTTTTTCATTTTAGGTGAGCTAAATGTTACGTTTGCCATATTAAAAGCCTTTAATGGTTAAAATGACGCGCGGTAAAGGGCACATAAAGACCGCTTTACCGCGCATGACAGTGTTAACGAATAATGTCGAAACTGTAGTCAGTGGTAGAAATACCGTCAGTGTCTGCATCCATCACATCAAAAATCTTGTCGAGGATAGTAACTAACACATTCATTGCACCTTGATAACCCCATACTGGATAACGATGTTTGTGATGACGATCAAAAATCGGGAAGCCAATACGAATCAATGGTGTTTTAGTATCACGATCTAAGTATTTACCGTAAGTATTTCCGATGAGGAAATCGACTGGATCAGTGAACAACAATGAACGCATGTGCCACAAATCTTTTTTCGGATACACTTTACAGTTCACGCCAAATGGACTTGCATCAAACAAAGCTTGCACTTTAGCTGCCCAAGCTTCGTCACCGTTTGTAGAAAGCACGGTGGTTGGCTCTGCACCTAGTTCTAACAAGAATGCAGTTAAACCTAACATCGTATCTGGGTCACCATATAAGGCGAATTTTTTACCATGGATATGGGCGCTCGAGTCTGCAATCGCATCCACTAAACGGCCACGTTCTTTGGTGAGTGACTCAGGGATAGGTTTACCAGTAATGCGTGATAGCTCCATGAGCAATTGGTCTGTACCAGCGACACCCACTGGGTGATGCAGTTTCACGACTTCTTGACCATGTTCTTCAATGAATTTCACTGTTTTTTCAGTGCTGATGGTTTGCATGGCAATGGTGGCTTTAGCATTTAAAGCTTCAGCAGCTTCAACTAAAGTCGTACCGCCGTCATACATACGGAACTCGCCATCTGTTGGGGTATCCCAAGCGTCTGATGGGTCACACAACATGGTGTGCTCAATACCAAACTCATTGAAAATGCGTTTGATTTCACGGTTGTTACCAACAACGTAGCCATCAAAACCGCCAATGAAGTTGATTTTCTCGTTAGGTTTGCGCTCTAAAGCTGGCACTGTGCCCGCTTTACCGTCCCAGAAGTATTTGAGAATGCCTAGCAATGCATTGTCATAACCAGTGATGTGGCTACCTACGAACGCAGGTGTATGGGCAAAAGGCACATCGTAATCCGCAGGGATAGAGCCTTTTTCGCGAGAAGTCTTGATGAAGGCATTCAAGTCATCCCCAATCACCTCAGCCATACAAGTGGTTGAAACTGCAATCATTTTGGGTTTGTACAAGTTGTATGAGTTAGCTAAGCCATCAATCATATTGTTGAGACCACCAAACACCGCTGCATCTTCTGTCATAGAAGAAGAAACGCATGAAGTTGGCTCTTTAAAGTGACGGCTAAAGTGTGAGCGGTAGTAAGCCACACAACCTTGTGAACCATGTACAAATGGTAGCGTACCTTCAAAACCATTCGCCGCAAATACTGCACCCAATGGTTGGCATGCTTTAGCAGGGTTCACAGTAAGTGCTTCACGAGCGAAGTTCTTTTCTTTGTACTCAACTGTTTTTGCATATTCAATTTGCTTTTTCAACTCTTCAGCTGGTACAGCAAACTCAAACTGTTCCTTTTTGGTTTTGAACATTTCCTTGTATTCCGGTTCACGGAATAGTTTGAAGTGATCTAATACTTTTTCAGCGCTTTGACTCATTTTAAAATCCTTTCATGTGCGGATGGCAGTCATTCTCATTTAATGCCACCACCCGGAGTATGCGTTTAATAACTTACTTATTTCTTAGCCCATGGTGCTTTTGTTAAAGACCAAACTGGACTGTTGATAGCCATATCCATGTCACGTGCGAAGATGGCAAAGCCGTCATAACCGTGATAAGGACCGGAATAATCCCAAGAGTGCATTTGACGGAAAGGTACGCCCATTTTTTGGAATACATACTTCTCTTTAATGCCAGAACCCACCAAGTCAGGTTGGATTGCTTCAACAAACTTTTCAAACTCGTAACCTGTCACATCGTCATAGATCAAGGTGCCATCTTTAACGTAGTGTGTAGTGCGTTGATAGTCATCGTTATGGCCAAACTCATAACCAGTACCGACCACTTCCATGCCCAAATCTTCATAAGCACCAATTACGTGGCGTGGACGTAAACCACCTACAAACAACATCACTTTTTTGCCTTGTAAACGTGGTTTGTATTTTGCAATCACGTCGTCAGTGAGTTTTTTGTATTTTGCAATGACTTGCTCAGTTTTTTCTTTGATGCTGTCATCAAAGAAGCTGGCAATTTTGCGTAAGGATTCTTCAATTTTTGAAGGACCAAAGAAGTTATATTCAACCCAAGGCACCCCATATTTTTCTTCCATATGACGGCTGATGTAGTTCATGGAACGGTAGCAGTGCAACACGTTCAATTTCGCTTTAGGTGTGTTTTCCAACTCAGCAATAGAGCCGTCACCAGACCATTGTGCAATCACGCGCAAGCCCATTTCTTCGAGCAAGATACGGCTAGACCAAGCGTCACCACCGATGTTGTAGTCACCAATAATGGCAACATCGTACGGAGAGCTTTCAAATTTATTTTTGTCTGGATCTGTTTTATCAAACACAAAGTCACGAATCGCATCGTTGGCAATATGGTGACCCAATGATTGAGATACGCCACGGAAACCTTCGCAGCGCACTGGTACGATGGTTTTACCTTCGTATTCTTTCGCTTTTTTCTTAGCAACCGCTTCAATGTCATCACCAATCAAACCAATTGGGCATTCAGATTGAATTGAAATCCCTTTATTTAGTGGAAATAGCACTTGAATTTCATCAATGATTTTTTCCAGTTTTTTGTCACCGCCAAATACGATGTCTTTTTCTTGGAAGTCAGAAGTGAACTGCATGGTGCCGTAAGAGTCGATACCCGTTGTACCAATGTAATAGTTACGACGTGATGCCCAAGAATACTGACCACAGCCCACAGGGCCATGAGAAATATGAATCATGTCCTTAATAGGACCCCAAACTACACCTTTAGAGCCTGCGTATGCACAACCACGGATGGTCATCACGCCTGGTAATGATTTGATGTTAGATTTAACATCACAATCGGTTTTGCCTTCTTCATGCACATTGAGGTGTTTTGCACGTCTTTTTGCACTTTTCTCTGGATAGGCTTTTAACACCTCATCAATTAACTCTTTAGGATCGACTCCTAACCTGTCTACAACTGCACTCATTTCATTCTCCTAAATCAAAAATAAGTCGTAAAAATATGCGTTATCAAGAACCTGTTTCAAACATTGTTTAGTTTCAAGCCCCCCCACAATCTTTGAAACAAATCCCTTGGGGGCTAGCAAGGGAAACCCCTTGCTAGTTTTTTAATTGATTAAGCGACGTTAGCAGCTTTACCAATCACTGATTCGTCTTCTTTCTTCATGATGCCGAAGTCCATCAACAAATCTTCCAATTCGTCCATGGTGATTGGGGTTGGGATCGTGCCGTTACCCGCATTCGCATGAACTTTTTGAGCCAATGTGCGATACTCGCCAGCTTGTTTAGAGTCTGGTGCGTATTCCAACACAGTCATACGACGCAATTCAGCGTGTTGAACGATGTTGTCGCGTGGCACAAAGTGGATCAATTTCGTACCCAATTTGCCAGCCAACGCTTCAGCCAATTCCAACTCTTTGTCTGTTTGACGCTCGTTACATACCAAGCCGCCTAAACGCACGCCGCCTGAGTTAGCGTATTTCAAAATCCCTTTTGAAATGTTGTTTGCAGCGTACATCGCCATCATTTCGCCAGACATCACGATGTAAATTTCTTGCGCTTTGTTTTCACGAATTGGCATCGCAAAACCACCGCAAACCACGTCACCCAACACATCGTAAGAAACATAATCCACGCCATCGTAAGCACCGTTTTCTTCCAAGAAGTTGATTGAAGTGATCACACCGCGGCCAGCGCAGCCTACGCCAGGTTCTGGACCACCAGATTCAACGCAACGAATATCGCGGTAACCGATTTTCATCACATCTTCGATTTCCAAATCCTCAACGCTACCAGCTTCAGCAGCCAGTGAAAGTACTGTGTCTTGTGCTTTCGCATGCAAGATCAAACGTGTTGAGTCAGCTTTAGGATCGCAGCCAACGATTAAAATTTTCTGACCCATTTCAGCAAGCGCAGCCAGAGTATTTTGTGAGGTCGTGGATTTACCAATACCACCTTTGCCGTAGAAGGCAATTTGACGTAATGCAGCCATGTTAAAACTCCTTATAAAAATAAAAACCAGTTAAACAGATCGCCGCCGGGCTTCCGCTTCCGAATCGCAAACTATCACTCTTCTTGTATCAGCGCCGGATGGTTAATCGGTCATGCACTAGACCTACTGCAAAGGATGTGCCAACCTTGTTTTATTTTTATAAGTGATTGATTTTGAATTATAAAAAATCAATTTTTATGTATTTTTGTGTATTTTGAATCGTTGTCGCAAACCTAACAAAGCTTTGAATTTACGTTACTTTAAGAACAAACAAAACGTTAAAAATTTATCTCGAAAAAATTGTTAAAAAATAGCTTAAAACGCCTGAATACCGCGTATTTACTAGAGTTTTTGCACAAGCGTTATATAGTTTTGTCTTCTTGGTACGACACTTGCTCAAGAGCAATCAACAACACTTTAAATATGCCGAGCAAAAATATGACCAACCCAACGCCTATAGAACCTAACTCAACCTCTATAGAACAGCGCCCAGGTATAAAACCGATTCCTCAGATTATGCAAAATCCGCATTTTGAAATGTTAGGAGGAGAGGAACCGATTAAGAATTTGGTAGAGAGGTTTTATTTTTATATGACTACCTTGCCAGAAGCCGCAGGTATTAGAAGTATGCATGAAGCAGACCTGACGCACACAAAACAAGTATTGGTGAAATTTTTAGTGGAGTGGTTGGGTGGCCCAAAAGTGTATTCAAGTGAGCGTGGTCATCCAAGATTACGTCAGAAGCACCTTCCGTTTTCAATTGGTGAGGCGGAGCGTGATGCTTGGATGCTTTGTATGAAGCGCGCCATGGATGATGTTGTACCAAACGACAAGCTTAAGCAACAAATGGAACAAGCATTTTTTAAAACCGCAGATTTTATTCGTAACGATAGATAGAGGGAGTACCTAAGCATGACAACTATAGACCAAACCGCTTTTGGCAAATTGGATGCAGAAAAGCGCCTACAGAATCCAGTATTAAAAGAGGAGACTAAAAAGCCAGGCCGCTTTGGCTTTAGAGGCGAACTTGCCATTAAGTTTGCAGAACAGCTTGCGGATGAAGCGCGTCCACCAGAGATTACAGCTGACCAAATCATGGCAATCGCTAATGAAGGTGAAAAAGGCATTCCATTTTTATGTGGCTACTTGCTTTCTTTTGGCTATTTAAACTTAGTGACTGAAGCGCTGGGCGATGCGCTCATGCCAGAAGGTAAGTATTTTATGTTCTGTAATAACATTGATTTACTTAAAAAATATACTGTAAAGATGGGTGGCGCAACTTTTTATATTCTGCCGCTGGATGAATCCACAGTGAACAATGAGATTCTAGAGTTATTGCGTATAGAAAAAGGTGATCTTAAAAAGCTCGATACAGCGAGTAAGCTAGACATTATTGCGGATAAAGCATTGCAGTTTTCAGCAAACTATCCTGAGATTACTTACGAAGAGGGGTTGAAACTGATGGGTCCAGTACGTAACCCTAATGAGAATCGCCCAGTTTAATTCACTGTTAAAAGACGGAGCGCCTTGCCTGCCAAGCAGGTGAGGCCTTTGGGCAAAGTGATATAGTGACGCCTCAAGACGAAGCCAATCATGCTAATGATCCTAGCCGATGGTACTCTACTAATTTGGTGGGGATACCGACATGGCTATTGGCCTCAGTTGAGTTTAATGCTCATCCACAAGCGCTTAGAATCGCAGGTGCGCAAGAAAGGCATCGCGGTTTATTCAGGTTGCTAGAGGAATCCACGAGCAGTGAAGATGCTGCCGAAAAATTCCGCCGTTACATGGATATTGTGTTCCAATTAACCCCAACGCAATATGAAGTCTTATACGCAGAGTTAAGACGTTTTAGACCAAGTTACCTCAAACTCATGGAAGGTTGGGGGTTTGATTCTAATAGCCCACAAGGCGCAGTACTCAAAGGCTGGGTAGAAAGCCGTTTTGGTTTAACGCCATCGTTTCATAAAGTACCGCTACAAAAATATCCCTCCAAAGCTTGGATGCAATACCTAGAGGAAAAATACGCTAGCCGTTTTCATAACAACAGCATTCATCAGCAACTAGATTTACTGTATGAATATTGTCAATTTATCATACGCCGTTATGGTTTAGCCCTTGCTGACAGTAGTGATGATTGGGTCAAGCTCTGGCGCGGTATTAATCTTTATGATGAACCTACATTGACTGGCGGTAGAATCAGCAAGGGCGAATGCATATTGCGCCTGAATAATTTAGTATCGTTTACTACCTCACGTGAACGTGCTGAAGAATTTGGTGATTGGATATTAGAAGCACGCGTACCCAAAGTGAAGCTGCTATTTTTTCCAGGGCTGCTGTTAAACCACCCGCTATCTGGCGAAGGTGAAGTGCTTGCTTTAGGTGGACACTACACAGTAAAGGCCAGTTATGTCTGATTTACTACATCAGCGTGCTTTAGGCGCTTATCTAGGCTTGGCAGTAGGAGATGCCTTAGGCGGCCCTGTCGAGTTCCTTACTGCGCGTGAAATTATACATCGTGGTGGTCATCGAGAGATGACAGGTGGCGGCTGGCTTAAGCTTAAACCAGGACAGATTACAGGCGATACTGAAATGTCGCTATGCCTAGGCAGAGCATGGATAGAAGCGGGTGGGTGGGATACCACCATTGCATTGAATCATTTCGCAGAATGGCTTAAACATTATCCCGTCGATGTCGGCAATACCTGCCGCCGTGGCATTAGGCGCTATATGTTAGAGGGTTCATTGGAGTCGCCACTGAGTGATGCAGATGGCGGTAATGGCGCTGCCATGCGTATCATACCTGTTGCACTTGCAACTTATGGTGACGATGATTTATTTGAACAAGCCGCACTGGCACAAGCACATACCACCCATCATCACCCATTTTCAGATGCCGCCACGCTTACCTTGGGGCGCATGGTACATGTGTTATTAGCTGGCGGAGGAATTAAAGAGTGTCGCGCACTAGCTAATGCCCTAGTCATTGCTTATCCGAAATTCAAATACTCCCCTTACGCAGGCCGCGCCAGTGGCTACATTGTAGACACCATGCAAACCGTATTACATCACTTTTTCACGACTGATAATTTTGAAGATTGCTTAATAGAAACAGTGGGCTGTGGCGAAGATGCCGATACCACAGGTGCTATTGTCGGCATGCTGGCAGGTGCTTTATACGGGGTAGAGGCTATTCCCAAGCGCTGGCTGGACAAGCTGCATCCAACCGTACGTACAGAAATTGAATCTCAGGCAATCACTTTATTAGAACTCGCATTAGCTAAGGAGCGCTAATATGGCCATTGTCACATTTTATGAAAAACCCGGTTGTGCAAATAATAGTAGGCAAAAGCTTTTGCTCGCGCAAGCAGGCCATACCGTCTGGGCGAAAAGCCTACTCACAGAACCTTGGACACGCGAACGTCTGCTCCAGTTTTTTGGTAACAAACCAGTCCCTGCTTGGTTTAACCGTGCTGCGCCTAAAGTTAAATCTGGCGAAATTAATCCAGAAGAGATTGATGCAGAAACTGCCGTCGCGATGATGCTCGCTGAACCACTGTTAATTAGACGTCCATTGATAGAAGTGGATGGTAGACGTGAAATAGGATTTGATGCTGAGTTGATCGATGCATGGTTGGGTTTAACTAAGCTTCCAGAGCAGAGCTTAGAGCTTTGCAATAAATCACATCAAGATAAACCTTGCCCGTAAATTGATGTTGTGTATTACGCTACTTTAAAAACGTTTTATAAAAATCAAGTGCTCGCTCACAATAGCTTACCTTGGCACTCTTTTTGCAGTAACCCCTAATATCAGTCTCTTTGTCGTTTTTGCGACATGAATAGGTGAACAATGAATCTGCAAATTGATCGCTCCTATGTTGAAGCTATGGTGGAAGCATTCCCCACCCTAGATACCTTAAAAGAACAGTTGCGCTTTGGTCACCGCATTGAAGTGCCATTTAGCCACTTTGCACCAGCAGAGCTCAACTTTTTAATCAATCTTTATCAATTAGCTGGGCCCACCATGCAAGGCCGCGCGGCACAATTGTTAACTTTGCAACAAGCATACCAATTCCAAGGACATCGTTTTACTGCAGATGAGTTGGAGCAAGTGGTGCCAGCCATTGCAAAATACTTAACGCAAGATGCAATACGCGGCTGGTTATTTGGCATTAACGTGGCAGGCAAGCCATTGGCTTATGTTGTGGCACGTTTAGATTACATACCAGCGTCTAATGATGAAACAGGTAAGGTATATTTAGAGCTAAAGGCGAATGCAAAAGCCACATTGGCGAACATGACTATACGTATTACGGCGGCAGATATTGTGAATAGCACCGTCAGTGAGATTTTTGCAGCCAAGGGTTTTCTTAAAGAAACACCAGCGTTAATAGCAGACTATGATCGCAGTGCGGCGCTTTATTTTGATTGGCGCGCTCAGTATGGCGCACAATTTTCTGGTAGCGGCACTGCTTTTTATGCGGAAGACCCTGCCTCCAACCACCGCAATACTGATTGGACGCGTAAAGATGTGGTCGTACTTTCTGCAAGCGGGAGCTTGGCAAGATTAGTGAATGACGAAGATATTATCCCCAATCGTGTGACAGCATTAGAGGCCACAGGAGAGATTCTGGCGCAATACTTAAGCAAAGCTGCCAAGAGTAACAAATATGATGCCGAGCGTGATGTCAAAGCAGCACTGGAGGCGATTCCAGGGGGCTTGTTTACTAAATTGCCCGTGCATGGCTATATTTTGATGTTCCATTTAGAGTTACACCATTATGTATGGGTACATGTAGACGATGTAACACCGTATCAGTATCAGCCCGAGCTTAAAAACAAGTTAGTACTACCGCCAGAGCAAACAGACCTGATTGACATCCTTACCGCTGAAATGGATGTGTTGATGGATGACATTGTGGCAGGTAAATCTGGCGGCACCACTGTGCTATGTGTAGGCCCAGCAGGAGTGGGTAAAACGCTAACGGCAGAAGTCTATTCAGAGATTATTAAAAGGCCGCTTTACCGCGTGCATTCTGGTCAACTTGGCTTGAATGTTTCTGAAATGGAAGTTGCGTTAAAAGATGTGCTCACGCGTGCGCAGCGCTGGGGCGCTGTGATGCTGATTGATGAGGCAGACGTGTATATCCGCCGTCGTGATAACAATATGGTAGCTAATGCAGTAGTAGGGGTGTTCTTGCGTGTGCTGGAGTACTTTAACGGCTTATTGTTTTTAACCACTAACCGTGTCGATGATATTGATGAGGCCATTGTTTCGCGCTGTATTGCGATGATTAAGTTTTATCCGCCCGATACTGAAGCACGTAAGAAAATTTGGCGCGTGATGAGCAATCAATTTAGCTTAAATATTGATGATGTATTAATCGCGACATTGGCAGACATCTTCCCCGAAGCCTCAGGGCGAGATATTAAAGGACTTGCCAAGCTCACCGCTAAATATTGTAGTCATAAGCAAGTACCTCCCACGCTTGAGGTATTTAAGCGTTGCTCGATGTTCCGAGGGATGGATATTGAGTTGATATCATGAAAACAAAACTCGATTGGTCTGCCTACGATAGCTATGGAGCAGGCGATGCCTATGCACAGATTCCCACCGAAGGTGGGGCGTATGGCAAAGCGGCCG
>DHYP01000031.1:0-2408 GCA_002414145.1 Methylophilaceae bacterium UBA5127 | reverse complement strand
CAGCGAGAAGAAAAGGGTGTGATGTGCCCCAGCTTTCGTATCACACATGATGTTGCGCATTCAACTCAGCATCGTGCAGCAACGCTGAAAGCCGCGTTAAATGGCGAGTATGGGTCAAATCCGTTTATCGGAGCTGAAATTCAAGCCGCCATGGAGTTATGCGTTGCCTGTAAAGGATGTAAGCGTGAATGCCCGAATGGGGTAGATATGGCCATGCTACGCAACGAGGCTTTGGCACAACGCTGGCTAGGTTTAGGGAAAGTACCGTTACGGGAAAAAATGTTCGCTAATTTGCCACTGTATGCAAAGCATTATAAGTGGTTTAACTGGGTAAGCGATTTACGTCATCGCATACCGCAATTTAGCAGACTCATGGAGCAAAGCTTAGGGATTTCGGCTAAGCGTTCAATACCCAAAGCCGCCAGAACTGATTTTTTATCGTCTAGGCATCCTTTGCAGCAGCAAGCGCAGGATCAAGGGCGAGAAGTGGTATTGCTGGTGGATACATTTTCTAACCATTTTGATACGGACATTGCCGAGTCTGCATTAGCACTGTTACAGGAAGGTGGTTATCACGTACATATTGCACAACCAGCAGCAGGGGAGCGTCCGCTATGCTGCGGTAGAACCTATCTCTCTAGCGGGATGATAGATGAAGCCAAACGTGAAGCACAACGTACTGTTGAGGCTCTGCTGCCGTATGCAGAACGCGGATTACCAATTATCGGGCTAGAACCCTCATGCTTGCTAATGCTGAGAGATGAGTATTACATGCTGGAGCTAGGTGAGAGCGTAAATAGCATTGCCAAGTCGGCACTGCTGCTAGAAGAGTTCTTAGCGCGCGAAAGCGATGCTAAACGTTTGAATTTGAATTTCAACTCCACACCCAAAAGCATGCTGGTACATGGGCATTGTCACCAAAAGGCGTTTGGTGCCATGAAAGCGATGCGCAAAGTGTTGGGCTTGGTACCTGAGTTGCAAGTCGAGTTTATTGAATCTAGCTGTTGTGGCATGGCGGGTGCTTTTGGCATGGAGGCAGAACACTACGAGGTTTCCATGCAAATGGCGGAATTGTCGCTATTGCCACAAATTCGGGCGGCACAGGATGGTACATTGTTAGTAGCTAATGGCACGAGCTGCCGTCATCAGATTAAAGATGGAGCAAGTAAAAATGCGCTCCATTTCGCACAGATTTTATATGCAAGTTTAAAGATGAAAGAAGAAATATGAGTGAAGTAGCAGGATACTTTATTGATTGGGACACTAAATTACGCAGCACTGATCATCCAGGCAAAGGACATCATTGTGAAATAGATCGTGCTTCACGCTATGTGGCGGTTAAAGATAAATATGGCTCAATGATACATGAGGCGACTTTTTATCCTTCATTAGAAGCAGTAGCTAAAGCAGGCATTAAATCACAGTTGGTAGATGAAAGCGGAAATCCTATCTAAATTTGAAGGAGCGGCAATGTTAGAAATAGCGATTGTAGGTGGTGGTGTAAGTGGCTTGGCATTGGCAGATGCATTGCATCAGGCTGGCAAATCCTTTGCGTTGTATGAAGCACGTAGTCGCTTAGGCGGGCGCGTACTCACTAAAACCAGTGCGTTAACAGGAGGCGCTATTGATTTAGGCCCCACCTTATTCTGGCCAGAAACGCAGCCGCATATGCGAGCGCTTGTTGAAAAACTCGGTTTAGCGCATTTTCCTCAGCATGATAGCTGCAGCATTCTACAATTGAGCGACCCCAACCAACCGCCAGAATCTTTGGATGTGGTGGGTGTACATGGTGGTGCCCATAGGCTAAAAGGTGGCATGAATGCGCTAGTGACGGCGCTAGCCAATCGCTTACCTGCTGATAGCCTACACTTGGAGCATGCGCTAACAAGTATAGAAAACCATGGTGATTTTGTACGCTTGCAATTTAAAACGGCTAACGGCCTCACTACTGTATCAGCGCGTAAAGTCGTCTTGGCAATGCCGCCTAGGCTTATTGCAGAGCATGTGAGTTTTAATCCCGTGTTGTCTGCCGAGTTAGTTGAAGCCATGCGTGCAACCCATACTTGGATGGCCGACCAAGCAAAGGCTGTCACCGCTTTTGATCAAGCATTCTGGCGGGCAGCAGGACACTCTGGTAACGCCTTTTCAAACCACCCGCAATCTGTATTAGCAGAAATTTTTGATGCTTGCGATGAATCAGGTGAGCAGGCAGCATTAGGTGGGTTTGTCGCTTTAGCGGCAGAGTCGCGTGAAGCCTATAGACGAAGCATGCCTGTGCTGGTAGAGAGCCAATTAACGCTGATATTTGGCAAGCAAGCACAAGATGGTGAGCTGCATTATCAAGACTGGTCTGCGGAAACCTATACTTGCGCTAGCTTGGATGTCGCCCCTTTAACTGCATTGCCTGT
>DHYP01000034.1:147719-148072 GCA_002414145.1 Methylophilaceae bacterium UBA5127 | reverse complement strand
TTTTGAAGTCTGATTACTCACAAAGCGCTGATTTCCCTCAATCAATATCTCAAGTGCTTGCTGTGGGCTAATTTGATCTCGGTCTAATAATGGATGTTTATACATGCATAACTCCTCACTCAACAGCCAGAATTATACCTGATGGATAAATATGCTTACGCTTTATCTATACGAAAAAAAGCCCACCAAATGGTGGGCTTTAGTTATAAGAGATAAAGAAACCCAGTTAGAACATCCATTGCGTACGCATAATCACTGCTTGTTCATCATCAATACGCTTATTATTTAGCACGATACCACCAGTTGCACCACCAATCGGATTGTCAAAATTAGTTTTAACGTAGTTCAGCATA
>DHYP01000034.1:145450-147683 GCA_002414145.1 Methylophilaceae bacterium UBA5127 | reverse complement strand
GTTTGAGTTTGGCAAGAACTTGATACCAGCAGTATATGATTCAGCCTCAGCAAAACCACCTGCTTTTGTCGTTACTTGTGCATCTGCAGCACCTTTAACAGCGCCTTGGTCTAAACCAATGCTATTGTAGTCACTAGCATCAAATTTATTATAACGTAAACCAATTTCCCAAGCACCGCCACTGAAATCTACTGGATTAAAATCTTTAAGTGGTTTAATTGCACCCATTACGCCATTTTTATAGCCATCAGCATAATTTTCACCTGTGATCGCCCATAAACCTTCTACATACCAGTTATCAGTATCTAAATCATACTTACGAGTAGCTGTAGAAAATTCATTATTTTGTTTCATCCATTCAGCTTGTACTTTAAACTGTTTTAATGCTACTGCGCCCTCTAAACCAAAACGGCTACGGTCAATTGAATCCGTAGTTGTTCTAGTAACTTGAGGTGCTTTAAAGAAGCCAATGCCACGGGACTCTGTACGTCCAGCAACACCAACTGTTGTAGCTGCATTAGGTAATGGTAAATCCCCTTGTGAATAAGAAACACCTACGTGAAAAATTGCCTCTTTATTTGGTACAGTTAACATTTCTGCAATATTCGCTGTAACACGACCAATTACATCTTTACCATCTTCACGCAAATCTGTCTCTACGTTTTTACCATTGCCGTTTGATACCGCTAATGCATAAGTCACGCCTGGAGTTGGAGAACCGTGCAACATGGCTCCGATTTCTTTAGTTGGCGCTAACGCATTTACGTAAGAACGCTCCATAAAATCAATATTATTAGAGCTAGTTAACTCTTCCAAATTCATAGGCATTTTAAATAAACCAAAACGGAACTGTGCCTCTTTCCACCACGCTACGTTAAAGTAAGCTACATCCCATGCTGTTGAAGATACTGAAGTATTTGCACCAGTAGAAATATCGGCATTCAATTCAGCTTCATAATATTCTTTATATTTGGTTTTAAAACCTAGACGTGCACGGCGGATGTCAAACGTATCAGAGCCAGCCGCTTGTGGGTTTGCTAAAGTTACGGAGTTGCCTGCACCAACTGCCGCTGCATTATTTTTACCTTCGTTATAATCATAAACACGGTAATCTGCGTGTACACGGCCGATTGGCGTGAAAGAAAAATCACCATTGCCTGATTCAAAAGTTAGGCCGTCTTTATAATTTGTGCTGATAGACTTTTTCTTGCTTTCTCTTTTTTCTGTTTCTGTGCCTTTCATTAGTGCTAGACCTTCTTCTTCAGTTAGTATGCCCTTGTTAACTAACGCTTGAACCAAGTCAAATGTTGAATCTGCCATGGCAGTTGCGCCAAAGCCCATTAAGAATGTACCTGCAAGTGTTGCAGCTACAATATTGCGTAATTTAAAGTTCATTCAGAAACTCCCCAAGTTAAAATAATCTGCTCTGTTTTTCAACAGTGAGATTCTGAGACAAAATTATGACATTTTGTTGACAACGGATTATTTTTTACGACTGCTGTTGCAAGAATGCAACACTTTGCAGTGCCTGTCTAAAAAATTAAACAGGCGTATAACTTATTGAATATGTTTAATATTTTGAGGTCACTAAATCAGACTAGCACCCTTAACTTTCGGCGCGCATGTGTGGAAACAAGATGACATCGCGAATGCTTGGACTATCTGTAATCAGCATCACCAAACGATCAATACCGATACCACAACCCCCTGTTGGCGGCATGCCGTATTCCAAGGCGCGAATAAAATCTGCATCATAATACATGGCTTCATGGTCACCCGCTTCTTTCGCTTTCATTTGCGCATGAAAGCGCGCAGCTTGGTCTTCTGCATCGTTTAACTCACTAAAACCGTTCGCCATTTCGCGCCCTGTAATAAACAATTCAAAACGTTCAGTGATTTCAGGGTTTTTATCAGAAGCGCGTGCTAGCGGTGAAACCTCTACTGGATAATCAATAATATAGGTCGGTTGCCACAGTTGGCTTTCTGCAGTTTCTTCAAATAGCGCAAGTTGTAATGCGCCCAAACCTGCATGATCAAAGGCTTTAACACCAAATTTAAGCAGCTCATTCCTAATAAATGCTGCATCGCTTAATTGCGCCAAAGTATAGTGCGGTGCATATTTTTGTATGGCGCCTACAATGGTCAAACGCTCAAAAGGTTGACTCAAATCGACTTCTTTACCATCATAACTCAATACTGCCGTGCCGCGCGCCGCGATGGCTGCTGCACGGAT
>DHYP01000034.1:142988-145426 GCA_002414145.1 Methylophilaceae bacterium UBA5127 | reverse complement strand
CTCCGTAAAGTCCATGAGCCATTGGTAATCGGTATAAGCTGCATAGAATTCCATCATGGTAAATTCTGGATTGTGACGAACACTTAACCCTTCGTTCCTAAAATTGCGATTGATTTCAAACACGCGTTCAAAACCACCTACTACTAATCTTTTTAGATAGAGCTCTGGCGCAATGCGCATAAACATTTGCATATCTAACGCATTATGATGCGTGATAAAGGGTTTAGCCGATGCGCCGCCTGGAATGGGATGCAACATGGGGGTTTCCACTTCCAGAAATTCATTTTGAATCATGAAGTTACGAATAGCACTGACGACTTTGCTACGCGCTACAAAGGTTGCACGCGCTTCTTCACTGGTAATCAAATCAACATAGCGCTGACGATATTTAATTTCCTGATCTTGCAAACCATGAAACTTTTCTGGCAATGGGCGTAAAGATTTTGTTAGCAATTTAATTTCACTCACGTGAATTGAAAGCTCGCCCGTTTTGGTTTTAAACAAGCGCCCTGATGCACCTATGATGTCGCCCAGATCCCAGTGCTTAAAGTGCTCATACAACGCTTCGCCTATTTCATCGCGTGCTACATACAGTTGAATACGGCCAGTCGCATCCTGAATAGTCGCAAAACTTGCCTTACCCATCACACGTTTGAGCATCATACGTCCCGCAACGCTCACAGGTATTGCTTGTGGATCAAGGGTTTCTTTGTCTAATTCAGCATACTGCTGATGCAATTTAACCGCTTTGTGTTGTGGCTTAAAGTCGTTGGGAAAAGCAACACCGTTGGTTGCCTCACGAATGACTTTAAGCTTTTCGCGACGTTCAGCAATCACATGATTTTCGTCTACTAATGGCGTTGGTTCTGTTGTATGTTCATTCATAATGAATTGCTCGTATCTTTAAGGGAGAATTAGCCACTTAGCATGGCTTTTACAAAAACTGACATTTTAGCATTAAAAACAAGGTGTTGACGGTAGAGTTAGCTAAATAGACTGAGACGAAGCGTGAATATCTTTAACCAACTGGATATTGTGCTGTTGCAATAAAGTCAAAAAATGTGCGCTTGATAACGCTTGATATTCTATCTCTCTTGCCTGATAAATGGCATCTTCATGATGAGCGTCTTGTTGATGCGTGTCTGGACGCATCAAGCCGGGGTGACACATTAAGACAAAAGACCGCGCAAAAGTTTGATGATGCATTTGCGCAAGCCATTGATTCAACTTATGCTGATATTGATCTAGATTTCCCTTGAACCCATACACACCAAGCAAAGTTTGACTATGCTGAATTTGCCTACGTTCTGCCTGTGCGGCTAAGGCATGGCTCCCTAACAGGCCAATCACAACTGCCTTGATGCCATCTTGCATAGGCGGCTTAGCAATGCGAAGCCAAGGTTTTTTTTGCGGGTAGCGCTGGCATAATATTTCGACTAGCGCATCCCTAATTTGTGGCAGTTGATGTACGTGCTGATGCCCGTCAATATAATCTGGTGGTGTATTTAATGCTTGTTCAAATGCATCTAGCTGGGAATGAATAGTCGCCTTGATTTTTTGTGTACTGAGTAATCTCAAATAGGTACACATTATCAGCTTGGGCAAGCCACGCTTTGGTTGCGCATATTGTGTGAAATCCAAATGCAATCCTATGGCTGCCTTGCTACGTATTTCTGGAGTAATCCTCTTTGACGCTTCTAACCAACGCGGACTCAGCGTTAAACAAGAGGTGGCGGATAATCTATTTTTTTCAATCAACGCTACAATAGCGCTATCGATTTCCTCGCTCTGTGCAAAATCATCCGCGCATACAATTAACTGACGCATCATAAGGGGGGATGGCCTGATTTAAACGCCCAATAGCGGCTCAACAGATAGGTAGAAACTGCCACAACCACCATGACGATGCCTAATAATAGCCAAAATGGTAATGGTGTATAACGCAGACCCAACACAACCAAACTTTGATTTGCCACGAAACCAGCCAAAGCCACACATAAAAACCTTGGTAGGGCTTGTCGATTTAAGGCATTTTGACTTGCGAAAGAAAATTTAGAATGCCCGATATAGCTGACAGGAAAAGCCAAAGCAAAGCCAAGTACATTACTCCATGTAGGCTGTAAACTAACAAAGCGCTCAAGCCCCACTGCTACTATATAGTGTACACAAGCCGCTACCGCACCAATCACGGTGAACCATGTCGCAGATTTTTGATGATGATTAAAAGACGAGGATGGCTGAGGCATTATGTATTTTTGGCTAGTGTCACCGTTTGATCTAGCTTCATATCTTGAACTTCCACATCGAGGGCTTGCGTTATCACTGGTGGTTTTGGTGTGACCACTTCCGCCACAATATAGGGTGGGCGACCTTTCACTTCATCATAAATCCGCGCAAGGTACTCACCCAATATGCCAATAAACAGCAGCTGTACACCG
>DHYP01000034.1:138823-142953 GCA_002414145.1 Methylophilaceae bacterium UBA5127 | reverse complement strand
CATCATGCTCGCCACTACGGTTGGCCAGCCTGGCACAGACTCATGGAAAAATAATTTATCTATGACAACAGCAATGCCATATCCAAAAGCCAGAAGTGCAAGCAACACACCCACAGCACTTGCCAATCTCAAGGGCATCACAGAAAAGCTCGTGATGCCAGTCCATGCCAATCCAAGCAAGCGTAAACGGGAAAAGGTGCTTTCCCCATGTGTGCGTGGTAATGGCGTATATGGGATACCGATTGATGCATAGCCGACCCAAGCGTAAATGCCTTTCATAAAACGATTACGCTCTGGTAAAGCACATAATGCATCCACGACTTTGCGATCCATTAATCTAAAGTCACCTGCATCTTTAGGAATACTCACCTGTCCACTCGCACTCATCATGCCATAGAATATTTTTGAGCCCCACTTCTTAAACTTTGACTCTACTTCTCTATCTTGGCGTACGGCATATACCATATCGTAGCCTTCGTGCCACTTTTCAAGCATGTCTTTTAACAATGCGGATGAGTGCTGACCATCAGCATCCATGCATATCACGATGTCACCTTTGGCATAACTCAAGCCTGCGGTAATCGCGTTTTCTTTACCAAAGTTACGTGAAAACCTAACCAACGTAGTATTCCATTTCTCCGCTAAACCTTTTACCACTAATGCGGTTTGGTCACGGCTGCCATCATCCACGACCAAAATATCCCAGGCAGGACTTAGGCGTGATAAGGTTTGTGCAATATTCTCAACGGTATTTGCAATGGCGAGTGCCTCATTATACGCTGGCACAATCACGGTAATGTGCGGCTGCAGATGATAGCGATGCTGTAAGTGATGTGTATTCATCTTGCTTAATTATTAGGTGCAGGTACAGGGATACGTGCTTTGCCTACTAACATTCTCCTATCTTTGACAACTGACAGCACTAGGCCATGCCGCTTCACCTGTGTAATCACAGTTCCTTGCAGTACCTGATCACAATGCATATTGGTGCTGGACATATAAAAGTCTGCCGCGACCCAATCTTTGGTAACTTGGAATCGACGATCTAAATAGGCGCTACCCTGACTATTTTCTGCACATACCGCCACGAGATAGGGCTTGTCCCTCTTGGGTAGTGACATTGCATTCAGCGCTTTTGCTGCCTCGCGTAAACTACTTGACCAGTAATCGCCTTCCCATTCATTTTTCAGCAACCTTCTTTTACCTGCAATCTCGTTATAGTAAACATACTCATAAGGATGTAAAGCGCAAAGGTATGAGAATGTATACACACTTAATAGTATACAAGCAATCCACATTGTGACTGACCACTTCACAGATTGACTCAGCGCAAGTAATGCAAAATGAATCCCTAATGCCGACAATACTGCTAAAGGCGGAATAATGAAAGTAAAGTGACGAACGCCATTATACAAAGCAGGCTCTGTTGCCAATACAAATAAAATGGGGAACATGACTGCAATCAAAACTGCCATCAAAGCAAGGTGTTGCGCATGTGAAGGCTGATTCCACCAGCGCTTTTTATCAAACACAATCAACACTATTAAACTCGCCAGTCCCAACAAAAACACCTCTGGCAATTTAACTAAAAGATAATCTAACAGATAGGTTCTAGGCACTTCTCCGATGCTATATACGCGATGATCATCTATCGTTTGCATATTAAAAGAAAAATGTGAGAATGCCTTGATGGCTTCAAATGGATGCTCCGGAGACATCACTCCCCATGGCCAGCATATGGCCATGATAACAAAGGCCACCACCGCTGCTGGAATCAGCGATTGAATCACTTCAAAGAAATACTTAACCCTAGCCTGATACCCCTGCACTAGCCAGCCAGCAACGCTGAGTGTTAATAGCAAGTAAATTACCGCAAACACACCACCGATACGTATACCAAGTGCGCATCCAACGGCAACCCCCAGTTTAATACTCACTGACTTAGGAATGCTGGGTAAGGTACGCGTTGCAACGACAGTGTAATAAAGTGCCCAAGCCATAGAGGCTGCGAAAGGGATATCTTTGGTATGGGTAAACATCGTGCCTGACCATGAGGCTGTGAGTGCTAAAAGCACTAATGCAAAAAATCCAGCCCGTTGCCCAGCAATATGATTACTGATCTTATAGACTGCAACAAAGCCCAAAAAACCAAAAATAGCAGTTAATAAATGACGTAAATCCCATACCCAGAGTGAAGAATGTTTTTCTAATCCTGCCGCAATCAGATCAAAAAAACCACCATAAAGGTACAAGTTAACATAATGAAACGCCGATTGATCTTCAAAGCCAGAGGCATACCATTTGAGCAATAATTGCCCATAGGTATGCTGCACCATTTCATCGTTACTAATGCCGTGCTGTTTAAATGTAAATAAAATAAAAACAATTAATAATAGCAATAAAGCGTAACTTGCACGCTTGTAATTAACCATTTGAATTTGCATAGTATTTTCTACTAATTTAGTATGTTGGTAATTGGAAATATTTAGTTTTTATAATAATTATTTAATGAGGTGATAGCGCATTTCAGTCATCACAACTTGCTCACACGTACTACTATTTATAATTAAATTTGGGTGAATGATACATGAATATTTATTGACAGCAACTATCCCCAAATAAATAGTCTGCTATGCAATTAAATCCCCTGATTACCACGTCAATTTAGCAACAAAAACACGCGACTGAATGCCTTAATTTATCGTGATTTACAATCATCTAAGTTAAGAATAAATCATTTTCTATCACTATCGCACCAAATCAAGGCAAGTTACTTATCTTGGGGCATTTGCTCTGCGCATTTGCACAATAAATCAATGTAACATATTGATAATAAACATTATTAATATTGGTGCATTTGTTGCTAGTTAAGACTATAAACTACTTAACTCTGGTGTAAAAATGACTGCAACACACTCCAAACAACAATACGAAATTAAAGAGAATATTCGCTATCTAGGGCGACTACTTGGTGAAGCTATAAAACAAAATGAAGGAGAAGAAACTTTACAGCTTATTGAAAAAATACGTAAATCAGCGGTAAAGTTTCACAAAACTAATGATCAAGAAGCTTCTTTGTCACTCGAGAAGCTCTTGAAAAATCTAACACCAGATCAAAATACTGCGGTCATACGTGCTTTCAGCTACTTTAAGCACCTCGTGAATATTGCGGAAGACCTGTATATGCAACAGCAGACACGCCTGAACGAAGACAGTTTAAACGCAGGTATGTTAGCCTACTCTATAGATGAAATTAAAGAGAATAGTCTTTCTTTTCAAGAGGTTGACCACTTTTTTAAAGATGCGCTGATTTCACCGGTGTTGACCGCGCACCCCACAGAAGTACAGCGAAAAAGTGTATTGGAGATAGAAGATAGAGTTGCGCATTTACTCGCGGAACGCACAACCTTAATTTCTAAAAAAGAGTTATCACGTAACCATTTGCTGCTGCAAGGTGCAATTGCTTCATTATGGCAAACCCGCATACTGCGTTTTTCTAAGCTTACTGTTATCAATGAAATTGAAAATGCGCTAAGTTACTATGAACCCACTTTCTTAGACACCATTCCCGAACTGCTACAAGATTTAGAACGTGACATTAATCATCTCTATCAAAAAGAAATTCAAGGTCATTATCAATTGCCGACCTTTCTGCATATGGGCAGCTGGATTGGTGGAGACCGTGATGGCAACCCATTTGTCAACGCAGAGACGTTAGAGCAGGCAGTGCATTTACAAGCCATCACAGCATTTAAATANNAATACTATGCTAAAGCACTCAACACACTGCGCCGAGAACTCGCCGTATCTTCTCGACTGGTTAAAGTCAGCCCTGAGGTGCTCAAGCTCGCAAAACGTTCTAACGACCAATCTCCGCATCGTCTGGATGAGCCCTATCGACTCGCTTTAAATGGCATATATGACAGATTGGTATTAACTGCCAACCAGCTATTGCCTAAGGTCATGGATGCAGACATCCATCATGAAGTAACTCCATATCAGAATGCAGAAGAATTGCTCGCAGAGATTAACACGCTAATTCAATCGTTAAATGAGCACCATGGAGAAGCGTTGGTTTACCCAGGCTTAGGCAAACTTGCCAAAGCGATAGAAACTTTTGGATTTCACCT
>DHYP01000034.1:137735-138785 GCA_002414145.1 Methylophilaceae bacterium UBA5127 | reverse complement strand
AATTGATATTCGACAATCTTCTGACATACATGAAACAGTGATTAAAGAGCTATTTCATAAAGCAGGATACGATTTTAACTATGACGAGCTGACTGAAGAAGAAAAAATAAAAACGCTGCTAGATGAGCTCAAGCAGCCTAGACTTCTATTTTCGCCATTTCAGCAATATTCAGAACTGGTGGTCAAAGAAATTGGTGTGCTCAATCAAGCCAGAGCCATGCGACAGTCGTTTGGTCAACGTACTGTGCGCCAATATATTATTTCTCACACTGAGACGCTTTCTGACTTACTGGAAGTTGCTTTGCTACAAAAAGAAACAGGCATGATCAAAGGGATTTGGGGGTCGCAAAAAATTCAGGACGATCTCAACATTGTGCCGCTGTTTGAAACCATCGCCGACTTGCGAAACGCGCCCATGATTATGGGAAAATGGCTTAGTTTACTTGGCATACGGCATGTGTTACGTAATCAGGGGAATGAGCAAGAAATCATGTTAGGCTACTCTGACAGCAATAAAGATGGTGGATTCTTGACCTCAAACTGGGAGCTATATAAAGCTGAAATTACCTTGGTAGAGTTGTTCACGCAAGCAAAAATCAAACTGCGCTTATTCCACGGCCGTGGTGGCACAGTGGGACGTGGTGGTGGCCCTACTTATCAGGCGATCATGGCACAACCTCAGGGCACGGTTGACGGCCAAATCAGGCTGACCGAGCAGGGTGAGATTATTGCTAACAAATACGCCAATCCTAAAGTTGGCAGACAACATTTAGAAACGCTTATCGCTGCAACGATTGATGCTAGCTTGTTTCCACAAGACAGCTTGCAACACCAAAAACGTCGTGTATACGAAACAGTGATGGAAGAACTTTCTACCACTGCCATGACCAGCTACCGCAATCTTGTATACGAAACCCCTGGCTTTACTGATTATTTTTTCAGTGCCACACCGATTGCTGAAATTGCTGAATTGAATATTGGTAGCCGTCCCTCTGCAAGAAAATCTACCCGTAGAATTGAAGATTTACGCGCTATTCCATGGGGATTTTC
>DHYP01000034.1:133406-137711 GCA_002414145.1 Methylophilaceae bacterium UBA5127 | reverse complement strand
AATGTCGACTACTCCTGCCAGGGTGGTTTGGCCTAGGTAGCGCGGTTCATCAATATATTCATGCAGATGAAAGCATGCGTGAGGCGCGCATTCAAACCCTAAAAGAAATGCTGGCTGGCTGGCCGTTATTCAAGACACTGATTGCTAATGTTGATATGGTGCTCGCCAAAACAGATTTGATCGTTGCCAGACACTATGCGCACTTGGTGCAAGACAAGGAGTTAAGAGAATCCATCTTCAGTAAAATCACGCATGAGCATATGCTGACAACGCAAGCACTGAACTTATTACAGGAAACCACGGTAAGACTCAGCAATAACCCCATGCTGGCTGATTCCATCAGAAACCGTTTACCTTATCTAGATCCATTAAACCATCTTCAAGTAGAAATGATTCAACGCTATCGAAATGGTGAAGAGGACGAAAAGTTAAAACTCTCTATTCAGCGCACAATCAATGGTATTGCCGCTGGGTTAAGAAACACAGGGTGATGTAACCCCCCCCAAAAAATCCGGATGGATTAAACCCCTTGCTTCAGGCTCTCAAAAATAAACTGATCAAGGTCGCCATCCAACACACCTTGTGTATTGCCAACTTCTACGTTGGTACGCAAATCTTTAATTCGCGATTGATCTAGTACGTAACTGCGGATTTGATGTCCCCAACCAATATCAGTTTTAGCATCCTCTAAGGCTTGTTTTTCTTCGTTACGTTTACTTAACTCCAAGTTATACAACGCACCTTTCAGCATACTCATCGCCTCATCTCTATTACGATGCTGAGATCGATCGTTCTGACATTGCACCACAACCCCAGTCGGTAAGTGGGTAATACGCACAGCTGAATCAGTTTTATTGATATGCTGACCACCGGCTCCACTGGCTCGGTAAGTATCGATGCGCAAATCCGCTGGATTAATATCAATTTCAATTGAATCATCTACTTCTGGAAACACCTGTACGCTAGCAAAACTGGTATGGCGTTTAGCATTTGAATCAAAAGGAGATTTACGTACTAAACGATGCACACCATTCTCTGTACGTAACGTGCCATAAGCATAATCACCCGATACCTTAATGGACGCGCCTTTAATACCAGCCACGTCTCCATCAGACTCTTCCAGCACTTCCACTTTAAAACCTTTGCGCTCGCAATAACGCAAATACATGCGCAACAACATGCTCGCCCAATCTTGTGCCTCTGTACCACCGCTCCCTGATTGAAACTCGAGAAAGCAATTGTTAGCATCCATCGGCTGAGAAAACATGCGACGAAACTCCATTTCAGCGATTTTCTTTTCCAGCGCCTCGGAATCACTCGCCACACTCAATAAAGTGTCGTCATCATTTTCCTCACGCGCCATGTCAAACAATTCGCGACTGTCTTGGATGACTTGTCCCACATGCTGCAAAGTAGTGACGATCGTTTCCAGCTCACGCTTCTCTTTACCAAGCTTTTGTGCCTTTTCGGCATCGTTCCAAATATTGGGGTCTTCTAGCAGACCATTGACTTCTTCTAAGCGTTGACTTTTCGTTTCAAAGTCAAAGATACCCCCGAAGGGCAAGATGACGTACATTTAAATCAGTTAAACGATTTGCAATGAGATTGAGTTGTTCGGCTTCCATAATGCATCACACATATTAAAGGCGCTATTATACTGCAAACACCGCAAAAACCTTGTAAGCATGCGCAATGCTAAGTCTTTACGATCTCGCCATCCTCTTTCACAAATATACCGATCTTAGGATTTTCCAAAATTTCCAGTACTACTTCTGATGGCCTGCACAAACGCACGCCTCTACTCGTTACCACTATCGGACGATTGATTAAAATAGGATGTTGTACATCGCATCGATCAATACCGCGTCTGATAGTTGCGCATTATCAAGTCCTAGCTCAGCATATGGTGTTCCTTTTTCACGCAAGATTGCTCTTGGAGTGACGCCCATATTGGCAATCAGTTGTATTAATTGCGCCTTGGTGGGAGGTGTCTTTAAATACTCGATGATTTCAGGCTCTACGCCACTCGCGCGTATCATGGCTATAGTGTTGCGCGATGTTCCACATTTTGGGTTGTGATAAATGGTGACGCTCATTTTGCTTCCAATTTCATCCAAAATACTGTGAATAATAAAGCAACAAACTGGGCAGAGATAAATAATAGAAGATCTGCTGGCGCAATCCCGACAAAGGTATCAGTCAATGTACGCGCTATTGTCACCGCAGGATTAGCAAAAAAGGTGGACGAGGTAAACCAATAACCTGCAGTCACGGTCATCGCGATTAACATTGCGACCTTTTCAGATGCATATTTTAATGCTAATCGAATTAACGTTAGTAATATCATAGTCGAAACAAGCTCACTAAGCCATTGTCCAACGCCATTCCTTGGTTTGCTGGATACTTCAATGAGTGAAAGTCCAAACATCAGATGCGTTAACCAAACCCCTAAAATTGCGCCAATACATTGCGCTGAGATATACCCTATTGCATTTTTTAAATTGATGACATTTGCTTGCCACATCATTAAACTCACCAGCGGATTGAAGTGCGCGCCTGAAATAGGTCCTAACACCGTAATCAGCACATACAACCCGCAGCCTGTCGCAATGCTATTTCCTAATAATGCAACTGCATTATTACCAGCCGCCAAAGACGCTCCCATCACGCCAGAACCTGTCACCACAGCTAACAACAGCGCAGTACCGAACAACTCAGCAAATATCTTATTTCTCATTAACGATTCATTTTTCAATTATCCAGCGGGGTATTTTAAGCCAGAACTTCTGAATTTCGTACGGCCTATACTTTAAAATTTTGCGCATAAAAAAATGTGATATTTTATTCACAAAACCTTCATGAAAGCTTAACAATAAACGTAAACTCAGCCCAACTACAACCGTTAGTAGCATCACCATACTTTTTTATATTTTTAACAGGAGAGTTTGATGTAGCTTAAATACAAGTCAACTGAGTCAAGTCATGATAAGCATCTCAGAACAGGTTACTTGACTACCATTTATTGTCACATAAATGTCACAATTAAAGATTAACATACAACCGTCTCAGGACATACACTATGCAAACAGGAGAAATTAATGCAAGTATCCAAATTTAACTTCAAGGCCGCGCTTTTAGTAGCAGGTCTTACCGTTGCTACCAGCGCATTCGCAATTGACATCACAGGTGCTGGCGCCACATTCCCATACCCAATCTATGCAAAATGGGCAGAATCTTATAACGTTAAAACTGGCGTTAAACTAAACTACCAATCTATTGGTTCTGGTGGTGGTATCAAACAAATCACGAACAAAACTGTAGACTTTGGCGCTTCTGACAAACCGTTAAAACCGGAAGAATTAGACAAAGCAGGCTTAGTGCAATTCCCTACTGTAGTAGGTGGTGTGGTACCTGTCGTCAACGTACCTGGCATTACTAACGGCGAACTACGTTTGAGTGGTGCAGTGCTTGCAGATATCTATCTGAAAAAAATCACAAAATGGAATGACGCAGCAATCAAAGGTTTAAATCCAGGTGTTGAGTTGCCTGATTCAGCAATTACCGTTGTTCACCGTTCAGACGGTTCTGGCACTTCATTCGTATTTACTAATTTCTTAGGTAAGGTAAGCAAAGAATGGGCTGATAAAGTAGGTGCAGATACTTCTGTTGCTTGGCCAACTGGTTTGGGCGGTAAAGGTAACGAGGGTGTTGCTTCTTACGTACAACGTATCAAATACTCTATCGGTTATGTAGAATACGCATATGCTAAACAAAACGGTTTACCATATGCAGCAATGCAAAACCGTGATGGCGAGTTTGTTAAACCAAGTATTGAGAGCTTCCAATCAGCTGCTAAATATGCTGACTGGGCAAAAGCGCCAGGCTTCTATGAAATCTTAACGAACGAGCCAGGTAAAGAAACTTGGCCAATTGCAGGTGCTACATTCATCTTGATGAATAAATCACAAGACAATGCTGCAAACGCTGCTGAAGTGTTGAAATTCTTTAGCTGGGGTTACAAAAGCGGCAGTTTGATGGCTAAAGCATTAGACTATGTACCGATGCCAAGTACTGTTGTTGATTTGATTGAAACTAACTGGAAAGACAACATCAAAGCTAAAGATGGCGCTGCAATCTGGCCAGCTAAATAATTAGCTTGGTTAAGTATGTCATCATCATATAATGACGCAAATGTAAGCTTAGCAGCAGAGGAGGCTCCCTCCTCTGCTGCTATCTTAAATGAGCAAAAAACTATTAGAAAAGCAGAACTTATGTCTTCTGGTACACAAAATAAAAATATGGGAG
>DHYP01000034.1:127579-133399 GCA_002414145.1 Methylophilaceae bacterium UBA5127 | reverse complement strand
TGGGAGCAATGCTAGACACTCTGTTTCGTCGAACCACGATGTTTTTTGCATTTCTGGTTTTCATCTTACTGTTTGGCATTATTATCACGTTATTTATCGGCAGCCTGCCCGCACTAAAAGCATTTGGCCCTGGCTTTTTCTCAAGTGACGTATGGAATCCTGTTGATATCCAATTTGGTGGCTTAGTCCCCATCTACGGCACATTCGTTACCGCTTTAATCGCTATGCTCATCGGCGTACCAGTGAGCTTTGGTATTGCCATTTTTATTACAGAACTCTCCCCTGCCTGGCTCAAACGTCCAATTGGTATTGCAATTGAACTACTGGCAGGTATTCCCAGCATCATTTACGGCATGTGGGGACTATTTGTCTTTGCGCCGTTTTTTGCTGACAATGTGCAGCCATGGATTAATGATAATCTAGGCGCTCTACCGCTAATTGGACAAGTTTTCCAAGGCCCTCCAATGGGAATTGGCATGTTAACTGCGGGCTTTATCCTAGCTATTANNNCTATTATGGTGATTCCATTTACCGCATCTGTGATGCGTGATGTATTTGAAATTGTCCCTTCCATGCTTAAAGAGTCTGCTTACGGCTTAGGCGCAACCACTTGGGAAGTGGTTTGGAATGTTGTACTTCCTTACACCAAAACGGGTGTAGTCGGTGGCATTATGCTCGGCTTAGGTCGTGCCTTAGGTGAAACAATGGCCGTTACTTTTGTGATTGGTAATGCACACGAACTGTCTGCATCGCTGATGATGCCAGGTAATACCATTTCGTCGGCACTTGCAAATGAGTTTACAGAAGCCGTGGGGGATATCTACACCTCATCTCTAATTACTTTAGGTTTAACCTTGTTTGTCATTACATTTATCGTATTAGCACTTGCGAAGTTGCTTCTGATTCGCCTGTCAATGCGCGAAGGGAAAGAGTCGTAATTACGATGGATAACCAACTTTATTTAAGACGTAAAATAGTCAATAAACTCACACTTAGCATTGCTGTTCTGACAGTTATTTTTGCACTTTTCTTTTTAATTTGGATTTTATGGACATTGTTTAGCCAAGGGTTTAGCTACCTCACTGCAGACGTCTTTACCAAAATGACGCCCCCACCCGGTAGCGCTGGCGGCCTATTAAACGCCATCGCCGGTAGTATCTACATGGTACTGATTGCCACAGTAATTGGTACGCCAGTGGGTATCTTGGCAGGCACTTACTTAGCGGAGTATGGTAAATCTGGTTGGTTAGCACCTACCACTCGATTCATTAATGACATCCTGCTCTCTGCACCCTCCATTGTGATTGGTCTGTTTGTGTATGAAGTAGCTGTACACACGACTGGACACTTCTCTGGTTGGGCTGGTGCCCTAGCATTGTCACTTATTGTGATTCCTGTAGTCGTACGTACTACAGAAAACATGATGCAACTGGTACCAAGCACTTTACGTGAGGCAGCAGCGGCGCTTGGCTCACCTTATTGGAAAGTGATTGTTAACGTTGTATACCGTGCAGCGAAAACTGGAATTATGACTGGGCTACTACTTGCCGTCGCAAGAATCAGTGGTGAAACTGCACCGCTACTCTTTACGGCGCTGAACAATCAGTTCTGGAATTCTGATATGAGCAAGCCTATCGCAAGTGTCGCTGTTGTGATATTCCAATTTGCCATGAGTCCATATGAAGATTGGCAGCGTCTAGCATGGGCTGGTGCATTGCTAATTACATTATTTGTGTTGGGTCTTAATATTCTCGCACGTACACTTTTCCGTCCAGGCCAATCTCAAAACTAGCTTTAGGGTTATTTCAAAATGTCTACACAAACGGCTATACCAAAAATTGCAACACAAAACATGAACTTTTACTACGGTAAATTTCATGCACTCAAAAACATCAATCTAGATATTCCCTCAAGCAAAGTAACGGCTTTCATTGGTCCTTCTGGTTGTGGCAAATCTACTTTGTTGCGTACCTTTAATCGCATGTATGAACTTTACCCAAAGCTCAGAGTAGAAGGCAAAATCTTACTAGATGGCAAAGATATTCATGCTGCAGATCAAGACTTGAATCTACTGCGTGCCAAAGTAGGCATGGTGTTTCAGAAGCCAACACCATTTCCAATGTCAATTTATGACAATGTCGCATTTGGTGTAAAGCTCTATGAGAACCTATCTAAAATCGAGATGGATGAGCGCGTAGAATGGGCTCTACAAAAAGCCGCAATCTGGAATGAAGTAAAAGACAAATTAAACCAAAGTGGCACTGGCTTATCAGGTGGTCAGCAACAGCGTCTGTGTATCGCACGCGGTGTGGCAGTGAAACCAAACGTATTATTGCTAGACGAACCATGCTCTGCGCTTGACCCGATTTCTACAGCGCGAGTAGAAGAGTTGATTCACGAACTTAAAAAAGACTATACGATTGTGATTGTGACTCACAACATGCAACAAGCAGCACGCGTTTCTGACTATACAGCTTATATGTATCTAGGTGAGTTAATCGAATTCAACGATACAGACAAGATTTTTACCAACCCAAGCCGTAAAGAAACAGAAGATTACATCACTGGTAAGTTCGGTTAATTTTATTCACTTCTGTGTGATTATCTCAATTAAAAAGCCAGCATTCGCTGGCTTTTTAATTTAAGAACAGAAGTTTAATCCGCTTCGCAACGATGACCATATAGCACAACATTCATTGTGCATCTAGGTTTGCTGTGATTCTAGACCTATCAATTGTTTCTCGATATTTTCATGAAACCTAACAATAAGCCTTGCATACAAAGCTAGCATCTTTTCAGCCTGAGCTGCAGATGACCACTGTTGCAACGCATATTCCTTGCCACGCAGACCTAATGCAACCCTGTGTTCTTTGTTGATTAGCAGGCTATGAATTTTTTCAACAAAATCTAATTCACTTTCGGCCGCAATCTTGGCACCCAACCCTTCCACTAACACAGATGCAGTACCCAATTCTGCAATAGCAACAATTGGCGTACCTTGTGCCATTGCCTCAAGCAACACCAAACCTTGCGTCTCGCTTTTAGAGGCAAAGACAAATATATCCGCTGCTTTATAGCAAGCGTTTAGTTCAGTGGTTCGATCTAAGTATCCTACAAATTGCACATGCTTTTGCAAGCCCAAGTGATTGACATGGTGTTTTAAACTTTCTTCCGCGGGACCTTCCCCCGTAATCAAAAATAAAATATCAGGAATTTCATCTATGAGCAAACGCACTACTTCTAACAAAAAACCAATATTTTTTTCATAGGCAACTCGCCCTACATATAACAACATAGGTCGATTGGCAGGAATACCATATCTCTCTCTGAATGCTAATCCATCGACCTCCACAAAACTGTTTTGCTGTAGCCCTGTCGGGATCACTTCAGACGATGTGTTCACGCCATAACTATACAAAACATCCAGCATCGGTTGCGATGGCGATACTAAACCATATACTTGATTACACTGGCTTTTAGAAATCATTCTCGCAATACCACGTGCCATAGATTTTGGAATCCAGCCTAAATAGTGGTGTAAATAATCTTCAAAAAAAGTATGGTAAGTCTCTACAGTAGGAATCTTCAAGGCTTTAGCCAGTTTAAGCCCAGCGTAATGTGCGACAAAAGGCGTATGAATATGCAAAATATCGTAATTTGCGCCCTTTAGTTTAGGGGTCAATTTCAAAATTTCACGATATTTCATCAGCTTGTCTTCTGGGTCAAAATAAATGCTACGCGCAGGCACTCTTGTAATCCATGCTTCATCTGAAGACGGCACGCCATAATCAGGTGCAATTAAATGCACCTTGTGCCCAAGTTGTTGCATTTGCTCAGTAAACGTTTTAATACTGGTTGAAACGCCATTCACTCTTGGGAAGTAAACATCAGAAATGAGCAATATTTTCATAGACTTATTGTCAGCTTGTGGTGGTGTTAGTATGCCATGATGCTAACGATTAAATATGACAGCTAAATGACTTTATCTTAAATATAACTACGTAGTGTCATGGAACTTTCACGGACTCGTCATCTAAGTTTCACGCAGCGATGTAAAAGTAACACTTATGAAAAAGCGTATCTTAATCAAGCTTTTATGGGGAATTCCTCTACTAATTTATGCAGCAGATGCAAGTGCATGGGGACTGTTCACTCACATTTACTTCGCGCAGTATATCGCACTATCCTTACCCATTTTGGATCCTAGATTACAAAATGCAATCAAAAAATTTCCTAAACTAGTCATGGCTGGTGCCTGTTTACCAGACTTAGCACTTGTTTCAAAACACTTTAACACTACCCATCAGTGGCATCAAGCTCAGGAAATGTTAGCACAAGCAAAAAGTGATGAAGAAATCGCTATTGCGGTAGGTTATACTAGTCATCTTTATGTAGATGTCATCGCGCACAATCACTTTGTTCCCGCATTTGAAGCCAAGTGGCTCAACCCCTCCATACTCACACATGTGGTCGCGGAGTGGGCGATGGACGCGCATATTGCCAAGCATATCGAAACTAGGCCTTATGGCTTACTCAAACATCACACGGATGTTATCAGCATCTTAGTTGCCCCATGTTTTAAGGTTAGCCAGACAGAAGCTAAAAAAGCAGTGACACGCCTGGCCTATGCTGATAAAACGCTACGTTTTTCTAAGCTGTCTTCCATGCTTTTACAAACGATTAAGCGTAAAGATGATGAGTTTATTAAAAAGCTCGATTACTACAGAAGCAAGACTAAAGAGGCTTTACAAAACTTTGAATCAACATTAAGTGGTACTAGACCAACCATGGAAGCCGAACTATTACATCTAAGTGCCACCGAGATGCATGCTTGGCGCGAGAAGTGTCTTATCGATGCGCGATTGAGACTGACCACCCCACTCCAGTTTCATCAAGCACACAGCGAACAGCTACAAATACTACACGCATAGTAGCAAAACCTCTCCTCACTCTAAATACTTATTCTAACAATTTGATCAAATGAGCGGTTTAATCAAACGGGCGAGTGTTCACTAATTGAAAGCAGCCTTATTTAGAGCAGTCGTCCTAAACAAACTGGTAGGAAAGTAAGACAATGAAGTAGCCTATGGTGGCGCCAGCGACTACATCGCTAGGGTAGTGCAATCCTAGAATCACTCTAGACATCGCAACCATCATCATAAATGGGATCAATATAATCGAAAGCATTGGATAATATGTTATCGCAATTAAGCCAAACACTACGGCATGCAAGGTATGACCCGAAGGAAAACTAAAATGATCAAGTGCTTTTCCTGCCACCCATACATCTTGCCTGACTTGATATGGACGTGGTCGTAACGTTTTAAGTTTTAACCACTTATAAACTAAAGTACCTGTTGCACCAGCAAGTGCCATATGCAGAAATGGCTGTATACCATCCGTTTGTTGAATCACTAAAATGGCCGCCATCAGCGTGTACCAGAATACGCCATCACCTAGACGACTCACGACTCTAAACACATCGCGAATGACACGGTATTGACTCGTATGACTCACCGTCACACAGACAGCGCTATCCACTGCTTGCATACGGTGTAGGTACAAACGCATTTTACTGGTCATCATCAAATCCTTACACTAGGTGATGCTGACATCATGCACGTCTGCCATGAATGAATCATGACAGAAACATGAATATTTTTTGACTATGCCTGCGCTGCTAAGCGCTTCACTACATCAGCAATGGTTTCAGCTAAGTTCTGTACTTGGTGTTGATCCTGTCCTTCAACCATCACTCTAATTTTGGGCTCTGTGCCAGATGCGCGCAACAAAACACGTCCTTTACCGTTAAGCTCAGCG
>DHYP01000034.1:127170-127506 GCA_002414145.1 Methylophilaceae bacterium UBA5127 | reverse complement strand
AGTAGTCACATTAATCAGCACTTGCGGATAGAGCACTAAGCCAGTACCTAACTCGGCTAGAGTTTTACCACTTTCACGTATAGATTGTAAGACTTGCAACGCGGCAATAATGGCATCACCACTTGTATGCTTGTCCAAAGTGAGGATATGGCCAGAATTCTCACCGCCTAATTTCCAATTTTTTTCATTTAAAAGTTCGAGTACATAACGGTCACCCACTTTGGCACGTGCAAATGGTATTTGATGCTGCTGCAATGCGTGTTCCAAAGCAAGATTCGTCATTAAGGTACCAGCAACGCCACCCTTAAGCTTACCCTTTGCGTACAACCCTAATGC
>DHYP01000034.1:125457-127098 GCA_002414145.1 Methylophilaceae bacterium UBA5127 | reverse complement strand
GTCGCCATCACCATCAAAAGCAATACCTAAATCCGCTTGCTGATCCACTACTGCTTTTTGCAGTGCCTGAGGGTAGGTAGAGCCTACCTTCTCATTAATATTGAGTCCATCGGGCTTATTGCCAATAGCGGTGACTTCTGCACCCAGCTCATGAAATACATCAGGCGCTACATGATAGGTGGCACCATGTGCGCAATCTAATACTATTTTCAAACCACGTAAGTCTAGATGGTTAGGAAAGGTGCTTTTACAAAACTCTACATAGCGCCCCGCTGCATCGTCTACACGTCGTGCTTTACCTAAATGCGCAGATTCCATTACCTGTATCGGCTGCTCTAATGCTTCTTCAATCGCCAGTTCTATTTCGTCGGGTAACTTTGCGCCCTGACTTGAGAAAAATTTGATACCGTTGTCATAGTAGGGATTATGAGAAGCGGAGATCACAATCCCTGCTTGTGCACGTAAAGCACGTGTTAAATAAGCAATGGCTGGAGTAGGCATAGGCCCAGTCAATAACACGTCCACACCTGCCGCAGACAATCCAGCTTCCAAAGCAGCTTCCAGCATATACCCAGAAATCCGAGTGTCCTTTCCAATCAGCACTGACGGACGCGTTCCCTTAGGCAAGCTATCACCATGTATCGCTAGCACGCGGCCAGCCGCATACCCCAAGCGCATTACAAAGTCCGGCGTAATGGTTGACTCGCCTACACGCCCGCGAATACCGTCTGTTCCAAAATATTTCTTACTCATTATATTTAAACCCAAAGTTAAAATGATTCTATCGCCACTACCACTTTTAAAGCTTCCACAGTTGCTTTGACATCGTGTACCCGCACAACTCTTGCGCCTTTCATTACTGCAATCACTGCCGCTGCAACACTCGCATATAATCGAGCGTCAACATCATGACCAGTGACCTGTCCCAATACAGACTTCCTTGATAGTCCGACCAGTAGCGGCAGTCCTGTATCTTGAAACGAAGCCAATTGCTGAATCAAGGCAATATTATGTGCACGCGTTTTGCCAAAGCCAAAACCTGGATCCAAAATGATGCGATTGAGCGCAATACCAAACTGCTCACATACTGACACGCGTTGCATTAAAAATGCTTTAACATCTGCAACAACATCCTGATATTCTGGATTTATTTGCATGGTTTGTGGCGTACCTTGCATATGCATTAAACATATACCTGCTGAAGATTTTGCCAATATTTCGACGGCACCGACTTCTTGTAGTGCACGGACATCATTCACAATACTCGCACCAGCATTAATCGCTGCCTGCATCACTGCTGGCTTATAGGTATCGACTGAGATAGGAATGTTAACCTGACCTACTAATGCCTCAATCACAGGCAATATGCGATCTAACTCTTCTTGTAATGAAACAGGCGTTGCATTGGGTCGCGTTGACTCGCCTCCAATGTCCAAAATATCCGCGCCATCTTCAACCAGCTTTAGTCCATGCGCAACTGCCTGTGAAGTTTGGGTGTACTTTCCGCCATCTGAGAATGAGTCAGGCGTGACATTTACAATACCCATCACACGCGGCGTGTTCAGGTCTAAATTAAAATTTCCACAATGCAGTATCATCAATAAAAAAGGGCTGGTAATTAAGACCAGCCCTTATTTTAAT
>DHYP01000034.1:125184-125413 GCA_002414145.1 Methylophilaceae bacterium UBA5127 | reverse complement strand
GCCTTAATCGCTCTTGGCGGTTGGTTGAGGTGCTGGTTTTACTACAGTACCAGAACCACTTCCTGTGGTTGACTTAATAGATGACTGGCGCGGTTTAGAATCACGAACAGGCAAGCCCGCCATAATGTCATTAATCTGATCCGCATCAATGGTTTCAAACTCCATCAACGCCGCAGTCATCGCCTCTACCTTGTCACGATTGTCTTCCAGCAACTTGCGAGCAATCGCA
>DHYP01000034.1:124219-125152 GCA_002414145.1 Methylophilaceae bacterium UBA5127 | reverse complement strand
AGCAATCGCATACTGCTCATCTAAAATACGACGAATTTCTGCATCGACTTTTTGCTGTGTAGCTTCGGACACTGTTTTAGAGCTCATGCTACCAAAGAATGAGTCCTGCTCGCTTCCTGCATATACCATTGTGCCTAGTGCATCCGACATCCCAAACTTAGTGACCATATCACGTGCCAGCTTAGTAGCACGTTCAAAATCATTGGATGCTCCAGTAGACATTTGATGCATAAAAATTTCTTCAGCAATACGTCCGCCAAATAAAATTGAAATTTCTTCCAGCATCTTATCTTTGTAATTGCTGATGCGGTCAAACTCAGGCAACTGCCAAGTCAATCCTAGCGCCCAGCCACGTGGCATAATGGTTACCTTATGTACTGGATCAGCCTTAGGTAATAGCTTAGCGACCACAGCATGCCCAGATTCGTGATACGCGGTGTTGCGGCGCTCTTCTTCACGCATGACCATCGACTTGCACTCTGGCCCCATGAAGATTTTATCTTTCGCATCTTCAAAGTCCTGCATGTCCACTGTGCGTTTGTTGCGACGCGCTGCGAAGAGTGCCGCTTCATTCACTAAGTTAGCCAAATCCGCCCCGCTGAAACCTGGCGTACCGCGTGCCAAAATATCGGCTTTTACATCAGGATCAATTGGCACTTTGCGCATATGCACCATCAAAATCTGCTCACGCCCTTTAATGTCAGGTAAACCGACCATGACTTGACGATCAAACCGACCTGGACGCAATAATGCTTTATCAAGTACATCAGCACGGTTTGTTGCAGCGATTACAATCACTCCTGAATTGGCCTCAAAACCATCCATCTCTACCAACATTTGGTTAAGTGTCTGTTCACGCTCGTCGTTACCGCCACCATTACCCGCGCCACGACTACGGCCGACTGCATCAATCTCATCAATAAAAATAATACA
>DHYP01000034.1:122889-124061 GCA_002414145.1 Methylophilaceae bacterium UBA5127 | reverse complement strand
CTGTTCCTGGAGGACCGACCATCAAAACACCGCGTTGGATACGACCCCCTAATTTTTGAAATTTGCCAGGATCGCGTAAGAACTCAACTAATTCAGTCACTTCTTCTTTAGCTTCATCACAACCCGCAACATCTGCAAATGTCGTTTGATTTGAGCTTTCATCTAACTGACGCGCTTTACTTTTACCAAAAGAGAATGGACCACCGCCTTTGCCGCCCCCTTGCATCTGACGCATAAAGAAAATCCACACGCCAATCAACAATATCATCGGGAACCATGACACAAATATACTCATTAATACTGACTCTTGTTCTTCTGGCTTTGCTTGCACCACTACGTGGTTTTTTAGCAAATCAGAAACAAGCCAAGGATCATTTGGCGCATAAGTGTTAAATGTTTTATTGTCTTGCGTAGTCACACGCAACACACGTCCGTCAATTTGTACTTTTGCAATGCGACCATCTTTAACCTGCTGCATGAATTGCGAGTAATCGACCTGACCCTCTGCTTTACTTGAGCTATCAAATTGCTTAAATACAAACAATGACACTAATATGATAGCAATCCAAATTGCTAATTGTTTGATATTGTTCAATTACGTTCCTTCACCTAAATCCTAGGGATGATTAATTTTATACCTTTTTAACGGCAATATGTAATACAACTATAATGAAACTACGTATTATTTACGTTTTAAACCCAATAAATACACTTCACTACTGCGATCACGAGAAGCTTTGGGTTTGCGCGTCACGACCTTCTCAAAATGCAAGCGCATCGTTTTGACGATTTGGTCAAAACCACTACCGATGAACACTTTGACCAAGAAATTACCGCCTGGTTTCAACCAAACTTGGCTAAATTCTAGCGCCAACTCTGTTAAATAAGCGGCACCTGCCTGATCCACATCTTTTACACCACTTATATTGGGTGCCATATCTGCAATTACAAGGTCAACGTGCTTGTTATTTAACTTTTCTTCTAACTGTTTAAGTACAGTTTCTTCCCTAAAGTCACCCTGAATAAACTCCACATGAGGAATAGCCTGCATCTCTAAAATATCTAAGGCAATGACACGTCCCTCACCTTTTAAACGTTGCGCTACAACCTGCGACCAGCTACCAGGCGTAGAGCCCAAATCTACGACTGTCATCCCTGGCTTAATGAGTTTA
>DHYP01000034.1:120373-122883 GCA_002414145.1 Methylophilaceae bacterium UBA5127 | reverse complement strand
ATCTTTATCATCTATTTCGATGAGTTTATAAGCTGCGCGCGCACGATAACCTTCCTTTTGCGCGAGTTTGACGTACGGATCATTTAAATGCTCTTGCATCCAAGCTTTGCTGGTTCTGCTAGGTTTCATGCGTGAATACTTGGTATAGATAAATTCTGCTTCATGGTAAAATGCTATTTCCTTATTAAAATTCAGCATTATGCAGCTAAAAACCAAACAAATTGCGCACTTGCGTGGCCTTGCACACAGCTTAAACCCTGTCGTGATGATAGGCAATCAAGGCTTAACAGAAAATGTTCTCAAAGAAATTGAACTGAATTTGAGTGCGCATGAGCTCATTAAAGTGCAAGTTGCTGGAGATGATAGAGATGCCAGAAAAGCAATGTATGCAGAAATATGTGATAAAACTAACGCTATCGCAGTACATCACATCGGCAAACAATTGGTATTTTATCGAGCCAGCGATTCTATTAAAGAATCAGCAAAGGTTGTGATCCCCAAATAATTTAACGCAATCAATCTAGCGCACCTTCAGCACCAACACAAAACCTAGCAGGCACTCAATAACATAAGCAATGCTTGCCACGCCATGCCAAGTGTTAAATCGATTGGCAAACACGCTATGCATGACATCATTAGGTAATGCATCCGTCTTCATCTGTGCTAGCAAGGGCTGAATACCAAAATGCCCAGCGAGCACAAGCAACAGCATCACCAACACTGCCCAAAAATACTGTTGTTTTAATGCATTGGTCCCAAACTCAAGTAGCCGCTGAATGAGCAGATAAAACGCACTCACCATGCCAATATAACTCAACACGGTAAACAAATGACCCGCAATATTTCCTGCAAGTTGCCTGTCTTGCAATGTATTAAACAATATATAGGCACTGAGCCCTGTCATCCAAAGCCCACCCACCCACAAGGTAATGATTATCAGGGTGAATCTACGTAACATATTAAATATACTGTACTTCTATGATTTCGTACTCTTTTATACCACCTGGAGATTGCACCTCTGCCACTTCTCCTTCTGATTTACCAATCAAGCCTCGCGCAATGGGCGAACTAACAGAAACTTTACCATTCTTAATATCAGCTTCATCCTCACCTACAATTTGGTAGGTTTTAATGTCTCCAGAGTCTAAATCCTCAAATCGCACAGTCGCACCAAATACCACACGTCCTTCAGCATTCAGGGTTTTAGGGTCAATAATCTGCAAATTAGAAAGTTTACTTTCCAACTCTGCAATGCGACCTTCAATAAAACTTTGGCGCTCTTTGGCCGATTCATATTCTGCATTTTCGGACAGATCACCTTGCGCACGTGCCTCAGCTATCGCTTGAATAACATTGGGTCTGTCCACAGAGCGCAGACGTTGCAGCTCCTCTTTTATCAACTCAGCACCAATAACTGTCACTGGAATTTGGTTTACTGCCATAACGCTACCTTTATCATTTAAAAAAATAAACCACACTCAACATGGAGCGTGGTTTGAACACTGTTTAGTGTATTTTATACCAGCTTTTTATGCAAGTCCTGTATCGATTCCACATTCAGCTCCTGCATATAAGTCATACCGATGCATGCCGCTTTTGCACCTGCTAATGTTGTGTAATAAGTAACTTTATTTTGTAGCGCACTACGACGGATTTCATAAGAATCTGCTACAGCTTTTTTGTCTTCTGTGACGTTAACAATAAAATTAATTTCATTGTTTTTAATCATGTCTACAATATGCGGGCGACCCTCTGCGACTTTATTCACAGGTGTAACAGTCAGACCATTTTCAGCCAACGCCCTAGCGGTACCCTTAGTTGCCACTAAAGTAAAGCCTAGACTAGCCAAATCTCTTGCAATATCAACCACTTTTTGGTGGTCTTCGTTACGTACACTAATGAAGGCTTTACCCCCTTTAGGAATCACGACCGAAGCCCCAAGTTGCGATTTTACAAAAGCTTCCGCGAATGTCGATCCCACACCCATGACTTCACCTGTTGATTTCATCTCTGGGCCTAAAATCGTATCTACGCCAGGGAATTTGATAAATGGAAACACCGCTTCTTTTACAGAATAATAAGGCGGAATCACTTCTTTAGTCATGCCTTGCGCTTTAAGGGTTTGACCTGCCATACAACGCGCTGCAATTTTTGCAAGTTGCAAACCACATGCTTTTGACACAAACGGTACGGTACGAGAGGCACGCGGGTTGACCTCTAACACATAAACTGTTTCACCCTGTATGGCAAACTGGACATTCATTAAGCCCTTTACACCCAAGGCCTTAGCCATTTGCACAGTTTGACGGCGTAGCTCATCTTGTAGGGTTAGGCTTAAACTATAAGGCGGTAATGAACAAGCTGAGTCTCCTGAGTGCACGCCAGCTTGCTCTACGTGCTGCATGATGCCGCCAATAAGCACCTCTTCGCCATCACTAATCGCATCCACATCAATTTCCAGCGCATCATTTAGGAATCGATCCAGCAATACTGGCGAATCATTCGACAGA
>DHYP01000034.1:120093-120299 GCA_002414145.1 Methylophilaceae bacterium UBA5127 | reverse complement strand
GCCCACCCAAAACATAGCTAGGACGGACAACCAGCGGATAACCAATTTCTTCAGCTAAACGAATCGCCTCATCTGGTGCACGCGCAGTTCTGTTAGGTGGCTGCTTCAAATCTAATGTTTGCAACATTTTTTGAAAACGTTCACGATCCTCAGCACGGTCGATTGCATCTGGTGTGGTACCAATAATGGGCACCCCAGCTTTTTCT
>DHYP01000034.1:119592-119915 GCA_002414145.1 Methylophilaceae bacterium UBA5127 | reverse complement strand
ATGATGGTTTCATAACCATCGTCACGCATCGCAAATGCAGCATGCACGCAGCAATAATCAAACTCTATACCTTGACCGATACGGTTTGGCCCACCACCCAGCACCATGATTTTTTTGTTATTGCTAGGCTGTGCTTCGCACTCTTCTTCGTNNATGGGCACCCCAGCTTTTTCTAGACCACGCGCCAATTTGAGAGGGGTTTGACCACCATACTGTACGATCACACCTAAAGGCTTTTCAATATTTACGATTTCCAACACGTCTTCAAGTGTGACTGGTTCAAAGTATAACCTGTCTGAGGTGTCATAATCTGTCGAAACCGT
>DHYP01000034.1:118507-119401 GCA_002414145.1 Methylophilaceae bacterium UBA5127 | reverse complement strand
AGCAGTATTGGTCGCAAACTCTGCCGCACAGGTATCTACGCGCTTGTAAACAGGACGCACATTGAGTGCTTGCCGATACGCACGCACCGCATGCTGATCAGTATCCAGTAAATGCGCCAGACGTCGGTCGGAAAACCCACGACGCTTTAATTGATACAAAGCCTCTTTATCAAGATCTGCAATATGCTTGCCTTTGAGTGCATTCTCGCGATCAATAATATCTTTAATTTGTGCCAGAAACCAAGGGTCTATCTTTGTAATATCAAACACTTGCGCTATGGTCATGCCAATTCTGAAAGCATCTCCCACATACCAGATACGTTCTGGCCCTGGTTCGCCCATTTCTTTTGCGATGCGATCCGCATCCGTAGTGAGGGTATCCAATCCATCGACGCCTACTTCTAAACCACGCAATGCTTTTTGGAATGACTCTTGGAAAGTACGACCAATTGCCATGACCTCCCCGACAGATTTCATTTGTGTCGTCAAACGGCTGTCCGCTTGCGGGAATTTCTCAAATGCAAATCTTGGTATTTTGGTCACAACGTAATCAATAGAAGGCTCAAAACTGGCAGGGGTTGCTCCGCCCGTAATTTCATTACGCAATTCATCCAAGGTATAACCTACTGCTAGCTTTGCTGCTACTTTGGCAATAGGAAAGCCTGTCGCTTTAGAAGCTAATGCAGACGAACGGGACACGCGCGGATTCATCTCAATGACAATCATGCGACCATCTTCTGGATTAATGGCAAACTGTACGTTAGAACCACCTGTATCCACACCAATTTCACGCAACACCGCCAATGAGGCATTACGCATGATCTGGTACTCTTTATCCGTCAGTGTTTGTGCTGGTGCCACAGTAATCGAATCGCCTGTATGCACGCCCATCGG
>DHYP01000034.1:118115-118436 GCA_002414145.1 Methylophilaceae bacterium UBA5127 | reverse complement strand
CTCATACTCTTTCCAGCCGAGCATCGATTCTTCAATCAACAGTTCTTTGGTAGGTGATGCATCTAAACCACGTTCACAAATCGTAATAAATTCTTCACGATTATAGGCAATACCGCCACCACTGCCACCCATGGTAAATGAAGGGCGGATAATGGCAGGGTAACCAATATTCGCCTGCACTTGTAGCGCCTCTTCCATGCTATGCGCGATAGCAGATTTAGCGGAACCCAAGCCAATTTTAGTCATGGCCTCTTTAAATTTTTGACGATCTTCCGCTTTATCAATGGCCTCTTTTGACGCACCAATTAATTCCACATTGTA
>DHYP01000034.1:117846-118093 GCA_002414145.1 Methylophilaceae bacterium UBA5127 | reverse complement strand
CAATACACCATGCTTGTCTAAATCCAGCGCGCAATTCAACGCGGTTTGTCCGCCCATGGTCGGAAGCAATGCATCTGGTTTTTCTTTGGCGATAATCTTCTCTACCACCTGCCAAGTAATGGGTTCGATATAAGTCGCATCCGCCATTTCTGGGTCGGTCATGATCGTAGCTGGGTTAGAGTTCACCAGAATGACGCGGTAACCCTCTTCACGCAAGGCTTTACAGGCTTGCGCGCCGGAGTAATCA
>DHYP01000034.1:112479-117837 GCA_002414145.1 Methylophilaceae bacterium UBA5127 | reverse complement strand
AAACTCACATGCTTGGCCAATGACTATCGGACCGGCGCCGATGATGAGAATACTTTTAATGTCGGTTCTTTTAGCCATTAACTGGATTTTCTTTCTTGCATTAAATCAATAAATTGGTCAAACAAATAACTCATTTCTGTAGGACCAGGGCTCGCTTCAGGATGACCTTGAAAGCTAAACGCTGGCTTATCAGTACGCGCAATGCCCTGTAAGCTACCATCAAATAGAGAAACATGTGTCACCTTCACATTGGCTGGCAATGTATTCGGATCTGCTGCAAAGCCATGGTTCTGACTAGTGATGTATACGCGCTTGGTTTCTACGTCTTGCACGGGGTGATTGGCACCATGATGCCCAAACTTCATTTTCAATGTTTTAGCACCAGAAGCCAAAGCCAACAATTGATGCCCTAAACAAATGCCAAAAGTGGGAATACCTGTCTCCACTAAAGTTTCAATGGCCTTAATTGCATAGTCGCATGGCTCTGGATCGCCAGGGCCATTTGATAGAAAAATGCCATCTGGTTTATAACTCAATGCTTGCGCTGCAGTCGCTTGTGCTGGCAGTACAGTGACTTTACAGCCACGCGATACCAGCATACGTAAAATATTACGCTTTACACCGTAATCGAATGCCACAACATGAAATGCTGAGTCTTTAGGGGCTACAAATCCCTTACCTAAGCTCCACTCCCCTTCAGTAAACTCATAAGGACTTTTGCAACTCACCACCTTGGCTAAGTCCAACCCTGCTAGGCCTGAGAAACTTTTGGCTAACTGCAACGCTTTGGCTTCATCCACATCGCCCGCCATCACACATCCTGCTTGTGTACCCTTTTCACGCAAAATACGGGTGAGCTTGCGTGTATCAATATCAGCAATCGCCACCACATTTTGCTCAATTAAGTACTCAGACAATGTTTGATTGCTGCGAAAGTTGCTGTGCAGTAAAGGTAAATCGCGAATAATTAAACCAGATGCATACACACTTCCAGACTCAACATCATCAGCATTAGTGCCATAGTTGCCAATATGCGGGTAAGTCAGTGTCACAATCTGCTTGGTATAGGAAGGATCAGTCAAGATTTCCTGATAGCCTGTCATTGAGGTATTAAACACTACCTCGCCTATGGTTTGACCAGAAGCGCCAATCGCGATGCCTTTAAAAACAGTTCCATCTGCCAAGACTAAAATTGCTGGAATTGTTTTTGACACCTTAAGCTCCTTAATATTTGATACGACGCACACCTATAAATAGATGTGCAAAACGGGAAAAGCTTTAAAAACTCTTCCCGTTTCAGAATTGAGGCATTATAGCCGAAATAACTTTAAGCCTCAAGCGCACCCTATACAAGTGACCACATTACACGCAACCCATTATGGATTCATGTATGCCTAAATTTCATGCTTGTTGTAAACAATTGAAAGCGTAAATTAAAATAAAAATATACCTGTTCGGGCTATTGCAATCACACTAAAATGACACATATACTGTACACATGTATAGATTCAATAACTCAATTACTGAAAGGGATGCGAAATGAAATTACGTTTGTTAGCTGCATTACTCGCTATAGTGAGCTTTTCTGCTCAAGCGAACACCCTCAATACAACTGTTGACGTTTCTACAAAAACAAAAACAGTACAGTACGTTAACTTTAACGTAAGCACAGCAGGCGCATTCAGCATCACGGCAACAAGAAACTTGGCAGATGTTACCCACTATCTTGCTGACCCTTTTGTTTATTTATTTAAGAGTAGCTTAGACGCCGCCAACTTTCTACAAGCTAACGACGACGCAAATGATTTTACTTGGAACTCCTTGATCAATCGTAATCTTGATTATGGTAGCTATATCTTGGCCATTTCCTCATTTAACTTCACACTCGACAATGCATTAAACGGCACTAACCTGTGGGTGAACGATATTAATCATGGTCTTGTGGATATTGGCATTAGCTCACGCACTGGTATTGCCTCATTAGCAAACACCACCTCTTCTGTATCTGCTGTGCCCTTACCTGCGGCAGCTTGGTTATTTGGCACTGGATTACTAAGCCTAGCTGGTTTAAGAAAACGTAAATCTGCCTAATTTAAGACCTGCTTTATCAATAAAGCCGCATATTTTGCGGCTTTATTATTTCTAACCTTTCCAACACAGACTGATATTCCTCATATATTCATTACATACATATTGATAATCTAAATGATAATTGTTATCATTTAGATTAATTAGATATTTATTGGTTATTTTTAGGAGTTATCATGATCCAGTCTACTAAGTTGTATATGCTCACATTTATCGCAACATCATGCATCAACACCCCTGTACATGCAGATGAAAATTTGTTTGGTTATATCAAAGGTGCGGAAACGCTACCTGAGGGCACCTTGGAGTTTGACCAAACCTTTACTTATAGAGCCGATAAAGACATCGGCGAATACAGCGCTTGGGATTCAAAATCAGAAATTGAGTATGGCATTACCGATAGACTTACTGCCGCAACCTATTTAAAAATGCAATCCATCAATACCAGTGGTATCGCCATAGATGCTTACATCCCTGGTGCGGAGCATTACTACTTGAAGCCCTCAGGTCTTGAAGCTGAGCTAAAGTATAACTTTTTAAGTCCTGCTAAAGATGATTTTGGCTTAGCTGGCATTGTCTCCTTAAGCTATGATTGGTTAGATAAGCATTCTGGCTTAGATAAAGATCAATACTCGATTGAGACCATCCTCGCCGCACAAAAATACTATCTAGAAGGACAAATGATATGGGCAGGAAGCCTTGGTATGGAAGCCACCTATGCCCATCGCGCACCTTTGAGTGCAGATCGCTTAGCCAGCTTACCAGTAGATTTTGATTGGCCTACACACTCCGAAATGGAAATAGAACTTACGGCAGGCACAGGTATTACTTATCGCTTTATCCCAAATTGGTTTATTGGTGCTGAGGCACAATACCAGACAGAATTTGAAACAGAAGTAGGCACAGAGCGTTGGTCACTATTTGCAGGTCCTACATTGCATTATGGCGGTCAAGACTGGTGGGCAACTGTCACTTGGTTCCAACAGCTGAAAGGCGGGGGCGAACGCTACAGCGGTCAAACGGAAGACCTGCATTTAGTCGAAAAAACCAAACATGAGTTAAGACTCAAATTTGGTATTGATTTTTAAGGTATTCACATGAGCAAGCATCATTTTAATCCATACTGGATAATTGCAATTACCGCTCTCACAGCGCCAGCCTACGCACAGGATTATCTAAACACACAACAAGCTCAGCAAGTGCTGTTTCCTGAAGCAGAGACGTTTATGCCACTGTTAGTTAAGATTAACGAACAGCAGCGTGATGACATCAAAGCGATTTCAGGTGTTCGCCAGCGATGGGACATACAAAAAGTATGGAAAGTAGTGCAAAAAGGTCAACATATTGGCTGGTTTGTCATTGACGATGTGGTAGGTAAGCATGAGTTTATTACTTACGCTATTGGCTTATCTGTGGATGGCCATGTAGTCGGCATAGAAATCATGAGTTATCGCGAAACCAAAGGGGATCAGGTGCGCAATTCAGATTGGCGCAATCAATTTAAACAAAAAACAATTAAAGACCCTTTTAAGCTGGATCAAGACATCCCTAATATCAGCGGGGCAACGTTATCATGCCGCAACCTGACCGATGGTGTTAAACGGATATTGGCATTGCAACAGGTTGCACTAAATCATGAGCCATAAACGACGCATGCGCGCCATATTAGGTACGTTTGTTGAGATTGCGGTTAATCATCCGCAAGCAGACATCGTCATCAGCTTGGCCTTTGCTGAAATGCAATTGGTGCATGACTTAATGAGCTTTCATGACCCGAATAGCGAACTGAGCATGCTAAATCAAAACCAAGGTCGCCGCATGCCTCTCAGCAAACACACCCACAAAGTATTGATGCTCGCACAAGAAATGATGCATAAAAGTAATGGCTTATTTAACTGCATGGTGGGTGGTGCACTTGTCAAACGCAAAGCTTTGCCTCAGCACAATCAAGCACAAGCACTTGAACAGGGAAATGTAGATGACCTAGTGTTAGACGAGACTGGGGCAACATTAAAGCGTAATGCATTGGTCACTCTAGATGGCATTGCTAAAGGCTATGCTGTGGATTTAGCTATCGAAGCAATGCAAGCACAAGGTGCATTATCAGGGTGGGTAAATGCAGGAGGTGATATACGTGTATTTGGCAACATCAGCCTACCCGTACAAATTCGCAATGAACACCAAGCGCTTGGAGAGGTATTTCAGGTTGAAAACACTGCGCTTGCAACATCCTGCGTAAATACACATTACGATAAGCGTTTCCCTGGATTAATCTATCACAGGCAACACACACCGCAAATCGGCACATGGAGCATATTGGCGCACAAAGCTTGGTTAGCGGATGCATTGACCAAGGTGGCAAGTCTTGCAAATGCAGAGCTTAGAGCCAGTATTATTCAAAGCCTAGGCGGAAAATGTTTAAACTCTGCGAATATAAAAATATAATTAGCAATACACAATAAAAATCATGCACTTAAATAAATACCCAAGCTACTTTTATCCTAGCTTAATGACAATATTACTGAGTTTGTTTGTGACTGGGATGATGTTAGCACCCACTACATTGGCGCTTAAATTAGAGTGGTCTGTACCTTGGCGACTCTCTTCCGACTGGCATATTGGCATGTCTGCGATGCATGTCACTTTTTCTTTCATGACCTTGATATACATCGGCACATTGTGGACGATCCACATGAGAAGTGGTTGGGGCAAAAGAAAAAATCAAATCACTGGCTTAATAATGCTGCTTATATTTTTAACACTGACACTCACGGGACTTGGCATCTACTATCTAGGAGATGAGTCACTATCAAAATATGCTAGTGGCATGCACTTGATTGCTGGCATCAGTATTCCACTCTGCTTTGGATTGCACTATATTCCACATAAAAGGCCTGCAAAAAAAATCTACCCGAAATAAAAAATCGCCATAAAGGCGATTTTTATCTTGCTACACTCTAGCCAGCGCAAGTTACCGAGCGCAAATTAATCTTTCGCAAACCCAAGCACATCGCGCATATCAAACAAGCCTGTAGGCTTATCCGTTAAGTATTTAGCGGCACGTAACGCACCCAAAGCAAACGTGGCACGACTAGAAGCCTTATGCGTTAGCTCTACACGCTCACCAATACCTGCCAACACTACCGTGTGATCACCCACTACATCCCCACCACGCATGGTTGCGAAACCAATGGTGCCTGTTTCACGTTCGCCTGTGACACCCTCACGCGCATACACAGCACAATCTTTAAGTGCCTTGTTGATACCTTT
>DHYP01000034.1:110034-112446 GCA_002414145.1 Methylophilaceae bacterium UBA5127 | reverse complement strand
ACCTTTAGCGGCAGCCTCGCCCAAACGCAAAGCAGTGCCAGAAGGCGCATCCACTTTGTGGCGATGATGCATTTCCACGACTTCTATATCGTAACCTTCGCTCAACACTTTGGCCGCTTGCTCTACTAAATTAATCAACAAAGTCACGCCTACGCTCATATTAGGCGCAAACACAATGCCTATCTGCTTAGCGGCTGAGGCAATTTTAGCTTTTTCATCCTCCGAAAAACCTGTGGTACCAACGACCATTTTCACATTGGCTTTTTGACAAGCGGACAAGTAACACATGCTCGCTTCTGGACGCGTAAAATCCACCAACACATCTGCACCTTGTAATGCAGCATCAATATCACTACTGACTTTCACGCCAGTAACTTTACCAAACTGCTCGCCTACGTCACGCCCAATCAACGCACTCTCAGCGCGATCCAAAGCAGCATGCAGTTGCAACGCACCATCAGCAAACACGCCTTCCAGCAATGCCTGCCCCATACGTCCAGTGACTCCTGCAATCACAACTTTCAATTTTTTCATCTTAAAACTTTATACTTTATTAAATTAGAAACCAATTTTCTCAATCACACCGTCCAAATGCTCACTCGTCTCATCAGGTGCAATCACTTTTTGTACATGGGCACGTTGTGCATTTTCTATGACAGATTCTTTAACAATTAACCAGCGGTTCGCCTTAGCATCCCATTCAAAATCTAATTGTTTTGCCACTTCATCGCTGTAAACTTTTGAACTGTATTTTTGAAAAAACTGTACCGTGGCGCGTGTGCCATCTGCATTAACCGTCACATCTTCTAATGCTAAACGAATGTCACCTTGCTTTTTAGACAATCGGTTTTTACGCTGCGCAACCCACGCGGCGCGCGTTGCCAATCCATCTGGTTTAAACTTAGCAGAGTAAGCTGATAAATAAGCGTTGATATCCTTACCACGCCATGCGTTAGCCCAAGCATCTACTGCGCCTTGCACTGCTTGTTGACTAGCCTCATTGCTTGGTTTTGTCACTGGCATTGCAGCTACCTGTGCGGTTGGTATGGGTTGTGATTCTGGTTTAGCGGCTTCTGGTTTAGCCACTTCTGGCACTTTTTCAGCTTCTGCTGGTTTTACTGGCTCACTCACGTTGGCTTGCGCCTCTGGTGCTAATGCTTCAGGTGCTGATAATTCTGGCGTAACAGCCGTAGTCACAACCTCCTCTTTTGCCACAGGCAGCTCAATATTCTTTTTCAGAATAGACGCTGTTTCTGCTGATTCTTGTGCTAAGCCTTCCGCAACTGGCGCTGCCAACACAATACCTGTACCAGCGGCCGCTTTTTCTTCACTGCCTGAAGGCGTTTTCTGCGCCAATGATTCTGCCGCTTCAACTTTAGCAGTCGCAGGTGCTTTCTCTACTGGCGCTACCCCCGCTGTTTTTGGCGCTGTTTCATCCCCACCCCAGAACTTCAATTTATCCCAGAAAGAAGTCTCCTCTTTTTTAGGTGGTGTCACTGTTCTAGGTGCCGTGTTCACAGGTGCTTCTGCTGATTTATCACTCGCAGCCACCACATCACCGCGCACTGAGACCAGCGCATCTTTATCAAAGTCCAAGATGACGCGACGCTGTTCCATCAACTTGCCTTCTTTACGCATCTGATAGAAGTAATCCCAACGATTGCTATGAAAGCTATCCGCAATCAGTGGCGTACCCATAATGTATAAGACCTGAGACTTTGTCATGCCAGGACGCAACTGCAATAACATCTTAGAGTTCACCACGTTACCCTGTTGGATCTCCATTTTATAAGGCTTAACTGCAGGCAGTTTAGAACCGCACCCCGCAAAAAAACTACTAGCAACCACTAAAATAACGGTAAGAGTAAGGGATAAATTACGCATGACTTTCACTTTAAAAAAGACTTGTTGTCAAATAGGCGTTAATATACCATGACGCTCACCTAATCAAAAACTTAGCTTTGACATTCTCGTTTTAAAAACATGGGTAATCACTATGCATGATCAAAAAGACTTAAAAAATGCAGGTCTTAAGGCCACGTTGCCACGATTAAGAATACTGGAACTCTTTGAAACCAGTCACGACCGCCACCTCTCAGCAGAAGATGTCTACAAAATCATGATTACCAATGGCGAAGATGTCGGCCTAGCAACCGTCTACCGCGTACTCACACAATTTGAACAAGCCGGCTTATTGGTACGCCACCATTTTGAAAGCGGCAAAGCGGTATTTGAGCTGAATGAAGGCAGCCATCACGACCACATTGTGTGTATGCAATGCGGCCATGTAGAAGAGTTTTGTGATGACGAAATCGAAAAACTGCAACACAAAGCTGCAGAAGAGCGCGGCTTTAAGATTCATGAGCACTCGCTCTATATTTACGCGGATTGCACCAAAAAACCTTGTCCGCT
>DHYP01000034.1:109327-110028 GCA_002414145.1 Methylophilaceae bacterium UBA5127 | reverse complement strand
CCGCACAAAAGCTAATCCGTTAAATCTGGCTGTAGATTAATGATGTATTCATTATCAAATTTTAGGATGCGCTCATCATTTATAATAGATTGAAATCATAGATTTTATTATCAAAAATAATCACAAAATGCACGATTTGACGGTTTATAAAGCGTCAAATAGGATGTCTATTTTACGTTATGCCTCTGAAATGGTGACACGGTGAATACTCTACAACACGACTCTCTGCTGTGCAACAACCCCCAAACGACTGTGAGCCAATATCTCGCGATGGAGGAGGCCAAGGACCGCGATGGAATTGCGAAGTTCATTCGTGGGCGGTTCCAAGAGCGTTACATCCAGCCATTCGCGAACAATCCGAAGAAGAGTGGCTTCATCATGATAGCCTCGGCGTGTCTCATGATTGAGGCATTGGAGTCCTTTTGGAATGGATGGCGCAAGTCCCCCAACAGCGCAAAAGCATTCTGTCAGTTCTTTGATCGAGAAGACCGCTTCTCCCTGCTCCGTGGGCACGCACAAGAGTTCTATGCCCATGTTCGCTGCGGAATAATGCATCAGGCTGAGACCACTGGAGGATGGCACATCCGAAGAGACCTTGGGGTGCTTCTTGATGTCCCCACTAAAACCATAGACGCAACAGTTTTCCTGAGCCAAATGGATGGCTCGCTTGCTGACTATTGCGCCAGGCTCAACAGGGTCGC
>DHYP01000034.1:107670-109231 GCA_002414145.1 Methylophilaceae bacterium UBA5127 | reverse complement strand
CAGGGTCGCGTGGGAGAGTGAGGAGTGGAAGAAGCTCCGCAAAAAAATGAAAGATGTCTGTGTGAATACTCAACCGGCGGCATAATTCAAGTTATGTATATAAGAAACATTACAACCCTTTTAGCGCCTGTTCAGAGGAGTAGGATTTTGATGAGTAACAACATTTACGCTTGTGCTTGCCAGCGGTCTGTGTTGAAAGCACTGCATAAACTTCTCCTCGCTTCGCTTCTGTGCCTTACCTCAAGCGCACTGGCAGAAAATTTTGCCTCGCCATATCAATTTATTGATTCGCTATTGGAGACATCCAGAACAGCATGCTTGAATTCCAAGGCCATCAGCGAAAAAACACAGACTGATGATGAATCACTTAGGTCTGTACGATTTACTTTTTGCCAATGCTACCCCGAGCGCGCAAGACTATTAAAAAACTCGCTACCAAAAGCGATTCAAGAAACACAAATATCCGAAAAAGAATTCGTCCGGTTATACCTCCCCGAGATAGTAAACAAATGCGCAAAGGAGCAGGCGAAATCCTTGTTTAGTGGCGACTGCCCGACCCATCTCAGTAAATCAAAACCGAACAGCGCCAAATACTGTTCTTGCATGGCCAACTATATTGACAGCATCTCAGATATGGAGGCGGCCCAGATTGGATTAGAATCTTCAAAATATATCCCTCTCCTTGCAGAGTCAAATAAGCGTGGACAGCCCCCGCCAAAAATGCCCAGCGCATTTAAAAACTTCATTGCGATGGACTCAATCTGCTCACTCAAATAAGGCCTGCTCATGAGCAGGCCAAATATAACATTACGGTCAAGTGGGACGCCGAAAAAGAACTCGTAGGGCGGATTAGTTCACGTAATCCGCCGCATAAAATCTTTCTTAACATCACCACCGACGGATAACGCTCCGCTCATCCACTCTACAACCCGCTAAAAAACTGGACTCTTTGTTTCACTCAGAATAACGGTGGTGATTAAACGCCCAACATTTCTTTCGCATGCTCTCTTGTGGTTTCGGTAATCTGGATGCCGCCCAGCATGCGTGCGATTTCTTCTATACGCGCTTGTGCATTTAAAGATTGAATATGGCTTAATGTGGCGCCATTGATTTGCGTTTTGCTCACTTGCAAATGCTGTTGCGCTTGCGCAGCCACTTGCGCTAAGTGGGTAATCACTAACACCTGGCGATTTTCACCCAATTGCTTAAGCAATTGCCCGACCACCTCTGCTACACCGCCACCGATGCCTACATCCACTTCATCAAAAATCATGCAGGGCACGCTGCCTAAGCTGGCAGTGGTCACGTGTAACGCTAAACTGATACGCGACAATTCACCGCCAGAAGTCACTTTGTTTAGTGGTCTCGGCTCGACACCCGCATGACCCGCCACTAAAAATTCTACTGTTTCTAAACCATGGCTGGCGGCCTCACAAGCATTTAACGCCACCACAAACTGACCGCCGCTTCATGAAAGGCGTTGCATTTCACTGCTAATTTTTTGGCTGAGTATGTTGGCTGCCTGCGCACGCTGAGCGCTGAGTTGTTTGGCAGATTGCTG
>DHYP01000034.1:106142-107606 GCA_002414145.1 Methylophilaceae bacterium UBA5127 | reverse complement strand
GCAAAACCTTCTAACTCCGCCATACGGGCAACACAAGCGGTCAACACTTCTGGCAATTCTTCAGGTTTTGTCCGATATTTACGCGCCATGTTGTGTATGGCCTGCAAACGATTTTCTACTTCTGCTAACCTTGCTGGATCTAGCTCTGCTTTTTGCAAATAGCGGTTTAAAAAGCGCGTGGCTTCTTCTATTTGAATCAATGCGCTATCTACGCCGTCTGCTGCTTCTTTGAGTTGTGCATCAAACTCCGCTAATTGCGCGAGTTTATTTTGCACTTGCGTCATCATAGCATTGACGTTGGGCTCATTATCATCAAGCAAGGCAATACATGCCTCTAGACCGCTTAACAAACTGGCGCCATTGGCAAGCCGATGATGCTCCTGTTGCAAATCCGCCCAGTCATCTAGCGTAAAATTAAGTTGCTGTATCTCCCGCGTTTTGTCACGCAGTTCTGCCAGTTCATCTGCATAAGATGCGGCATTTTTTTCGACTTCTAAACGCTGTGCATGGAGTTGATGCCATGTTTTATACTGTTGCGCAACGGTGCTAGCAAGCGATGTTGTCTGTGCAAACGCGTCTAGGATTTCACGTTGCGTGGCAGGCTTTAGCAAAGAGTGATGTGCATTTTGACTATAAATATCAATGAGATACTCACCTATGTCTTTGAGCTGTGCCACGGTAGATGCAGTACCATTGATAAACGCACGGCTACGACCATCTGCATAAATCACGCGCCGTAAAATCAGTTCATCAGCCTGCTCTATTTCATTATCGGTTAACCATTGCTGCACAGCCTGATTGTTGCGGATAAAAAACGTGGTGCTGATTTCGGCTTTTTCGCATCCTTTGCGTGTCACCACGCCATCGTTACGCGCGCCCAAGCTTAAAGACAACGCATCGATTAAAATGGATTTACCCGCGCCGGTCTCTCCCGTGAGCGTGGTAAACCCTTGTGCAAACTCTAACTCTAGAGATTCAACAATAATAAAATCGCGGATGGATAAGGCTTGTAGCATATTTAAACTATTAATAATTTAACTTTTTATTGTTAAGCAATTGCAAGCACAAGGCGGTGAAGCGCAGACAGTACATTTTGTACGGCGAGGCGATGGCAACATAGTCATCTTTCATTTTTATCAAACTCTATTAGCCCCAGTTGAGCTTATTGCGCAACATATCAAAATAACAATAACCGCTAGGATGTATTAGCGTGATGTCTTGCTTGGCGCGCGTGACACGAATTTTATCGTCCACTTTTAATGCTTGCTGGTGCTGTCCATCGTAGCTGATCTGCGCATCATCGGCATTCACAATCATCACATCACATACGCTATCACTCGTTACGGTAATGGGTCGATTGCTTAAGGTATGCGGACTAATTGGCACCAGAGAAATCGCGCTTAAATCAGGATGCAGAATAGGCCCGCCCGCAGAAAGCGCATAAGCGGTGGTGCCTGTTGGTGA
>DHYP01000034.1:104562-106094 GCA_002414145.1 Methylophilaceae bacterium UBA5127 | reverse complement strand
GTAATTTGCACTTCCAGCTCTATCAGGCGCAGCGCACTTTTAATCACTACATCATTAAAAGCGACGCTTTCATAAATCACTTTGCCTTCGCGGCTTAACTCTGCATCAAGCAACATGCGATTTTCCATTTGGAATTCGCCCGCCAGAATTTTATCAATTTCGGCTAGCATGTCTTCGGTACGCAAATCCGTCAGAAAACCCAAACGCCCACGATTAATGCCCACCAATGGCACTTGGCTCTTCAACAACATGCGCGATACGCTCAACATGGTGCCATCGCCACCCATAATAATAGCCAAATCGACTTGATCGCCAATGCTAGATAAATCTGCTGTCTTAATATTTAGTAGCTGCGCATAATTTGCCGTGTTTGTTTCAGCCCAAACTTCCAAGCCTTTTTCTTGCAGATGCTGTGCTAATCGCGCCAACTCACTTTGCATTTCCTGCAAAGCAGATGCATCCATATATTTGCCAATCAAGGCAACTGAAGCAAATTGTTTTTTCATGGCAGAATTAAATCACAGATGCGTATTACTGAAAAGCAAATGCCGCTGTTATCTATGAACTAATTCGGGCAAAATACAGACTTAGCTTAACGAGGACATACCCAGCTTGGATAAACGCGCGCAAATTTTATTAAAAACCTTGGTAGAACATTACATTAGTGATGGTCAGCCGATTGGCTCGCGTACACTTTTGCAACATTCTGGTTTAGATGTTAGCCCTGCAACTATCCGTAATGTGATGAGCGATCTGGAACAACTTGGCTTTATTGCTAGCCCGCACACTTCGGCTGGACGCATTCCTACTCAAAAGGGATACCGCTTGTTTGTGGACTCCCTGCTGACAGTGCAACCGCTGGAAACACAATCCATGCAACAACTTAAAGCTGGTTTAAGCTCGCCTAATCCAAGCGAACTGATTAACAATGCGGCCGATATGCTGTCTCAGCTCACTCAGTTTGCAGGAGTGGTACTCACACCCAAACGTAAACGCATTGCATTCAAGCACTTGGAGTTTTTAGCACTGACTGATAAAAAAATTCTTGTCATTATCGTCACGCAAGATGGTAACGTACAAAACCGTATTATTCTTACGGAAAAAGTGTATTCTGCCAGTGAGCTGACACAAGCCAGCAACTACTTTAACAGTCAATTTAGCGGTCACACCTTAGAAGAGGTACAAACCAGATTGCATGCAGAACTGAAGCAAATGCAAGCAGACATGAACCGCCTTATGACCGCTGCGCTGGAAGCCTCACATTTGCAGTCTGAAGATGAAAAGGACACGGTAGTCATTTCTGGTGAACGCAATTTATTACAGGTAGACGAGCTGTCTACCAACGTCACCAGCTTGCGTAAGCTATTTGAGATTTTTGAGCGGCGTACTTCGCTGATGCAATTGCTCGATAACAGCCAGCGTGCTGAAGGTATTCAAATATTTATTGGTGGCGAGAGTGGCTACTTACCGCTGGATGAGTGCAGCATGATTACCGCGCCATACGAGGCAGATGGTCAAGTGGTTGGCACTTT
>DHYP01000034.1:101789-104539 GCA_002414145.1 Methylophilaceae bacterium UBA5127 | reverse complement strand
AACTTTAGGTGTGATTGGCCCCACCAGAATGGCCTATGAACGCGTGATACCGATTGTGGATGTGACAGCAAAACTGTTGTCAAATGCACTTTCTTCAAATTAACTTAACTGAGTACCAATACTAAATGGCCTACTACAACCAAGAACCTCCCTTTCAACATGGCGACCAGTTAAAAGTTGGTATCTTACTTGCCAACTTAGGCACGCCAGACGCGCCAACGGCAAAAGCCTTACGCACCTACTTACAGCAGTTTTTAATGGATAGACGTGTGGTGGAAATCCCACGCTTTATCTGGTGCTGGATTTTACATTGTATTATCTTAGTGACGCGTCCTAAAAAATCCGCAGAGAAATATGCAATGGTATGGACAAAACAAGGCTCACCTTTACTCGTGCATGCACAAAATCAAGCTAAAAAACTGGAAGGCTTTTTAGTACAGGAGATTCAATCGCCATTTGCGGTGGCGCTGGGCATGAGTTATGGCAATCCAAGCATGAAATCCGCTATAGAAAAACTAAAAGCACAGCATTGCGACCGTATTTTGGTGTTTCCCTTGTATCCGCAATATGCTGCTAGTAGCACCGCTGCTGCATTCGACAGCGTTTGGAAGGTGTTACTTAAAATGCGCAATGTGCCTGCTATCCGCACCATCAAACATTATCACGACCATCCTGCGTATATTGCTGCATTAGCCACCAATATACGCGAACATTGGCGCATCAATGGCGGCAAACCTAGCAAACTGGTGATGAGCTTTCATGGCGTTCCAAAATTTCATTTACTAAAGGGTGATCCTTATCATTGCGAATGCCACAAAACCGCGCGCCTATTGGCAGAAACACTAGAATTAAACAAAGAAGAATACACTGTGGCATTTCAATCCCGCTTTGGTAAGCAAGAGTGGCTTAAACCCTACTTAGCAGAAACCTTAGAAAGCCTAGGTAAAGCCAAAACTAAACGCATTGATGTCATATGTCCTGGGTTTAGTAGTGATTGCCTAGAAACGTTGGAAGAAATTGCTATGGAAGGCAAGCATATTTTTCAAGCCAATGGCGGTGGCGAATACCATTATATTCCTGCACTAAACGATAGCGATGCTTGGATACACGCCATGACGCAAATAGCACTGGAACACTTACAAGGCTGGGTTTCGCCTGAGTGGGATAAAGTCCAAGCTAAAAAAGAGGCAGAAATGACAAAATTGCGTGCGCAAAGTTTAGGCGCTAAGCAATAAGCGCTATAATCTCATGCTGAATTGAATAGATTTTCGGGATGAAAGATAAGGGGTCGCAGTGCAGTTAGTGCAGACAGATATAAATCATAAACAAGGGACGAGCGTGCTTGTAATGGCCGCTCAAAAAGTAATTTTATGATAGTGATCACTGGCGGTGCAGGCATGATAGGTTCTATCATCGCCTGGCATCTCAATACTAAGCTTGGCATCGATGATCTCATCATTACCGATCGCATCCAGCACGAAGATCAATGGCAAAACCTTGTACACCGCAACTATATTGAATACTTGGATAAAGATCAGTTGTTCGACTTTTTAGAGGACAACACAGAAGTCACCGCCGTGATTCATATGGGTGCAATCAGTGCCACAACTGAACGCGACTTTAATAAGCTGGTAGAAACCAACATCCACTACTCTCAAGACTTATGGGCGTGGTGTGCTGAGCGCGAAGTACCGTTTTTCTATGCAAGCTCCGCAGCGACTTATGGTGCTGGCGAAAAAGGCTATAACGATGCCAGCATTACAGGTTTACGTCCCCTGAATGGTTATGGCTACTCAAAACACTTCTTCGATCAATGGGTGCTGAAGCAAGTTGCAGATCATCAACCGACTCCGCCAGCATGGGCAGGATTCAAGTTTTTTAATGTGTATGGCCCTAACGAGTACCATAAAGAGCGCATGGCCAGCGTCGCTTTTCATACGTTTAACCAGTTTAAAGAAACTGGTACGATGAAATTATTTAAAGGCACTAAAGCAGGCGTAGAAGATGGTATGCAACTACGCGACTTTATCTACGTTAAAGATGCAGCCAATGTGGTTGCCCATTTTTTAAGCGCATCATTCACTGCAAATCCAGCACCTAACGGCATCTATAACATCGGCACAGGGCAAGCACGCAGTTTTAAAGACTTAGCGACCAATGTCATGACTAGCATGGGGCAAGCACCTCACATTACTTACATTGATATGCCATTGGATTTACAGGGAAAATATCAGTATTTTACTCAGGCCGAAATGCAAAAACTGCGGGATGCTGGTTACAAAACACCTTTCACAAGTCTGGAAGACGGTGTTAAAGACTATGTGCAAAACTATCTGCTCAAAGAGGATCCTTACTGCTAATGGATTACATTGATTATTTAAAAGGTGAACACGCTGCGCATATGTCTATGTTTAATGCGCTTGAAGCGTTGTTTCCATTAATAAGCGAAGTGGGTATTGCCATGCAAAATACCATCAAAAATGGTGGGAAAATATTGCTTTGCGGTAACGGCGGTAGCGCGGCAGACAGCCAGCATATTGCAGCGGAGATTGTCGGTCGCTTTAAAAAGGAACGTAAAGGCTTACCTGCTATTGCGCTAACGACTGATACCTCAATTCTCACTTCGGTAGGTAATGATTATGGTTACGACTATATTTTTGCGCGCCAAGTTGAAGCACTGTGCCGACCAGAAGACCTCGTAATAGGCATTACCACAAGCGGCAACAGCGCCAATGTAGTCATGGCGATTT
>DHYP01000034.1:101008-101777 GCA_002414145.1 Methylophilaceae bacterium UBA5127 | reverse complement strand
TGAAACCGCCAAGGAGATTGGTGCTACCACTGTTGGCATGACGGGGGGCACAGGGGGCAAATTAACGGCGCTCTGCAACTACAATATCGTGGTGCCTGCCAAGGTGACGGCGCGCATACAGGAAGCACACATCTTTATTGGGCACTGCTTGTGTGAAATATTGGAATCTTAAGGATTTTACATGCAAGCATCGTCGTTGCTAGAAACCGTCAAACAATTTGGAACATCTCCCAAGCACGCACTGGTCATAGGCGATGTGATGCTAGACCGTTATTTAGTGGGCGAAGTGAGTCGCATTTCCCCAGAAGCACCTGTGCCTATCGTACTGCTCAAATCGCAAAATGAACGTGCTGGTGGCGCTTCAAACGTAGCAGCCAACCTTGCTTTACTCGGCATCAAAACAAGTATTTTAGGCTGTGTAGGAGATGACCATGAGGGCAAAACGCTTACTCAGCTCATGCAAAAGATCGGCATTGATACCCAAGGCATTATCACCTTGCAATACCGCCCCACCATTGCCAAGACGCGCATTTTAGGGGGCCATCAGCAAATGATGCGCTTAGATCAAGAAAATGCGGGCGCACTCAGCCAGCAAGAAAACTCGCAAGTATTTGAAGCCATACCAAAAATGTTAAGCCTTAAGCCAAGCATGGTGATTTTATCTGACTATGCCAAAGGATTACTCAGTGAGGCCGTCTGTCAGTACATTATTCAAGCTTGTCGTCAGGCTAATATTCCAGTATTAGTAGATCCAAAAGGCAAAGATTAC
>DHYP01000034.1:98021-100964 GCA_002414145.1 Methylophilaceae bacterium UBA5127 | reverse complement strand
ACTCACCCCTAACAAAAAAGAGACCGCAGAAGCCTGCAACACAGTTGTTTCTGATGCTGAGCTCATTCAAAAAGCCAGTGCACTTAAGCAGTCACTCGGCTTAACGTTTTTAGCAGTCACACGCGGTGAAGAAGGCATCACCTTATCAGATGATCAAGTGCACCATTTAGAAGCGACGGCAAAACAAGTGTTTGATGTCTCAGGTGCTGGCGATACCGTTATTGCTACGCTAGCCGCGGGCATGATGCATGGTCTAAGCCCACTAGACAGTCTTGATTTAGCCAATACTGCCGCAGGTGTAGTGGTTGGAAAGGTTGGCACAGTGCCTATTAGCAAAAGCGAATTGCTTTTGGCACTCGCCAATCAGCAGTCAAGCCAACAAGCACACAAGGTGTGTGACTTGGTAGAGCTCATGCAAAAAGTAGAAATTTGGAAGCAGACTCAGCAAAAAATCGTGTTTACTAATGGTTGTTTTGATCTGTTACATGCAGGTCATGTGACTTATCTAGAAGCTGCCAAAAAACGTGGTGATAAACTGATTTTGGGATTAAATACAGACCGCTCCGTCAGTGCGCTGAAAGGGCCATCTCGCCCTGTGGTAAATCAAAATGACCGCGCGCGCGTGCTTGCAGCCCTTGAGTCTGTAGATGCCGTCATCTTATTTGATGAAGATACCCCACTCAATTTAATCAATACCATCAAGCCCCAGGTCATTGCAAAAGGCAGCGATTACACTGTGGCACAAGTGGTGGGTGGGCAAGAAGTCCTGTCTTGGGGTGGAGAAATTGCGCTCATTGATTTGGTTGAGGGTCGAAGTACCAGCAACCTGATCAAAAAAATGAATAGCTAGTCTTGGACGTTGGCTTAGAATTAGGTGCTAAGCTTAGTCTAGCGAGTAATACTGGCGGTACCAATCGACAAAACGATGTACGCCTTCTTGTAGCGGGGTATTCGGCTTAAATCCAACCCAAGCTTCTAAGGCGCGGGTATCGGCATATGTTGCTTTCACATCGCCAGCCTGCATCGGTAAAAATTCTTTTTGCGCAGATTTGCCAATCGCTTCTTCAATAAAACCAATAAAATCGAGCAATTTTTCTGGTTGACTGTTACCAATATTAAAAATGCGGTAAGGTGCATGACTAGTCGCTGAATTCGGATTGCTCGCATCAAAATGTGGATCTGGTGTTGCTGGCTTATCCAGCACACGAATCACACCTTCCACAATATCATCAATATAAGTAAAGTCGCGGAGCATATCGCCATGATTAAACACTTTGATGGGTCTGTCGTTAAAAATAGCATCCGCAAATAAAAATGGTGACATATCAGGACGACCCCAAGGACCATAGACCGTAAAGAATCGAAGACCTGTGGTAGGCAATTGGTACAAATGGCTATAAGTGTGCGCCATGAGCTCATTTGCCTTTTTAGTTGCCGCATAAAGACTGACTGGATGATCGACGCTATCCTGTTCGCTAAATGGCATTTTTGTATTGCCACCATACACACTGGAAGAGCTGGCATACACTAAATGTTCTACTGCATGATGCCTGCATGCTTCTAGCAGGTTGGTAAAAGCCACTAAATTGCTTTGGCTGTATGCATGGGGGTTCTTAAGTGAATAACGCACGCCGGCCTGAGCTGCAAGGTGCACTACACGCTGTGGCTGACATTTAGCAAAAGTTTCTAACAGACTTTGTGTGTCGGCCATGTCTAATTCAATAAAACTAAACTGACTGACTTGCGGATGCTGCAGAATGCTAGCCAAACGCGCACGTTTTAAACTGACGTCATAATAATCATTGAGATTATCGATGCCAATGACTTCATCACCACGTGCAAGCAACTGCTGACAAACATAGAAGCCGATAAACCCAGCAACACCAGTGACAATGACTTTCATATCAGTCGTTAATGATTTCTGATGCGGTATTTTTGTTGTGATTACGTTTGATTAGCATGAGATTTCTTGCGTAAACAATGGTGCCCGGGAGCTGCCCTAAAATAATCACAGGCTCAGATTTATGAAATCCATAAGCCAGCACCGTCAGCCCGCCAATCAAGCTAAAGTACCAGAAGCTCACAGGAATTAAACTTTGTCCGTGGCGTTCACTGTGTATCCATTGCACGATAAAGCGCATCATGAATAACACTTGTCCAAATAACCCGATGCATAACCAAGTGAGATCACCTTTTGGCATGCTGTTTAAATAGTTTTGCACAGCTTGGATGATGTGCCCTAAAAAATAACCAATACCCTGATCCATTATCCTTCTTCTTTAATAACAGGCACTTTTGCACGACGCTGCAACCACGCCACACCAAACAAATCGACAACCCCTACCATCAGTCTATCGAATGTACCGTAATTAGATTTGCCATGTTCCCGATTGCGATGACTGACAGGCACAGACACAATTTTTCCGCCACGTCGTTTAATCAGCGCAGGTAAAAAGCGATGCATATGATCAAAATATGGCAAATCCAAGAACGCTTCGCGCTTAAACAGTTTAAGACCGCAACCTGTGTCTGGCGTATCGTCGTTGAGCAGTTTAGAACGTACAGTATTTGCAACAACCGATGACATGCGCTTTACCCAAGTGTCGCGACGGCTAGCACGACGATTTCCACCCGCCAATTCCACACCATCAGCAATAGCGGCCATGAGCTTTGGTATATCCGCTGGATCGTTTTGACCATCGCCATCCAGCGTTGCAACCCAATCATATTGCGCAACTTTAACGCCAGTGCGTACCGCAGTACTTTGCCCACAGCTTTTGACATGCGACACAATACGCAATTGCTTAAACTGTGATTGCAACTCTTTTAGGCGCGCGTATGTCGCATCAGTGCTGCCATCGTTCACATAAATAATTTCATGTGTGATTGCGTTTAGCGCAAGGTCAATTTCTTTAATTAAGCTTGCAACATTATCTTGCTCAT
>DHYP01000034.1:97602-98011 GCA_002414145.1 Methylophilaceae bacterium UBA5127 | reverse complement strand
GCACTGGGACAACGACGGAAAGTTGAGTAATTTTCATGGTGCGTATTTTAAACTGTTTTAATCGAGTAATTGGGAAATATTATTCAGTACTGTGATTTGATGTGCTTTACAAAACGCTTCCCATTGTGCAACTTCTGTCCAATCACTGACAAACACAAAATCCAAACCTGCGCGGCGAGAAGCTTCAAAATCATACTTGCTATCCCCCACAAATAACGCTGGCAACTGCACATTACAGTTGGTCAGTTCACGCGCCAGCACTTCATCTTTGTTGGCTGGACTACCAAACAAACCCCCATCAAATAAACTAGCAAGTGATTGACCTGACGCAATTTTACGCTTTGCAAACAACTGACGAATTTCCTCTTGATCACCCCCAGATAAAATCATCCAGTTTGCTTGAGGTGTT
>DHYP01000034.1:86760-97595 GCA_002414145.1 Methylophilaceae bacterium UBA5127 | reverse complement strand
GGTGTTGCATCACGCAATGTTTGTAAATTATCGGCAATAGCACATGTCATTAAACCTTCTTCAAGCTCTTGCGAAAAAGCATCAAGCAATGTTTGAATAGCCAACCCTGTCACAGGCTGATTCAACACTTCTCGCAAATACCAATCAAATTTGTGATAACGCGAAATCCCACCTAGTTTGACGTGGTAGTCTACTAACGCTTGTGCTTGTGCATCTGTTGCCCCCAGATTTTTAGCAGTTCGAAAGTAAGCTTCTGTTTTAACAACATTTGAATCGAGTATGACTCCATCGCAGTCAAATACGATAGTTTTATATTGATTGATTTTTAACAATTTCGTTCCAATAAAAAAGGCTTCATGCCTTCGGCACAAAGCCCCATTATAACGTTTTTAATATTAACGCTGACCGACTTAAGCAGGTTTTATCGCGCTCGCTTCTTTCGCAAGTTTTGTAATATGCGCCCAATCACCACGGGCAACTGCGTCTGCTGGTGTCAACCAAGTACCACCACACACTACTACATTAGGCAACGCCAAAAACTGTGGTGCGGATTCAACCGTCACACCGCCCGTTGGACAGAACTTCACATCACCAAATGGACCAGCAAAGCCTTTTAATAAATTAATACCGCCCACCGCGACAGCTGGGAATAGCTTTAAGAAATAATAATCGTCTGCATTCGCCGTCATAATTTCTGAGCCAGTTGAAACGCCTGGCAACAATGACAATCCGATTTTACGTGCAAATTGACCTAACTCGCTGGTATATCCAGGGCTTACCGCAAACTTACAGCCAACATCAAAACTTGCTTGCGCATCCTTTAAGTTGCGAACAGTTCCAGAGCCCAAAATTGCATCAGGTACATGTTTTGCAATTTGCTCCATGGCTTGAAGCGCACAAGCTGAACGTAATGTCACTTCCAATACTTTAATACCACCTTCTAGCAATGCTTCTGCCATGGGGACCGCATCTTCCACACGGTTAATCACAATCACAGGGATGACTGGGCCTTCTTTTGCTAAATCTAATGTATTCATGTTTCTTTACCTAATTAACTAAAATTGATCATTAAAAATTGTTAGAAATGGATTCCTCGACTGTTTTTTCAAAAGTAAAAGTCGGGAATTTGGAGTTGATGCTGTGTGGTCGCTGTTTGAAAATAAACTCAACTTAGGCAATTGGGCGCTTACATTTTAAACAGTACAGTAAGCGCGAATTACGTCGCATCAATACTATTTTCAAACAACTAGAGCCAAGTGACTGCGCCCTCCTCAGCCGATAATACATTCCTGCGCATACCACCAAACAACTCTCTACCAATGCCATGTGCATTATGATTACGCTTAGTATCAGACAACACTTCTGGCTCACGATCTGCCCATGTGTCTTCATCTACCAATACATTTAGTGTACCCACTGTAGCGTTTAATCGAATAATGTCACCATTACGAATTTTTGCTATCGCACCACCCGCACTGGCTTCAGGGCTGAGGTGAATAGCCGCTGGAATTTTTCCTGACGCACCACTCATGCGACCATCTGTGACAATTGCCACCATAAACCCTTTATTTTGTAATACCGCCATCGGTGGTGTTAACTTATGAAGTTCAGGCATACCATTCGCTTTAGGGCCTTGAAAACGCACAACTGCTACAAAATCCCGCTCTAGTTCACCACGGTCAAAAGCAGCTAAAAGCTCTTCTTGTGCATCAAACACAATGGCAGGTGCTTCAATGATATGTCGATCTTCGGGTACAGCTGAAATTTTAATAACACTACGACCCAAGTTACCTTTTAACAAGCGTAGCCCGCCTGATTCATTAAAAGGATGTGATGCAGTGCGCACTATAGTTTCATCACCACTTTCTGCTGGAAACTCTTTCCACACTAGCTTGCCATTTTCTTTCACTGGTTTTTTGGCGAAATCATGTAAGCCACCCCCGCTCACTGTGAAGACATCAGGGTACATATATCCCCCTTCTATCAGCTCTCGAATGACAAACCCTGGGCCACCCGCATCTTGAAACTCGTTTACATCAGCCTTGCCATTAGGGTAGACGCTTGCAAGCAACGGTGTCGCTTTTGCTAAATAATGAAAATCCGTCCAATCAATGACAATACCTGCTGCGCGTGCTACTGCCACCCAATGTATCAAATGATTAGTAGAACCACCTGTGGCAAGCAAAGCAACCATGGCATTGACGATCACATGCTCATCTACCAATTTGCCAATCGGCGTAAAGTTCTGTTTTTGCGTATTATTAACCACCAAACGTACCGCTTCACGCGTTAAATCTTCTCTTAAGCCATCATGCGGTGGAATAAACGCTGCACCAGGCACATGCAAGCCCATCGCCTCCAACAGCATCTGATTACTATTTGCTGTGCCATAGAACGTACATGTGCCTGCGCCATGATATGCTGCTGACTCTGAAGCCAATAACTGTTCGCGCCCTACCAGACCCTGTGCATATTGCTCACGTACTTTCGATTTAGAGGTATTATCGATGCCTGTACTCATAGGACCAGCTGGTACAAATACGCATGGCAAATGACCAAAATGCAATGCACCAATTAACAATCCTGGCACAATCTTGTCGCATACCCCCAACAATAAAGCGGCATCAAATACATCGTGTGAGAGTGCAATGGCTGTACTCATCGCGATGGTGTCGCGGCTGAATAAACTCAACTCCATACCAGGCTCACCCTGAGTGATGCCGTCACACATTGCGGGTACACCACCCGCTACTTGTACTGTCGCCCCTAATTTCCGCGCTTCATCACGAATAATATCTGGATAATTCACATAAGGCTGATGGGCTGACAACATTTCATTATAGGCAGTCACAATACCAATATGGGTAGGTTTTTCTGCATAGATACGCAACTTGTCATTGACTGGCATTGCTGCAAATGCATGCGCCACGTTAGCACAACCTAAGCGATCTGGGCCTTTAGCACGATTAATGATTTCATCCACACGATGCAAATAAGCACTGCGTGTCGGACGACTACGTTCGATAATACGTTCGGTAACTTCTATGTGAGATTGTTTCATATATATGGCTAACGGTATAAAAAGTTTTTTAACCAACCCTGCTGGACGGCTTTAGTTTAACCCAATCATACCAAAATCAACCTCATCTTAAAACTAATATCTTGCTTTATTCACGTTAACACAGCCGAAAATCCACTAAAAATAAAATATAATGCACAGATATGACACCCATGAAAATCACACAAATTATGCTTGCCGAAGGCTTTGGGGGTGCAGAACGTCATTTTGTAGATTTGTCGCTTAGCTTAGCTGACCGTAATTACCAAATTCAAGCGATATGCCATTCAAAATTTGCACATCAAGACACTTTATCCCAACATCCGAATATACAAGTGACACCTGTTCGCATATGGGGAAAATGGGATGTATTTGCTGCAAAACATATCCAAAATGCAATTGCGCATTTCTCCCCACACATTATCCATACACACTTAGCACGAGGTGCTTATATAGGCGGAAAAGCAGCAAAAGCGCTGAACATTCCCAGTGTAGTCAACCTGCACAATTATGTTAACTTGAAATATTATGGCAATATCAATCACTTTATTGCTGCCACAGAAGATCAAAAAAATTACTTAAAAAAACAAGCAATTGCATCAGAACACATTACAGTGATGCCACACTTTTCGCTACTACCAGCAGTACCGCCAAAACCACTTCCTGAACATCAGCCTATTCAATTTATGGCATTGGGACGCATAGTGAAAAAGAAGGGGTTTGATGTGCTGATTCGCGCATTTAGGGCGTATCTAGATGCAGGATATGACGGTCTTTTGGCAATCGGCGGCGGCGGGGTGGAGCAGGAGAACTTAGTTCAGCTTGTCTCAGAATTAAAGCTCGCTGATAAGGTTGAATTTAGTGGCTGGATAGAGGAGATAGCGACGTTTTTAGGAAAGGGGGATGTATTTATACTCCCTTCGCTTGATGAGCCTTTTGGCATTGTCGTGCTAGAAGCAATGGCAAGCGGCAAGCCAATTATTACCACCAAAACACAAGGGCCTATCACTATCTTAAGTAGTGAAAGTGCCTACTTTACCGAAATTGGCGATGTCGATAGTCTGACACAGTCCATGATAGCGCTCTCTCAACACAAAGCGGCGGCAACACAAAAAGCCATTTCTGCTTCTAAGTTATATCAAACAACTTACGCCGCCGATGCAGTGGTGCCAAAAGTTGAAGCCATTTACCATCACTTGAGCAAATCAACATAAGACAGTAGCTTATCTGGCGTTAATCCAAGCATGCAAGAATGATGGTCACACGCTTTTTGGTAGCAGTTCTTACATTCAATCTCTGCCTGAATTGCAATGACGTGCTGTCCTATGGGTTTGACGCGAAGAGGATTGGTTGGTCCACAAATCACTAGCATCGGCGTTTCTGAAGCAGCTGCTAAATGTGCAGTGCCGGTGTCATTCGCTATAATCAATTTAGCGTTTTTAAATAGCGTAGGCAACTGTAGCAAAGTCGTTTTTCCGCATAAATTAACGATGATGTCAGGGTGCCTAGCAGCAATAGATTCACATTCCTTTAGCTCATCATTACCACCTACCAATACAATTTTTTGCACGCCTTTTTCCAGCAAAAGTGGGGATAACTGCGCATAGTGGTCAATGCCCCATCTTTTAGTTAAGCCCGCAGCATGACTACCGCATAAAAAAACTGCAAACCTTTTAGCTTGCAAAGCATATGTTTCTAATAAGGACTGTGCTTCGTGCGTACTCTGCGGGTCAGAGTAAATAACTGGATGTCCTGTATTAGCTGGGATAGCGACTGCAGCTAGCATACGCCGCATCATGACAAAAGCATGGATATCGACCTGATCCTCAAGATGATGACGTAAATAATAGGGGTATAAAGGTCGATTTCCTAACAAGTATTGAGGCGCAGCACCCATCCACTTAAGCAATATCAACAATAGTCGGCTTCTATCATTCGTTTGCAAATCAACAATTAAATCGTATTGGTTTTTTCTGACAACAGAGAGCCAGCGCAGCATCCCTAGAATGCCGCGCTCTTGCTTACGCAAATCTACCGTCCATACTTTTTTAAACCTTGAATCATGCTCAAATAGACTTTGCCATGGCGGCATCGCATTTAAATGTATTTCAGCATGAGGAAAAGCGTTACAGATATCCTGCATAATCGCGGTGCTAATGACCACATCACCCATGCCGCCCCACTTGATGATCAGAATACGGCGGATACTAGCATCCCTCGGCAGATCTGCTTTGGGTGGATAAGCATCAGTTGATTGTAAGCAATCCTGATCCTGAAACAAGTTAACCTTGTTGACTGGAATTATTTTCATACTTCTAGCTTCAGCTGACTAACCAATATAAAAAGTAGCATGCATGCTTTAAGCTTTATCTTCTAAACTTGCGATAAAACCACAGACCAATAACAGCAACACTGGAAACCACCAAGGCACCATGATTGGTGCGGTGGTATTAATTGGAAAAAAAATAGCCATTAAAGACAATGCGAATGGCCATGCCATTTTTTTGTTTTTATCTGGGGATTGTTGATACCATCTGAAGCATAAAGTCATCACCGCAAGCAACCCTGCGAATCCAACCAACCCTGTTTCTGCAAGCAACTCTACGTAAATGTTATGCGCATGAATCCCTGTCTTAGCAAAAGGATCTTCTGGCCGACTAGTAAACTCTGGATAAGCACGTTTAAAGTTTTTTGAGCCGATTCCAGTGACTGGGCTAGATAAAAACATCTGGTAACCAGTCTCCCAAATGTTGAGCCTGTAACTCAGCGCATTGTTAATCTTTTGATAGGTTGTCGTGGAGGCCTGCTGAATCTTTTCTGTGTGCTCAATTTTCATTTGTATTAATTGACGACTTAATCCAAAAGCAATCAGCGTCACCAACACTGGTACACCTAATAATGCAATGACTCTCTTTGGATTTAACTTTTGATAGAAAATGATGCCAAAAATAATTAGCACCAGCACATAGACATAATTCCTGGCACCTGCCAATGCCATCATCAATCCAGCCGCAATCAGCAGCAAATAAGTTGCTATGGGCTTTTGACTATCCAGCAGGCAATAATAAGCAATGGGCAGTACGGCTAGCACTATCAAACCTTGGTGTAAGTCTGTAAATAAACCTGTCACACGTCCGTCGATGCTCATTGGTACGCCTATTAAATCGCGCCCCAAGCAGTATTGCACCGTGCTATCTACAAACCAAATCCCGACAATAGTCACCATTGCTTGCGCAAGCCAGATACGTGATTGCGTATGCGTGAGTGCTTGCACTAAAGCAATGCCAGCTAAATAGAGCAATGGAAACCAAGCAATAGCAGAGAGTGTTGCCTTAACATCATAACTATTGATTCCAGAAGTCCACAACGGTATCCACAGCAACAAAAATAGCCAAGTCCAGCGCCGAACAGCAAGTGCTTTAAATAATTGTGTTTTATACACAACTAAATAAACCAGTCCTAGTATTGCCAATAACAATGTTGGCGGCCTTGTGCTTCCACTAAAAGGTGACCAAAAAATAATCATCACGGCAAAAAACAAGCCGAAACGCGTAAGCCAAGCTTCAAATTGATTGCATTTAATATTCATATTTTTTAAACCTAACTGTGTCAATCAGCACTACAGAACCTGTTTTATCATATCTGCCACATAGTGTGGATTCACCGCTGCAATCTCACGTTGTGGATCTTGATACCATAACGCTTTTTCTCCCCAAGGACGATAGCGATTTGGCTGACCCACTCCAAACACTGTGAAAGTAGGCGTACCGACTGCGCTCGCAATATGCCCCAATCCAGAGTCGTTCCCCACAAAATAGCTGGCACGAGCCAACAGTGCCGCTGTTGTCAGCAAATCCAGCTTGCCACAGCAATCTATCACAGGTAGTTTGCATGCCTGCATAAACTGCGCAGAGAGCGTAGCATCTTGCTGATTCCCCACAAGTAAAACCTGATCAAACTGTGATGCTAGCGCATTGGCCAAATCCTGAAAATGACTGACTGGCCAAATTTTACCCAGAAAGTTTGCGCCTAAGCCCAACGCCAGAATGCGTTGATTGTTTACTCCAGCCAACCATTGCTCTGCGCTAGCCATTTCTTGATCTGATAGCCAAATCTTAGTGCGCACGGTTGGTGATAAAGGCGTAATTGCTTGAATGGCTGCAAAGTGCTTTTCTACACTATGCATATTCATCGAAGATTGATTGCTAAGCTTAAAATATTTTTGCTTGGCGCTAATTAAGTAAAGCAAACCATCTGAACGCAAATCGACTGCGATATCGTAGCGCTTTTTTCTAAGCTGACAAATTAACGACAGCGTGCCACGCCAGCCCTTTTTTTTATCTTTAAGAAAAAGCTCGCCACGATAAGGACAATGTTTAAACACAATGTCAGAGCGCGCATCACCCACGATATCAATCACCGCCTCTGGATAGGTTTGATGTAACGCTTCTAGCACTGGTGTAGTCATGATGACATCACCAATATTTGACAATGTAATAAATAGAATTTTTGTGATTGGCATTTAAAATGAATGACTATGCAAAACCTTTGTTTAGCTAAGCCCCAACCCCTTTATGTCGATTATAGTTCCAGATATATTGCAGTGGACATTGCCGAATTTGCGCTTCGACTGCTGCATTTAATTGGGCAGGCGTAGCAATTGCCCCTTGCGCCAAACGATGCAAGTGAATCACAAAGCCTTGCCCCTTAGGTAAGCGCTCTCCAAATGCCATAATCACTGCCGCATCTGTTTTTTCAGCCAACTTGCTTGCCAACACCATGGTATAGGCAGGTCGTCCAAACACAGGTGCCCATTCCCCTTCCCCTTTATTTGCCGTTTGATCTGGCAGAATGCCCACAGCCTCCCCTTTACTTAGCGCCTGAAGTAAAGCTTTGACCCCTGCTTTATTCGTCTGTGCGAGCTTTACCTGACCTTTACTTCGCCCTTGCACTATCAAGGCTTCCATTTCTGATTTGCGTGGTGGTCGATACAACACTGTAATAGGATGCTTTGATCCATAGAATATTGAGGTGATTTCAAAACATCCCATGTGCGGCGTTAAAAAAATAATGCCTTTGCCGCGCGCTAATGCCTCATCAATTTGCGCTTCACCTTTGACTGCCTTAATCCAGGAAAGCGCGCGCTGTTGGCTACTACCCCAAATAGCAAAGCCTTCAATCAACGACTTTCCTGTATGCGCAATGTTTTGTTTTACCGCCCGATTAAATTCAGCTTCATCAGGATAGAGTCCTGAGTGCCGCAAATTTTGCGCTAACATGGCTCTTGCTTTTGGTTTTAACTGGTGGAACAACCAACCAATGACTGCACCAATCGCATGGGTCACACGTAACGGCAGCATTGCCAATATTTTTGCTATCAAACGCATCATGCTTACTTATCTGTCTAAATTGGTTGCTTGGGCTAGTTCACAATATACATCAAAGGTCTTGTCTAACATGGACTGTAAAGTAAAAAGCTCATTCGCATTGACCTTGGGCGCATGTGTTAGCCAACGTTTCGTCACCTCTAACAGTTGTGCTTGATGACCTACCGTAATCGCACCTTCTGGCAAAAGTTTGTTCAATTGCTCGCTAACTCCACCATGGTCATACCCTATCACGGGCACTCCCATGCTGAGCGCCTCTAAAGTTGTGCGTCCAAATGCTTCTGGCTCTTTTGCCAGTGAGTAGACAATATGGGAAATCGCCATCACCTCTCTGACATCAGATCGGTGCCCGATGAAAGTAATGTGATTTTCTAGACCCAATGATTGCACTTGTGATTGCAAATCACTTAAGAAATCCTGCTTGCTTGCTTGCGCCTCACCGACAATCAAGCCATGCACATCAAGGCCTGATTCCACCAGCTTAGCCATCATCGTAATAAAATCCTCTTGCCCTTTCCAGCGCGTTAATCTTGCTGGTATGGTGAGTAAACGTTTACCAGTCAGGTGTGGATACTGTGCTTGCCACGCTTTCATCCATAACGCATCTGGCTTGAAACCATAGGTAAACACTGCGGCATCGACGCCGCGATAAATCAAACGAATGTGCTGTTCTGGCACTTGAGGATAATGCGTCAAGATATAGGTGCGTATCATTTCAGAAATCGCAATCACGCGCTCTCCTCTAGTCATCACTGCACTATATGGACTCTCGCTATAAGGTCCATGCACTGTAGTCACCAAACGCGGGCGTGACTTTTCTGGCATTCCTTTCCATGCAAGATAGCAAATCCATGCTGGCATGCGCGAACGCACATGTAAAATATCGACTTGATGCTCAACTAAAAAATCTCTGAGCCTGTTGATTAGCATCAATGTCCATAATGATTTCTTGCCAATCGGCCAAGCGTAATGCTCAGAACCTTCCTGCGTCAGTTGCTCAACCATACGCCCACCAGCCGACATCACAATGGAGCGATGCCCTTTATCTACAAGGTACTTGCCTACTTCTAAAGTGCCGCGTTCTACACCACCACTCTCGAGCGCAGGCAATACTTGCAAAACAGTTAATGATTTGGAAACCAATTGCTTTTAATCCATTGCGCACAACGCAATGCCTCATTAAAGGTGGTATTGGCAGCTGGCATGTGTTGCTTGCTTTGCCAATCTGAGAATCTAACGATTTTATGCTGCAAAATCAATTCGTGTGTGCTTTGTACAATCGCGCTGGCAGGCTTAGCTTCTAAATCAAATACGCCCACAGAACAGCCCGCTGTCAACGCCTCGTACAACATAGAAACACTATCTGGTGAAAGCCAAACCACTTCAGCCTGCGCCAATTGATCTGGTAACCAATCTTCATTCACGGCATGATAGGGAGCGATTTCTAAATGCTGAGTCGATACCTGCTGATACAACAACTCTAAAAAGTTGGCAGGCGTGCGTCTTGATGTTGAAAGCACCCAGGTACAATAATCAGTCGCCTCCGTAAGAAGCTTAATTTGTGCAATGATTTTGTGGCTATCCCATTGATAATGTTGAGAGGGCCCGCCAATTAATATTAACCCAGAATTGTGATGTTTTGAGTCTTTTGCCAGCATCGCCATGGCGTTAAGCGCACCTTCCGTCACCAGTATGTTTTTACCACGCGCATCATCATGCTTAGGGATAATACATAAATCAAACCAATGACATGGCAAGCTCGGTTTCATCAGTACAACTGTCTTGGCACCTGTTAACTTTCCAAATGCAACTAAAGTCATATGCGTTGCATGACCTGCACCCACCAATAGATCGGGCGATTCATCTATTGAAAGGTGACGACCAGCCAGCAAATGCCAAAGCGCACGCCAAAAGCTTAAGCAAGGCACATCGATTACTTTGACTTGGACAAGTCCTTTTAAAGCCTCAACCAAACCTTGACTTTGCCTGTAATGGCCACGTTTGCCATCTGTCACACGCCAGATACAAAGAGCTGTAGATTCTAATTTTTGCAATACCAAACCACCTCACGAATGGCGTCAATATAACACAACCCATCTTTAAATCGACTTCCATCTTTAACAGGTACAACGATTTATATTCATTGCTCTTGATTTTTATCTACAGCACCCCAATGTTGACAGAAGTGTTATTAATGAATGGGGATACACATGCAACAAAATGAAAACGAACAACCAGAAAATTCTGAAGTGCTTGCAGAAACAGGTACCGATACAGCTAACAACGCAGAAAGTAAAGTTGCAGAGCTAGAAAAAGCCTTAGAAGAAGCTAAAGCACAGGTACTCTACGTTAAAGCAGAAGGCGAAAATGTACGTCGTCGCGCCCTTGAC
>DHYP01000034.1:86322-86614 GCA_002414145.1 Methylophilaceae bacterium UBA5127 | reverse complement strand
AGAGCTCACAGCAAAACAACTACTCAGCGTATTTGAAAAATTCAACATTGCCGAGATCAACCCTACAAACGAAAAGTTTGATCCTAACAAACATCAGGCGATTAGCGCAGTAGAGTCAGAACTAGAGCCTAACACCGTCGTGAGCGTGCTACAAAAAGGCTACACACTAAACGAACGCGTGCTTCGCCCTGCCTTAGTGATGGTGGCAAAAGCAAAATAACCCTTAATATTATTGAGGCTATTGAAATATTAAAAACATACCCCACTTTAGTTTTAACTTAAAAACAGTTTC
>DHYP01000034.1:85954-86218 GCA_002414145.1 Methylophilaceae bacterium UBA5127 | reverse complement strand
CTGATGGAAGGCGGCAAACCACGCGTCATTGAAAACGCAGAAGGCGCACGCACAACGCCTTCGATTATCGCGTATCAAGAAGATGGTGAAATTTTAGTGGGCGCACCTGCAAAACGTCAGGCAGTGACCAATCCTAAAAACACATTGTTCGCCGTGAAGCGTTTAATCGGCCGTCGTTTTGATGAAAAAGAAGTACAAAAAGACATCGACTTAATGCCTTACACCATTGCCAAAGCTGACAACGGCGATGCATGGGTAGAAGTG
>DHYP01000034.1:85640-85837 GCA_002414145.1 Methylophilaceae bacterium UBA5127 | reverse complement strand
ACCGTACCGGCCTACTTTAACGACAGTCAACGTCAAGCGACTAAAGATGCAGGCCGTATTGCGGGTTTAGAAGTAAAACGTATCATTAACGAACCAACAGCCGCTGCATTGGCATTTGGTTTAGACAAACAAGAAGGTGACCGCAAAATTGCGGTGTACGACTTGGGCGGTGGTACGTTTGACGTGTCCATCATCGA
>DHYP01000034.1:85178-85470 GCA_002414145.1 Methylophilaceae bacterium UBA5127 | reverse complement strand
CGTTTAAAAGAAGCGGCAGAAAAGGCCAAAATCGAGTTATCTGGTGCGCAACAAACTGAAGTGAACTTACCGTACATCACAGCAGATGCAACAGGCCCTAAACACTTGGTAGTGAAAATTACGCGTGCCAAATTAGAGTCTTTAGTAGAAGATTTGATTGAGCGCACAATTGCGCCATGTAAAACAGCGATCAAAGACGCTGGTGTTTCTATTGGTGATATTTCAGACGTCATTTTGGTCGGCGGCCAAAGCCGCATGCCTAAAGTGCAAGAAAAAGTTAAAGAGATTTTTG
>DHYP01000034.1:84124-84976 GCA_002414145.1 Methylophilaceae bacterium UBA5127 | reverse complement strand
AGTGTTCTCAACTGCTGAAGACAACCAAAATGCGGTGACCATTCACGTACTGCAAGGTGAGCGCGAGATGGCAACAGGCAATAAGAGCTTAGGTCAGTTTAACTTAAGCGACATTCCTCCTTCACCTCGGGGTATGCCACAAATTGAAGTCACGTTTGATATTGATGCGAATGGTATCTTGCATGTGTCTGCTAAAGATAAAGCGACAGGTAAAGAGAATAAAATTACCATTAAAGCCAACTCTGGTTTGTCAGAAGCAGAGATTCAGAAGATGGAAGAGGACGCAGCAAAATATGCAGATGAAGATCGCAAACTACGCGAAACAGTGGATGCTCGCAATGCGGCTGACGGCATGGTGCACAGTGTGAAAAAATCGCTTGCCGAGCATGGCGACAAATTAGATGCAGATGAAAAAGCAAAAATTGAAGCCGCCATCAAAGAGGTGGAAGATGTGATGAAAGATGGCGACAAAGAAACCATTGAAGCCAAAACAAATGCATTAATGGAAGCTTCTCAAAAGCTAGGTGAAAAGGTATACGCTGAACAACAGGCTGAAGCCAATACTGAAAGCGCTCAACCGCAGGGCGAGAAAACAGTAGATGGTGATGTTGTAGATGCTGAATTTGAAGAAGTGAAAAAAGACTAAAATCTGGTTTTTTTACTAATAGTCAATTGTCGTTAGTATCAGCATTTTGATCTAACGACTTTTGGCTATGTGCTACCAACCATTAACTAATGACCACTAACTAACGACTACAATATGGCAGCTAAAAAAGACTATTACGAAGTACTGGGTGTCAATAAAGACGCTTCAGAAGAAGAAATCAAAAAGGCTTATCGCAAGCTGGCGAT
>DHYP01000034.1:80859-84107 GCA_002414145.1 Methylophilaceae bacterium UBA5127 | reverse complement strand
CGCAATCCAGACAACCCAAAAGCAGAAGAGCAGTTTAAAGAAGCTAAAGAAGCCTACGAGATGCTTTCAGATGAGCAAAAACGCGCTGCTTATGATCAATATGGTCATGCTGGGGTAGATCCTAGTATGGGCGCTGGTGCAGGGGCTGGCTTTGGTGGATTCAGTGATGCATTTGGCGATATTTTTGGTGATATTTTTGGTGGTGCACGCGCCGGTGGTGGGCAACGCTCTAACGTCTATCGCGGTGCAGATTTACGCTACAACATGGAAATCTCGCTCGAAGAAGCAGCCAAGGGCACTGAAACAAAAATCCGTATTCCCGTGCAAAGCACATGTGAAACTTGCAAAGGCTCAGGCGCACGCCCAGGTACGCAACCTGTGACTTGTACCACCTGTAACGGTCATGGTCAGGTGCGTATGCAACAAGGTTTTTTCTCCGTACAGCAAACATGTCCCAAATGCCATGGCACAGGCAAAATGGTCAAAGATGCTTGCCCTACTTGTAATGCAGCTGGTCGTGTCAAACAGAATAAAACTTTATCTGTCAAAATTCCCGCGGGTGTGGATGAAGGTGATCGCATTCGCTTAAGTGGTGAAGGTGAAGCGGGTGTCAATGGTGGACCAACAGGTGACTTATACGTGGTCATTCATTTAAAACCACATGCAATATTTCAACGTGAAGGGGGAAATTTACATTGTGAAATGCCCATTAGCTTTAGCACTGCTGCATTAGGGGGTGAAATTGAGGTTCCGACGCTGGAGGGCGCTGCTAAAATGAAAATCCCTGCTGAAACGCAAACAGGCGGTGTATTTAGATTGCGTGGTAAAGGTATTAAACCACTACGCGCCTCTGAGTCAGGTGACTTAATGGTGCACGTAGTAGTAGAAACACCTGTAAAACTCACAGAAAAACAAAAAGAGCTTCTGCGTGAATTTGATGCAAGCACACAAGCAGATGCGGGCAAACACAGTCCAAAAAATAAAAGTTGGGTGGATAAAGCCAAAGATTTTTTTAGCTAATACCTCTTTTGTCAACAGGATGTCGCGTTATCAAATACGAAATAACGCGACATTTCAGCACAGATATTTCTTCTCATACGCATTTATGCTGTGTTTATAGCATTCAAAATTTACAATAAAACACCAACAATTACATTTGAGTTACATGCTAGTAATTAAAATGCAATATCTCTCTATTAGAGTAGTCACATGATTAAACGATGCGTCTATTGATTGCTAGAGTATCTCACAGACGAGTAGTTGCGATCTCCAAACCCCCTTTTGCCCGCGCCTGCGGGCATTTTTTTGCAAAAATTTTTATGTAATCGATTTTGTAGCAAAATCTTTAAGTAGAAAAACTTAGATATGAAAGCTATACTTCTGCTTTAATTTCCATTGTTAACTGAAGTTTAACCGCATGAATTTATATCCTGTTACGGTCGTCGAAAACTTTTATGAGAACCCTGACGCAGTTCGCAAATTTGCCTTAGATCAGCAATACCAATTTCTCACAGAAAGAAAAAACGCGGAATATGTATATCCAGGATCTAGAACATTGGATTTAGTGGATTTAGATAAAGCCTTACAGGAGAAGGTGCTCAAAAAATTTGTTTCTGTATTTCATAATGCGCAATATGACTTGATGCGCTGGGCTGTATCCACCAACTTCCAAAGTGTAACAGAAGAATATGGGCAAGGCGTGATTCACACAGATCAGAACACGATTCTTGCTGCGGTTATTTACTTAACACCGAATGCGCCACTAGACGCTGGCACATCATTATTCAGACCAAATAAAACATTCAATCAAGAAAGTTACGAAAAAACATTGATGGACAATGATGCCAAATTTAAAGCTGGTAAGATTATGATGGATACCAGCTACCATTCAATGTTTGATGAAATTGTAAGAGTGAATAATGTTTACAACACACTGATTATTTATGAAGGTCGTCATTACCACGCCGCTAACAAATTCTTTGGCAAAACACTCGAGGACTCAAGGCTAAGCCAAGTGTTTTTCATTAATCGGATTGATGCGCAAAAGCACTCCGTATTTCCATTAAAGCGCACGCAAGAGATTCGTATTTAAATAATGGCAACTTATTGTTTCTGCAAACAGGCTTGTATCGCAAGTAGCTCATCACTTGCGGTAACATAGTCTTCGTACTGTTTACCTGCTGTCCTAGCATACCAATACTTGCTGTTCCACACATCGCCTTCAATTTTATGCAGTACCGCGTGTATCCAATTAGCCATCACATCAGAATAGTCTTGAGCGATATTATGAGAAGCATCCCAATCACCCTCTAATGCCAACTGCACTGCCTTTTCCAATTTTGCTGTATTCATGCCCATCGCAACCTATCTTGGATACTCAATACTGCCTTTTTGAATAAACTCGATCTTGTAGCCATCTGGATCCTCAACAAAGGCGATAATGATTGTGCCATGTTTCATAGGCCCCGCTTCACGTACCACCTTGCCTCCTTTAGCTTTAACCAACGCACAGGACTTGTAAGCATCATCGACCTCCACTGCCATATGCCCATACGCTGTGCCCATATCATAGCTCGATTTGCCGTAGTTATAAGTAAGCTCTAACACTGTATTGTCATACTCATTACCATATCCCACAAATGCCAGTGTAAACTCTCCATCAGGAAAATCACTGGTGCGTAGTAGCTTCATACCCAGCACATTAGTATAAAAATCTACAGATCGCTGTAAGTCACCTACTCGCAACATCGTGTGTAATATGCGCATGGCACCCCCCTATTTCTGGATAATTTGGTAATATTTTTGCATCAACTGATCTTGAGTTTCCACCCGATTAGGGTCTAGCGGAATGCAATCTATCGGACACACTTGCTGGCACTGTGGCTTATCATAATGACCCACGCACTCTGTACACAAATCAGGATTAATTTCATAAATATCCTGCCCTTGCGAAATCGCTTCATTAGGGCAGACTGGTTCACATACATCGCAGTTGATACACTCATCCGTAATAAACAGCGCCAACTTAGACTCCTAATTTTTGCTTAATTGCAGCTTCAACACTGGGTGCAAGAAATTGATGCACATCTCCACCCAGTCTCGCCACCTCGCGCACCAAGCTAGAGGATACAAACATATACTGTTCTGCAGGTGTCAAAAAAATCGTCTCCAACTTGGGGTAAAGCTTGCGATTCATCCCTGCCAATTGAAACTCATACTCAAAATCACTGGCTGCGCGCAAACCACGG
>DHYP01000034.1:80560-80830 GCA_002414145.1 Methylophilaceae bacterium UBA5127 | reverse complement strand
CTCCTGTACAAACTGCATCAGCAATCCGCTAAAGCCTACCACTTTGATATTAGCGGAATCAAATACCGACTTGGCCAATGCAACACGCTCATCCAAATTAAACAACGTGGCCTTATTGGTGCTGCCAGCTACCGCTACAATCACCTCATCAAATAAATTGGCAGCACGGCGCACAATATCTTCATGTCCCAAAGTAATTGGGTCGAAAGTACCAGGGTAAACTGCAATACGATTCTTACTCATAAAAACCCTTAATTTTCAGCTAACTTC
>DHYP01000034.1:77065-80412 GCA_002414145.1 Methylophilaceae bacterium UBA5127 | reverse complement strand
ATTTTGTCAGCCAATTTTTGTGATAAGGCGGATCGCAAAAAATGATGTCCTATTTTTGTGTATTTTGCGCTAAAAAATTTAGCGCGTCCGTATTCAAGATTTGACATGCTTCTGCTTTAAGCAAAGTTTGGTTTTGAGTAAGCGATTGATAAACCAGACGCGAGAACTCTACTAATGCTACGTACTTAGCATTGCGGGATAGCGCCTCAAAACCAAATGCACCCGTCCCTGCGAATAGATCTAAGCAATATTTGCCTGTTAAATCTTGTCCCAACCAGTTAAACACCGTTTGACGCACACGCTCGGGCGTTGGACGCAAGCCTTCTACGTCAGGAAACTTAAGCAGGCGACTGCGCCAAACACCCGCATTGATGCGCACTTGGTTGATGGCAGATTTTTTTGTGGTTTTTATGGTGGGCAAATTAATTGGGTTTAACTTAAAAAGTAGTAGCTTACCAAATTTTCACCCCTGACTCTGAGCATTTGCAATGAATCCAGTGGTTTATCACAGATGATTACTGGATTCTTTGCTTAATCATTTGGATTGTGTATTGGAATCTGCACCCACAATCACGGTTGCAAAGTTTGCAGGATTTACTCTACGTTTAAAGGCATCATTAATTTGCGGCACTGTCACTTTATTAATTTCTCTATTAAAATCATCCAGATAAGTCAAAGGCAATTGATAAAAACCAATGACACCTAAATAATCTAAAATTTTACTATTACTATCAATACGCATTGGAAAACCGCCAATGATATTATCTTTTGCCGCTCTTAATTCTTTTTCTGTGACGCCCTTGCTCACAAACGTAGCAACTGTTTCATTGACCAGTTTAAGCGCATCATTAGCCTGTTCTTTTTTGGTTTGTAAGCCAATCTGGAATGGGCCGTTTTCTGACATGGGCATAAAATAACTATATACGCTATAGACTAGACCACGCTTTTCACGGACCTCCTCCGTCAGACGAGACACAAAGCCGCCTCCACCCAAAATATAATTCCCCACATACAACGGGAAATAATCTGGATCACCACGCTTAATTCCTGGCTGCCCAAGCAAAATATGCGCTTGCGTAGCTGGGTGAGAGATGTTCATTACACTAGCCCTTACTAGACTTTCTACAGGCATTATTTTTGAAAAAGCGGGTGTTTGTGGCAAACCAGCACTAATAGAATCTGCAATCGCATGCGCTTGGCTTTCTGTCATATCACCAATCAAAGCTATCACTGCACTCTTGGCAGAGTAATAAGTTTGATAGAACTGGCGCAAATCTTCTGTTTTTATCTGGCTAACCGTGTCAACTTCGCCGCTATCGTCCAAACTGTATGGATGCGTGCCGTAAAGCGCTTTCATAAAGGCTTTGTTAGAGATGCTTTCTGGCTGTGTCTCGGACTCCCTTAAACCAGAAATGATGCGTGTTTTTTCCCGTGCTAACACCGCTGACGGAAAATCAGGATGATGCAAAATCTTCTGAAATGTATCGAGTGCTTTGCCTTGTTCACTGGTTAAAGTGCGTAACTTAAAGCCTGCTTTATCCATATCAAAATCACCACCGAGTTGCGCTCCAATATCCGCAAATTGGTTAGTAATCACCTCTTCATCCATACCTGCTGCGCCTAGCGTCATCATGTAACGCGTAATGCCCGCCAAGCCTGAAGTTGCAGCAGTGTCACGCGAGCTACCTGCAGGAAAGCTCACACTTACATCTACAATCGGTAAATCATGATTTTCTACAAAGTAGACTCGTGCACCTGTGGCTGTTTGCCAATGATTGATTTTAACGGCGGCGTTTGCGCTGAATACCAATAAACTCAATATTAAAGTAAAAACAAATTGCAATTTTTTCATTCTAGAACCTTAAAATGGATTCCCGCTTTCGCGGGAATGACGGTAAGGTTGACTAAGTGTTTTTAATTAAAAGATTATTCAGCTTTTTCACTGTTATTTTTGGCGTGCTTTTACTCACGTTTTTATTAGTGCATCTGGTGCCAGGCGATCCAGTAGAGGTGATGCTGGGCGAGTCTGTCAGCCTAGCGGATAAAGAAGCTTTGCGTGCAGAGTTAGGTCTGAATCTGCCAATTATGCAACAGTTTGGTATTTATCTGAACAAGCTTGTCCATGCCGATTTTGGTCAATCCATCCATACGCATCAACCCATTATCGAGATGATTCAGGCGCGTTATCCCGCTACTTTGAAGCTAGCAGTGTTATCGCTATTCATCGGCCTGATTATTGGTATTCCACTAGGGATTTATGCAGCATTGCATGCAGGGCATTGGCAAGATTTTGTGGTCACCATAGTGAGTGTACGCTTATCTGCCATGCCCGCTTTTTGGTTAGGGCCGTTGCTGATGTTGCTGTTTGCGGTATGGTTGGGTTGGTTGCCAGTGAGCGGTATGGAGAGTCAAGCTTCTATTGTATTACCAGCGCTCACGCTAGGTTTTGGGCTGAGTGCCATTTTGACGCGCATGACGCGTACCAGCTTGCTAGAGGTGCTAAATGAAGACTATATTCGTACCGCACGCGCCAAAGGGTTAAGTGAAAAGACTGTAATCTTGCGACATGCATTACGTGCTGCGTTGTTGCCTATTATCACCATTGTAGGATTGCAAGTGGGGAGCTTGTTGGCGGGTACCGTGATTACTGAAACCATTTTCAGCTGGGATGGCATTGGACGTTTGCTGGTTGAAAGCATCGAAAAACGTGATTACCCAGTCACGCAGGCATGTGTATTGGTGGTGGCACTGAGCTATGTGCTGATTAACGCGCTGACGGACGTGCTGTATCGCCTAGCAGACCCTAGAATGAGAGCGGTAGGATGAAAAGGTGATGGCTAAAAAATTTGCGCTTTTTATCCTGTTATTTTGGCTGATTGCCGTTTTATTTGGCAGGCTGCTAGATTTGCATGGCAATGGGATAGACTTGAATCAGGTGTTGGCGGGACCCTCCTTAACGCATTGGCTAGGTGCAGATGATTTAGGGCGTGATTTATTGGCGCGCATTCTAAGAGGGGTAGAGGTCTCATTGTTTGTCGCAATGGTGGTGACTGTGGTAACGATGATGTGCGGCGTAGTGGTTGGTCTGCTCGCAGGATTTTATGGAGGTGCTGTCGATCGCTTGCTCATGCAAATCACCGATATATTTCTGGCTTTTCCTGGCATATTGTTGGCGATTGCTTTTGCCGCCGTTCTCGGGCCAGGCATGCTTAATTTGGTATTTGCACTCTGCATGACTGGCTGAGTGAGCTATGCCAGACTGACACGAGGACAAACCTTAAGCCTGCGTAGTCGTCAGCATGTGCTGGCAGCAGAGTCGCTGGGGGCGAGTGCTACCAGAATCATGT
>DHYP01000034.1:74049-77045 GCA_002414145.1 Methylophilaceae bacterium UBA5127 | reverse complement strand
TGCCTCTATTAAGCTCACTGCTTATCGTCGAAGCGACTTATAGTTTAGCGAGCATCATGATTGCCGAAGCCAGTCTTTCTTTTTTAGGGTTAGGTATTCAAGCACCTAATGCGTCTTGGGGTGCGATGCTGCGCGATGGTGTACGTTATATGCTTGTCGCACCACATTATGTGTTGATGGTGGGTTTAAGTTTAATGAGTCTAATTTTAGCGATTAATTTGGGCGGAGATTACCTGCGTGATAAACTCGATGTCCGCACCGCATTGAAAGATTAGTTTGAACGCACTTAGCACGCTTGCCTGGCAAGAAAAAAACAAACCGCAACAAGCCGATTGGCAATCTGAGGCAGGCAATCCGCCACCCAAAACAATTGTGATTGCGGATGACACCACTAAAGCGGACGAAGCATACAAGTTGGCTTGCGAAGGCACGGCGATGTTGTATCGTGGCGATTTTCAGAATGCCAAGCAACTATTGCAAGCGATTACCCGTCGTGTAGACCGTAAACCGCATAAACCAGCGGAGACAATGCTGGAAGCGTTTCATCAACACAGAGCGCGACAAATTCAACGTGCCAATATCACCAACAAAATACTGATTGAGTTACAGCATGGTAAATGTGATCTTAAGCGTGCGCCAGAGGTAAAAGAGGCAGTCGAAGGTGCACTGATTATTAATACCAAGCTAGATAAAGTACCTGCAAAATTAGTGCTGTCCTTGCGTGAGCTTTTAGGCATGATAGGCGCACACGAGTGGCGCAAAAAAGGGGTGTTTATCGATGCACTGCAAGCCAATATCCATGCGCACTATGGCGTATATTCTCCAGTACGTGGTGAGTATTTAGAGCTGATTAACAACGCGCCACTTAACGATGCAAAAACCGCATTTGATATCGGCACGGGCACGGGTGTGATTGCTGCCATTTTAGTCACGCGCGGCATTAAAAAAGTGCTAGGCACAGATAACAGCGTGCGCGCACTCAACTGTGCAGCTGATAACATTAAGCAATTGGGCTTAATGCCGTATATTGAATTGGAACAAGCCAACTTGTTTCCCAGCGGCAGTAAAAAAGCCGATTTAATTGTATGTAATCCACCTTGGCTACCCGCCAAAGCCAACGCACCCATTGAACACGCGATTTACGACCCCAATAGCCAAATGTTAAAAGGCTTTTTAAATGGCGTTAAACACCATTTAAATGAAGGTGGTGAAGCGTGGCTGATTATGTCGGATTTGGCTGAACACATAGGCTTGCGCTCTCAAGAAGAGCTGCAAAAATGGATAGCTGATGCGGGTTTGACTGTGTTAGAAAAGCTGGACATAGCGCCTAGACACGCGAAAAGCAGCGATCAATCAGATCCACTGTATGAGGCGCGGGTGTTAGAAATCACGTCGCTTTATCGGTTAAAAGAAAAAGTTTAGCTTTAATCGTTATTCCCGCGAGCGCGGAAATAGCGGGATTTTGATATGATGCTGGTCAGTAAACGTTTAGAGAAAATGTGATGAGTTTAGGTCCAGTCATGCTCGATGTCGTTGGCAAAGAATTAAGTGCCGATGACATTCGTCGCTTAAAGCACCCCCTAGTTGGTGGCGTGATTTTATTTGCACGAAATTTTGAAAATTGTGAGCAGTTAAAAGCGTTGACAGCCAGTATTCATGCGGTTCGTCAGCCACCTTTGCTAATTGCAGTAGACCATGAAGGTGGTCGTGTACAGCGTTTTAGAGAAGGCTTTACCAAGATTCCACCCATGCGTGAGTTTGGCAAGATTTGGGATACACATCCTAAAAAAGCGAGAGAGTTAGCGGTTGAGGCAGGCTTTGTATTGGCGGCTGAGCTACGCGCACATGGTGTGGATTTTAGCTTTACGCCCGTGCTGGATATGGATTATGGCGATAGTTTGGTGATTGGCGATCGCGCGTTTCACCGTGACCCGCAAGCCATTAATGCACTTGCGTTTAGCCTGATGCAAGGCCTTAAAAAAGGTGGTATGGCGGCAGTGGGTAAGCATTTCCCTGGACATGGTTTTGTGGTGGCGGATTCGCACGTGAGCATTCCTGTGGATGAGCGTGAGTTTGACCAGATTGCACAAAATGATATGCAGCCGTTTAGACAGATGATTGATGAAGGACTCGCTGCCATTATGCCTGCACATGTGATTTATCCTAAAGTAGATGATAAACCTGCTGGTTTTTCACCCAAGTGGTTGCAAAAAGTACTGCGCGAGCGCTTAGGGTTTAATGGCGTGATTTTTAGTGATGATTTGAGCATGGAGGGCGCGACTGTAGGGGGCGATGTGACGACACGTAGCCTTGCAGCACTCAATGCAGGTTGTGATATGGTGCTGTTATGTAATCGCCCTGATTTGGCGGATGAGTTATTGGAAAACTTAGTGTGGAAGATGTCAGCACAGAGTATTGCGCGTTTAGCACGTATGCATGGCGCGCATCATCCGCAAAGTATGACCGCATTAAGAGAGTCAACACTGTACGTAGAATCGGTCAAACGCGTGGCAATGGTTGGTCAGGTAGAAGGGGATTTGTTTGCCTGAGTTTGATATAGGTTAAGTGAGATTTGGATTGAGTTGTTATATGATGACACTATGCTAAATAGCACTATGACGACAGGAGAGTTTGCATAAATGAAGTGGGTGATTATTGGGATATTTTTATCTTCGGTGATGTATGTGCATTTTAGAGGTAAGGTGCGCCACCGCTTCTTTAAGCAACTATTTGATCATTCTGCCTTTGTTGCGCCATTTAATGTATTCATGTACTTGTTTTCTAAAGTACCTACTACCCCTTATTTGCCTGCGAGTCAGTTTCCAGAGTTGCAGACCATTACAGATGCATGGGAGATGATTCGGGAAGAGGCGATTCATTTACGTGAGCAGGAGCGTATTGCTGCGGCAAAAAGCAATAACGACGCAGGGTTTAATTCATTTTTTAAAACAGGCTGGAAGCGCTTTTATCTTAAATGGTATGACGCACATCATCCG
>DHYP01000034.1:72347-73946 GCA_002414145.1 Methylophilaceae bacterium UBA5127 | reverse complement strand
TAAATCCGCATCGTGATCCTTATGCAGGCTCTTTGCGTTATCACCTTGGGCTGGAAACCCCAAATCACAATGATTGCTATATTCGGGTAGATGGCGAAAATTATAGCTGGCGTGATGGGCAGGCAGTGATGTTTGATGAAACTTATGTGCATGAGGCTTATAACAAAACCCAAGCAGACCGCATCATTTTATTTTGTGATGTCGAGCGTCCCATGCGCTACAGATGGGCGCAGGCAGTAAATCGTTTCTTAGCCAAGCATTTAGTCACAGCCGCCAGCTCGCCAAATGAAGAGGGTGATCAAACAGGCGTGATTAATCGCCTATTTCATTATGCATGGGTCATCGGGCAATACAGAAGACGCTTTAAACGCTGGAATAAAACAGTCTATCAAATTACAAGGGTGGTACTTATCGTATTAGTGTGCTATTTGATATGGCGTTTATAGTATAGAGCAGCTTACAATAGGCTTTGAAACAAATTTATCACAAATTTTCACTTGAAACTTTTTCACACAACCATTATCTTAAGAGCTGTTACCATTTGGTAATTTTTGAATAGAGGAAAATGTAATGTCAGACAATATGCAAGTGTTAGGTCGCGAGGGTACGTTATCCACAACACAAAATAAAGTGTTACGTAATACTTACGCCTTGCTTGGTTTAAGCATGATCCCCACCGTGATTGGTGCGTATCTGGGTCTACAAATGAATTTCAGCTGGATGGCGGGTCATCCATTTATGTTTATGATTGGCTACTTTGCTGTCATGTTCGGTATGTTTAAATTAATAGCCGTGAATCAGAATTCTGGTTTAGGTGTTTGGTTGTTGTTAGGGGTCACCTTCTTGTTTGGTTTGATGCTAGGGCCAATTCTGCAAGTGGCATTGCATCTAGCTAACGGTACACAAATTGTAGGCTTGGCTGCTGCGGGTACAGGCATTACTTTTTTAAGTTTAGCGGCTATTGCTTCTTCACCAGCACGTGATTTTGGTTATTTGGGCAAGTTTCTGTTTATTGGCTTGATTTTGATGATTGTTGCTTCAATTGCGAATATCTTCTTGCATATTCCAGCCATGTCGCTTGCATTGTCTGCGGTCTCAGTTCTGATTTTTTCAGGCTATATTTTGTATGACGTGAATCAGATTGTACGTGGTGGACAAACTAATTATGTGATGGCAACACTTAATTTATACCTTGATATTTATAATATTTTTGTGAATTTACTTAATATCCTTATGTCTGTAATGGGTAGTAGAGATTAAGTATAGTTAATCTTAAAAACCCGCTTAATGCGGGTTTTTTTATCACTTGATATTTTGTCTGCGTGCTTTAAAAAAATCACTGAGNNNNGTAAAGTACCGCAAGCTTCTGCTAAGATTCCGCTTTCCACGTTGGTATGATGGTTGAGCTTAGCTTCTGCCATTAAGTTTACTACGCTGCCACATGCCCCAGTTTTGGGGTCGCTCGCTCCATAGACCAGATGTGCGATACGTGCGTGCTGCATCGCGCCTGCACACATGGCGCATGGCTCTAATGTGACGTAGAGTGTGCAATCCACTAGACGATAATTACCGATATTTTTTGCGGCATCTCGCATGGCA
>DHYP01000034.1:66436-72202 GCA_002414145.1 Methylophilaceae bacterium UBA5127 | reverse complement strand
TTTGCTAAATCAAGTGCGATTTGCATGTACTGTTGGTGTTCTGTCATGGTTTTTTAATATTAAATTCTAGAATGAGTGTTTTAAGCGTTTCTATTGCGTTTGCCGTTGGTTGTTTGCTATATAGCATAGCATTGTAATGCGTGGCAATTTGCATGATTAGCGTTTCTTGTGCTGGTAGCGCCTGGGCAACACGCTTGGCAAAGTCCAGTGCGCCTTCGCCAGTGTGGGGTTGCAGGCCGATAGTATTGAGTTGTTTTAAATATCGCTGATATAACTGTTGGGTAGGATTAAGTTTGCGCGTACTTTTTCTAAGTACTATGCCTGCGGTAATTAAGATCACAAATAGGGTTGCAGCAATCATCCAAATAATGATGTCGCCCATGTTCAGGTCTTTCCCGCTGAGTTTTTTCAGAAAATCTAATTGTTTTTGATTGTCGTAGCCAAGTATCCATTGGTTCCAGCCATTATTTAAGCTGTCCCAACCCAGATAAGCTTTTTTAATCCAAGGATACTCTCGACGTACCACCAGCGGTAGTTCATCAGTTTCTGAAATAGCATCACTGATGCCTTGTTCGATACGTTCGGGTGAGACCGCTGCGGTTGGGTCAATGCGTACCCAGCCTTTATCAGCTAGCCATACTTCGGCCCAAGCGTGCGCGTCAGATTGGCGCACTATCAAGTAGCGACCATTGGGGTTAAGCTCTCCGCCTTGATAACCCGTAACGATACGTGCGGGCACGCCTGCGGCGCGCATTAGATAGACAAAACTGCTGGCATAGTGCTCACAAAATCCCTTTTGAGTAGTGAACAGAAATTGATCTATTACATGCTCCTGAAGTATCGGTGGCCTGAGTGTGTATATGAAATTATTCTGATGAAAAAGATTGAGTGCCTGTTGAATAATCTGCTCTTGTTTTAAATGTGACCATGATTTTGCTAACGCGATAGTTTTTGGGTTTTCGTCTGCTCTGATTTGTAATGCCATCTTACGTTCTAGCGCATTCAGTGTTGGGCTTAGCTGGTATTGGTGATACGAGGTCGCACTGTAACGTATGCGTGAGCGTACTGGCTGGTTGGCAACAGCTGAGTAATCGTGACTAAGTTTGGCTTCGCTAGGCACGCGGTTGGGCATGTCGAGTAGTAGCAGCCATAAACGGTTATGTGGCTCTAGGGTAATGGTGTAATCTGTGGCATCTCCTTGTACTTTGAGCACTTCTTGCTTTAATGCCGCACTGCTATTCATCAGCCAAAGGTTTTTGTTCTGAAGCCATAGTACAGGGCCGCGCCAGTACAGTTGATTGGCGGGAGGAATATTCCCTTTAAATTGTACACGAAATGCAACGCTGCTATTTTTAGTGAGGTTGCTGATGTTACCTAACTCCAGGCTATCTCCTAAACCTGTCATGCCGCTATTGGCATCTCTTGGGATCCCCCATAAAGGCCCTGGGATGCGTGGGAATAGTACAAATAGAATCAGCATTAATGGCAATGCTTGTAATAGCATTTTGCCTGCCAGCTTGAAAACAAATAGCGCATGATAGGGTTGGTTGAGACTAATTTGAATAAGCGTAGCAGTCAGCGCCATAAGCGGTAGTAAGCTAAGCATGAATGTGGCGATGTTTTGATTGAACAGAAATAAACTACCCACTAAGAAGTAAGCTAATACAATGACTAGCATATAGTCGCGTAAGGTTTTGGTTTCTAGCAGCTTCATGGCGCACATCAGCATTAATAAACACAGGCTGGCATCGCGGCCAAAATTGCCATTAAAACTGAGCGCGACACCTAAACACATGACAATAGTGATAGGCACAAGCAGCCATATATTGGGCATTGCCCAGCGTTTTTTGCTCATGTAATAGCGCCATGTGCCTAAGCCTGCGCATGCGACCGTCACCCAAATCGGTAGGTTGTTACTGTGTGTGGCGAGCACTATTGCTAGACTGAATAGTAGCCATTGCAGATGCTGTATTGAGAGTTGTTTATATTTCATAGCGTCGCTAATGCTTTTAAGCAGGCATGGTAATGCGCTTCAGTATGGTTGGGTTGCAACTGAGCATTGTGAAGTGTTAAGCCATAGTTGAGTTGTGCTGAATGGGCATCCATCACCCAGCGTGTGAGTTGCGAGATGCGAGTTTCTTTGTCGCCAGTAGTACTAGACCAGTCTAAATGTATTGTACTCGCTGCCTCACCACTGTAGTGCTTGGTAAACATGCCGATGCCTCGACTGGAGGCTTTCCAATCTATTTGGCTTGGCAAGTCACCTATTTGGTAGTTTTTATGACCAATAAAATCTTCATTACCTGTTTGCGCTAGACGGTTGCCTTTTGCATGCACGTCTAGCACGCTAGGCATTGGCAAGTTTTGTGTGCTGGGTTTGGGATAGACCAGTATCGACATGGTGTGGCTGACGACAGCCCATGCATGAAATAGGCTTAACGGGAATTCAGTAGAAAGTTTTATGCGTGGCAGCGTCAGGTAGCCACGCTGATGTGTTGTTAAAGGAATTGTTACTAATGCACTGCTATTCGCTTGGATTTCTTGCGTGCTGGCGGGGTTATCAATAAGTTGCGCCGCAATGGCATAGCGCGTACGGTTTTTGGTTTCGGTGAGTTGTAGGCTTACTTCAGCAATATCGCCCGCAAAAACGGGTTGAGTATTTAAAACAGCAACTTGTAGATAAGCTAAATTACGCCATGTATGTAATATGGCTACATTGGCTAATGAGGCTAATAAAAATGTCACGAAATAAGCAAGGCTTAACGCATAATTGATTGCGCCTACCAATAAAGCGAACAGCATGATGCCGTACAGCAGTCCCCAACGTGTTGGGACAATGTATATTTGGCGGGCGTTCAAGACTGCCACGCTGTGAATGGTTTGACTCACTCGAAACCATTGCCGCCACTGATGGACACTTTTATTAAAAAGCATGTGTTAAATCGCTACATGTTCCAGCATTTGTTTTGCAATATTGACACTGCGATCGGTTTGCATACGATGCGTGACGATACTTGGTAGTACTGCTTGAATATCTTCAGGAATAACAAAATCGCGCCCTTCACACATCGCCCATGCTTGTGCACATTGCTTTAAGCCTAGGCCAGCACGCGGGGATAGCCCCGTGTCAAATTGTGAGCGACTATAATTGATGAGCGCTTGCAAATAATCCAAGATAGCTTCTGATACATGAATGTGCTGTACGTCTTTTTGCAATTGCAATAAGGTGCCCGCATCGCAAATCGCTGTAAGCTGCTCTGCAATAGCGCGTCCCGCTTGGTTTTTAAGTAGAACACGTTCGGAGGCGGTATCTGGATAACCCAAGCTGATACGCATTAAAAAACGGTCTAACTGTGACTCTGGTAGTGCGTATGTACCAATGTGATGTTTTGGATTTTGTGTGGCAATCACAAAAAATGGGTCGGGCAACGGATAAGTATCGCCATCGATCGACACTTGGTACTCTTCCATCGCTTCAAGCAGTGCGCTTTGCGTTTTAGGCCGAGCACGAATGATTTCATCGGCGAGTAGTACATTGGTAAAAATCGAGCCATGATGAAATTTAAAGCTGGCACTATTGCGATCGTATACAGAAACACCCAGCACATCTGCTGGAAGCAAATCACTGGTAAATTGTATTCGGTTAAACTGTAGGCCTAATACCTGTGCTACCGTATGTGCCAGCGTGGTTTTTCCCATGCCTGGTAAGTCTTCGATAAGGAGATGCCCACGAGCCAGCAGGCAAGCTAATGCGAGACGGACTTGGTGGTCTTTGCCTAAAATAACTTGCTTGATTGCATTGGTGATTTGTTGCGTAATCAGATGTGCCATGTGTAATCGCTAACCTTGATATTGACGATAATGACACCATTCTTACATTACATTAATAATTCATCTAGCGTGAGTTGTTCAAATCTTTTAATCAGCCATTGCTGTGCTTTGCCCATGCTCGCTTTACGGCTGCTACGCCAAGCTAAAAACGTGGGTGCGAGGGTTTTAGGTTCTGCAACTTGTTTAATCACTAATTGATTTGCATTGACGTAGCGCTGTGCGAGCTTGGCAGGAAGATAGCCAACACCTAAACCATATATTTGTGCTTCCACTTTGCTTTGCATGTCAGGCACTGTTAACACGTCTTGTCCAGTAAGAATACCCGAGGTTCTCGCAGGCAGGCTGCGAGAGGAGTCCGCAGCTGCAATCGAACGGTATAGAATGATGTCTTGACCATCCAGCGGTTCTGAAAATGACGCGAGTGGATGGTGTGGTGCCACTGCAAACACAAACTCAAGATGCCCGAGTAGTTTGGTAGAAAAGCTACCACTAGGTGGTGCCTCTCCTGGAGCACCAATCGAAATATCAGCGCGTCCAGATTGTAGCGCGTCCCAGCTACCGCCAAACACTTCTCGCGTTAGTTTGATGCGTGTGCCAAAAGCCTGTGCATAAAAGTCTGTGAGGATGGCGTAAATTGCTTCGGTTTTAAATAAGTCGCTAATCGCGACGCCGACATCAGTCTCAATGCCAGTCGCAATGCGTTTTACACGGCACTCGATCGTTTGTGCTGCTTCTAAAAGGTGGCGACCTTCTTTGAGTAACTCTTCGCCAGCTTCTGTTAGAGTGGCACGATGACCACTTCGGTCAAATAATGTTACGCCCAGATCCTCTTCTAATTTTCGGATTGTGTAAGTCAATGCTGAAGGTACGCGGTAGAGCGATTCCGCTGCTGCTGCAAAGCTACCTTTACGTGCAATGCTATCAATGACTTCTAGTGCTTCGATAGAAAGTTTGAGTGCCATGTTATCTTCATCAAATTAATTGAATGTATTCTGCAAAAATATTTGGTATCAATAGATGAATTCTATATATATCATAGGTTATCTATTTCAATATTACTGAATTATTATATATGATAAACATTAGAAAATCACAAGATCGTGGATATGCCAATCATGGTTGGCTGGATAGTTATCATAGTTTTTCTTTTGCAGAATTTTATGATCCAGACTACATGGCTTATTCGGTATTGCGTGTCATCAACGAAGATAAGGTGGCGGGTGGCACAGGTTTTGGTATGCATCCGCATCGTGATATGGAAATTATTACCTATATGCTGGCTGGTGAACTCAGGCACCAAGATAGCATGGGCAATGGTTCGGTCATTGGTGCGGGTGATGTGCAGCGTATGACAGCGGGTAGAGGTATACGTCACAGCGAAGTAAATGCTTCTACCGAAAATGAAGTGCATTTGTTGCAGATTTGGCTAATGCCTGACCAGAATGGATTGCCACCTAGTTATGAGGATAAGCATATTGATGCAGGAAAAAAACTGAATCAATGGTGTTTGGTGGCATCGCCTGATGCACACGATGATTCACTTAAAATTCATCAGGATGTCACGCTATGGGCGTCAATATTACAGCCTGAGAAAACATTGTCATACACGCTTAATGATGCACGTTGTGCATACCTGCATGTTGCGCGCGGTCAATTAGTGCTCAATGGCCAAATCTTATCGGCAGGTGATGCCGCGATGTTGCGTGATGAAGCAGAAATTAAATTGAAGGCGACGGAAGAAAGCGAAATTTTATTATTTGATTTACCAAATTTAGATAGTTAATACAATCACTTAGGAGATATAAATGGTTAAAATTGCAGTGGTTTATCATAGTGGCTATGGACATACCGAAGCACAGGCAAAGGCGGTGAGCAGAGGTGTTGCAAAGGTAGCAGATGCTGACGTACATTTGCTAAGTACGGAACAAGCGCAAG